>NZ_BJDP01000006.1 GCF_005405205.1 Enterococcus pingfangensis | reverse complement strand
ATTATCGAACACCTTTGGAAGTATTTTTGAGTTACGTAAGTATTGATGATTTGTCTAACTTAATTTGACAATTAAGATTTATAAATAGCGGATATTATTTATAGTCTCCACTTCCTTCTATTTGCCTTTTAGCAAAAAAATCGTTAGGCTGATAGATAGAAGATAAGTCAATTGGCCGACACAATAAAAAACACATGAATGGGAGGTCATACAATGATCGATATCAAAATGTTGGTGATGATCTTTTTTATTAATTTTGCATATGTCACATTGAATACCCTTCGTTTTATGCTGACGATGAAAGGTTACCGGATTTTAGCACCCTTGATGAGCATGGTCGAGATCACCATCTATATCCTTGGTCTTTCACTTGTGTTGGATCGCTTAGATAATCCGATCAACTTGCTGACTTATGCCTTAGGCTACGCCATCGGCATCAGTGTCGGGATCAAAATCGAGGACAAGTTAGCACTTGGCTATATCATGGTCACGGTCATCTTGCCGACAAATACTGATCAAGAAGCTAGCCTGCCACGTGTTTTACGCAAGAATGGTTATGGTGTCACGCAATCTTTCGGCGAAGGGCTAGAAGGTGAACGTATGGTGTTAGAAATTTTATCCCCGCGTAAAACAGAACGGGTTTTATACGCCTTAATCAAAGAAGTTGAAGAACGGGCTTTTATTATTTCTTATGAACCAAAATATATTTCCGGCGGTTTCTGGACTAAAAAGGTTCACAGACGCCAAAAAAACAGCACGAAGCCCTAGAGCTTCATGCTGTTTTTTTCCAGATAAACCGAATCAATTCTTTTTCTAATTCAACACTTTTAGTTATCCTTGAATGTCCCCCGTTTTTTTTCGTGACGGTCAATTCCCGATAGCTCTCAACGTGCTTTTGCAACAAAAAGCGCAAGGAAAATACACTATGAATCGAGACTGAACCATCGCTGTTTGAGCCATCTTTTAAATCCCCGGCAACATTCAATACTTGCAGATGTGACGGCAAGCGATCCATCGCTTGATCAAAATATTGATAAATCGGCGTCTCCCCTTCTGGTCCAGCTTCCGTCAATTCATAAGCAAAGATCTCTTCCGTATCTTCCGCGATTTCCAAATCATTAAATGGAGCCGCAATCGCGACAAAATGTTCAACCGCCGGCGTTTGTTTTCCAGCGTATTCTAGTAAATAGCGTAATGATGAAACACCGCCCATTGAATGACTGACTAAATTAACTTGTGTGATCTTTTGCTGAAAAAGGTAGCGCATCACCTGATTGATCCATTTACTCTGAGTGATCTCCTCGGTTACATCTTTTGCAAAAAGAACCATGATTGTTGGATTGTCTTTATTATTTTCAAGCTTGCCTTCGACATCCAATGTTCCGTCAGCTTGAACGATGATCGTCAACTCACGCTTAGCAACATTTTCTTTTTCTAATTTGCGTAAAAGCGGACCAAACGAAAAAGAACTTCCTTCGTAACCATGAATGAATACCGTTGGAACATTTGAATAATGGATCGTTTTTTGTTTCGTCAAAGCACCTGGACTAAAATAGCGGATCTTTGCATAATAGATCCCGCCAGAAACTAACAATAGACTCACCAGTAAAATAATCCCTTTAACGACTCGCTGCATGAATTATTCCTTCTTTTTTATCAAATAAGTAAAACTTGTTTGTTCACCTAATAATTTTTCAGCCAACTCACGAACAAAAAAGAAACGTGTCTGCTGATCCATTATCGGCAATTGATCCAGCGTGATGCTCTCCTCAAAAAGCGGCACAGTCAATTTCCAGGTCGGTTCTTTTGTGACTACTCGACTGTTTAGCAAGCTTGTTAAAAAAATCGACTCGCGCCGCGGAGCCCTCCCCGCGATTATTCGTTCAAGCAGCAATCCCAGCTGATTCGTGAAAAACTCAAGATTGACATCGCCGATAAGACCCGCTAAGTCAGGAAATAATTCCGGCTGTTCAATGTTTCCAAAATAATTTGGCAGTGTTTCAGGTAACACTCCTCCGCGATTGAGCGTCACTAAATGAAAAGCCGCATGTTCCAAGCGATTGCAAGTAGCCGTTGGGAAGTCAAGGGCGATTGTTTTGGCTGCTTCAATACACCAAAATTCTTCACTTAACCAAACGAGTAATTCTTCGGTTGAATACTGGCCGCTAATCGCTTGAATGAACTCTTCAACCAGTGCTGTTGTCGGATAGTTTTTTACCACAGCAAGTTGAAGTTGATAACGACGTTCTTGGCGCGTAACTATCTCATTATCGATCAAAAAATCTAGATTTTTGTCTAAATGTTTTTGTCCGGGAAATGCCTTTCGGATCTCACGCAAGATCACCGGTGTTTTGATTTGTTCAAAATAACTCAATAGTTCGGTTATTTCTGGCTGGTTTAATAATTGTTCTGTTTTTTGGTTATTTGTATAGAGACGCATAGTTGGTTCCTTTCTTAATCAAGGAATAATTCTTCTAACATAAAAATTCACGGCTCACCATGTTTTATTCCATGAGCTAAAACGTGATCAAAATCCTCAACCGATTGATCTTTTTCTGTTATTTGGAACATATTCAATTTTAAACTTCTTAAAAAGAGAGGAGTGACAAGACTTTTGTCACTCCCCCCTTTCTTTTCAAACAAACAGTCTTCCAGTAGTTCGTCGGAAATTTCTACTTATTTTTTGAAGCTGCCCACTTCGGTCACAGCCTCATGTTTGATCAAATTATTTGTCAAATGCTGCTGTTAATTGAGGAACAACTTGTTTCTTACGTGATACGACTCCTGGTAAGAAAGCACGATCATTTTTTAGTTGGACATCGAACGCTTCAGTCACCATTGCTCGTGGTTCACCAGCTACTAATAATTCTGAATCAGAATTTAGTATATTTGTAACTAATAGCAAGAACAAATCATACCCATTTTTGCTGTTTTCTGCTAACATCGCGTCACGCAAAGCATCTTGGCGAGCAAAGACTTCATCAAGGTCGACGGTGTTGACTTGAGCGATTCGAACGGTTTTATCAGCCATTGGAAATGATTTTGCGTCTAGATCCAATAATTCTGCTTCAGATTTGTCGCCTAAGTTTGTTCCAGCCTTCAATAAGTCTAGTCCATAACTATTCAAGTCAACGCTTGCGATTTGAGCTAATTCGTTGGCCGCAGCGATATCTTCTTGGGTGCAGGTTGGAGATTTGAATAATAACGTATCAGAAACGATCGCAGAAAGCATCATTCCAGCAATTTTCGCTGGTACAGTGATATTGTTTTCTTTGTAAAGTTTCAAGACGATCGTTGACGTACAACCGACTGGTTCGGCACGATAATATAATGGATTCGCTGTTTGGAAGTTCGCGATTCGATGATGATCGACAACTGCTAAAATATTCAATTCTTCAATATCCGCAACACTTTGTTGAAATTCATTATGATCGACTAGCATTACGTCACTTGTTTCAGCCGCAATTTTGTCTACCACTCGCGGAGCTGTCAAACCGAAATGATCCAAAGCAAATTGAGTTTCTTCATTTGGTGTTCCAAGTGCGACTGCTTCTGCGTCGACACCTAATTCTTTTTGCAGATTGGCAAAGGCGATCGCAGCCCCGATTGCGTCCGTATCAGGATTTTGATGCCCGAAAATTAAAACTTTTCCCATAGTTGATTCGCTCCTTTAAATAAGTTCTTCTTTATCATATCAAAAAAAAGCAAAAGAGCAATAACATGCCAACCTTTTTGTGGATAAATTAGCAACTATCACCCGATTGTTTGAATAAAAAATTAGATTTAACCACTCAATTGAAATCAAAATGGATAAAACGATTTCAATACCCGTGTCCAAGTTTGAACCACGACAAACGATTTGTCTTACTGAAGATTTTTAGCTAGAAATTTCTCGGCAGATATTAAATACAGAAAAAAGCTGTAACAAGTATTTGTCACAGCTTTTTGTTTATTTTTTACGTTCTAAGTAGCCTTTATAATCTTCAGTATGCAATAATTTTTTAGCATTCTCTACTCGATCATCAGTTGGGGGTTCGATTCCTTCTAATGGATAGTCCATATCCATCTCTACCCATTTATATTTCCCCATCGTATGATAAGGTAAAATTTCAACTTTATCGACATTATTCAAGCTCTTAATAAATTTATCTAATCGAATTAAAAATTCGTCGTAGTCACTTCTAAATGGTACCAATACATGGCGGATCCAGACAGGTTTATTGATGTCTGAAAGATATTTTGCCATTGCTAAGATGTTGTCATTTCCTTGTCCAGTCAGTTCTTTGTGTTTTTGGTTATCAATTTGTTTAATATCAAATAAAACTAAATCAGTATATTTCATTAATTCTTCAAATTTAGAGAAAAATGGTTCTTCAAACGTAAATGGATTGCCGCAGCTATCTAAAGTCGTATCGACTCCTAACGCTTTTGCTTGTTTAAATAGATCGATCAAAAAGTCGATTTGTAATAGTGGTTCACCGCCGCTGACCGTGATCCCACCTTTTTTGCCCCAATAACTTTTATAGTTCAACGCTTCATTCAAAACATCTTCGGCCGTTCTTTTTTTAGCCTTAGGATCGTTGATCTTCCAAGTATCCGGATTGTGACAAAATTGACAACGCATCCGACAGCCTTGCATAAAGACGATAAAACGTACACCAGGTCCGTCAACAGAGCCAAAGCTTTCAATTGAATGGACATTTCCAACAACAGGTTGTTCAGCCACAGTAGACATAAACAGTCCCCCTCTTTTATCTGTAAAAATTTTTGCAGAAATTTCTTAATTCTAAGATTCATATCTTAAAAAGTAAGGCGAATAGACCTCCGTCCATCCGCCCATACTCATCTTATTTATTGTAAGTTACTACATTTTTGCGTGGAATGTACGGCTGATTACATCTTTTTGTTGTTCACGAGTCAAATCGATGAATTTAACAGCATAGCCAGAAACACGGATCGTGAAGTTTGCATATTCTTCTTTTTCTGGGTGTTCCATTGCATCAATTAATTTTTCTTTGCCGAATACGTTCACGTTTAAATGATGTGCGCCTTGGTTGAAGTAACCATTTAAAACATTGGTCAAGTTTTCAATTCGTTCATCTTCATCATGGCCTAATGCATCTGGATTAATGCTTTGAGTATTTGAGATACCATCCAATGCATATTCGTAAGGTAATTTTGTCAATGAGTTAAGTGAAGCTAACAAACCATTTTGTTCAGCACCATAAGATGGGTTTGCCCCTGGTGATAATGGTTCGCCTGCTTTACGACCATCAGGCATTGTTCCAGTTGCTTTACCGTAAACAACGTTTGAAGTGATCGTTAAGATTGATGTTGTTGGTTCTGAATCGCGGTAAGTATGGTAGTGTTCAAGTTTTTCTAAGAATGTCTTCAACAACCATACAGCAATATCATCCGCACGTGCATCATCGTTACCATATTTAGGGAATTCGCCTTCAGTTCTGAAGTCAGTTACGATACCGTCTTCGTCACGGATTGGGAATACTTTAGCATATTTGATTGCAGCTAATGAATCAACTACGTGAGAGAAACCAGCAATCCCAGTTGCGAATGTACGTTTCAAGTTTGTATCCATCAACGCTAATTCGGCAGCTTCATAATAATATTTGTCATGCATATAATGAATCGCGTTCAATGTATTCACATACATACCAGCTAACCATTCAAGCATATCGTCGTATTTATCCATTACTGCATCGAAGTCTAATGCGTCATCTGAATCGATTGGACGGAAGTCAGGTCCGACTTGAACTTTAGATTTTTCATCAACCCCACCGTTGATCGCATATAACAAAGCTTTCGCCAAGTTGGCACGAGCACCGAAGAATTGCATTTCTTTACCTGTTTGTGTAGCAGATACACAGCAGCAGATTGCATAATCATCTAACCAGATTGGACGCATTACATCGTCATTTTCATATTGGATCGATGATGTATCGATAGAAATTTTTGCAGCATATGCTTTGAATCCTTCAGGTAAACGAGAAGAATATAAAACAGTCAAGTTTGGTTCTGGTGAAGGTCCCATATTTTCTAATGTGTGCAAGAAGCGGAAGTCATTTTTAGTTACTAATGTCCGTCCGTCCATTCCCATACCAGCGATTGATAATGTTGCCCAAACTGGGTCGCCTGAGAACAATTCATTATATGAAGGGATCCGTGCAAATTTAACCATCCGTAATTTCATTACTAAATGGTCAATCAATTCTTGTGCGCCATCTTCAGTCAATAGACCGTTTTGGATATCACGTTGGATATAAATATCTAAGAAAGTAGACACACGGCCAATTGACATTGCAGCACCGTTTTGTTCTTTGATTGCTGCTAGGTAACCGAAGTAAGTCCATTGTACTGCTTCTTTTGCATTTTCAGCTGGACGAGAAATATCGTAGCCATATGCAGCAGCCATTTCTTTGATGCGTTTCAACGCTCTGTATTGATCGGTAATTTCTTCGCGTAAACGAATATCTTCATCTGTAAATTGACCGTGTCCGCAATTTTCATGATCTTTGAATTTTTGTTCCATCAAATAATCAATTCCATATAAAGCTACACGACGATAGTCGCCCACGATTCTTCCGCGTCCATACGTATCAGGAAGACCGGTGATGATCTTATTCCGACGTGCGGCACGAATTTCTGGTGTGTATACATCAAATACAGCTTGGTTATGTGTTTTATGATAGTCATTAAAGATCTCATTAAATTTAGGATTTGGTGTATAACCATAACTTTCAAGTGATTCTTCAGCCATCCGAATACCACCGTAAGGCATGAATGCACGTTTCAATGGTTTGTCTGTTTGAATACCGACGATTGCTTCTTTTTCTTTCAAAGCTTCATCAATATAGCCAGCACCGTATGCATTAGCAGCAGAAACGATATCCGTTTCCATATCTAAAACGCCGCCATTTTCGCGTTCTTGTTTTTGCAATTGTTGCAACTTGCCCCATAATTCATTCGTTGCATCAGTTGGTTCCGCTAAGAAATCAGCTGTACCTTCAAAAGGTGTGTAGTTCGCTTGAATAAAGTCGCGTGTATTGACTTCATTTTTCCATTGCTCGCCCTTGAAGCCTTTCCATGCAGGTTTTTCTGTGTTTTTCATTTTTTCTAGTTCATTTGTTGCAGTTCCCATTTCAATAGGACCTCCTTAGAATAAAAACTTAATTACTACAGCTTTATGAACAAAGTATAACACATAATTCCCGTTATACAAGCCTTTCCTTGTGAAAGATTAATTAGAAAACCAATTTTTTTTGTAATCATTTACAAACCGTTGATATAACAAGGTTTTATACTATAATCAAGCTTAAGATAATTTTATGATAGCGGATGATTTTAGACGTTTTGTGACAAAGCAAACGGGCATCTGTTTTAATACAGATACCCGTTTGTAAGATAATTATATAGTACAGAAAATTTAATTTTCGATCAATGCTTGCAAGCGCTGAACAGCAGAAAGTTCACCTTCTTGCTTCTCATTGACCACAAATGTCCCATTTGAAATCCGATCACTGATCGCAACATCCGCGATCTCGATTTCTTTTTCGATCCCTTTACTTGTTGTCAATGCCAAGGTTCCTTCTG
The DNA here is from genome assembly GCF_005405205.1 of Enterococcus pingfangensis. Classification (GTDB taxonomy): domain Bacteria; phylum Bacillota; class Bacilli; order Lactobacillales; family Enterococcaceae; genus Enterococcus_A; species Enterococcus_A pingfangensis. The sequence goes on along the minus strand of NZ_BJDP01000006.1, from coordinate 196,959 downwards.
TTTCAGTCGTCAAATAAACTAAGCGATGCGGACTTTTCTTTAACTCCCGGAAAATCATCAGACCGCGTTTGGCTCGACCTAATTGCGGCAATTCTTGTGCAAGCATTCGTTTAGCCGCCCCGCGTTGGCTGAGCAGTAAAATTGGTGAATCCCCTTCAGAAGGTACTAGTGCACCGGCTACCACATAGTCGTCTTCTTTCAAATTGATTGCTTTGACACCCGCCGCTTTTGCACCCACTACAGGAACTTCATCTAACGGATAGCGTAATCCAAAGGCGCGATGAGAAGCAATAAATACATCTACCTTATGCACTTCATCGGTTAAAAAGACTGATACGATCTGATCGGTCGGATTTTTCATTTTCATTGCTGCTGTCGGCCGGCTGCGGTAGGTCCGCCATGGTGAAAATTCTGTCATACGCGTTTGTTTGATCATGCCTTCTTTACTCATAAAGATAAAGAATTTATTCGCGTCGATCTCCTTGTAAGGAAATGCCGCGATGATTTCTTCTGTCATCGACAGGCTGGTGATCGTTTGTGAGATATGTTCACCTACGTCTTTCCATTTCAACTCAGTAATCTCATGAACAGGCCGATAGATCATATTGCCATGATTCGTTAAAATCAGCAAATGATCCAATGTATTCAACTTATCGATGAAAATGATCGTATCGCCCTCTTTCATGCCATGCTCATCCAAACGTGAAGCGTTATACGAACGCAAACTGCTGCGTTTTAAGTAACCTTCTTTCGTTAATGTTACGACAACATCCTCTTGAGCGATCAATACTTCTGCTTCGATCTTGATCTCACTGATTTCATCTTCGATCGGTGTTAAACGATCGTTTCCGTAATTCTTTTTGATTTGGCGCCATTCTTGCTTCATGACTTTATGCAATTCTTTTTCGCTGTTTAAAATCAAGTTTAGTTCTTTGATCTCGGCAGCTAGCTCAGCAGCTTCTTTTTCCAATTGGGTAATGTCTGTATTGGTCAAACGATACAATTGTAAGGTTACGATTGCTTCTGCTTGTTCTTCGCTGAAATCAAAGCGTGCAACCAAATTATTTTTGGCATCTTTTTTATCTTTACTGTTTCGAATCGTCGCGATCACTTCATCAAGGATCGACAAAGCTTTCATTAACCCTTCAACAATATGTTGGCGCTTTTGCGCTTTGGCAAGTTCATATTGGCTGCGTTTAGTGATCACTATTTTCCGATGTTCGATATAGCTTTTTAAAATATGTTTCAGCCCGACTTGTTGCGGCGTCATATTATCAATTGCTACCATGTTGAAATTGTAATTGATTTGTAGATCCGTATTCTTGAATAAATAATTTAGAATTCCTTCTGCATTCGCATCTTTTTTCAATTCAACGACGACTTGCAGTCCTGTCCGGTCAGATTCATCACGTACTTCAGCGATACCGTCAACTTTTTTATTCAAACGGATCTCGTCCATCTTTTTCACTAAAACAGCTTTATTTACTTCGTAAGGGATCTCGTGGATAACGATCTGTTGCTTGCCGCCTTTTAGCGGTTCGATTGAGGTTTTTGAACGAAGAATAACTTTGCCTTTTCCTGTTTCATACGCTTTTTTTATTTCAGCTTTGCCTTGTAAGATCCCACCAGTTGGAAAATCAGGTCCTGGAATGTATTCCATGATTTTTTCTAAAGGCGCATCTGGATGGTCGACTAAATAAATAGCTCCATCAATCACCTCAGATAAATTGTGGGTAGGGATCTCCGTTGCGTACCCCGCTGAAATCCCTGTCGAGCCATTGACCAATAAATTAGGATACGCCGCCGGCAAAACAGTCGGTTCTTTTTCGGTATCATCGAAGTTCCAAACTAAGTCAACCGTTTCTTTTTCGATATCTTTCAGCATCTCTCCGCTCAATTGCGACAGACGTGCTTCGGTATACCGCATCGCAGCTGGCGGATCACCATCCATTGAACCGTTGTTTCCGTGCATTTCGATCAGAACTTGACGTAATTTCCAATCTTGACTCATCCGTACCATGGCTTCATAGATCGAACTATCCCCATGTGGATGATAATTCCCCATAATATTTCCGACTGATTTCGCTGATTTTCGGAAACCTTTGTCGTAAGTATTGCCGTCTTTATTCATTGCAAATAAGATTCGGCGTTGAACAGGTTTCAACCCATCCCGGATATCCGGCAATGCCCGTTCTTGAATAATATATTTTGAATAGCGGCCAAATCGGTCACCCATCACTTCTTCTAATGTTAATTCTTGAATTGAATGTTTTTTATCCATTCTTCGACCACCTCCTACTCATCAAACAGACTGCTTGGTTCGCCCTCGCCAGTCATTTCTGCTTTTTGTTCCGTTGTTGCGGCAGTTGGTCCGTCTTCTTTGCTGTCTAATAAACTGCCGTCTTCTTCTAAAGTAAATTGGACATGGCTTTCGATCCATTTCCGTCTCGGTTCTACTTTGTCCCCCATTAAAGTTGTCACACGGCGCTCTGCTTGAGCAGCGTCATCAATCCGTACTCGGACAAGCGTCCGGTATTCTGGATCCATGGTCGTCTCCCATAATTGTTCTGCATTCATTTCGCCGAGCCCTTTATAACGCTGCAGCATGTAGCCTTTACCAACTTTTTTGATCACACTTTGTAATTCATCATCAGTCCAGACATATTCAACAACTTGTTTACGGCCAGCCCCTTTTGAGACTTTATATAATGGTGGCAACGCGATATAAATTTTTCCAGCTTCGATCAATGGTTTCATGTAGCGATAGAAAAATGTCAATAACAAAACTTGGATGTGGGCACCATCTGTATCCGCATCGGTCATGATGATGACTTTATCGTAATTGCAGTCTTCAATAGCAAATTCTGGTCCAACACCCGCACCAATCGTATAGATCATTGTATTGATCTCTTCATTTTTCAAAATATCTTGCATCTTAGCTTTTTCGGTGTTGATGACTTTTCCACGCAATGGCAAAATCGCTTGGAATTTTCGATCGCGCCCTTGTTTAGCTGAACCGCCGGCGGAATCCCCTTCGACTAAGAAAAGTTCATTTTTAGCTGCGTTGCGAGATTGTGCGGGAGTCAACTTGCCTGAAAGCAGTGATTCACCTTTTTTACGTTTCTTGCCGTTTCGGCTTTCTTCACGAGCTTTTCGCGCCGCTTCTCGCGCTTCTCGCGCTTTGATCGCCTTACGAATCAGCATCTGACTATTTTCGCTGTTTTCTTGCAAATAAAAGCCCATCTGTTCGCCGATCACACTGTCAACTGCTCCTCGGGCTGCCGGTGTGCCTAATTTCTCTTTCGTTTGCCCTTCAAATTGCAGTAGATTTTCTGGAATTCGAACAGATAAGACGGCAGAAAGACCTTCACGAAAATCTGATCCTTCTAAATTCTTATCTTTTTCTTTCAACAGTCCCAATTTACGTGCATATTCATTGAAAGCTTTCGTCATCGACGTCTTCATCCCGGATTCATGGGTTCCGCCGTCTTTGGTTCGAACATTGTTGACAAAAGATAATAGATTTTCTGAATAACCATCATTGTACTGATAAGAAAATTCAACTTCAATTCCTTCACGTTCGCCAGAAAAGTAAACAACTGGTGTCAAAGTATCCTTGTCTTCATTCAAGTATTCAACAAACTCTTTGATCCCTTCTTCAAAATGGAAGACTTCCTCCAATTTTTCTTCCCCGCGCAGATCAGTCAAGGTAATCTTGACGCCTCGCAATAAGAATGCTGATTCGCGTAACCGTTCTGATAGTGTTTCATAAGAAAAATTTAAAACCGTAAAAATTTCAGTATCAGGTAAAAAATGTACGGTCGTCCCATTCGGTTTGCGGGTCTTGCCGATTTTTTTCAACGTTCCTTGCGGCTTGCCGCCGTTTTTAAATTTTTCTTGATATTCTACGCCATCTCGAACAATCGTTACTGTTAGCCATTTGGATAACGCATTGACTACACTGGCACCAACGCCGTGTAATCCGCCGGAAGTTTTATAGCCACCTTGACCAAATTTTCCGCCGGCATGTAAGATTGTAAAGATTACTTCCACCGTTGGAATTCCTGAAGCATGCATTCCGACTGGCATACCGCGTCCTTTATCGCTTACTTCTACACTATTGTCATGATGAAGAGTGACTTCGATCTCATTCCCATAGCCTGATAATGCTTCATCGACTGCATTATCAACAATCTCATAAACCAAATGATGCAATCCGCGACTGTCTGTCGAGCCGATATACATCCCCGGGCGTTTTCTAACTGCTTCTAATCCTTCCAACACCTGGATCGAAGCGTCATTGTATTCGTTGTTTATCTTAGCCAATCCTACAGCTCCTTACTTCTTGCGTAATCATTTTCCTTAAAAAAATGAATTATTGTCTGTACCTTATACCATCTAGCTGCTCCACTAATATTTCAGGTTATAGCATTGATCCATTTAATCATCAGCCAAGCTAGTTTGGTATCTTTATCTAACGTACATCATTTGTATGATACGCTAAAAAAGTCCAAAAAAAAAGCCTCTCCTATTTCTGAAAAGGCATTTTAACCATTTTTTTTAAGAAAATCAACTCACAGATTACGCTCTTTTATTCAATTCAATCTTCACACAACGGTCCATAACAATGTCGTTGCGTCCTTGATCTTGCAAGATCTTGGCAGCTTCTTCGCTGCGCAATCCAAGCTGAGCCCAAAAAACTTTAGCGTCAGTTTTTAAAAATTCTTCGGCGATTCCTGGTAAAAATTCACTTCGTCTAAAGATATCCACGATATCGATTGGCTCAGGTACAGCGGCTAAATTTTCTACGACCGGAATCTCATTGATCGTTTGGCCAGCTAACTTAGGATTTACACCGTATAATTTATACCCATGAGCCTTTAATATTTCAGCGATTTGATAACTGGTTTTAGCAGGATTTGAACTAAGTCCTACTACCGCGATCACTTTGGCTTCAGCTAAATATTGAAAAATTTTTTCTTGACTAGGATTTTGAAAACTCATTTGATTTCCCCCGCTCACTTTATTTATTTACGATAATCAGTATATCATGGGATTAGAATTTGTTCACTCTTTTGAAATCTGCTAAAATGACCTTACTAACCGAAGAAATGAGGATTCATATGAAAATCGCTATACTTTTAGTCGTAGCTTATCTTTTAGGCTCTATTCCTTCAGGCATTTGGATTGGAAAAACTTTTTTTAAAAAAGACATCCGCGAGTTCGGCAGCGGAAATTCCGGCACGACCAATACGTTTCGTATTTTAGGAAAAAAAGCGGGACTGATTGTTTTTGCAATGGATTTATTAAAAGGAACTTTAGCAACTTGTTTGCCTATGATCTTTCATCTGGAGATCAATCCGTTATGGTTTGGTTTAGTTGCGGTCATCGGTCATACATTGCCGATTTTTGCCGGCTTTAAAGGTGGTAAAGCGGTCGCTACTAGCGCGGGGATGCTGTTAGGATTTGCGCCATTATTTTTTTGCTATTCAATAGTTTTCTTTTTAATCGTTTTATACATTACTAGTATGGTCAGCGCGGCGAGTATTACTTCAGCCATTTTTGTCACGCTTTCTTCAATTTTTCTACCTTATGTCTGGCCGACGATTTTACCCACATACAATTGGCTGCTGACACTAGTCTGTTTCGTTTTGACTTGTTATATCATGTATCGTCACAAAGAAAATATCATACGGATCAAAAACGGAACAGAAAATCGTGTTTCCTTTGGCTTGAATAAAAAGGAGAAATAATGGAAGAACAATTATTGGATTGGGCAATCGAGCTGCAAGCACTGGCTCAAGCAGGACTTGCTTATACGAAAGATCCCTTCGATCAAGAACGTTTTGAACGAATTCGGACTATTGCAACAGAGATACTGGCTGTGCAATCCCCGCTGCCTAGCTTGAAATTGAGAGAATTATTTGCGACGGAGTCCGGTTATCCCACACCAAAATTGGATACACGCGCGGCGATATTTAGTGAAAATAAAATCTTGCTGGTGCAAGAAAAAAATGGGCTTTGGTCATTGCCAGGCGGCTGGGTTGATTTCGATCAATCGATTAAAGAAAATACTGTTAAAGAAACGCTGGAAGAAACCGGCTTGCAAGTCAAACCAGCAAAAGTTATCGCTATTCAAGATCGCAATAAACACAATCTGCCGCGCTACGCTTACAGTGTTTGCAAAGTCTTTGTAGAATGCGAACTGCTTGGTGGCGATTTTGTCGAAAATATCTAAACGATCCAGATTGATTGGTTTACTAATGATAACTTGCCGTCTTTAGCTGAGGCCAAAAACACACCGGAACAAATCAAGCTCTGCTTTGACGCCCATCATCGCGCTGATTGGGTCGTCCCCTTCGATTAACAGCTTGATTGAATTCAAAAACGGCTGAGACAATGCGTCCCAGCCGTTTTTTTATAACGATTTGTTTAACGAATCGGTCTCATTTTCAAGACTGAGCGCTCAGATACTATTTAGCTTACGGTAATCGAGAATTCTGTTTTAAAGTTTTCTTTTGTGGCTAAACGATTCATCCCCGCTTTATCTTCAAGTCGACCCGTGCTGTCTACTGTATCCGCAAATCCCCACCACGGTTCAATGCAAACAAATGGCGCTTCAGCAGGATACGGCGACCATAGACCGACGTAAGGAATATTATTGTAGGCTACAGTCACACTGTGAGAGGATTCTTCGCTGCCTAATGTATATGCATTTAATCTGCGTGTCTCATAGATCAAGGCATCTTCTTTAAACAGCTCGCGGCTCAACTGGATGTTGGTATTGGTTTGACCAATCGTTTTTTGATCCAGATTTGTAAATGGACCTTCTAAAGGAATTTTCACCCGCGATTTCTGTGGTGAAAAAGCAATAAAATAATCCTCAAATTTCAAATCATCCGTCAATGGAATATTGAAAGCCGGATGTCCGCCTAAAGCAAAAATCATTTCTTCTGACCCAGTATTTTCAACATTAAAGCGAATCCGAAGACCATCGCCCCAGATTTCATAGCTGACTGTCAAAGCAAAATCAAATGGATAGACGGCCTTTGTTTCTTCATCGCTTTCAAGTAACAAAGTCACTTTATCTTTTGTTTGTTCAACAACTGTAAAGTCTTTATCACGAGCAAATCCGTGTTGGCCCATCGGATAGCTTTTCCCCTGATACGTATATTGATTGTCTTTTAAACGTCCCACAAACGGAAATAGCAATGGCGCATGCCGGCCCCAATATCTTGGATCTGCCTGCCAGATATATTCAATCTCATTGGCACGCAGACTGGCAAGTTCTGCGCCCTTTTCATTGATCGTCGCTACTAAAAAATCATTACTGATTGTCACTGACATAAGTATTCACTCCTTATTCCTACTACTTCCGATTCTCATAGTGCATTCTAACTAAAATTGAACTTTCTAATCGTTTCTGTTCGTTGTTAGCTTCGTTTAGTTTTCCGCCTTATTTATGACGAACTAATTCCTCTTTAAACAATGGATTCAAAACTTTCAAATACGTTCCTTTCATTCCAAGTGAACGTGATTCAATGATCCCGGCTGATTCTAATTTTCGCAAAGCATTCACGATCACCGAACGTGTGATACCGATTTTATCTGCAATATTTGAGGCAGTCAATCGACCTTCGTCACCTTCCAGCGCTTCAAAAATCGCTTTGACGGCTTTTAATTCGCTATATGAAAGCGTAGAAATCGCCATTTGAACAGCCGTTTGACTACGGATTTTTTCTCCGACATGTAAAAACTGTTGGTATAAAATCTCCATTCCGATAACCGTTGCGCCATATTCGGCTAAGACAAGATCATCGTCATTGAATATTCCTTCTGTTCGCGCTAACACAATCGTTCCTAAACGTTCGCCTGAACCAAAGATTGGAATAACCGTTGTCAGTCCATTAGGATAAAGTTCTGCTCTTTCGGTGGGAAAGGCGGTCAATTCATTTTCTACTGGAATATTTGCCTCGGTCCGGATGACTTCTTTCATCCCTGAGACATAACTGTCCGGAAACTGACGATCCACTAAAAACGAACGGACCCGATCAGTATTGATATTGATTTTTTCATTTAGTCCCAACAATTTTCCTTCAGCCCCGATAATATACGTCAGCGTCCCCAAGATGTCCCCTAAAATCCGTGCCATATTATTGTAAGGCAATTCTGCTTCAGGCTCAAAAGCATTTTTTTGTTGCATCAATTTATTTATCTGACGTGTTTTTTCTAATAATGTTTCCACTTTTTCTCCTCCCATACTTTAAAGAATAAAGCGACTCAGATCTTTATTTTGAGCGATTGATGCTAATTTTTCATCCACATAGGCTTCAGTGATCTTAATTTCGCCCATTTGCATATCCGGTGCTTCAAATAATAAATCTTCCAATAATTTTTCCAAAATCGTGTGCAAGCGTCGTGCCCCGATATTATCTGTCTCCCGGTTTACATCAAAGGCAATCTGAGCGATTCGTTCAATCGCTTCTTGGGTAAAAATAATTTTGACATTTTCAGTCCCTACTAACGCAACATATTGTTTGATCAAAGAATTATTTGGTTCAGTCAAAATTTTCACGAAGTCTTCTGCTGATAGATCGTTCAATTCAACTCGAATCGGGAAACGACCTTGTAATTCCGGAATCAAATCACTTGGTTTTGACAAGCTGAAAGCACCGCTTGCAATAAATAAAATATGATCCGTTTGAATCGCTCCATATTTAGTATTTACTTGCGAACCTTCCACGATTGGCAAGATATCTCTTTGGACACCTTCACGCGATACTTCGCCCGAATTTTGTTGTGATTTTGACGTGATTTTGTCGATTTCATCGATGAAAATGATCCCAGAACTTTCTGCTAATTTAATTGCTGCAGTAGAAATATCGCCTTCGTTGACTAACTGCGCTTGCTCTTCTTTTACTAAAAGCTCTTGAGCCTTTTTAACAGTCACTGTTCGTTTGCTCTTTTTCTCAGGGGTCAAAGCGCCCAATGTATCAGACAAATCGATTCCCATCTGTTCTAATCCATTATTCATCGGCATTGATTTTTTCGGTTCAGTTATTTCGATTGTTACTTCTCGTTGATCCAATAACCCTTTTTCTAGTTGTTCAAGAACCGTTTGGCGATTGACTTTGATCGCTTCTGTGAGCTCTTCTTTTGGTTCAGTTTGTGCTTGGTTGAACATATTCATCATTTGTTCGTAAGGATTACCGCTTTGTTTTTGCTCTTTTTTGATCCCTGGAACTAAAACTTTCACTAAGTGTTTATTTGCTCGCTTCAAAGCTTGCGCATAAACTTTTGAATATTCCTCTTTTTCAACGATTGTGATTGCATGTTCAACTAGATCGCGGACCATGGATTCCACATCGCGTCCGACATAACCGACTTCTGTGAATTTTGTCGCCTCAACTTTGACAAATGGAGCGTTGACGATTCGTGCCAAGCGGCGAGCGATCTCAGTTTTTCCGACACCAGTCGGTCCGATCATCAAAATATTTTTAGGTGTGACTTCTTGCTGCATTGTTTCTTCTAACTGCATCCGACGATAACGATTGCGCAACGCGATCGCAACAGAACGTTTTGCATCATTTTGTCCAATGATATATTGATCCAGTTCACTGACGATTTCTTTTGGGGTTTTATTAACTTCTGTCATTTTGATTCTCCTTACTTGTATTATGCTAGTTTTTTAGAAAAAATAGGCTGATTTCAGCCGCGTTTCAAACTACATTTCTTCTACAATAATATTATGATTAGTGAAAACACAAATATCCGCAGCAATATTCAGCGCGCTTTCAGCGATGTCTTTTGCACTCATCTCAGAATTATGTTTTTTCATTGCCCGTGCTGCTGCCAAGGCGTAGTTTCCACCTGAACCGATCGCTAAGATGCCATCATCAGGAGCAATAACTTCACCGTTACCAGAAACTAACAACATTTCTTGATCGTTCATAACGATCAGTAAAGCTTCTAAATTTTTCATCGCCTGTTGTGTGCGCCATTCTTGGGCCAATTCAACAGCCGCACGTTGCAGATTGCCGTTGTATTCGTTCAGTTTGCCTTCAAACTTTTCTTCTAACGTAAACGCATCAGCTACACTTCCGGCAAAACCTACAACAACTTTGCCATTATAGATTCGACGTACTTTACGCGCCGTTCCTTTCATGATTACTTGTTCTCCCATGGTAACTTGACCGTCGCCGGCCATGGCTAGTTTCCCATCTTTTTCGATTGCACAGATAGTAGTTGAATGAAATTGTGATTCAGACATCTTATTCTCTCCTTATTCCTGGTCACTTGCGCGCTTTGAATTTAAAACGAGCAGTGACTGTTTATTTATTTTTTTAAGCCCTTGGATGAAACGAGCGATAACTTTTTTGTAAACTTTCTTTTGTAACGTGGGTATAAATTTGGGTTGTTGATAAATTGGCATGTCCTAATAATTCTTGGACCGTCCGTAAGTCAGCACCATTATTTAGCAGATGCGTAGCAAACGTGTGCCGCAACATATGCGGATGGATGTCGCTGTTCAAGCTGCTCTTTTTTATGATCTGATTGAGGACGTATTCGATCCCGGTCGACGTGATCTGTTCGCCGCGATGATTGATAAACAAATAATCATGCTCTTTACCAAAGTGATCCATGATCTGTTTTCGCCCATCTTGTATAAAGGCTTGGATCGCATCGGCTGCGTAAGAACCCAGCGGTACATAGCGATCTTTGTTCCCTTTTCCGTGGATCAGCATGACACAGTTATCAAAATCAATCACTGATAAATCAAGATTAGCGCACTCACTGACCCGAAGACCAGAACCATACAGAACTTCCAGCAATGCACGATTACGCTGATCTAGCGGCTTCGTTCCTTCGACGCTTGCAAATAGTACCTCGATTTCTTTTTCATAGAAAAAACGCGGCAGACGGGCTTGTCTTTTCTTGAGATGAACATAAGAAAAAGGGTTCTCTGTGATCTTTTCATGCTTCAAGAGATATTGATAAAAAGATCGTAAGCTAGCAATCTTTCGACTGATCGTATTGCGACTATATTTCTGATCATTCAAAAAGGCTAAATACACCCGAACATCTAAATGACTCACCGGCAATAATGAAGCTTCCCCAGAATTTTTTAAAAAATCACAAAAATCATTCAAGTCTCGTTGATAGGCTTCTTTCGTTTTTTCTGAGTAGCCGCGTTCGGTCATTAAATAACTCACAAACTCTTGCATCACTGCTTCATTTTCCAAACTTTTTCTCACCTCGCAAACATATCACAAATGTAGCATAAGAGCTTTTTAATTACAATTGAATTGTCAGAATCTATTGATTTTTCACGAATATACTAACAATTATTTATAAATATTTCACAATTACTACCGAAAATAGACTTGAATTCGCTTTATTTATGCAAATAAAAAATCTTCGCCGCTAAAGCAGCAAAGATCTTTTTTAAATAGTCATTTCAGCTAGAGCATTCAGTGCACGCTCAGCCAATGTTTCGTAGCGTAATTTTTTGTCGCGAATCCGTTCTGGCAAACTAGGAAATAACCCAAAGTTCGCATTCATCGGTTGAAAATGTTTGCCCTCAGCATGCGTGATGTAATAAGCCATCGAACCAATCGCAGTTTCACGAGGAAATTCGATCAACGCTTCATCTTTAGCAAGTCTAGCAGCATTCAATCCGGCAACTAGCCCGCTGCCCGCACTTTCCACGTATCCTTCAACACCAGTCATTTGACCAGCAAAGAATAAGTCCTCGCGTTTTTTGCTTTGATAGGTTGGTTGCAAAAGCTCGGGTGAATTCATGAAACTATTGCGGTGCATCACACCATAACGTAAAAATTCTGCATTTTCCAAACCTGGGATCATTTGAAAGACGCGTTTTTGTTCGCCCCACTTCAAATGAGTTTGAAAACCAACGATATTATACATTGAAGCTGCGGCATTGTCTTGGCGCAATTGAATCACGGCATAAGGACGCTTGCCAGTCTTCGGATCTTCTAAGCCGACAGGTTTCATCGGACCAAACAGCATCGTCTTGACTCCGCGTTTTGCCATAACTTCAATTGGCATGCAGCCTTCAAAAAATTTCTCTTTTTCAAATTCTTTTTGTGGTGCGACTTCGGCTTCGATTAATGCATTATAAAACCGCATGAATTCTTCTTCTGTCATCGGACAGTTCAAGTAAGCCGCCTCGCCTTTATCATAGCGGGATTTCAAATAGACTTTGTCGTGATCAATCGTCGATTCATCAATGATTGGTGCCGCTGCGTCATAGAAATAAAAACCAGCAGAACCATTATGCGCAGCGATTTCTTTTGCCAATGCTTCAGAAGTCAAAGGTCCTGTTGCAATGATCGTGATCCCATCAGGAATTTTTGTGACTTCCTCAGAGATGACCGTCACCATCGGATGATTTTTGACCTTTTCAGTAACGAGTGCAGAAAAATTTGTCCGATCGACAGCAAGTGCACCGCCCGCCGGCACCGCGGTCTCATCTGCGGATGCGATCACAACTGAATTCAAGCGGCGCATTTCTTCTTTCAAGACACCTACTGCATTCGTCAACCCGTTGCCCCGCAACGAATTGCTACAAACAAGTTCTGCAAAATTTGCAGTATGATGCGCCGGAGTTGACTTCACCGGGCGCATTTCATATAGATTTACAGGAACACCGGCTTCTGCTAACTGCCACGCAGCTTCACTTCCGGCAAGACCTGCCCCGATAACATTGACTGTTTTTACCATTGATTCCCTCACTTATGGAAATTATTTTTGTACTGCTTCTTCATAATCGCCATTGACACAAACAACCTGTTTGCCGCCTTTGACTTTTTTCTCAACTAAATAGCCGTCACATTTTGGACATTTCCGACCAACTGGTTTATCCCAAGAGGTAAAGTCACAATCTGGGTAACGTGAACAGCCATAGAATAAACGATTCTTTTTCGATTTCCGTTCAACTACTTGACCTTCATGACAAACGGGACATTCCACGCCAATTTCTTTAACAATTGGTTTCGTATTGCGGCAATCAGGAAAGTTGCTGCATGCATAGAATTTTCCATAACGGCCTAATTTAATGACCATCGGATGTCCACAAACATCGCAATCAAAACCAGCTGGTTCGTCTTTGATCTGGATCTTTTCGATTCCTTCTTCGGCTTTTTCTAATTCTACCGCAAATGGTTTATAGAAACGATCGACCACTTTGGTCCATTCTTCTTTGCCGTCTTCGACTTTATCCAAATCATTTTCCATTTCCGCGGTAAAGTTGACATCAACAATCTGCGGGAAGAAGTCTACGATCAACGTATTAACGATTTCACCAAGTTCTGTCGGCTCAAAACGTCTTTGCGTTAGTTTTACATAATAACGACGCTGGATCGTATCTAAAGTAGGCGCATAAGTTGACGGACGTCCTACACCATTTTCTTCCAACGTTTTGATCAAAGTCGCTTCGCTGAAACGAGCTGGCGGCTGTGTGAAATGTTGTTTTGGTTCAATATCGACAGATTGGACAAGATCGCCTTTTTCAAGCTCTGGCAAAATATTTTCTTTGTCTTCTTTACCATCATCGCGTCCTTCGATGTAGACTTGCATAAATCCCTTAAATTTGATCTTCGAACCATTGGCGATAAAGATTACACCATTTTGTTCGAGTGTTACTTTCATCGTATCAAGAATCGCCGCTGTCATCTGACTAGCAACAAAGCGTGACCAAATCAACGTATAAAGTTTCAATTGATCTTTGTCTAAGTATTGTTTCATTTCATCAGGAGTTCGTTGAACGCTCGTTGGGCGAATCGCTTCATGGGCATCTTGTGAACCTTGCGGATTCTTCACCTTGCGTGCATGATGCTGCGAGAATTCTTTTCCATACGTTTTTTCGATAAATTCAGCTGCTTCAGTCTTTGCTGTATCAGAGATACGAGTCGAATCGGTCCGCATATACGTAATCAGGCCGACAGTCCCTTGTTTTCCGAGGGCGATCCCTTCATATAGCTGTTGGGCGACCATCATGGTCTTGCGTGTTCGGAAGTTCAGCTTGCGAGCAGATTCTTGTTGCAGATTACTCGTCGTAAATGGCAATGCTGGATTTCGTTTCCGTTCTTTTTTCTCCACTTTAGTCACTTCATAATCTTTGCTGTCGATCCTTGAAGTAATTTCTTTTACGGCTTCTGCATTAGGTAATTTTTTCTTCTTACCGTCAACACCCCAGAAATTAGCTTTGAATTTTTTTGTTTTTTTATTAAAGTTTCCATCGATACTCCAGTATTCTTCTGGCACAAAATCACGAATCGCTTGCTCGCGGTCAATGATTATTTTTAAGGCAATCGACTGCACACGTCCAGCGCTTAAGCCTTTTTTGATTTTTTTCCATAAGATCGGTGAAATAGAATAACCCACCAAACGATCCAGCGCGCGTCGTGCTTGTTGGGCGTCTACTAGCGATACATCGATTGAACGGGGCTCTTTGAAAGCAGCTTTTACCGCATCTTTCGTGATCTCATTAAAGACTACGCGGTTCTTGTCTTTTAGATCCAATCCTAATAAATAAGCAAGGTGCCACGCAATTGCTTCCCCTTCTCTATCCGGGTCACTTGCGAGATAAACTTTTTGGGCTTTTTTCGCCGCTTGTTTTAAACTTTTGATGACATCGCCTTTACCGCGAATGGAAATATAATGGGGTTCATAATTATTTTCTACATCGATCCCCATTTTACTTTTGGGTAAATCGCGGACATGTCCGACACTTGCGACCACTTTATAATTTCTTCCTAAATATTTTTCAATGGTCTTTGCTTTAGCGGGAGATTCCACGATAACTAAGTATTTATAGGCCAAATATTTTTGCCTCCTCAATTTTTTCTACTATTATATATCGATAACTACTGACAAATCGTAGCCTATAATACGCTATTCAATTTTTGTTTGTCAAGTCAGGTCTAGTGAATTTTATTCCATAAATCGTAGGAATCTAAAATATCTTGTGGTTTTTCTACACAAATCGCCCCGTCTTGAATCAACTGATGACAGCCGCTGGAACGTTCATTTAAGATCGATCCCGGGACAGCAAAAACATCTTTGCCATATTCTAAAGCTTGTTGTGCGGTAATCAAAGAACCGCTGCGTTTCTTGGCTTCTATTACTAAGACGCCGCTACTTAAACCCGCAATGATTCGGTTGCGCATCGGAAAATGGAATTTTGCCGGAGAGGTCCCATTTGGATATTCGCTCAAGACTAAATGCTGTCGGCTCATTTCAATTTGTAAATTACCGCTTGCTTTAGGATAACAAATATCTAACCCAGTTCCAACCACACCGATCGTTTTTCCTTGATTACTGATAGCAAATTGATGCGCAAAACTATCGATACCCTTAGCTAATCCGCTGACAATCACAAATCCACGTTTGACAAGTTCCGGCATCAATTTTTGTATCACGTGCTACCCGTACGCAGTTGCTTCTCGCGCGCCGACGATCGCTAACTGTTCTTGATTCAGCAAAGTCAGATCACCTTTATAAAATAGCACTAACGGCGGTGTTGGAACCTGTCGCAAGCTTTCAGGATACTCCTTGTCTTCGATTGTTAGATAGTGGTGACTCTTTTTTATTTCGTGCAATCGTTCCGCAGTCCATTCATTCCAATCATTAGGCTTAGTTGTCTGTGCCAATAATCGAATTTCTAAACTGTCAAACTGCCATCTTTGATGTTTTTTTGCAAATTGGTAGATCCGATGTTTGCCAAATGTGCCGACACCTTTTACCAAACTTAGACGTAAAAGAAATTCATTTTTCAAAAAAATCCCTCTTTTCAGCTCTTTATCAAAAGATACAGCGAAAAGAAGGATTTTATTTTTATTTATTTTTGATTGGAGCGAAAGTCTTGCGATGAATTGGCAAAATACCTTGCGTTTCGATTGCTTTTAAATGCTCTTTCGTCCCATATCCGGCATTTTTTTTAAAACCATAAGCCGGATATTTTTCACCATACTCAGCCATCCATTCATCCCGATAAACTTTCGCAACGATACTTGCCGCGGCAATCGATACCGATCGAGCGTCGCCTTTGATGATTTTTTCTTGCGGCAGTCCATTATCTAAAACCATTGCATCAATCAATAAACAATCCGGCGCAATCGCCAACTGATCGATGGCTCGCTGCATGGCAACTTTTGTCGCTTGATAAATGTTCAATTGGTCGATCTCTTCAGCAGTGGCTTCGCCAATTCCAATCGCGCGTGCATTTTCGCGGATCTGCGCTACCAGCTCTTCTCGTTTATGCGCAGAAAGCTGTTTAGAATCGTTCAAACCTAAGATTTTATGCGTATCATTTAAGATCACAGCCGCCGCCACTACAGGACCAGCTAACGGTCCCCGACCCACTTCATCAATTCCGCAGATTGCTTGAAATCCTTGTGCAGTCTTCTCATTTTCAAACGCAGACATTACCTGATATTTTTCTGCCAATGCGATTTGTTTGGTTTGTTGTTTTTGCCATTGCGCCACAGCTAACTGGACGCCTTTTCGCGGATCTTGTTGAAATTCGAGTAGCCGCGGATCTTCTGCTGAAACGATATTTTTTAATTCGGCTTTGACCTCAGTGATGGATATTTTTCCCATTATTCGCTCAGCTCCTCAAAGCGGTCCAACGTATAACGCCCTAGTTTTCCTTGGCGCAACTCAAGAATCAGCATTTCGCTTGCACGATCATAATCATCTCGAAAGCCGCGTTTTTCAGAAATCAACATTAATAATTCAGGCAATTCTTTGAATAAATCGGCCTCTGTTAATTTATAGCGCTCTTTCAACTGCTCCGGATAAAACCGGCAAAATATTTCTAATTCATACAAAGCCAGATCGTCTAAATGCAATAAATCATCTTTGATTGCTCCGGTCAACGCCAATTTTTTACCGATCGTGGGATCTTCAAATTTGGGCCATAAGATCCCCGGCGTATCTAATAATTCTAATTGCGAGCCAAAACGCAGCCATTGCTGACCTTTAGTGACCCCTGGGCGATTACCAGTACTGGCAACTTTTTTGCCGGCCAAATGATTCAACAAAGTAGATTTACCCACATTGGGAATTCCTAAAACCATCGCTCGAATCGCCCGCGGCTTTAATCCGCGCTCACTATCACGCGCAATTTTTTCTGCTAATACTTTTCTGCTAGCAGGTACGATCTGTTTGACACTTTTGTCGCTTTTAGCCGTTAAGGCAAGAACATGATGTCCTTGGTCCCGAAAATAATTGACCCACAGATTGGTTTGATTGGGATCGGCTAAATCAGCCTTGTTCAATAAAATCAAGCGGGGTTTTTGCTGTACAATCTGATCTAACATCGGGTTGCGCGAGGACAGCGGCAATCTGGCATCAATCAATTCAAAGACGATGTCGACAAACTTTAATTTCTCAGAAACTTCCCGCCTTGCTTTTGCCATATGGCCGGGAAACCATTGAATAGACATAGGTAAATTCCTCCTTAAAAGGTAATAAATTTTTATGGTCAGTTATAACTCATTTTAAATAATTCATTTTTTTGACTAAATCTCGTCGGTTATTTCCATCCGTTATTGTATCACAATCAGCATTTTTTTGTGATTTTCTGCTAAGTGTTTTTTTAGCATCTGCATTTTAAACCCGGTTTCTTAAATAGATTTCACTGGATTTCATAGAAATCGTTTTTCCGCGAACTAAAAAAGATGGAAGTCTCCATCTTTTTAGGAAATTATTTTGATATGCGTCAACGGGTAATAGACGACTTGAGCCTTACCCAAGATATCTTTACTTTGAACCGTGCCAAACGAGCGGCTGTCCTTTGAAATCCGCCGGTTGTCACCTAAAACAAAGTACTCATTGGGCGGCAGCTGATTTTTGCCGATTAGTTCGGTCAGTTGAAAGTCCGTGGTATAAGGTGAAATTTGATGGTCACTGCTTCGATTGTTGGTTAGAAAAGACTCTGCTACTTTCTTATCGTTGATGTAAAGCTGATCTTTATCGTAGCGAATCTGATCGCCTGGAAGTCCGATTACTCTTTTGATATAGATCATTCCATCCGGCTGTTGGAAAACAATTACATCAAAGCGTTTGATCTTGCTGAATTTCTCCATCAAAACCATATCGCCTTGCTGTAAGTTCTGATCCATCGAATTACCAGTCACAGGGACGGGAATCAATAGAAACCCGCGAATCACGACACCGATAAAGAGGGAAATCAACAGATATTTGATACCTAGCCATAAATGACCTTTGGTTAGTATTTTTTTCAATGACTTCCCTCCTCGCACTCAAAAATAATAAACGCGCATTATTCAGTCAGCGTTTCAATGGCTTTGGCATAGGCGACGTCATTTGTTTTGACCAATTTGAATAATTCTTCTTGTAAAATATCGATCGTTTTATTATCCAGTGCACCAGTCGCGGTTAAATTGTTTTCTGTTTGGATTTTAACTACTGCATCTTTGGTCGCATCATTGAATAGATCGCCCTCTGTCGAATAGCCTAATGCTTTCAATATCGTATTGACATTTTTAACTGCGGTACCTGAATCTCCAATCCGCCAATTAGACTGTTTTGAAATAGGCGGAAGTTTCGCATATTCAGGATAATCTGCTTCTATCGTCGGTGCGACTCCTTTGCCTTCCACCGATGAACCGTCTGGTGTGAACCAGCGCATGATCGTCAGCTGAACATAATTGTCTTCGCCGATTGGACTAAGACTTTGAACGCTGCCTTTACCGAAAGTATTCACACCAATAATTGGATAATTTTTACTTTTGACCGCAGCTGCTAATAATTCAGCCCCGTAAGAACTCTCTTGGTCGACTAAAAAGACTGTCGGCTCTTTGACTTTGAAACCTTGATCGATCTTTTTGCTGGCCTTATCCGTCGAGATAACCTTTTTATTATTTGAGAATTGCGCGATTGTGTCGCCATTTTCTAGGAAATAGCTGGCCACACGTTCTGCTTCAGCCACCAATCCCCCCGAATTTTGGCGCAAGTCGATTACAAAAGAACTGGCACCTTTTTCTCGTAAGTTTTCGACAATCGTCCGAAATTCCAACGCTGTCGTGTCACGGAAATTATCGATTTGGATGGACCCGATTGATTTATTTTGCGAATCAAGCTCACCTTTGACTGTATCTTCTGGAACGACATCTCGTTCAAGTGAGACTTCAAATTTTTCACTGCCGCGTTGAATCAATAACTTGACTTGTGTCCCTTTTTTCCCGCGGATCATGCTAGCTACTTGATCTAACGACTTATCTTGAGTCTTCTGACCGTCGACCTCTAAAATAATATCTTCAGCCTTCAACTTCGCATTTTCAGCAGGAGAATTTTTGACAGGCACGCGATCGATCACCGGCAAACGATTTTCAAGCTGCAAGCTGGCGCCGATTCCTTCAAAACTGCCAGCCACTTCAGCATTTAATTCTTTCGTTTCTTTTGCTGTTAAAAATTCTGATTCTGGATCTTCTAATGATTCCGTCATCCCTTTTAAAGCCCCTTGAATCAACTGCTCCTTGTCAACTTTATCGACATAGTTTGTACTGATCAGATCATACAGATCTTGGACATCATCTAAATCATTTCGTGTGATTTTAACAACTGAATCACTGTCCAGTGTTTGTTTCTGTTCAATAAAGTGAGTGACTACCGCGGTAATCACCACCGTAAAGACAATTGCTATTAAAAAAATCGATACTGGTAATGTTTTTTTCTGCAAGGCACATTTTCCTTTCACCCTTTTTTTCATGATAGCACGCTAGAAAAAAAAGGAAAAGCTTTCCACGACTTTTCCTTTATAATTATTTATTGTTTTCTAGATAGTTCTCCCAAACTTGGTCAAAAAGATCCATCGAATTTAAATAATCGACACTTAATTCTAAGTAATCCGTAATTTCATGGTAATCTTCTGAATACTTTGGAAACATAATATCTTTTGCGACAGCTCCTGCGAATGCTTCGACAGGGTCATAAAAATTATGCCCTCGCTGGGTCAAGATATACTGATAAAAACTTCTTCGCATTGGCTTCACCTCACTGATTACTAGTGATTCAATCAATTATTTGACTACTTTTCTTTTGGCAAATACAAACTGAATTGGATGTCATCCCCAACTAGATCGATATGGTTGGCTTTGATAAACATGCCATTATTTAATTTGAATTTATTCAATTTTAGGACAATCGTTTGATCTTTGGCGTCAATTGCTACCCATTTGGGAAATTTAAAGCTGCGTTTGACAGTCGCCATCACTTGGCTCACCGGTAAATTCAGTGTGCCGATCGACAAGTCGCGGGCTTTTAATTGAACATTGCCATTATCCATAACATACGGATCAAAGTAAAGATAAAAATCGACTTTTGCACCTAAAATTTTGAATTCACCTTTCAACATGGCTTGATTTTCTAAATAGAATTCATATTTAACGTCCGAACCCTTTTGCAAGTCATTTAAAAAATATTCCATCACTGTATTTAATTTCTTCTTATTGGTATTCATCGTTAAAACAGGTGAGCCTTTAGGAACAGTCGTTTCACTGCTTGGCGGCAGATTTGTTTCTCGCGCCGTGAAGATCCGAACGGTTGAAAATAAAATACCGCCTAAGATGATCCCAATCAAAATAAGAAAAGCAATTTTCCAGCCGTTGATTTTTTTCTTTGTTTCTTTCATTGATTTAATTGCTCTCCTTTGTCAGCCATAAATCTTTTGTCTCTGTTATCTTTTCCTGAATCGCATTGGCCATCAATTGATAACCTAAATTATTCGGGTGAAAATTGTCTTTGTCATATAAGACATTGTTTTTGACTTCAGAGCTTGAACTTTCGGTTTGTTGACTGTCTTTAGTAGAAATCCCTTTATACAATAAGTCATTGACCGGAACGAAAAAGCAATTTGATGCTGCAGCAGTTAAACTCTGCGTTTCTTCATTCCAATTATCAACCACGGTCTGCATCGCTTTGATATCTGGAAAATTCAAGTAATATGGATTATAAATACCTACGACATAGATCGGCGCCTTTGCGTTTAGCTCGCGAATCTCGGTCAAAATATCACTGACGTGCTCCCCATATTTTTCAATTGAACGGTCAAACTGTTTGGCTTTTTTAGCAGTCAGATTCTTTTGAAACGCTTGAAAAAGATCGTTTCCGCCAACGGTCATCGTAATAAAATCTGCACTCCTCAAACTATTTTTCAAATCAGAATCCTTTTTGATGCGTTTTAAAATTTGATCGCTGCGCTCGCCGGAAACACCATAGTTATCTTTTTCAACCGAAGCCAGTTCATACTTTTGCTGCAAAGCGTCTGCAACTAACGGGACATAACCGCCTCGTTCAGTCTCATCACCGACTCCTTCGGTCAACGAATCGCCTACCGCCACGAAATGAACGGATTCCTTTTGATTTTGATTATCATCACGAACGACCCGAATCCGCGACTCCGCCTTAGGAATTGTCAAAAAAAGAATCAGCAGCGTAACGATCGCGGCTGCTAATGGGATCATTACTATTGAAAATCGTTTCATTCGTCGTCTGCTCCTTTATAAAAAAAGTGCCTCTATCGCTAGAGGCAAGTTCAACTAATCTGTGTAATACATGATCGCAAAAGCCCCAGGCCCCGTGTGTGTAGCAACGATCGGATTGGTATGCAAAACAGGAATGTGCATATCAGGAAACAGCTCCTGCAATGCTTGTTTGGCCTCGTCGATAAAATCCAACTTGCCGGCATAAGAAATCCCGATTTGTTTTACATTGACTTTGGTTAATTCATCTTTGAATGCAGCAAACCATTTGCTAAAAGTTTTTTTACCGCGTCCTTTGGTGATTGGTACTAACTCGCCGTCGACAAGCTCCATTACGACCCGCATATTCAACACACTAGAAATTACTCCGGCTACACGGCTGATTCGTCCGCCTTTGGCAATATTTTCTAGTGAAGAAATCCCGATAAATAATTTGCTGTGGTTTCTCACTTGGTCAATTCCTGCTAAAACTTCAGCTAAGGATGCTCCTGCTTGGGCTAACTTCGCCGCTTCAATTACTTGAAAAGCTTGCGATTGATCAATAAACCCGCAATCGATGACAGTCACATCACTGCTGCTTAAAAAAGTTGCTTGGCGTGCCGCTTCAGCGGTTCCGCTCAATGTGTGCGACATATGGAGCGAGACGATCGAGCTGCCATCTTTTCCTAATTCATCATAAAGTTCGGCGAAATAACCGATTGGCGGTTGACTCGTCTTCGGCAGATTTTTGGCTTGTGCCATCATCTCCATGAAGCGCTCTCCCGTCAATTCATCATCGTCAGGATAAACCACATCATCGATCATCACTGATAATGGAATAACAGTAATATTTAATTCATCTCGTACAGACTTTTCAATCGTACAAGAAGAGTCGGTTACAATTTTAACATTTGGCATTCTGATCCTTCTTTCCATACCTAGTATCAAATTAGTTTTAGTATATCAAACCTGATGGAATAAATCATTGTTGAACTATTTCTTTATCAATCTTGAAAAATTATAACACTAAGCGTCAATTCTTGTATAAGTTTCGAAATAATAGCGATAAGGATTTTTTTCATCTTTTGCTCCTTGTTTTCGCTCCATCAATTGCCATTCATCCCAAGACAGCTCAGGAAAATAAGCATCTCCTTCAAAACTTTCTTCAATATGGGTCCGGTAGATTTTTTTACAATAAGGCAGAAATTCACGATAGATCGCAGAACCTCCGGCAATAAATGTCTTTTCATCCTTTTTTTGGTCATAGGCAAGCACTTCTTTTAATGAGTGCATGACTAAAACGTTCGCTGCTTGATAATTTTTGTCCCGAGTCAATACGATTGTCTGGCGCTCAGGCAATGGTCGGCCGCCCATTCCTTCAAAAGTCTTTCTTCCCATGACTAATGTATGGTTAATCGTCATCTCTTTAAAAAAAAGCAGATCATTAGGCAAATGCCAAGGCAGCCGATTCTGTTTGCCGATCAAGCCATTTTTATCCTGCGCCCAAATTGCGATAAGCATGAGGCTCCTCCTAATCTTCCACTTACAGACTTACTGAGTCATTAATATTATACCGCTCAATTCTTAATAAACTGCTTATATCTGCTTAATTTTCTTCTATGATTTCACTCAAATATTCCCAACGAAGCATTTTTTCTTCCAATGCTTGTTCTGTCTGATCGATTTCTTTCTGCAGATCTTGCAGTTTTGTAAAATCATTTCCTTGATGGTTCATCGCTTCCGTCAGCTCAGCAATTTTACTTTCCAATAAGGCGATGTCATCTTCGATCGTTTCCCATTCTTTTTGTTCTTTATAGGAGAATTTCTTCTTACGTTCTTTCGGCTGTGTTTTGGCTTTAACAGCTTTTTCTTCTTTTACCGGAGTTTGCTGTTCCAAGTAATCGATAATCGAACCAAAGTAAGAAACAATTTGACCGTTGCCTTCAAAAATCAATAATTTTTCGGCTGTCTTGTCTAAAAAATAGCGGTCATGGGAAACCGTGATCACAGCACCAGAAAATTCTTGCAAGTAATCTTCCAATACTGTCAACGTCGCAATATCCAAATCGTTGGTTGGTTCATCCAATAATAAGACATTCGGCTGTTGAATCAGTAATTTCAATAAATAGAGCCGTCTTTTTTCACCGCCGGATAATTTGCCGATCAGTGTTCCATGCATAAATCTAGGGAACAAGAATCGCTCTAGTATTTCTGCGACACTGATTTGTGAACCGTCTTGTTGTTTGACTTCTTCTGCCGCTTCTTGCAAATAAGCGATCATCCGTTTATTAGGATCCAGTGTTTCATTTTGTTGCGTATAATACGCCAAACGGACCGTTTCACCGACTTCAATAACACCGCTGTCTAACGGCAGCCGACCAGCCAATATATTCAGCAAGGTCGACTTGCCCGCACCGTTTTTCCCGGTGATTCCCAAACGTTCTTTCGTTTGGATCAGTAGATCAAAATGAGTTAAAATCGTTTTGCCTACTACTGTGTATGAGGCATTTTTCAATTCTAAAACTTTTTTTCCGAGACGCGTCGTGGCGATATTCACTTCGAGTTGATCATCGGATTTGACTTGATGAAGATTTTCCTTCAAGTCTTCAAAACGATTGATCCTAGCTTGCTGTTTCGTTGTACGCGCCTTCGCACCCGCACGCATCCAAGCCAATTCTTGCTTGTACAATTGTTTTCTTTTGCCTTCTTGTTCAACCGCTACCCGATCTCTTTCGGCTTTTTCAACGAGATAGACTTCATAATTGCCTTGATATTCATAAAGTTTTCCAAAAGAAAGTTCAAAAATACGATTCGTCACTCGATCTAAGAAATAACGATCATGAGTCACCATCAAAAGTGACCCCGTATAACTCTTCAAATAATTTTCCAGCCATTGGATCGCATCATAGTCCAAATGGTTGGTCGGTTCATCCAGCAACAATAAATCTGGAGCATCAATCAATACTTGAGCCAAAGCCACTCGTTTAATCTGACCACCAGAAAGTTCGCCGATTTTTTTATCTAATGTAGTGATCCCTAACTTGTTTAAAATTGCTTTTGCTTCGCTGTCAGCGGTCCAAGCATCTTGCTTGTTCATCGCTTCTTCAGCTAACGTAAAACTGCGCTGCGTTTTTTCGTTGTTCTCATTTGCTAATTGCAGCAAGGCTTTTTCATAATTGCGCACTGTCTGCATCAGCGGATTGTTCCCTTGAAAAACAGCATCTAAAACTAGTGTCTCGGCAGCAAAATTTTGTTCTTGGGACAAATAACCAATTCGATAATCACTGGCTTTTTCAATCGCTGAAACGTCGCCGTCGCCGCTGTCTTTTCCCGCCAAGATCGTCAGCAAACTAGATTTTCCTGTACCGTTGACCCCAATCAAACCGATTCGATCTTTTTCATGGATCAGAAAGGAAATCCGGTCAAATAATGTTTTATCTCCAAATGTTTTATATAACTCTGTTACTTTCAATTCTTTCATCTCGAACCATCCTCAAATTTCTCTTTGTTATTGTAACAAAAAAAAGCCGTAAAGGAAATTTTTCCTTTACGACTGATTCAAAATTACCAATCAAAACCGCTGAATTCATTGAAATGGTGTGGGTGCCCCCCTCGATAGGACCCGTGAAAACCATGAGGTCCATGTCCGTGTGGTGGCCTTGGACCATCGAAGTCTTTACCGCCGCCGTAAGAGTCATCGCCTTTTACTAATTGATTTTTTAATGATTCACTTAATTTTTCAACTAAACGCGACCATTCAGCTTTTTCCTCTTCACTGAAATCTGCGAATAGTTCTTCGTTAACATCTGGTGTTTCAGACATTTTTTCAATTTCTGCTTTACCTAAATCAGTCAAACGAATAATCATTACTCGGCGATCTTCTGCTGATGATTCGCGTGTGATCAATTTTTTACTCTCAAGTTTTTGCAACAATTCACCAACTGATTGTGGACGCATGCCTAATACAAAAGTCAGATCTTTTTGACTGATTTCAGGATTTATTTTTAATAATGCTAGAACTCTGCCTTGTCCACGATGCAAACCAAACCCTTGTTTTTTTGCCATTTGACGGTGATAGTAACGACGTAAATCTTGTTGTAGATTCATAAATTGCTCATTTAATTGATTTTCCATCTATGATCGCTCCTTAGTTTTAATGAATTTATTTTCATAAGGCACCTTACTAAAAACAGTATACAGGTACCTGATTAAAAACTCAAGCTGAATCTACTATTTATTACGGTACCTTAACAAATTCTTTAAGCGTATCTGAAAAAAGGGGCATGCCGGAAGTGCAGCTTAGAGAAATACGCAGGAATTGCTGAAAACTCCTGCGTACTTCTTTATGAAATCTCGTTTTATTTTGGAGGAAGCTACTTCTCATTATTTATTCAAAAAAAGGGTATGACAAGAATCTTGTCATACCTCTTAGTTACTATTTAAAATTGTTCACTGTAGACTTCATCAACATTTTTAGTTGGATCAATCACAATGTACAAACTTTTTGTTTTTTCTGAAACTTTCGTTGATTGATAGACATTATCTAAACCTTCAGTGTCTTTGTCTTTATATGGGAAATAAACAGAATCTGGATGGCCTGAACGATAAATGATTTCCATCCGTTCAATGTCTTCAAATTTACGCGCGCGTTCAAACATCCCCATTTCCAAACCGCCTAAGTTGATATCCGCAGTCTGAACATGATCGCCTTCTTGATAAATTTCAATCTTGAAGCCGGCGCATGGATGAATCTCTACAAATTCACTTCCATGAATTCTTCCAAAGCTGGTCGTAATTTGCTTAATCCACAAATCACCAATATATCGGCGATCAATCGTCCATGTTTCGCCATTTCTAAAATAAAATTTTAGCGCTGTCATTTCTCTTGCCATTTTGCATTCTCCTCACTACTAATCTAAAAGTAATTTTAGCACACCTTAAGTAAACGGTCACATGTTGTGCATTTATTTCAATTTTTTTAAAAATACATCCGTTTCGACGATGACTCTTTGATGGGTCCCTTCACCGATCATCTGCTCCTTATCAAAGGCTTTGATGGAAAACGAGCGTTTATTTCTAGTTGTTTCAAGTAATTCAGCTTCAACTGCTACGGTTGCTCCTACCGCTGTTGGTGCCAAATGCTTCACATTCATTGCAACGCCCACACTCGTTTGCTCAGCGGATAGATCATCCGCCAAAAGATCTTTTGCACAATTTTCCATCATCGCTACTAATGCGGGAGTCGCTAAAACGTTTAGATCTCCCGAACCCATTTCGACAGCGGTTTGATCTGTTTGTACTTGATATTGTTTCGTTAACTTTTTCATGGCATCTCCTTTTTCAAAAAATCTTCCGCAAAAATCAGCAGCGCTTGTTTATTATTTTCCAACTTGCCTGCAACTACTGCTTGTTCTAACTTGTTCAACGTCGTACTGATCCAAGGTCCGCGCGGATAATCAAAGTTCTCCATCACTTCATTGCCTTTTACTGCAAGATCTTTCAATGAATAAATCGGTAAAAATTGGTAGAGCAGCCGAACTTTTTCTAAGTTTGGTTTTTGTTCAAAATAATGCAAAAGATATTCAACCGAAAGCGCCAATTCTCGTCCTAGTTGATACAACGTCCAATTGTCCCATTCATTTTTCAAACGAAATTGCAATGCAGGAACCATTTGAATCACTTCTTTCATCAATTGATTCGAACATTTCCATTCTTTCATAAAATGACGAATCGCTGTACTATCCAAATCAAGCAACGTCATCAACAATGTCCAAGCTTGGCGTTCTGTCGGAATCGCCGGTCCGCGAAGTTGGGCAAAGTTCAATAATCCTTCACGATAATTGCGCAGACCCGGGCAATAGATGTAACACTCAGACTCTACAAAAGATTGCAGTCCAGCCTCTCGGAACGAACCCATCATCAATTTGACAAATTCCACGTTGATCCGTTCAACAGAAATTTTTGCCAACAATGAATGATATTCTTGAATAGCTTCGAAGGTATCCGGCTCTAACGTAAATCCTAGATGGCTGACAAATCGCAATGCGCGCATCATTCTTAACGCATCCTCATGGAAACGTTCATACGGATTACCTACAGCCCGTAAGATTTTGTTACGCAAATCGGCTAGACCATCAAAAAGATCAATCACTGTTCCGTCGATCCCAACGGCTAGCGCATTGATAGTAAAATCGCGCCGTTTTAAATCTTCCTTCAACGAACGAACAAATTCCACATGATCTGGCCGGCGATAATCTTGATACGTTGATTCTGTCCGAAAAGTCGTGACTTCATAAGTAGTCTCTTTTGTAATAACCATTACTGTTCCGTGATCAATCCCGACATCGATCGTGCGCGGAAATAATTCTTTCACTTCTGCAGGAAAAGCACTTGTTGCGATGTCCACATCATGGATTGGTTTATTCAATAAAATGTCACGAACGCTGCCGCCGACATAATAAGCTTCATAACCAGTATCTTGCAATTTTCGCAAGATCGGCATCGCGCCTTGAAATTCTAAAGGAAAAGCTTCTAATCTCATTGAATACCACCTTCTGTCAACCCATCTTTACGTTCAAAGCGAAAATGATCACGGCGATTGAATTTGTCCATATTTCGAGTAAAGACTTCTGTTAAATCAATTCCGAGCGAATTCGCCATAATTATCGTGACAAATAAGACATCCCCTAACTCTTCTTCCACTGTTTTAGGATTTTCTGACGTTTTCTTTGTTTTTTCGCCATAATGATGATTGACTTCACGAGCCAGCTCACCGACTTCTTCCGTTAAGCGGGCCATCTGTCCTAAGGGGGAAAAATAACCTATTTTAAATTGTTGGATATAATCATCAACTTCTTGCTGCATGATTTTCATTGTCTTTTCATTCATTTAACCACCTCAAATCTATCTTATCAAAAAACAGATTTGTTTCCTATCCTGTTGTTGTAACTATCTGAATTTCATGCTATGTTGGTTGAGGACGAAAGTCAAGAAAGCCGATTATTAAATGCATTATACTTCATTTTTTTAAATTAAATTGATGTATAAAGTACTATTTTTTTATTTTTTGATGATCGCATTTGTTCTAACGGCTGACTATCCGCAGCATTTAGTTATACTATTAAATCATTTTTAGGAGGTGTCATATGGAAACGACTATGACTATACGAATGAAAGAAATTCTTTTTATTGTGGTTGGGACAGCGATTTATGCATTTGGTTTGGTTTATTTAAACATTGCGAATCATTTGGCAGAAGGCGGCGTGACCGGTATTACGTTGATTATCCGCGCCTTATTCGGGATTGATCCTGCTTACACGACTTTACTTATCAATATTCCCTTGATCTTGATCGGCGGAAAAATTCTAGGCAAGCGTTCTTTTTATTATACGATTTTAGGAACGGTCTGTTTGTCCGCTTTTTTATGGATTTGGCAACGAATTCCTTTACAGATCAATTTAGACCATGACTTATTTATCGTCTCGATCTTAGCTGGACTATTCGCTGGATTTGGCAGCGGCTTAGTTTACCGAAATGGCGGAACAACTGGCGGAGCGGATGTTATTGCAAGAATTCTTGAACAAAAATTTGGCTTTACGATGGGGAAGTCATTATTAGTTTTTGATATTATTGTCTTACTTTGTTCCCTAACATACTTAGATTTGAAACGAATGATGTATACGTTGATCGTTTCTTTTGTATTCAGCAGAGTCGTTGATGTCCTTTCTTCTGGCGGCTATGCGGCTAAAGGTGTCATGATTATCTCCAACGAAAGCAATGTGATTGCCGAGTTGTTGATGGCGCATTTAGAACGCGGCGTGACTTATCTCCATGGTGAAGGTGGTTTTTCATCCGAAGTGAAACGAATCGTCTACATCGTGGTTTCTCAACAAGAAGTCACTGAAGTAAAAAAACTTATCCACTCAGTTGATGAAAAAGCCTTTATTTTGATCAGCAATGTTCATGACGTCGAAGGCGAAGGATTTACTTATTTGAAACCACAACGCCGAAGATTCACCTTAAAACGAAGCAACTAAAAAAACATGACCTAGACAGCTTGCACAACTTGTCTGGGTCATGTTTTTTATTGGTGTACTGTCAATTTCAAGCGATTTAATTCATCTGACAAGCCGAGAAAAGCCTCTCTATCGCCCGCTTCTAATGCCAAATCAATTTGTTTTTTCAATAACTCGATTTGTGCTTCTTGCTCTTGCAGTTTTAAAAAATTTTCGACTTCTGAGACTATCTCTTCGCTGACAGTGTCATTCCACGATAAGCTTGGATTATCCTCAAGAACGGATAAGTATTGGGCGTTCTGCCAAGAATTAGGAAAAATACATTCTAAGTATAGCGGCTGTTGCCAATGTAGACGAATCTCATGAAAAATTTGATCACTGTTAGTAAATTGATGGCCTTCGATTGAAAATACCATCGGTTCTTCTTTTTGTGAGATATCGCGAAATACCAATCCGCGATTTGTTTCTAAAGCTTGCTCAACGATATGAACATTCCGCAGAATCGCTTCATGATTGATCAAATAGTTTAAAATCCAAATCACTTCGCGTCGTTGAAAACTCACATTATTAATCAGCCAGACAAGAAATTCACGTTTTTCAGCTACATCGATCATTTTCTTCACCTCTTTATTCTAGTAATGATTGTACCTCTAAATCTCCTGGTTCTAATTGTAAATAATTTGTCAGAACGGTGCGCGCCAATTCTATTTGACCATCTTCGCGTAAGAAAAGGCCATAAGCTTTTAAGAAATCTGGTTCATGAGCCAAGTCTTCATATGCTTGTTGGTAATGCGTTCGGGCAGCTTCAAAATCTTCTGATTCATTATACGCTTGGGCCAAATTCCATTCAGCATAAGGATTGTCTTTCTCATCCATCTGGCCAATCATTTCAATTGCTTTGTCAAACTGTTCTTCATTCAAATACAGGTTGCTTAACGTCAACAATGTTTCGTCGGATTTTTCACCGCTCTCAAGTGCTTGCAGTAATAATTCTTCGGCTTTTTTGCTGTCTCGCAGACGGTACGCGATCTCAGAAGCCAAGTGCAATAATTCTACTTGGTAAGGATTTTCTTTGATGCCTTCTTCAGCTGCGAGTAATGCTTCTTCTAACAGCTCTTCTTCTTTCAAACTATCGGCAAGGTAGTAATAACCACTTTGATATTGCGGATCAAGCGTGATCAACTCTTGTAAGTAATTGATCGCTTTTTGATAATCTTTTAATTGATAATAAGTGAAACCCAGTTGGAATAACCGATCAGATGTGCGCTCTTTTTCCAACGCCCGCTCTAAAAATGGAAGTGCTTCTTCAAGCCCGCCCATCATACTGTAGGCTGAACCGATCCGTTCATCAATGGAAATATTTGCCAGCTCTTCGATACCTTGTTTTTGAAGTTGACCATATTCATTGATTGCTTCGCCTAATTGACTAGTAGAAAAGTGTAATTCCGCCAACGCAAAGGTGATCAACGGTTCTTCCGGTGCAATCGTTTTTGCTTGCAATAATTTTGCTTCGCTGACTTCAGGAATCCCCAACACTTGATACAAATCAGCCGTCACTAACAAACTTTCTAAGTAATTTTCACTTGTTGGATTGATCCGCTCTAAATAATCGAACGCACTGTCGATATCATCATTTTCGATTGCGATCTCCGCTAAAGAAAGATAAAAAACATCTTCTGTTGGAAAATCTGCTGAAAGTTTTAGTAAAACTTGTTTTGCTTCATCGAGAAAACCTAATGCCTGCAATTCTTCGGCAAAACTTGCAAGTATTTCAGGCTCATCTTTTTTTAATGCCTCTTCAAACAGTTGATTGGCTTTTGCTAACTCTTCAGCTCTTAATGCTGCGAGCATTTTTTCACTATAACTTGACATCTATTCTCCCCTGATCTCTGTTACGATTTTTTGATACGCTTCAAATGTTTGAAGCAATTCTTTCTGAGTCGGCAGTTTCTTTGCGCCGACTTTTCCGATTTGAACCAATCCAGCCAACGGTTTTTCTTGTGCTAAAGCGATCACTTGCTGACCATAATCAGCGAGCGAGATCCCTGTCGGAACAACGATTGGAAATCCTAATCGCACCAACCATATCATAAAATTTTTAAAATTGAAATGAAGATCGCTTGCGGTGATATTCCAGCCCAATTCAAACAACAAACCAAACATCGTCTTCATACTATTTGAGAGTAACGAGCCGTTCTCCGTTTGAAAAAAAGCTTTCTCAAAAGTTTTACCGAAATCACGCAATTGTTCGCTATTTAACTGGTAATAATTGATCAGATTTTCGCTGAAAGCCGAAAAAGAATGCTGTAAAAGGGCCTCGCGAGTCGGAAAATTCACATATAAACTTTGTAAAAAGGAATAGTCGCTAACAATCCCGCAACGAATCAGGGTCAAGAGATCGACCATTTTCCCAGTTGTTTGTTGATCCGCCAACGTGTGGTCAAATAAGATACTTTCTGGAACTTCTTCAATTTCCATCACCGTCATCATATTTTTATTAGAAACGATCTGATCTGAAAAAGTCAAACTTTGTGCGAACGAACGCAATGATACCGGTAAAAAACACAACTCTGCTTGCAAATTCGTCACGTGGTGAACAAAGCCTAAGAGCTCGATCACACCTTCATTGCCGATCCCCAGAAAAAGAGTCTCTTTTTGCCGGCTGAATCGATCAAGAAAATGGATCAGTTCTTGAAAATTTTCCAGCGTATTGCAGTACCGGTTATTAGGTGTAATAAACCATTCATGAGAACTTGTTTTAGGTACAAATTGACGCAGCTTCTCCGCATATAAATCATAGTAGCGTTGATTGCCACAAAAAAGAATTTGTTTATTTTCCAAGTTCTTTTTTCGCATCATTGAAGCGACCGTTTCACCATAAATAATCAGCGTCGCATTCTCTTTGTGTTGATAGGCGACTTCCATCTCGCTCACCACCTTGTT
The DNA here is from genome assembly GCF_005405205.1 of Enterococcus pingfangensis. Classification (GTDB taxonomy): domain Bacteria; phylum Bacillota; class Bacilli; order Lactobacillales; family Enterococcaceae; genus Enterococcus_A; species Enterococcus_A pingfangensis. The sequence continues at coordinate 164,492 of NZ_BJDP01000006.1, read as the reverse complement.
TTCTTTATTTTATACTACAAAAAAACCTCCCGCAACAAATGTACAAGAGGCTGACTAAGATTTTCACTCTTTATTAAAAAAACGAGGTTTTAACTGATTCTGTCATTGAACTTTTTAGTAATTATTTTTTATGGTGTCGTTTGATTTTGTACAGGTGTCTCTGCTTGAGATGCCGGTGTCTGCTGTTCGATTGTCTGACTTGGCTGGGTCTCTTGTTGATTTTCCTGTACCGTCTCAGTTTGCTGCGGCGTTTGTTGCTGACTTGGCTGCAGCTGATTGTTTTGTTCTTGCTGATAATACTGCTGATTGGCTTGGTTTGCCGCTTCTTCTGCCTGCGACAATTCTTCAAAGGTCAATACCCCATCATTGTTCAGATCAGATTCTGACGTACCTTCCCTGATGACTCGCTCGCCATTCGCTAAGACTCGCAACACTGTGACCTGTTCGCCCCAAGGTGTTGTTAATACTTGTCCCACCTCAGCTGCTTCCGTTGATTCTGTTGCCGCCGTCGTTTCAGTCGAAGCCGTGGTCGATTCATTCAACGTGACTTGCCGCTTCGAAACAGTGCCTTCATCAGTTGATCCATAAAAATATAATCCGACCAATACTGCGAGCAGCACTACTGGAATTGTCACCACTAATACGATAAAATTACGCCGCTTTCTGCGTTTGTCTTCTTGATCCAGTAGTGTTTCAGCCTCTAAAAAAGCTTGCCGCCATTTCGGATCATTTTTTCGTTGCGCTAGAAATTCGTATGAATGCCAAGAATCATTCTTTTTAACATAAAATAATCTTTCCTTTGACATTGTTTCACCTTCTTTTCCTTTTTCCACTAGATCTTCTATCTTTATTTTATCCTAATGAAGATCTTTCGTAAATTGAAAAATAGAGGTTAAAGCAAATAAAATAACAATCTAAGGAATAATATTTGATTCAATTTCGATTTCCCGTCAAAAACTGATCGAACTGCCAATTTTTTCTTTTTTAGTAGCGATTGAACGTTTTCTCTTTCAAAAAGAACTGTTTTATTTCAGTGATGTCTGTCCAATCGATGAAACTCAACGAAATTTTTTCCGGTGTTGTTCCTGTTTTCAGCCAAAAACTGACGTGACCAATTTTTTTAGGATAAAGCCGCCAAGTTGTTCGTTCTGAAAAGGCTTGGATTTTTCTTTGTTCCACAAAAGTTTGGACTTTTGAAAAGCCAGCGAAGGTCTGTACGCACAAGCGAGTATCTGTTTGCAGTGCGTAACCTTGAAAATGCGCTTCCAGCCAAGCAAAAAGCAGTAAAATTACCGCTATCACTATTCCGCCAACCGCTAACCAGCGATTAAAGTAATAGCCGATACCGATGATTGGTACCGCCGCTAATAAGATCCAGCGCCAGAAATACCATAATCTCTTGCGCGAAACATACTGAATCTTGGGAGGATCAAATGCCCATTCTGGCAACAATGAGTCAAGACTTTCAAACAACTGCTGATCAAAAACAATCGGTAAAAAATAAAGTTTTTTACTGATATCTTTTTCTTCTTCTTGACCACCGGCTAATAACAATTCCACCGTGGATATCCCAAACAGCCGCCGTAAAATTTGCTGGCGGATTTTGATTCCTTGAATTTTTTGCAACGGAATTTTTTGAACACGCCGCTCTAATAAGCCGCTCTCGATCATAAGATTTTTCCCATATCTGCTGACTTTAAAATTGTAATACTGTAAAAAATTCTTGGCGATAGAAACGGCTGCCAGCACTAATAAAAGAAATAACCCCAAGCCTACCAGCACGACCCAATCTGCTTGCAGCAAACGCTCAGAGGTAGACACCGCTTGATTGAGCCAATCATCAGGAATAAAATCATATAAAAATGCGATCAATGTTACTGCCGCTGCCAAAATACTCAGATCAGTCAAACCAAACAAAAGAATTTGACCATTGGTTGTTTGATGGACATAAACAGGTTCCGCTGTAACAGCACTTTTTGCTGCCGCCGTTTCTGAAATCGGTTCTTTCATTACTTTTTCTTGCATCCGATATTCTTCAATCACTTGGATCAATTCTTCAGTGACTGCCGGCAAGGAAGCTTCGGCTTTGCCAGCCTCGCCTCCCGCTGTTTCGATCAGCAGTTGGACCACATGAAACGGTTGAAAAAAGAACCATTGTCTTTGCTTGATAGTTTGGATTCGATCATAAGGAATATCAATTTCATGTTTACGAAAAATTCCTTGATAAATAATGATTTTCTCCGAAGAAATCTGATAAGCTTGCGAAAAATAATTTGCTATCGCTGATCCGATGATCAATAAGACTAGTGCTGCCGCTGCTAATTTTCCATAAAGTGTGTAGATCCAGCCATTAATAATCAACAAGACTAGTAAAAAGAACCAAGTCCTGATCCCCTTCAATAGAAAAATCAGGATCGCCAATGGATGGAATCTTTTCTTCTCAGACATCTTCTTTCGCCGCCTTTACTAGCTCGATGATCTGCTGGCGCAAAGCCATGGCTTCTTGCATATCCAAGCCTGCAAGATGATGACTAGTTGCCGCGGTATGAATGACAATTTCCATCAAGTTTTCTTGTCTTAAAAAAGGGCCTTGTTCTGTCTCTACATGTTGAATTCGATTCAACGGAACATACGTGATCGATCGAAAAATAAATCCCTTTTGAAAAGCAATATCTTCTGTCGTGATCTCATAACGATGAAACATATAACGATAAGGAATGAGTGCCATCAACAGCACAAAGATCAATCCAAGGAGCACAAAATAAGCAATCATAAGCCCGCTAAAAATCCCTTTAAATTGATCGAACCAGACCAATGCCGCGGTTCCTGCAATACCCAGCAAGAGAAAAATCCCCATCGTCACATAGTTATTTTTACGCCAGACCGCTTTGATTCGTTGCGGCATTTGTTTTGGTAATAAAGGATACTCCATCTTTTTTCCCACATTTCTGCTTTCATTTTTGTAAAAATTTTCCTTTTGTTTATAGTACCGTGAAAAGGCTCCCGCCGTCTACTCTCAAGAAAAATGAAATGACACTGGAAGGCCTGCTCAACTTTTGACAGCTGTCAGCTATTTTTACATTGAACTAGAAATTAATTTTTGTATCCCTTTATATACCATTTTTTATTCTAAAAGCTACGCATCCACCAATACAAACAGGATGTGACAAGACTTTTGCCACATCCTCTTCGATAATTTCTATTTAAGATAGTGCGAGTTTCTACCATTTAACAATTGGTGTACATTCACATCAAATCATGAGAACCACAATTTCTTGAGGACTGAACATTTTGGACTGTACACTTCTGTACAGTTATTGCCTCTTTTCTGCCCCTTTTAAGTTTATGGAAAAAAGAAAACCCGCTGCAGCCTTAGAGCCACAACGGGTTAACCTTCGCAATTACTTCACTGCATCTTTTAACGCTTTACCTGGTTTGAACGCAGGTACTTTGCTTGCTGGGATTTCGATTTCTTCACCAGTTTGTGGGTTACGTCCTTTGCGGGCCGCACGTTCACGTACTTCAAAGTTACCGAAGCCGATTAATTGAACTTTCTCACCTTCAGCTAATGCGTCTTGGATAGTTGAAAATACAGCATCGACAGCAGCGGTAGCGTCTTTCTTAGTTAAGTCAGTAGCTGCTGCAACTTTTTCGATCAATTCTGCTTTGTTTGCCATGAATGAATTCACCTCCTGAGAAATGAGTATTGAAATCTGAACACTAACCGATAACTGAGTGGTCCAGTTACCAGTAAATAAATATTGATTTGGTCAATATTCTTTTATAACGATAGCATAAGAACCTTATGTTAGCAAGGTTTTTAGCGATTAATGACACAAAATTCACGCTTGTTTTAGCATTCAGCGAAATCTGTTGTCACTAAAATAAAAGTATGATAAAATATCCTATTTTCTTCTCCGAGGGATGATTTTTATCGGTGTTCCTTCAAATTCAAAGGCTTTTCGAATTTGGTTTTCTAAAAATCGTGCGTATGAGAAATGCATCAATTCTTCTTCGTTGACAAACACGACAAAAGTTGGTGGCTTCACGGCAACTTGTGTTGCATAGAAGATCTTCAAACGCTTGCCTTTGTCAGTCGGCGTTGGATTGATTGCCACTGCATCCATAATGATGTCATTTAAAACAGAAGACGGAATCCGCAGATTTTGATTCATGCTGACTTCTTCGATCATCGTTGGAATTTTATTTAAGCGTTGTTTGGTCATAGCTGAAACAAAAACGATGGGTGCATAATCTAAATAAGCAAATTCTTCCCGGATCTCTTGTTCAAATTTTTTCATAGTATGAGTATCTTTTTCAACTAGATCCCATTTATTGACTACGATGATTACTCCACGACCCGCTTCATGAGCGTAGCCAGCGATTCGTTTGTCTTGTTCACGGATGCCTTCTTCTCCGTTCAGTACCACTAGAACGACATCTGATCGATCGATTGCCCGCATTGCCCGCATAACAGAATATTTTTCTGTATTTTCATATACTTTTCCGCGTTTTCGCATGCCGGCTGTGTCGATCATTGTAAACTCTTGACCATTTTCACCAACAAATCGTGTATCGATCGCATCTCGAGTCGTTCCTTCGATATCTGAAACAATTACTCGATCTTCCCCTAAAATCGCATTGATCAATGAAGATTTACCGACATTTGGTCGACCAATCAAGCTAAATTTAATGGATGGATCTTCTTCATCTTCATTATCTTCAGGAAAATGTTTGACTGCTTCATCTAAGACATCGCCTAAACCAAGTCCGTGGCTGCCTGATACTGGATAGGGTTCGCCTAAACCTAGAGAATAAAATTCATAAATATCGTTTCGCATCTCAGGATTATCGACTTTGTTCACCAGTAAAATGACTGTTTTTTTACTTCGATATAAAATTTTAGCAACTGCTTCATCCGCATCCGTCACGCCTTCTTTGCCGCTTGCGACAAGCAAAATGACATCTGCTTCGTCGATTGCGATCTGCGCTTGTTGTTTGATTTGTTCCATAAACGGTTCATCGCTAATATCGATTCCGCCAGTATCAATGATTGAAAATTCATGATCCAGCCATTCACCTTTAGCATAGATTCGGTCGCGAGTGACGCCTGGCGTATCTTCAACGATTGAAATACGTTCTCCGGCGATCCGATTGAACAATGTTGATTTCCCCACATTCGGGCGGCCAACGATTGCAATTGTAGGATTTGACATAACTTACCTCGTTCCTATTAATTAATATTAATGTATTTATTTTTCTGAACAGAAAGAATAAATTTGATTTTCTTAGCGTATATCCTCTTAATTGGCCAGACTCTTTTACTGCGGGTGATTCCTTTTGTTCCTTCGCTGTAAATGATCCCGTCAAAATTAGGCTAGTCTGCTCTTTTTCAAATTCTCTTTAGTTTAACTAAGAAAGCTCCTTCTTGCAAGAGAAGGAGCCCTTTTCATTCATTAAATTAATAAAAAGAACACACCAGCAACCTGGTGTGCTCTTCAAAGTTTATTCTTGATCCGCTGAGTCGTCTTTCAATGCATCCCCTAAGATGTCTCCCATAGTAAATCCAGTATTTTCTTCTGGCAACTCATAAGATTCTTCTTCAACAGGTTCAGCTTTTGCTTCTTCTGGTTTTTCTTCTAAAGCTTTGATTGAAAGAGCCACACGATGGTCTTCAGGATGTACTTCTAAAACTTTCACTTGTACTTGATCGCCTTCATGTAAAACTTCATGTGGTGTGGCGATATGTTTGTGAGAGATTTGAGAAATATGCACCAAGCCTTCGACTCCTGGGAAAATTTCAACAAAGGCGCCAAAGCTGGTCAAACGTTTCACGGTTCCTTCAAGGACAGAACCTGGAGCGGCTTTTTCTTCGATATCCGTCCATGGTCCAGGCAGATTGGCTTTGATTGATAATGAAATCCGTTCTTTTTCTGGATCAACTGAAAGAACTTGAACTTCGACTTCTTCGCCAACGCTCAATACATCTGCTGGTTTTGCCACATGACTGTGTGAAATTTCTGAGACGTGAACCAAACCGTCAATTCCGCCAAGATCAACAAAAGCACCGAAATCGGTCAAACGAGCGACTTGCCCTTTGATTACTTGACCTTCATATAAGTCGGAAAGGATTTCTTTTTTCTTTTCTGATTTTTCGGCTTCAACGACCGCTTTGTGCGATAGAATCAAACGATTCTCAGAAGGTTCGATCTCAACGATTTTGAATGCCAGTGTCTTTCCAGTGTAAACTGAAAAATCATCAACAAAATGATCATCGATCATTGATGCTGGGACAAAACCACGTACACCTACATCAACAACTAACCCACCTTTAACACTGCTAGTTACTGGTGCTTCGATAATGTTTCCAGCTTGGAATTCTTTTTCAATGTCTTCCCAAACTTTTTTTGCATCTAAGCGGCGCTTAGAAAGAAGATAACTACCATTTTCTTTGTCTTTTCCAATAGAAGAAATCACAACTAAATCAAGAATGTCGCCAACCTTGACTTCTTCGTTGATGTCTTCAACAGGTAATGTTGAAAGTTCTTTTGCAGGGACTACACCTTCTACTCCTGCGCCTTCAATGCCCACGATAACTTGTTTGTCTTCTAAGGCGAGTACCTCACCTCTAACAATATCGCCAACTTGAACTTCATGCACACTTTCCATTGCTGCTTTCATCGAAACGTTCTCATTGTCCATCGAATTTTGTTCTAAATCTGTCATGCCGTTTGTCCTCCTCACCAACAATTCTACGTAAAATACACTACATGTTCTATTTTAGAATAATCCACATGAAAAATAAAGCGATTTCTTCTTTTTTTCTAAAAATTTGAAAGAAATTCGCTTTATTTATTGGATTTGGCTGAAAATTAGAAACCTTTTGAGTCTATGATCCCTTTAATCTTCGTCACTACTTGTTCAATCGACATTCCGGTCGTATCAACTAAGACAGCATCTGCCGCTTGAACGAGTGGTGAAACTTCCCGATGCGAGTCTAAATAATCACGTTTAGCGATGGCTTCTTTGATTGCTTCAAAGTCCATCTCGATCCCTTTTTCTTGATTTTCTTTATATCGACGTTGTGCACGTTCTTCGACACTAGCGACTAAAAAAATCTTGATCTCTGCTTTTGGCAATACAGTCGTCCCGATGTCACGTCCATCCATCACGATTCCGCCGGTTTGGGCAAGTTGACGCTGAGCTTTAACTAATTCCTCACGAACTTTTCCATGCGCAGAAACTTCTGAGACAGCCGCCGTCACATCTGGCTGACGGATTGCTTGAGTAATCTCTTCACCATTCACAAATACCGATTGTCCATGCGCCGCCGGTTTGAAGGTGATTGGATAGCTTTTAGTCAACTCTGCCAACGCTTGTTCATCTGAAAACGCGATATTATGCTTAATCGCTAAAAAAGTTACCGTACGATACATTGCCCCCGTATCGACATAAATAAAATTAAAGTCGCTTGCCAAAATTTTTGCTACTGTACTTTTTCCTGATGATGCAGGACCATCGATCGCAATTGAAATATTTTCCATTTTCTGCCTCTTTCCAATAAATAAACCGTAATCGAAATCGATTACGGTAAAGTATTCAACTTATTTCACACGTACTTGCTGACCTGGATCAAAATAAAAACTGTCTAAGGTCATGCCATTAAGTTCTAAAAATTCATCTACACTCAAACCATACCGTCCAGCAATTTGTTTTGGACCTTCACCGGATTGTACTGTTCCATATTGTGCATTTGCATCAGTTTCTGAACTCGGCGTGGTTTGTTGTGCCGCTTCTTGTGATGCCGCTGCCTGAGATGCTGCAGCTTGTGATTCAGCAGCCGCTTGTGCTGCTGCGGCTTCCTGTTGTGCTTGCTGCTCAGCTTGTTGAGCCTGTTGAGCTGCTTCAGATTCTGTTGAAGCGGTACTTTCTTCGGCACTACTTTCTTCAGAACTAGATTCTTTTGTTGATGAGACCTTTGATACTTGCGTTGTACTCTCTGGAGAGGCCGCCGGTTCATCATTTCCACGAGTGATCCAGAAAAAAGCACCAGCCGGAATCAAAATAAGAGCTAACAATAACGCGACTAGAATCGTCAAGAATTTCGTATTTCCGCCACCTTTGTTGCCGCCGCCACTACGACGAGACTGGCTGCGCGAATAATTTTCTTCTTCACTATCAGATTCGTAAATATGTTGATCCCACGGTTCATTATTCGTATCATTATAGCGATCTTTTCTACTCAATTTCTCTAACCTCCTAAATGCTATCGCCATGTATTATACCATAGCTCTTGAAAATGTGGCGCCGATTTTCAATCTTTCTCAGCATTTTTAAAAATTCTTTGAATAATTTTTTGCCATGACAATTGTTTCTCAATCGGCTCTTGTTCAAGTGTTTTTATGATCAAATTGGCCCCATCGTTATCACAGCAATGGGGATTTTTCGCAGACAGTGTTTCAGCAAAATAAGCGACCAAAAACTGGCGGCGGCAATCTGTTGTGGTGATGTAATCGAGCATTTTTTGCAACTGTATTTTTTTCGTTGCGCCTCGCTGACTCAACAATTCCATCAAACGGGAACTTTCGCCGGGAAAATATTGTTCCCATTTTTTTATCAAAGGATCATCAAAAACTAGATCATTGATCTTTTGTTTGATCTCAAATAATTTTTTTGACTGATTTGTTTGTTCCTGTAAAAAATGATGGATGTATTCATCCCCTGTTTCATACAGCAAAATCGCTTGGCTCGCTTGACCATCTCTGCCCGCTCGTCCGACTTCTTGCAAATAATTTTCTGGTGAATCCGGCAAATCGTAATGGATCACAAATCGGATATTTTCTTTATTGATCCCCATACCAAAAGCATTAGTGGCAATCAAGATTCTTAGGTCACCGGCTAAAAACTGCTGTTGCAACATTCGGCGTTCTTGACCACTGAGCCCTCCGTGATAATACGCAATCGCCTGCTGTCCTTTGAAGGCATGATATAATTCTTCAACTTTTTTTCTAGTAGCACAATAAATGATCCCTGATCCGCCCAAAGAGGCGACTAACTCCTGCAGTTTTTTGAACTTTTCTTCTTGATAAACAAAATAACTAATATTTGGTCGATCGACAGAAAAAACGAATTCTTTTGCGAATCGATTTCTGAATAACAATTTTTGAATGTCTGCTCGTACCGCTTGCGTTGCTGTCGCCGTTAAAGCTAAAATCACAGATGCCCCGACTGCTTCGATTCCATCAGTTATTTTCAAATATTCCGGCCGAAAATCGATCCCCCACTGTGAGATACAATGCGCTTCATCGATTACGATCAAAGCAAGTTTTGTTTTTTTTAGTGCTTCTTGAACAGCGTGATTCAAAAACATCTCAGGGCTCATGAAAATAAATTTATACTTATAGGCTTCACTTAAGATCCATTGTTTCTCCCAAGATGACAGCAAGCTGTTTAAGGCCACCGCTCGTTTTTCCCCCATCCGCTGCAATTGCGCGACTTGATCTTCCATTAAAGAGATCAACGGCGAGATGACGATGACTGTTCCATCTAATAAATATCCTGGGAGCTGATAACACAACGATTTCCCGGTCCCAGTCGGCAGCATGCCTAAAACGGGTTCTCCAGTTAAAATCGTTTCGATGATCTCGCGTTGCCCCGGACGAAACTGGTCGTAATTAAATTTTTCTTTCAATACTTTTGTCAAGTCCATGGTTGTTCCCTCAAGTAATAGATTTGTGACAGACGAAAATTTAAATACGACACTTCATAATCTTGATAGCGCGCATCGATGATCTGATTTTCAGTCAAATTTTCAAAAGAAAGGTGTTCAAAGCGTTCAAAGGGAAAGTCCGCAGCCAACAATGCCCATTCAATAAAATGATCATTGATTGTCCCTTGTTTCAATCGACGCAACGTTAAAATTTCACTGGCAGTTTTTCCGGCTAAAAAGAAGGCGCGTGTTTTCAACATGCTTTGATTGCTGTTTTGCTGATCCAACTCAGCCAACAATCTGCTCAGCTCAACTGTTTTTGCCTGTGCTAAAAAAAGATCGATTGCACGTTGTTGATACAACGTGTCCCAAGGTGCTTCTTGCCATTTTTCCGGCAATAATTGAAACGCCGTTTTCCCTTGAAAATCATGACCGGAAATCTGATTAGCAAGAAAATCAGCGATTTCTGGGGATATGCCTTGAAAAATCTCCGTCAATTCTTGCTGGACTCTTGCAACTAAACCAGGTTGTGATTGTGCCAGCCATTTTTTGATTTGTTGTAAATAATACGGCCGGTTTTCGATCGGTAAATAGTTTTTTTCATTAAAAGAAAGATGACTGACCACTTGAACTCCAAAAAGAAGCAGCTGCCATGAATTTTCCCGCATACGCCCATAACGCAAACTATCCAAACCACTCAAATCAAACGAATTTTCTGCTAATAATTTTTTCCCGCGTTGAGTCAGCTCGCCCAGACCATCTTCAGTTGTGATCAACTGATCGGCACGTAGTTGTTGAAGCACTCTTTGAAACGTTTCTTCTTTTAAAGTCGGCATTGTCCCTAAATAAGCCAAGTTTTTATAAAAAAAACCATGCAATAAAACCGAGCTCGTTCTTTTACCGACCAACAAATGATACAAGGTCGATATTCTTAACTTGTAGCCGGTCTGAAATAACGTTAAAATAAATAAAGTCATAGTAAAATCTCCTGTGGAAGGTGAGAAAATGAAATGCGAAATCATTCCTGAGCGCTGTATCGCCTGTGGCTTATGCCAGATAATCGCGCCAGAAATTTTTGATTATACCGATGATGGAATCGTACTTTTTGTAGGTGAGCCAGAGGCGACCCACGAATTTATTCCGAAAGATCAGCAAGCGGCAGTCGTCGAATCTGCCAAACGTTGTCCCTCTCATGCTATCTTATATCAAGATTCATAATACCATAGTTTGACAAAAAAAATCTCAGACGTTTTGTCTGAGATTTTTTGCTGATTAAACTGAATGATGTTGAGAGGTCATCGTCTTTTTTGATAACCAAGGGAGCAATTTGGCATGCAGTACTAGGAAAGCGGCACTGACGATCGTCCCTTTTAGTAGATTGAATGGTACGATCCCAACTAGAATATAGCGGCCTAATCCCATACCCAACATTTGTCCGGCTGTCAGACCAAATGCCTTTAAGTAAAGCGGCGTGATTACAAAATAATTTGCGATACTCATAAAGATTGTCATCGCTAAAATTCCTAAGCCAAGCCCCAACACTCGTCTTGACGCATTTTTTTGTCTAAACAATAGAAAGATCGGCAAAGTGTATAACGTCGATGCAAAGAAGCTGGCAAAATCGCCAATCATATTATCAACCGAAAAACCGGTCATAGTTAAATGCAATAATGAACGAATAAACGCAGTCGCGACACCTGTCAATGGTCCAAAGATAAACATATTGATCAATACTGGAATATCGCTAAAGTCCAATTTTAGAAAAGGAAACATTGGAACGATTGGGAAAGCGATAAATTGTAAAATCAATCCCATTGCTGCTGCCACTGCTACTGCTGTCATTTTTTGTAATCGTAAGTTCTTCATCTGAAATCCTCCGTTTCGGAAACATCTTCATCGAACTATCCAAGCGAGATTTTACACAAAAAAACTCTATGCTTCAGAAAAAAGCATAGAGTTACTTGAATACAATCTTACTCAAATAAGCCCTATCTTCTTTATCCAGACTGTACTGTCGGTATCGGAATTGCACCGAATCGGCTGCTTGCGCAGTTCGCGGACTATCACCGCCGGTCGGGATTTTCACCCTGCCCCTGAAGACGAACCTTAAATTATTTTTTTATTGTAAGCACACTATAACAAGTTTACTTCCAAAAAACAAGTAAATAACTCTGATTATTTGGATTGGTTTAACAAAGAGTGGATTTCTTTCGTATTCAAACGGCGATATTCTCCAGGACGCAGCCCTTGCAATGTCAGATCACCGTAACGTTCTCGTTTTAATTTTTGAACTGGCAAGCCGACAGCCGCCAACATATTTTTGACTTGATGATTGCGGCCTTCATGGATCGTCAATTCAACGATACTAGTTTCTGCCTTTCTATCGGTAGAAAGAATTTCAAACCGAGCTGGTGCAGTCTTCTTGCCTTCGATCCGAATACCTTTAGTTAATGGCAATAACGTTCTTTTTTCTGCATACCCTTTTACTTTCGCCACATAAACTTTATCGATCTGATGTTTCGGATGGGCCAATTTTTGAGAAAAATCCCCATCATTAGTCAGTAGCAAAATACCTGATGTATCATAGTCCAACCGACCGACTGGATAAATCCGTTCTGGGACTCGGGCAAAATAATCCGTTACAACTTTTCGTTTTTTATCATCAGCAACTGCGGAGATGACTCCGCGCGGTTTATAAAACAAATAATAGACCGGCTCTTCTTGATAGATTGGTACGCCATCAACTTCCACAAGATCTTTCTTGCCGACTTTTGTTCCTAACTCTTTGACAACTTCGCCATTTACTTGCACTCGTCCGCCAGTAATATACTCTTCCGCTTTGCGGCGTGACGCGATTCCAGCATGAGCGATAACTTTTTGTAATCTCTCCATTTATTGTTCATCCTCTTCTTTAAAGCGATCATAATACAGATCCAAAGGTTCCTCGTCATCTGCTAGATCTTCTTCCATTTTTTGAACGTCTGGTAATTCTTTGATGTCTTTCAACCCAAAATAATCCATGAAATAAGCACTTGTTCCATATAATATCGCCCGACCCGGACCATCTACTCGCCCTTTTTCTTCTATCAATTGCCGCGCAACTAGCGTCTGAACCGCACCGCTTGACTGTACGCCGCGCAACTCGTCAATTTCAGAACGAGTCACCGGTTGTTTGTATGCAATGATCGAAAGCGTCTCAAGCGCCGCTTGACTTAACCGGTTGGCCATCGGTGAATGGGCAAATTCCTTTAGCAAGGGCGCAAATTCTTTTTTAGTGCTCAAAATAAAATGATTGCCAACCTCTAAAATAGTTAATGCCGAAGTGGCATTGTCTTCATATATTTTTTTTAAATCGATTATCTCTTGATAAATTTCTGGTATCGGACGTTCTAAAGTAAAAGCGAGTTCTTCTAGTCCAATTCCTTCTTCACCTACTACAAAAAGCATCGCTTCAATTTGACTGAGTGGATTCATGCAATGGCTCCTTTAAAAATTAAAATTGGCGCATACGTTTTTTCCTGAGTTGCCAGTGCGCGGCCATTTTTCATCAGTTCCAACAACGCCATAAAGGTCGTGATCAGTTCATCTTTCGTGTGCTGCTCAAACAGCGACTCCAAGGTTAAACCTTCACCTTCAGACAATTTAGCTAAGCGGCTATCGATCTCTGTTACTTTTTGGTCAACCGTAATGGCTTCGTTGGCGACCGTCGTTTCGATTGGCTGATCCTCTCTCTTGCGTTTCAAAACGTCATGCAGTGCCAAAAATAAATCAATGGTGTTTAATTGATCTTTCGGTAACGGCAAAATCTCAGTTTCATATGCAGAAAGATCCATTGGCGCTTTCGTATAAAATAAACTTCTTTCCTGTTCTTTTTCTGACAAGACCGAAGCAGCATATTTATATTTCCGATATTCTAACAACTGCTGAACCAATGCATCCCGCGGATCTTCTCCTTCATCCTCTGCATAATCAAATTCCAGCTCTTGTTTTGGCAAAAGCAATTGGCTTTTGATTGACATCAGTGTTGCCGCCATCACTAAATATTCACCAGCAACTTCCAACTCTAATGTCTTCATCGCATGGATGAAATCCAAGTATTGCCCGGTTACTTCAGCAATAGGAATATCGTAAATATCGATTTCTAATTGCTGGATCAAATGCAGCAAAAGATCCAGTGGACCTTCAAAAACGTCTAATTTTAAACTGATTGCTTCCATCTTATCCTCACTTATGTTCCTGCCATTTTGCTAAAAAAGCAGACGTAGCCGGTGTACCGATAATTTTTTGTTCTGGATACAGCGCTTGGAGTTCTTTCATCATAGTCATGCTGATGCCTTCTCCGCGATAAGATGGATTTAAGCTGATATCATGCACCATGATTTCATTATCTTCCAACTGACTGATACCAATCACCCCTTGGACGTTATCAGAGCCTTCATCGTAATAACAATACAGTTGATAACGATCATCTGCTTCATATGTATCGATTTCCTTTAATAAATGCTGTTGATCTTTCAGATTCTCATGAAAACTCAACAGACCCATCGCAATCTTTCGTTGATTTTTTCGGTATTGTGTAAGCATTCTTTCTCCTCCTATTAAGCGCGCGGGAAAAATTCTTTATAAACTTCGGTCATTCGTCGTTTCGTAATATGAGTGTAAATTTGAGTCGTCGATATATCTGCATGGCCTAAAAGTTCCTGTACCGTTCGCAAATCCGCACCATTTTCCAGCAAGTGTGTCGCAAAACTATGGCGTAATGTATGAGGGGTCACATCTTTAGTGATTTCTGCTTTAATAACATGTTGTTTCAAATTTTTCCAGATCCCCTGACGGCTCATTCCGCGTCCATGGTTATTAACAAACAAAAAAGGTTCATTTGGCGTCTTTTTAGTTAACAACGGACGAACTTCTGCTAAATAACGTTCCAGCCAATGGATCGCATAATCACCCAGCGGAACGATTCGTTCTTTGTCGCCTTTACCAATAGTTTGTAATAGGCCCATCTCTAAATGGATGTCTCCAAGTTTCAGTCCAATCAATTCACTGACACGCAACCCGGTAGCATACATCACTTCCAAAATCGCACGATCTCGAATTCCCAGATCAGTGGTAGTATCTGGAGCTGCGATCAGCCGTTCCACTTCTGCTAACGAAAGCGTTTGAGGTAATCGCTGAGCTTTTTTCGGACTGTCGATATGCTGCATCGGGTCATGATCTGTATAACGTTCTTGGCGTAAAAATTGATGAAAACGGCGTAAACTGGAAATCATTCGCGTGATTGTCGTGGATGCCTTGCCTGCCTCAGTTAAATTCCCTAAAAAAGCCACAACTGTATAGCGATCGACAGCTTGCCAGCTAGTCACGCCTTGCTCAATTAAAAATGACAAGTATTGTTGCAAGTCGCGTTGATAACTGATACGAGTATTTTCTGAAAGCCCGCGTTCGATCGATAGATAATGCAAATATTCCGTTATTTGTTCATCCATATTTTCACCACTTTCACTTTATCATAACAAAAAGCCCCTTGATATGATAGCACGTATCTTTCCAAGGGACTATATAAATTAATTATAACTTAATCCAATTTTTTCTAGAAGCTTTATGCTTTCTTTTCTTGACAGTTTTGACAAATTCCGTGAAAAGTTAATCGATGATCCTTCACTGCGAAATGATACCGCGATTCTACCACTCGCTCCACATCGCCTAAAAGATCTTCTTCAATCTCTTCAATGTTGCCGCATTCCAGACAAAGCAGATGATGATGGAAATGTTCTGCCCCTTCTTTTCGCAAATCATAACGGGCCAATCCGTCATCAAAACTGATTTTATTGACAATATGCAGTTCAGTCAAAATCTCCAATGTCCGATAAACGGTTGCCAAACCAATCTCAGGACTTTTTTTCTTAACTAAAAAGTAAATTTCTTCTGCCGATAAATGATCTTTTTCATTTTCCAATAAAACAAGGACAGTTGCTTCACGCTGAGGCGTCAACTTGAAACCAGAATCATGAAGTTGTTTTTTAGTTTTCTGTAAGGCTAGGATTGCGTTCAAGAGAACTCTCCTCCATCTTTATAATAATTATAAATAAGCAGCTAGATCGATGTCACTTTTCTTAGAATTATTATAGTTCATCGCCTTTATTTATGCAAGGACATTCTCAATTAGCTTTTTAATCGAATTTGATTTTCACTTTGTTCAATCAATTTTTCTTTTAGTAAATGACCAATCGCGCGTTTAAATTGGCCTTTACTGATTCCAAAAGCTTCTTTGATTTCTTCTGGCGCAGATTTATCCCAATACGGCAATACATGGTCGGCATTTCTTTGTAGCATCGTCAAAATCATCGCTGCGTCATCATTGATCATTTCATAACTGCGCGGTTTTAATGACAGATTTAAAACGCCGTCTGGTCGTACGCCGATGACCCGCGATTCAACCACTTCACCCAAGCGCGGTTCTTGATAACGTTCAGATGGATGGACAAATCCGATATAAAAATCTTCCGTAATCAGATATGAACCCACTACTTTCAAGCGATAGATCGTTCCTTTTTTATTTTCATTTTGCATCTCCGCATTTCCCGCACGGCTTAACGAATGGAAAATCGCTTCATCAGCTAAGACACCCCACATCCGGTCTTTTTCGTCTATTCGCAGACTGATCATTAAGCGATCGCCTTTTTTCGGCCACAATTCTTTCATGCTTGGCATTTCGTCTAAAGAGACGACCATATCTTTATCAGGCAGACCAATATTTACAAAAACGCCTAAATCACGTCGCACATCCGTTACTTCACCAAAGGCAAAATGACCGATTCGCACTTGCGGGATCTCCGTTGTAAAAATAGCTTCTTTTTTTTGATTTACATAACCGAATCCTTCAATCGATTCACCGATTTCATGGGGTTCCTGCTCATTTTTTACAAGACGGAAAGTCACCCCGTTTTTTTGCACCAAGTACATTGTTTCATTTTCATCAATGATCAATCCCGTAAACACTTGACCTAATAACTCATTCATAATTTTTCTCCTAATCTCTGTTTCTATTTTTATAAAAAGACTTTGCTTAATTACTGACATTAAATAAAGGCGTTTATTTTGCTTGCTAAAACTGGCAAAGCTGGGAAGACGATTCTTCCCAGCCGCTGTGTCTTGATTTAATTTGGACCGTTGCCTTTGAACCAACCCGTTTTGCAGTTAATCGTTACTAAATACATCGGTAAGTCAGAATCTGAGTAGCCTTTCGTCAATGATGCACGATTTGAAGTAGCGTACAAATTATAATAGCCTTCGCCATTTTCAACTTTCACCGGTTCCAAACTATAGCCGCCTTCTACGATATATCCGCGTGAGATACACGTCTGAATCACTTTTTCTTGGACTCCGGGTGCCCAGGCATAGGCATCACTGCTCGTATCGCCTGCTTGGCTAACAGAATTTTCAGTCTGTGCTGCTTGAGCGGCTTTTTCTTGTGCTGCTTTTTCTGCTGCTGCCTTTTCATCAGCGGCTTTCTTTTCTTTGTCTTTTAACAGTTGATCAACTTTAACCAACTCATCTTTTTGAGTTTTGATCAGCGCTTGGTTTGCGACTGCTTTAACTGCATTGTTGGCTGTCGTATATTGCGCTCGAGTAACTGCCTCATTGACCTTGCCGTCTTTCAACAAACCAGCCACTGCTTTTTTAGCCGCTTCTATTTTAGTATATTGATCTTTTGCGTTGTCGATCGCCTGATTCAACAACTGATCAAATTTATTACCGCCTGTCTCAATCGTCAGTTCGATTGGTTCTGCTGCCTTTAATAAAGGTTTCTCTGCAATTTTATCCCCATTAATCACAGTATCAGTGAATAATTGGTCGACCGAATGTTCAGCCGCTTGCTTGTCTACCAGTTCATCATACGCTTTTTTTAACTCATCATAACGTTCATTCTCTGTATAATGAGCTAATTCTTCGTCAATTTTACTCGTATTAAGCGCTACTTTATCCGCAACAAGAAATGTCTGCTGATCATCGGTGTAGTAACTAGCGATACTTTCTTCAATTGAATCGAGTACTTTATTTTCTTTTTTGACCGTTTCAATCCGCTGAGCTTCCACTTCTTTTGCATGAAAATAATAGCCGCCGCCTGCACCTAAAACGGCAATAGCAGCTAATGTGACATACAGTTTTTTACGACTTTTTTTCGGTGAGCTTTTTGGAGTCTGAGGTTCTTCTGGGATCTTTCCGCTGGAAACTTCAGAGGTTTCTTCAGCTACCGGCTCGATCGCTTCATCTGTTTCCGTTTCTGCTGGAGTAATTCTTTCAGCTGCTTCAAGCGAAACTGCGGGTTCAGCCTCATCCAAATGGTCTTTTTCGCTCGCTGCTTCATCGCTTACAGAAATTGTTTCTGGTACTGTTTCTTCCAGCTCCGAATTTTGATCATCAGAAACTTGTTCTTCATTTATAGCTTCTTCAACCGCCTCAGCTTCAGCAACTTCTTCCTTCACGGTTTCATCAAGTTCTGAAACTTCCGGAATTTCTGAAATTTCTGAGGTTTCCGGATAGTCTTGCCCTTCTTTATGCTCACGAATATATTTTGCTAAGATCGGATTCAATTCAGGGGTTTCTTCTGTTTTCTTTGAATTTTCTTCTTTCATTTTATCCTCGTTATCTTTAAACATTTGTTGGACAGATCCAATTGGCAGATCAGCCAATTTTGACCATTCTATCGTATCATTTTTATCAGCAACATCATCATTATTTACTTGGTCGTCTACCTGCAATGAAAAGCCGCACCTTGGACAAGTTGCACGTCCATCGACTGGTTCATATTCACAGTTAGGGCATTTTTGCAATGAAATCGGCTCCTTTTTTTCAATCATATGCTTTAATCTATCATATGTCCTAAGATGTTCCAAGCAAATTTCAAGTGAATTAATCAAAAATAATAAATTCAATTCCACTCTTAAATTAGATAGATTTAGCAGTGCACAAAAATTTTAGCATCAGCTTGTCAGAAATCAAAAGACTTTACTAAAATGTTACGGGTAGGCTTTCATTTCCCGAAGAGACACCATAAAAAAACTCTCCGAGAAAAATTCTCGAAGAGTTGATTTTATTCTAGAAAGTCTTTTAATTGTTTTGAACGTGATGGATGGCGTAATTTTCTTAAAGCCTTCGCTTCAATTTGACGGATCCGCTCACGAGTAACCCCAAATACACGTCCAACTTCTTCCAATGTTCTCGTTCTACCGTCATCTAAACCAAAACGCAAACGCAAAACATTTTCTTCACGGTCAGTCAATGTATCTAATACATCTTCCAACTGTTCTTTTAACATTTCCGAAGCCGCATGTTCAGCCGGACTCGTTGCTTCTTGGTCTTCAATGAAATCGCCTAAATGAGAATCATCTTCTTCGCCGATTGGCGTTTCTAATGAAACAGGTTCTTGCGCAATCTTCAAAATCTCACGAACTTTTTCTGTCGGCAAGTCCATTTCGGCACCAATTTCTTCTGGTGTTGGTTCGCGTCCTAAGTCTTGTAGTAATTGACGTTGTACACGAATTAATTTATTGATCGTTTCTACCATATGAACTGGGATTCGGATCGTCCGAGCTTGGTCGGCAATGGCACGGGTGATTGCTTGACGGATCCACCAAGTCGCATAAGTTGAGAATTTGAACCCTTTGCGATAATCAAATTTTTCAACAGCTTTCATCAATCCCATATTTCCTTCTTGGATCAAATCAAGAAATTGCATACCGCGGCCTACATAACGTTTGGCAATACTTACGACTAAACGCAGGTTCGCTTCTGCTAAACGTTGTTTTGCTTCTTGATCGCCTTGTTCAATCAACAAAGCCAGTTCAACTTCTTCTTGCGCCGTCAACAATGACACGCGTCCGATTTCTTTTAAATACATACGAACTGGGTCATTGATTTTGACACCAGTTGGGGCCGATAAATCTTCTTTTTGTGCGGCTTTCGCAGTCGCTTCATTTTGTTTCAAACTAGCTTTCGACGGATCACCATTTTCATCAACGACACTGATCCCAGCATCCTCAACTTTTTGGATCAATTTATCCATCGCTTCTGCACCTAATTCATAAGGTGTCGCCAAACGGTTGGTCAGTTCATCATAAACCGCCTGTCCTAATGGTTTCTTTTCCTTAATGAAGACCGCTACAGCTTTTTCGTACTCTTTTTTGTTTTTTACATCTGCCATAAAATAAATGCCCCTTTCACTTCTAGGCTTGTTTCAAGCGTTTCGTCAATTCGATAATCTGAACGGTCAATTCTAATTCCCGCTGCTGGTTTCCATTTTTTCTGGCCTCAAGCTGCTCTTTTTGTCGTTGTTTTATTTCTTCAGCAATGCCAGATTGGGAAATCACCCGCATCAGATCATAGATTTCTCGTTCATTACTATCTTCTGACATGGATATCATAGAGATGTCGATGGCAAGTTGCTTCATCTCATTCTCTTTTAAATAGTTCAGGAAGTCTGCTAAAACAAAATTTCCATGAACCATCATATAACTATCTAAGTAAAGAAGCAATTCTTGATATTGATCGTGAATAAATTGAAAGTCTGTTTGAACTAATTGTTCACGGATTGAGGCTTCATTCATACTGCGATACAGTAACATTTGTTCAGCTTTTTCTTCCTTAGTTAATGCTTTTTTGACAGACTGAAGCGGTGCCGGAGAAACCGGTCTTTGCTGCTGACGTCGTTCGCTGCGAAGTGTTTGACGAATCATTTGCAGCTGCTGTTTCAAGCTCTCTCTCGTCAACTGAAATTCATTTGCCAACTGACCTAGATATAAATCTTGTTCAACCGGCGACTGGACTTTTGCCAAGTCCTGCATCACGACTTCCAAATAATTCAAGCGGTCAGCCTCGTTCTCCAAGTTCAATCCTTTTTTGCGATAGTACATTTTAAATGCAAATGGCGTTTGCCGACCGTGTTGCAATAGATTTTGCAGCTCAGCCACACCATATTTACGCAAATATTCATCTGGATCAAGTTTTTCCGGTACGGTGACTGTCGCCAAACTTAATCGGCTATGGGCTGATAAAACACTCAGCGCACGATCTGTCGCTGCCTGACCTGGATCATCGCCATCGTAAGCAATCACGATTTGCCCAGTGACTCGTTCGATTGCTGCAATTTGCTGCTCAGTCAAACTCGTTCCCATTGAGGCTAAGCCGATTTTGATATCAGCTTGCCAAGCGGCTAATACATCCATGAACCCTTCAAATAAAATTGCTTCGCCTTGTTTACGAATCTCATTTCGTGCTTTGTCGAAATTGAACAAAACTTGTCGTTTATTGAACAGTTCCGTTTCAGGCGAATTCAAATATTTCGGCTGATCCTCTCCAGGAAAATTACTCGTCTTCAACAAGCGTCCTGAAAAGCCAATCGGTTTCCCGCGAAAATCGTTCAAAGGAAACATGACCCGCTGATAAAAACGATCACTGAAACTGCCATCTTCGCGGCGAATAAACAAGCCGCTGCGCTCCATCAAATCAGCCGTTACTTTGTCTTGCTGAGCCACTTGGACTAAAAAGTCCCGCTGGTTAGGCGCAAACCCAAGTTTGAATTCACTGATCAATTCATCACTCAACCCGCGTTCATGCAAGTAAGCTAGTGCAGCCTCGCCCACTTTCGTATTCATCAATAAATGATGATACAAGTCGCGTGTCCGCTCATGCAAAGCGATCAATTGCTGCTGACCTGTTGATGTTTGATTGACAGGCTCACTGGAAATCTCAATCGCTAAAGGAATTTGTTCCATATCGGCAACTTTTTTTACTGCTTCGGGAAAAGTGATTCCCTCTAGTTCTTGTAAAAAAGTATAAACATTGCCACCTTTGCCGCAACCAAAACAATGAAAAATCTGCTTATCTTCAGCAACCGAAAACGACGGTGTCTTCTCTTCGTGAAACGGACAAAGTCCCAAATAATTTTTACCGGATTTTTTCAACTGAACATATTGTCCAATCACTTCAACGATATTGGTTTTTTCACGAACCTCATCAATCACTTGTTGGGGAATCCTTTGTACCAAAAACATCACCCCAATTTCCAAAAATATGATAACAGCTGTAAAAAACCGCCCCAATTCATTTGAACAGCGCGATTTTTTTAGACAAACTTATACAGTTATCATTTTAGCATATTTCTTTATTATTACAAGCTTTCCGCTCATTATTTTAACTATTCGAAACCTTTGATACAGCATGATGAAGCGTCGATTCATTTGCACGATTTCCGCATAAAACATGTTGCCGCCATTTTGATATAAATACCCGCCGTTATACAAAACAGATTGGAGCTGCATATAGCGATACGTGGTTTGCTGATCATTGCCATACCCTGGCGAAAGGACATCCCGCGAATATTTTTCTGCAAGTTCGATACTATTTTTTCCGCCGTTATCCTGCACATATTGGATGTATTTCGTCCCAAAGTTATACGCTTGGATTGCCGTGTTGAGATCACAGCCAGCTGCTTTAGCTTGTTGATAGCTTTCTGCAAAGTGTTTAACGCCGCTTTCGATACTTTCTTGCTGGCTATCGATTTTCCCGCGGCTGCCATAGGCACTTTCCGAACTTTGCATCAAGTCAGTCCCTTTGCCTTTTGATTCCGTGTACATGATCCCTAAAATCGTATCTGTGAAATCACCGACACCTGCTTGGTCTGCCAACTGCTGTACATCACTACGATAGCTGCTGACTGTTTTTGTATTTTTATAGGTTCGAACTGCAAAAAAGCCGCCGACTATAAAAGTCGCAAGGATTGCAAGTACGCCGATTATTTTTAAAAATTTTCCAATTATTTTTAACATGACTCTGCCCAACCATCTTCTTTTTTTCTTTATCCATACTACAAGAATCAGCCGAACTTTTAAAAGCATTAATTGACAGCTTTATATTTAATTAATCATTCCAACTTTTCCACCTTATCGAATAATTAAATTAATGTGCAAGACTCAAAAAAATCGTTATACTTATGTCTGGTAGGTGATGTTGTGAAAAACGAAAAAAAAATCGCTCCGATGAGTGATGGTTCAGAAATTTATTATGAAAAATATGGACAAGGTCCTGCACTTTTCTTGCTCCACGGCAACGGCGGTAGCGGAAGATATTTTTCAAAGCAGTTGAACAGCTTTAGTAAAAACTTCAATGTTTATGTCGTGGACAGCCGCGGTCACGGCCGATCGACAAATACGCAAAAAGAAACAAGTTTTCAATTGATGGCTGAAGATCTCGCTACAATTATGGAACAAGAAAAACTTAGTCATGCTGATTTTTTAGGCTTTAGTGACGGTGCAAATCTGGCGATGGTCTTTGCACGGCTTTATCCTGAGAAAGTCGATCATCTGGTTTTAAATGCCGGCAATACCGTGCCAAACGGCGTTCGAACGATCCCGCATCTGTTAAGTTACGTGCAATACGCCATCGTCTGGGTCGGTGCATTTGTTGATCCAGGCATGCGGAACTTTTTGCCGATCTTGCGTTTGCTTTTTCGTGATATCGGATTATCAGCTGACGATTTAAGCAAGATTGAAGCGCCAACTTTGGTCATTGTGGGAAAACACGATTCGATCAAAACACAGCATTCAATGTACATCGCTCGTACGATCCCAAATGCCAGTTTTGCGATTGTTTCAGGTCAAGGGCATATGTTCGCCCGCAGAAATCCCAAACGCTTCAATCAGGAGGTCTTGCAATTTCTAATTGACGAGGAGTGAGTTGGTGAAAAAACTAATTGCATGGTTCAAAGACCACTTAAACAAATTAAAAATAATTTTCTTGATCTCGGTCATTATTATCGTCCTGTTCGAATTATCGAATATCGCAAAAACACTTTCGTTCGAACAGCTCGCAACTATTTTTAGTGAAATCAGGATTGGAAACATTCTGCTGATGGCGTTGATTGGGTTGGTCTCAGTCGTTCCCATGATCGGTTATGATTTCATATTGAACGCTATTTTAGAGCAAAAGCCTAAAAAGTCATACATTTTTGAAACTAGCTGGTTGATCAATACTTTGAATAACATCGCAGGTTTTGGCGGATTCATCAGCGCGGGATTGCGTTCAGAATTTTACGGCAAACATACTTCCGGTAAAAAAGTCGTACAAGCCTTAGCGAAGATTTTGGTTTTCACTATGTCCGGCTTGTCGATCTATGCCCTGCTTTCTTTTTTTCTTGTGATCGTTGATGATCATAACCACTATTTGCAGCAGTATTGGCCGTGGCTGATCGGTGGCGGCTTGTATTTCCCTCTCGTCTTTTGCTTGAGCCTCTTTGGTAAAAATGAATACCTAGATCTAAAAAGTGTCCACCGCTTTAAACTGATTGGAACTTCCTTTCTTGAATGGACCGGCGTGCTGATTAGCTTCATTTCAACAGGAATGTTGATGGGACTCTCAGTCAACATCTCTGAGATCATCCCGTTATTTATTGCAGCTACAGTAATCGGGATTGCTTCGATGATCCCTGGTGAACTCGGCAGTTTTGATTTGATGATGCTTATCGGATTATCTGCCTTAGGGATTCCCAAAGAGACCGTCGTCGCCTGGCTCTTATTGTTCCGGCTGTTTTATTATTTTGTTCCTTTTATGATCGGCTTGATTTTATTTTTTAAAAACCTTGGTACAACAATCAACTTGCGCTATAACGGTATCCCAATCAAGCTTTTAAAAGAATCGGCCCATAAACTAGAAACACTGCTACTTTATTTTACAGGGATCATGCTTGTTTTATCGGCAACGATCCCTGAAGCATTCAGCCAATCCGCTTTTTTACAAAAGCTGAATCCGATCCATTCGCGTGTGATCGTTGTTTTTCCGGCGATTCTACTCGGGTTTTTATTGATTGTGACCGGTCGCGGAATCGCCGCCCGCGTCAAACGCGCCTATGTCCCAACAGTCATTATTGTCGCGTTGACCTTTTTGTATGCGATCCTTGCAGGTTTTCGAATCTCGACCGGTATTTTCCTTGTTCTATTATTATTATTTGTTATTTTTTCTAAAAACGAATTGTTTAGAGAGCAGTTGGTTTATTCTGCCGAATGGCTCACGATCGACGGAATCATCATGGGCAGTCTCGCCATTTTATATATTCTTATCGGCGTTTACAACAGTCCGAAAATCCATCATCGCCACCAGTTGCCGGAATTTTTCTTATTTCCTAGCGAACAGATTTGGATCGTCGGATTTGTTGCGATCTTGATTGTGGCTTTGATTATTTTATTGTTGGTCCATTTCTTGAAAAATAAACGAATCCAAATCGGTGAATCAGTAGACGAGGTTCGTGTTCAACATATTTTAGAAAAATTTGGCGGCAATGCTGATAGTCAATTGGTCTTTTTAAACGATAAACAAGTTTTTTATTACAACAATGGGGAAGAAGATACCGTTTTTTTTCAATTGGCGACATTTAACAATAAGATTTTAGTGATGGGCGACCCTTCCGGCAAAAAAACTGATTTTGAAGTGGCGACAGAAGCATTTATCAATGAAGTTGACCGCTACAATTATTTACCGGTCTTTTACGAAAATAGCGAAGAAATGGTGATGATCCTGCACGAATTCGGCTATGATTTCATCAAATTCGGCGAACGCGCCTATGTGCATTTACCCGATTTCACTTTGACCGGTAAAAAAATGAAAGGACAGCGCGCCAGTTTTAACAAAGTCCTGAAAGCGGGCTATCAATTCGAGGTCATCAAACCGCCCTTTTCTCCCGAAACAATTACCGCGTTAAAAATAATATCGGATGAATGGTTAGCTGGCCATAAAGAAAAAGGCTTTTCTCTTGGCTTCTTTTCAGAAGACTACTTGCAGCGCGCACCGATTGCGGTGATAAAAAATGAGACTGAGATCGTTGCTTTTGCAAACTTTATGCCTACGTATACTGGTACCATCGGGACTATCGATCTGATGCGGCACAGTCCGACCAAAGCCCCCAGCGGTACGATGGATTTTCTTTTTATCAATTTATTTCACTATATGCGTGATGAGATGAAACTTGCGTATTTCGACTTAGGAATGGCTCCCTTAGCCAACGTCGGAACTTCTCGGAAAAGTTTTACGCAAGAACGCATTGCTTATCTCGTTTATAATTTCGGCTCACATTTTTATTCCTTTGGCGGATTGAAAGAATACAAAGATAAATACGCTGCTGAATGGGTTCCCGAATATGTCTTGTATTCACGGGATAGTTGGATCGGTTATGTCATGATTGCTCTCTTGATCACTGATAACACCCCTGTCCAAGGTCGGAAAAAACATCATGGTTTCCGTCGTTTGATTTTCAAAGAATAGCAGCTTCTTAAATGAAGCTGCTTTTTTTAGCTTGACAAGTTCTAAAAATACGACTAGAATGAACCACAATATAAATCAAATCGTTTGGAGCGATCATTATGACTCAATTAATCTCTAAACAACTGAATAATTATTACTTTAGCTATTTTAGATAAGTTTGTATTCATACTTCATGGATGCAAACCTTTCAGTTTGTATCTATGATGGCTAAAGCATTTTGTGCTGATTTTTCGCCGCATAGATGAAAATCTATTGTGGCTTTTTTTAATTTCTAAGCTCATTGTAGATTTTCACATCTATGATGAGCTTTTTTTAGTGGTTACGCAGTGATTAAAAAATTGGAGGAATTTTTATGAAAACTATATCAAAGAATAAGATAAAACTAGCTGATCTTGCAGCGATTGGCAGTTACGCAACTTCTTTATGGACAACAAGAAAAGTAGTTTTGATCAGTGATAAAAAAGCATTTGATCGTCACGGGACAGAAATTCTTCAATACTTAACGATTTTAGGTTTTGATGTTCAAACTTTGATTTTAAATGAAACTTGCTACACGACAGCTACAGCAAGCCTCATTTATCAATTTTTGACGAATCAAAAAATGACTACCGAAGATGGAATCATCAGCTTAGGCGACGAGGCTCTCTGCCAATTAGGCGGATATGTCTCTGCGACTTATCTCGGCGGTCTTTCGTTGATTCAAATTCCAACAACCTTAATTGCCCAACTTGCCGTCTGTACACAACTACCTGCTTGTTTGATAAATCCTGAAACAACGCAGCTGCAAGCTGTCACACCGCACCCAGCTGGTATTCTGATCGATCCAAAACTAACTAAAAATTTAACGAAAGCAGAGCTGGCTGCAGCACAAACTTTACTGCTTGATTTAGGAATCGCGCAAGACCATATTTGCCGTCGTGAATTACGAAAAAAAGCCCAGATTAACGATCACAAATTGAACTACAAAAAATTATTTAACGCCCTTATGACGGATTCGTTGACTAGTGCAGATAAAGTAACTAATAGACTCTCACGCTCTCAATTACAAGCCATTTCCAATCGATTGCTCGTTTCAAAAATCTCACTTAATCATAAAAAAGGCTAGAAGCTTCTAGCCTTTGAAAGTAAGGTCAATCAAGAACTTTCCTAGTCGCGTTTATTTTAGTTAAATCGCTGATCTCATTCGTTTAGGAGCGTTGGATTTATTTATCGCTTTTTTAGTACTAAAAAAGGTTCAATCAAATGTAATTGATCGAACCTTAAACCTTATTTCTTTGCACCAAAAGCATCTTTCATCTTACCAAAGAAACCTTCTTCTTTTTGTTCACTGACTGTTTGTCCGCCAGCTTCTGCGAAGGCGCGTAACGCCTCACGTTGTTTGTCATTCAGATTCTTCGGTGTAATAATTTTCACGGTCACTTGTTGATCACCGGTCGTGTTGCCGCGAAGACGCGGCGCACCTTTGCCCCGAAGTCTAAACTTAGCCCCGGTTTGTGTCCCAGCAGGCACTTTCAAGCGGACATCACCATGAACAGTCGGTACATTGATCTCATCACCTAAAGCCGCCTGCACAAAACTTAGCGGTAAAGTGTAATAGATTTCTGCGCCGTCACGATCAAAAATGTCACTTTCTTTTACTTTAAAGACAACATACAGATCTCCATATGGTCCACCGTTGATTCCGGCTTCCCCTTGGTCAGCTAAACGCATTTGTTGGCCATCTTCCACACCAGCAGGTACGTTTACTTTGACTGTATGCGGACGTTTTTCATGTCCGGTACCATGACAAGTTGGACAAGGATCTTTGATTTCTTTCCCTGTACCATGACACACATCACACGTTTGACGACTCATAACACGGCCAAGCGGTGTTTGATGTTCCACGTTGATCGAACCAGAACCATGACACTTATGACAAACTTCCGGTTGCGTTCCAGGTTTCGCACCATTACCGTTACACGTTTGACACGTTTCTTCACGATTGTATTTAATATCTTTTTCCACACCAAAAATAGCTTCTTCAAATTCTAAATTGATAGAATATTGAAGGTCAGAACCTTGTCTTGGAGCTTTAGGATCCGCTTGGCGCGAACCGCCGCCTCCGAAGAAAGATTCAAAGATATCTTCAAATCCAAAACCGCCTGCTCCGCCAAATCCACCAGCGCCTCCGAAGCCGCCCGCTCCGCCAGCACCAAAATTCGGATCAGTTCCAGCATGTCCGTATTGATCATAAGCTGCGCGTTTTTGCGGATCGCTCAAGATCTCATAAGCCTCAGAAATTTCTTTAAATTTATCTTCAGCATCGGCTTCTTTATTAATATCCGGATGGTATTGTTTGGAAAGCTTGCGGTATGCTTTTTTTATTTCATCATCCGAAGCCCCTTTTTGTACCCCAAGGACTTCGTAATAATCCCGTTTTGTAGCCATTGGCTTCCCTCCATAATTTCATAGAATCGTTAGTATTGTATCACACTCAAAATCGATACGATACTCTTCTTAACATTTTTCTAAAGGAGCGTCTCATCTTGAAAGAAAAAAGACCAAAGCGATGACTTTGGCCTTTATCAACGAATTAATTATTTGTCATCATCGTTAACTTCTTCAAAATCAGCATCTACTACGTCATCCGCACCGCCTTGCGCCGCATTCGGATCAGCCTCTGCTTGTTGTTGCGCTGCTTGTTCATAAAGTTTAACGGTTAAGTTTTGGACGATTTCATTCAACGCATCGCGTTTTTCTTTCATTTGTTCGATGTCGTTCGCTTCAACTGCCGCTTTTAATTCATCGCGTGCATCTTCCGCTTTTTTCACTTCGTCTGCGTCAACTTTGCCTTCTAATTCTTTCAATGTTTTATCCACTGAGAATAATAAAGCATCCACGTCATTACGTAGGTCAACTTCTTCTTTACGAGCTTTATCCGCATCCGCATTCGCTTCAGCATCTTTCACCATACGATCGATTTCGTCGTCTGATAAACCTGATGAAGATTTGATTGTGATTTTTTGTTCTTTTTGAGTTCCTAAGTCTTTAGCTGAAACGTTGACGATCCCGTTTTTGTCGATATCAAATGATACTTCGATTTGCGGAATTCCTCGTGGTGCAGCTGGAATATCTGTCAATTGGAAACGACCTAATGTTTTGTTGTCTGCAGCCATTGGACGTTCACCTTGCAAGACATGGATGTCTACAGCTGGTTGGTTATCTGCAGCCGTTGAGAATACTTGTGATTTACTTGTAGGGATCGTTGTATTACGGTCGATCAATTTTGTAAATACACCGCCCATTGTTTCGATACCTAATGACAATGGTGTTACATCAAGTAAGACAACATCTTTCACATCACCTGTGATAACACCACCTTGAATAGCAGCACCCATCGCTACTACTTCATCGGGGTTAACAGATTTGTTTGGTTCTTTTCCTGTTTCTTTACGAACTGCTTCAACAACTGCAGGAATCCGTGTAGAACCACCGACTAAAATAACTTCATCGACGTCTGATTGAGATAGACCAGCATCTTTTAACGCTTGACGAACTGGTGTTTTTGTCCGTTCAACTAAGTCAGCAGTGATTTCGTCAAATTTAGCACGTGATAATGTTGTTTCCAAATGCAATGGACCAGCATCGCCAGCAGTGATAAATGGCAAGCTGATTTGAGTTGAGCTGACACCTGATAAATCTTTTTTCGCTTTTTCAGCAGCATCTTTCAAACGTTGTGTCGCCATTTTATCTTTTGATAAATCAATTCCATTGGCTTGTTTGAAATCAGCAACTAAGTAATCGATAATCTTGTTGTCAAAGTCATCCCCACCTAGATTATTATCCCCTGCAGTAGATAATACATCGAAGACGCCATCGCCTAATTCAAGGATCGAAACGTCGAAAGTACCGCCACCAAGGTCAAATACTAAGATTTTTTCATCGCGGTCTGTTTTGTCTAAACCATAAGCTAGCGCAGCAGCAGTTGGTTCATTGACAATCCGTTCAACTTCTAGACCAGCAATTTTACCAGCATCTTTCGTTGCTTGACGTTGTGAGTCATTGAAGTAAGCCGGAACTGTAATAACTGCTTTTTCAACTTTTTCGCCTAAGTAGTCTTCAGCAAAGCCTTTGATGTATTGCAACACCATTGCTGAGATTTCTTGCGGTGTATAAGTTTTTCCGTCTGCTTCAACTTTGTATCCTGCTTCGCCCATATGGCGTTTGATTGATGAAATCGTGTTAGGATTTGTTACAGCTTGACGTTTAGCAACTTCACCAACTTGGATCTCGCCATTTTTAAATGAAACAACAGAAGGTGTTGTACGATTTCCTTCTGGATTAGTGATGATTTTAGCTTCTCCGCCTTCTAAGACAGCGACTGCTGAGTTTGTTGTACCTAAGTCAATACCAATAATTTTACTCATAGTTGAAAATCTCCTTTTATTATATGTTTTATTTTGTCGTTTACTTATTGAGCTACGATTACCATTGCTGGACGTAATACACGATCATGCAATTGATACCCTTTTTGCAACACATTGACGATTGTTTCAGGTTTTACATCGTCTTCAGCTGGAACTGTTTGAACCGCTTGATGCAAATTAGGATCAAACGCTTCGCCTTCTGCTTGGATTTCTGTAATCCCTTCTTCTTTCAACGCAACAGTTAAACTTTCAAGTACCATTTCTACGCCTTTTTTCAAGCTGGTACCTTGATCATCTGTCACTTCGGTTGCAAGGGCTCTTTCTAAGTTGTCGATCGCCGGCAATAATTTTTTGCCAAGATCTTGCGAACGGTAACGAACTAATTGTTCCCGTTCATTTTTGTTGCGGTTAGACATATTTGCGATCTCAGCACGAGCTCGCAAAAATTTGTCTTCCATTTCATTAAATTTGCTAGTCAGCTCTTCAACTTCAGAAACTTCCGGAATATCGATTTCTTCTGTTTCATTATCCGTTGCTTGAGTTTCTGCCGTTTCGGCTTCTACCAATTCTGCTTCTTCTTGTTTTTTTTCTTCTGCCACTACGCTACTCCCTTTCTTTTTAGGAATCGTTTCTAGTGATATAAATCCAATGAACGATAATAATCGTCCAATGCATTTGTCAACTCGTATTGAAATACTTCCAACAGACCAAAGATTTTTGAATAGGGCATCGACGTCGGACCTAATAATGCGATTGTCCCTCGACCGTGTCCGCGAATTTCATAGTTTGCTTGAATCATACTTAACCGATCAAATAAATCATTTCCCAGCTCAGTTCCGATTCGAACATGGATATCGTTGTCAGATGGCAACAATAATTGTGTCAACTCATCAGAATTTTGCATCAATGAATACATTGACTTGACTTGGTTAAGATCTTGATCCGGATTGAAATTCAAAATATTCATCCGTCCGCTTACAAATACTTTATCCTCAAAGGCATCATTCAAAATTACATCAAATAAATGACCGATTCCTTCAGTCGTTTGAAAATAGCGATGCAAGATCATTGGAATCTCAGTTCTTAATTTCTGGTAAACACTCACCAGCGGCTGCCCTACTAAACGATCATTGATGATTCGAACCATTTTTTCCAAGTCTTGGCTCTCGACATTTTCAGGTATATGGAAAACTTGACTCTCCACATTTCCTTTATCTGTCACGATGATTGCCAAGATTTGCCGATCATTCAACGGAACGATCCGAAAACCGGTCAATGTCCGATCTTTCATCTCAGGACCAAGTGAAAACGCCGTATAGCTAGTAACTTGCGAAAGCATTTTAGCAGACTGCTGAATGATATCATCGATTTCATGAATATCTTTTTTCAACGAGCTGCGGATCTGACCTATCTCTTGACTGCTCACCTTTGTCGGCGTTAGTAAATGATCCACATAATAACGATAGCCTAGAGCTGAAGGGATTCTCCCAGACGAAGAATGAGTTTTCTCTAACAAACCTAATTCTTCTAGGGCCTTCATATCATTGCGGATAGTTGCGGAACTTGCTTTTACGCCTTCTTCCATTAAACTTTTCGACCCCACCGGTTGTCCCGTATGAGTAAAGTCTTGGATGATCAAGCTGAGAATCAGTTTTTGTCTTTCTGTTAACATTCTTCTCATCCTTTAGTTAGCACTCTTTCTTTTTAAGTGCTAACTCGATTATTAATATACCACATTCTCTATAGAAGTCAAGCAAGAAAAACCAAAAATTAGCACTCTCTTAAAGAGAGTGCTAATTTCATTTGCTGATCAAAAATTTTTCAAAAACATCGTTTCCGCGAAACAGACCGGTCTTTGTTAAGCGGATACTGGAATCGGTCTCTATTACCAGCTTTTGCTGCTTTAATTCCTCAATGACCGTTGCGTAGATACTCATTATACTTTGACCAAAACGCGCTTCAAAAACCGCTTTATCGACACCTAAAATTTTTCTTAAGCCTAGGAACATTTCCTCTTCGATCTGTTCTTTTTCCGATAAATATTCTTCTTCAAGCATCGGCAATTGGTCTTCATTCAACGATCTCAAATAATGCTGGATCGGTCCGCGATTTTTGTAACGACGTTTTCCAAGATAGCCGCTCGCTCCGGCACCGAAGCCAAAATAATTTTGGTTGTTCCAATAAACAAGATTGTGTTGGCTTTCAAACTCCGGTTTGGCAAAGTTGCTGATCTCATATTGCATTCTGCCCGCTTTCTCCATCGCCTCGATCGTTTCCGCATACATCTGCGCTTCGACTTCTTGTTCTGGCAACTGCATTTTCCCGCGACGAACCCAATTCATAAACATCGTTTGATTTTCCAAAATCAATGAGTACAGCGCATAATGCGGCAGATCCAATGCTAACGCTCGTTTGACTGTATCACGAAAGCTTTCTAAACTTTGACCGGGTAATGCATAGATCAAGTCAATCGTCACATTTTGGAAATCCTTTTCTTCTAATAATTGGATCGTATCGTACACATCTTGAGCCGTATGTTTGCGGCCGATCTTTTTTAGTAAGCGGTCATCAAACGTTTGAACCCCCATTGATAAGCGATTGACACCATAATTTTTCATAACATCCAATTTATCCGCAGACAGATCACCCGGGTTAGCCTCCACCGTAAATTCACCGCTATTATTATAAGGAAGAATTTCGCGTAAACCGCTCAACAATCGATCTAGCTGTTTCGCGTCAAGTGAGGTGGGGGTTCCGCCGCCGACATAGACCGTCTCCATCTTTTCTATCGGGGTTTTGATCAAAGACAAGCGCGCTTCTTTCAGCAACGCTTCAATATATTCATCTACTGGTTGACCTTCAATAAAAACTTTATTGAAATCACAGTAGTAACAGATATGCTCACAAAAAGGAATGTGAATATAAGCCGAAGTTGATTGTGTCATTTTATTCCTCTTTCTTCTATTAGTAACAATAAGTATTTTATCATACTTATGACCGTTAAAAACATTCAGCGAATTGAAAAAATCTGTAACCGACCGTATTTTTGTGGTCGGTTACAGATTTTAAAAACAGTACTCATTCTGGCAAAAAAGTGAAGTAGCTCTTATTCGATCATTCAGTAATCTCGGCAAATTTCTCCATAAATTTTTGATAATTGATTTCTCCTAGCGCAAAATCTCGACTCAACAAATAGATTTTTTCATTTTTACTTGCTGCTCGTCCGTAAATTTTACTAAGCCGTTCATCTTCATCGCCTAAAGCATGAAGAATATTTCTTTTTTGTACAAAAGCTTCATAATAACGGATTCCAAATTGCCTTTGAGACTCTGCATTGATATGGATACCATCCGGATTCGCACGTAGCTTCTCAGCACTGACAAGATAGCAATTATCTTCAGCTGCTTTTACCATTTCACGGTTGATCTCAGCAAATTCTGTTGCGCTCAAACCAAACCCGGTTTTCCCTAAGAAATCAGGAAGCTCCCCCATAATAATTGGTAGTTCCGGCAAACCAAGTTCCTTGCGAAAATGAGCAAATACCGTTTTTAATTTTTTCGCATAATTTTTATAACGCCCATTTAAGCTGTCATTTTCTCCTTGATGCCACAAAATACCGATCAATTCACTAGACTCCATGGCAAATTTTGCTTCAGCCAGAGCATGGCGAGTCAATAATTGATCTGCCTCCCATTCATCGATCGAACTGCCGCCTTCAGCACAAGGAATCAATCCTATTTTTTCATCTGGATTGTCTTGTGACCAAGCCGCTGCAAAAGATGCCGCTGGGCCAACTCCCGCAACTTCACGATCAAAATGAATCGGTTCGGCCATCATTTGCCACCAACCATTACGCAACATTTCGATATTTTCATTATAGATAGCAGGAACATCACTCAAATATCCCCGTCCCGCCATGTTCGATTGACCAATTAATAAAATTGATTTCATCTTTCTGCACCTCAAATCCTTTGTTTGCCAAACTATAGCCTAGATAGACGATGATAGCAATTATTTTCCTGTAGAAACAGCTCATATGGACATATATTTTCGAAAAAAAGCCGCTGAAAGAATGGTAACCCTTCCAGCGGATTATTTGGGCAAAACTTATTATATGTCGATCTACTAAGTAACAAATTTTTTTAGAGATCGCAGAGAATTTCTTACAATTAAGAAAGATTTATTTCAAAGTCGCCGCTACTTCACCAAGTTGTTTTTCACCAAGATTTATTTGTATTTTCTTATCTTGCATTTCCGGGAAAACGACGATCACAATATCGTCTTTCTCATTTTGTGCTAAAAAGTCTAAATCGACTTGGATCAAGAGGTCCCCCACATCGACTTTTTGTCCTTCTTGAACGAATGAACTAAAGCCATTGCCGTCTAACTCAACGGTGTCCAACCCAAGATGGATCAAGATATCAAGTCCATCTGCTGCTTCCAGCGTCAAAGCATGAAATGAGGGGAAAATCGATTTGATTGTTCCTTTAACGGGAGCATGGATTTTCCCGTCTGCAGGCTTAACCGCAAATCCCTCTCCCATCATCTTGCCGCTAAAGACTGGATCTTTCACTTCTTGCAGGTCGACCACCAATCCATTTACAGGTGTAGTGATTTCGCTCGTTTTATTTTTAAATAGTCCAAACATTTATTACACTCCTTTCGTTTATACGTTTACGACAAATCAACAATCATACAATAAAATAGGACTTAGTTCTTTTTCGAATCATTAGTGTATAATAAATACTAATGTATCTTTATTATCTTGCTTAGGAGGTCCAGCGATGGATTTAGAATTAGTTACTAAAGGAAAGCACTTATCAGATAACGATCGAGCCATTTTGACTTATTTATCTGATTATGTAAACGAGCTAGATGGTGTTTCTTTGAGGAAAATCGCTGCGACACTCTATACTTCACCAGCAACAATCGTTCGTTTGGCACAAAAATTAGATTTCTCTGGTTACTTAGAACTGTTCTACTTTCTAAAAAATCAATACCAGCCAAATAACCAATTCGTTGAGGCAACTGTTGATATTTCTATTCCAACGGAGAAAATCATTCCTTCGATCCAAACAATGAAAGAGATTTATCAAAAAAACCAAGAAAAATTCATCACGATTTATGCGACTGGTTTTTCTAGTATCATTGCGGAATATCTTTATAAAAAATTACTAGTAAATGGCATCAAAGGACTTTTTGTCAACGCCGCGGATTCCTCAGGGATCATCAACAACAATGCCGATAATATCAGCATGATGATCGTTATTTCTAAAGCCGGCGAAACTCAAAAAGTTATTGAGAAAATGCAGTTTTCACAAGAGAAGAATATTCCTACGATTTTATTTACCGGTAATAGTCAATCTCGAGCAACTAAGTTTGCAACGATCATTTTTGAAGTTGCCGACGATCGCCCTTTAGACAGCCAAAATATTAAGTATAACGGCTTCTTCGGTAAATTATTATTACTGATGGAATATATCGTTCAAGAATTTACCCAAAAGAATCAGACAAAATAGTCCGGTGCAATTTTATTATAAACATCTCGCTGGATTGGATCTGGTAAAAAGGCTTGATTTTCTTCAATCCTTTGTTTCGGTTGCGCTAATAAATAGTACAAACCAAAAATTGGTTCATTTTGCGGTGCGTAGTAACAAGGTGTCCCAAAAATATCTGCCGCCAATTCTCCTAATGCCGCAGTTTGGAAAAAGCCGCCGCTTACGGATAGTTCTTCCCCCTCAGCCACTAGTTCAACCAGT
The DNA here is from genome assembly GCF_005405205.1 of Enterococcus pingfangensis. Classification (GTDB taxonomy): domain Bacteria; phylum Bacillota; class Bacilli; order Lactobacillales; family Enterococcaceae; genus Enterococcus_A; species Enterococcus_A pingfangensis. Next base: position 128,304 of record NZ_BJDP01000006.1, on the reverse strand, counting down.
TGACGAATATTCAACAACATTCCTTCGATCACGCTGCGAATCATATCAGCTTTAGTGTGTTGGAGCGTTAGATCATAAAAGCCGCCTTTGATCTCATTACTCCAATAAGGCGCGCGCTCCCCATTCAAGTAGGGCCAAAAACGTAAATTGTTTGCACCCGACGATGTGTCTGCCAACAAATCCGGCAGTGTTTTATAAAATAGCGCTGGATCAGCTGACAATTGTTCTGCTGCCCAGGCCAAAACTATCCCGCCATTATTTGAAGGCGCTCCGCTTACTAACAAATCTTCTTTTAAGTAATAACAGAAATTTTGCTTTTTCTGATCCAATTGAATTTTTTTAGTGATCTGCCGAACGGCTGCACTTGTTCCAATCGTTAGACTAGCCGTTCTGCCAGTAGAATAGTAGCTGGCATATGCCGCCAGTGTCCCATCGCTTGCCCCGATCACTACTTGGATCTCTTGAGAAAAATCAAACAATGTCCGTATTTCTGGTAACATTTCAAATGCTTGCGTTGTATCTGCCACAGGTGCCAACTGAGCAGCGTTTATGCCTAAATAATCGAGGATTTCTTTGCTCCATTGCTTTTCTCGTAAATCGAACAACCCGGTAGCAGAAGCTGTGGCATAATCGATGAATGGCTTTCCTGTAAAGTGCTGCATGACCAATTCTTTGATTCCATACCAATGGATCTCAGCTGGATACTGTTTCGTTTCTTGAAAGTATAATAGTTTCGCAAATGGTGACATCGCATGGATCGGCGTCCCCGAAATTTCATAAAACCGGGTTGCTAAATTCGTCTGTTTAAAGCGGTCGATTGCACTTGCCGCTTGGACATCTGACCATAAAAAGATTTGTTTTTTCCCATCATCAGGCATCAAACTATGCATCGCTGTACTAAAACTGATAGTAGCAATTTGTTGGCGCATCCCAGTCGGAATCGCCAAGATCCCTGCCGTTAAAGCAGCTAGCAGTTCATCGCCTGCCTGAAATTTAATTCGATCATCCCCATAAGTTTTAAGCGGCAAATCACTTGTATAAAGCAGCTCATTTTCCTGAATGACACCTAACTTAATCGCTGTTGTTCCAATATCTATTCCCAAAAACATTGACAAAATCACTCACCCTTTACAAAATCATGCCCGCCAAATTGGTTCCGCAATAATGCGACAAGCTTCTCACTTATCTTATCATAATCTTCTGAAGCAAAGCGCGTCATAAGTGCCTGAGTAATCACCGGCAGATTTACATTTAAACGTAACGCTTCTTCCACCGTCCATTTTCCTTCACCCGAAGATGGAATAACTCCAGCAATTTCTTGCATGTCCACTTTTTCTCGATAAATATTTTCTGTCAGCTCCATCAGCCAAGAACGAATCACGGATCCGTGATTAAATACTTGCGCAACTTCACTCATCTCATAATCATAGGGACTATGGTGCAGCAAATTGAACCCTTCGCCGATCGATTGCATCATGCCATATTCGATTCCATTATGGACCATTTTGAGGTAATGACCGCTTCCAGCTGGACCGCTATAAATTAATCCTTTTTCCACACATAGATCAGCAAAAACTGGTTCTAGCTGGTCAAAGATTTCCTTATCGCCACCGATCATCATACACGCACCCTTTTGAGCCCCTGTAACACCACCGGATGTCCCCACATCTAAAAAGTGAATTCCCTTTGCTTGGCACCGTTCGTAATTCCTTTTGCTATCTTGGTAATGTGCGTTGCCCGCATCAATTACAATATCGCCTGCATCTAAAAATTCTAAAATATTCTTGACCATAGTATTGGTCAAATCTCCTGCCGGCAACATCAACCAAATAATCTGCTGCTTGTCATGCTTCTTTAGCTGTTCAATATTGGAATAATAAGTTCCTCCCAATTTAGTTAGTGTTTCAGCGACACTTGGATCAATGTCAAAACCAGCAACTTGATATTGATGGCTTAATAAATTTTCAGCAATCCCCATCCCCATTTTGCCTAAACCGATTACGGAAATCTCCATTACTATTCCTCCTATAATTTTCAGAAAAAGGGTCTAACAACAACGAATCCTTTTGGACATTGTTGTTACACCCTTCATGATTAATGTAGTTCTGGCCAGTAGTCACCATTTTCAATGATTAGATCATCTAACAATTCTTTAGCAACTTGTGCACTCGGAACTGTTTTGGATAGTGTTAGAGCTTGCCACATTTTTTGATAGCTTTTTTCCGCATAGGCTTCGACTACTAATTTCTCAACAGTAACTTGTTGGAACATCAGAGCTTGCTGGAAGGCCGGGATCTGACCTTGCGCCAATGCTTCTGGTCCATCAGTTCCGATGATACAAGGAACTTCTACCATCGCGTCATCAGGAAAGTTCGCAATTGCCCCATTATTTTCAACGATCATCACCATTCGTTCATGAGTATTAAAGGAAATCGCACGAGCTAGATCTACAATAAAAGTCGCATGGGAATCAATATCGAAAGCAATCCCTTCAGCTGAACCATTCGCAATGATTTGACGCGCATGGTCAAAAACATTTTTCTCACGGCCCTGCATGACTTCATTTGCTCGTGTAAATTCTGGATGATCTTTCATGTGTTCAAAAACATAATCAGGATACAAATAATATTTCAAATACGTATTTGGCAGATACTCAGGCGCTACAGCTAAAATATCTTTGGCTTTTTTGTGTGTTTCTTGCCAACTTGGATCTGTATGTTGCGTATCCACTTCGACTTGTGTCAAATACCCATGTTCAGAAACGTACGCACGGATCTGATCGATATATTCATGTCCTGCTTTGTCTTTGACGCTTGTCCACCAGCCGAAATGATTCAAACCAAAATAACGAACTTCTAGTTCTTCTGGTGTTTTGCCAACGATCTGCGACATCCGACGTAATGTGCCGACTGGCATATCACAAATATTCAATACTTTTGAATTTGGACGTAAGACACGGCAAGCTTCAGCTACGATCGCCGCTGGATTAGAATAATTCAACATCCAACAATCTGGTGAATATTTTTCCATGTAATCGATAATTTCTAGCATTCCTGTGATACTGCGCATCCCATAAGCGATTCCGCCAGGTCCGCAAGTTTCTTGCCCAAATACGCCATGACGCAAAGGAACTTTTTCATCTTTTTCCCGCATTGCATATTTTCCAACTCGAATATGTGCCATACAGAAATCAACATCTGTAAAAGCAACCTCTGGATCTGTCGTGTATAAGAAATCGATCTCAGGTGCTTGTTCTTTCAAAAGGATTTCTAACGCTTCCCCAAGGACGCCTTGTCTCTCCCCATCATTATCATATAATTTCAATGTCCGTAACGGAAAACGGTCTAAATTATCTAACATCATCATAACGATTCCTGGAGTAAAAGTACTTCCTCCGCCGGCAATTACTACTGAAAATTTTTTCATCACTATTCGTCTCCTCTGTCTCTACCTAAATATTTTTCAAGTTTTTCTCGTACTTGCGGCACGGTCAAGCCATAGACCACATGTACATTTTCCCCATTGCTGATGACCCCTTTTGCTTGGGTCTGATCTTTTAACAATCCTTCATCTACTAAACTTGGATCAGCCAGCTTCAAACGCAGTCGAGTATAACAATTATCAATTGTTTTGATATTTTCAGCGCCGCCTAAGCCATCAACAATTTTTTGTGAAAATTCGTCTGCCACTGTTGCGGTTGCGAGTACGCCGTCAGTGGAACCTTGTCCTTTTTTCTCGTTGTATTCTTTTTTCGAATAAAGTTTTGTTTCTTGCTCGTTGTCTTCACGTCCGACTGTCTTGAAATTGAATTTAACGATCAAGAAGCGGAAAATAAAGTAATAGATGAAGAAGAACGCGATTCCTACTAAAAGATAGATTGTCCAGCGAGTCTTTTCTGTTCCCAATGGAATGTTATAAAGTAAGAAGTCGATAAAACCATTCGGACCGATTGCTCGTGAACCAAAGATATTTAAAACTACCATGCTCAAGCCACTTAAAGCTGAATGGATAACAAACAGTGCCGGTGCAACAAACATAAATGAAAACTCGATAGGCTCTGTCACTCCAGCGACAAATGATGTTACTACTGCCGGAATCAAGATTGCTTTTACTTTGGTTTTATTTTCTGGTTTAGCTGTTTGATACATAGCTAAGCAGGCTCCGATCAAACCAAACATTTTTGAAATTCCTCGAGCATCCCAGATCACACTTTGTGAAAGAACTTTGACCGCCGGATCAGCGATCTCAGCAAAGTAAATATTACGTGCGCCTTCAAATACTTGACCACCAACTTCTGCTACACCGCCAAGTGAAGTATATAAAAATGGCGTATAGATCAAATGATGCAATCCTGTTGGGATTAATAGTCGTTCCAATGAACCATATAAGAAAATACCAAAATTCCCTGTTTTTTGAATGATACCGCCTAACCCATCAATTCCTTGCTGAACCACCGGCCAAACAAATGAAAGAACAATGGCTGCTAATACTAATACTGGAATCAGTACAATAAAGACGAAGCGTGCACCACCATATACTTGAAAAGCATTACTAAAAGTCGTATCAATAAAGCGATTATGAATTAGTGCAACAACAACACCTAAAATAATACCTAAAAAAACGCCCATATCTAACACTTGGACTCCTAAGACCAGTGCTTGCCCTGAACCTTGCAATTGATCTGGTGCTACCAGCATATCGCGCAATTCCATAAATTTGTTCATAGCATATAAGAAAACTAAATAACCTAACAGTGCAGTAAATGCGGCTTTAGCTTTTTTCTTATTCGCCAACCCTAAAGCAATCCCCACACAGAAAATAACTCCTAAATTTGTTAAAACTGGTAATAACGCCGCAGATAAGATACTCCCAAAGCCCATTGTGATTGGATTATCTAAAAAGCCAAAGGTCTCAATTAATCGCGGATTTGTAAAAACGTTTCCAATTGCAATTAAAATACCGGCAATCGGCAGGATCAAAACCGGAACAAACATCGCTTTTGAAAATTTCTGCATGCCATCCATGATTTTCTCTTTCATCATTTTAACTCCTTCTTTTTATGATGTGTTCAGTATACGAGACGCCGTTCTAAAAATAAATAGGTACCGCTTACAACTCAACGTATTTCACGAACTGAAACACGTTTCATAACTACACAAAAAAACGAGCTTCCATAATAGGAAACTCGCTAAAGTCTGTTTGAACAGAATTTTGATTATTCCGCAGCATTTGTGTCTTTGATATTCTCCTCATAATACTTAGTTTCTTACTAGGACTTTTAATTGATATGGAACCACAGATTATCAATACGCCAACAGGAAATGATAAGTCCAGCTTAGACCTTTCAACTCCTCTAGTAGATTACCTTATACTATCGCGTCCCCCATGTAGGAGTTGTTTGGATTATATATCCTCTATAATAGCAAACGATTAAATACGTTATCATAATTAGCAATGTTGAGGTTATAGAAACAAATTTTACTGCTTTTTGTGATGATACTAGATTATACTTGTAGCTTACAAGCTGAGTAAACGGTAAAAAACAAATAATAAATGGGTGAAGATACCTCCCACTTAGTTCATCGAGCGCTTGCATCGGTTTATTCAACATCAAATAAAATCCTGCATATATACCAAACCAATTAATGAAAAAGACAATAATCGTTCCTAATATGAAGAATAAATTCCATGAATGCTTCTTTTCAGTCATCATTACAAAAAATAAGGACAAAATCCAAAAGATATTAAACATATCCGGCAAGATCGTAGGTGCTACGTTAAATAGTGTTCTTCCTCTGCGCCCCATAGTCGCTACATTGAAATAAGAATTGAAAAATTGTCTCGCAAAATTTTCTAAACCAAATATTCTATTTGAATAATAAATCCCAATACAAAGTATAATTAATAGTATTATCCAAAAAATAATACGTAGCTGTCTACTTTGCTTTCGATATAACTTTATGATTCTATTAGTAAACATGGGTAAAAATAGTAGCGAGGGCAAGATAAAGATATAATTGTTCTTCGCAAAAAATATTAGGAGAATAGTAAGCAAAGTGTAGCTAATCTGTTTTTTCGAAGCTTTCTTAAAATCACTTAATTTAGCTAGCGTCAGCAGATTTACTGCAAAAGCTGAAACGACAACATAGGAAAAAACGTCATAGCTTGGACTAGCCAATTTTTGGATAAATGGAACTGAAAATAGCATAAATAAGGACCATTTACCTACGCTGCTAAATCTAATAATAAAAAATAAACATATTGCAAAAAAAACTAGATTTGCCAATCTTGAAAAAATAAGTATAACACCATAACTTGGATAAATGAATCTGCCAATTAAACTTCCAATAGCAGCCGGCATATGCCCGACATCTATTCCAAGAGTTGAGTTATCATCCTTTTGAAGATTAAAACTCACCTTATCTTTTTCAACATCAGGTAATTTAGTTCTAAAGAAAGAATCCACGTCAAAATTTCGCTCTCCTAAATTTTCAGAAATTGTTACTAATTCAATAGCACGCACAGCATCCGTTTCCATTGAAATAGGATTATTTCTAGAAAAAATGGTATAGCTTCTACTCAGATGATAACCTTCATCACCATTTGTTAAAGGAAAAGTGACGAAAGTTGAAATGACTCCAAAAGCAATAATAATAAACAAGAAAAAGAATTCTGGAAAGCTACGTTCACGCACTAAAGAATGTTTCATCATTGATCTCCTTTAATCAACATCAATAAAAATAGGATGTTTTTTATATTTATACTAATTTATGATAACTGTTAAAAAGACTCAGTTCAATCTGATTTCTAAAATTATTGAATATAAAAAAACGAGCTTCCATAATAGGAAACTCGCTAAAGTCTGTTTGAACAGAATTTTGATTATTCCGCAGCGTTTGTGTCTTTGATACCGTATTTTTTGTTGAAACGGTCGACACGTCCATCTGCTTGCGTGAATTTTTGACGTCCAGTGTAGAATGGATGAGAGTCTGAAGTAACTTCGACACGGATTACTGGGTAAGTATTTCCGTCTTCCCATTCAACTGTTTCTTGTGAAGATTTTGTAGAACCTGACAAGAATTTGAAACCTGTAGTTGAGTCCATAAATACTACGGGATGATATTCTGGATGAATTCCTTGTTTCATAGTTTTTTTCGCTCCTTTGCCCTGAATCATTTGCTGGTTCAGAGTTATTTTTGCAATTTGCAACATGAATATACTATCATGAATGATTCGACAATGCAATTATCTTTTTTGATTTCTGCGCGGAGTTTTCCCACCGAAAGAAACATCCTTAAATGCTTTAAAAACATCTTCATTCGTCTTTGATTTCTTTAAGAAATTTATAAATTGCGAGGTATATTCCAACGAATCGCCGGTCATATTGTTGCGGATTTTCCAGATCTCTTCCAGTCGCGGCGGCGACATTAGTAAATCTTCTTTACGAGTCCCGGATTTTTTGATATCGATTGCTGGGAAGACGCGGCGTTCGGATAATTCACGGGATAATTGTAATTCCAGATTACCTGTTCCTTTAAATTCTTCATAGATCACATCATCCATCCGACTGCCAGTGTCGACAAGTGCTGTTGCTAAAATCGTCAAGCTACCGCCCTCTTCAATATTTCGAGCAGCCCCAAAGAATTTTTTGGGTTTGTAAAGAGCCGCTGGATCGATCCCGCCGCTTAATGTTCGGCCGCTGGGCGGAACGACTAAGTTATAGGCACGAGCCAAACGCGTGATACTATCCATCAAAATGACTACATCTCGTTTATCCTCGACTAAACGCATCGCCCGTTCCAATACTAATTCAGAGACTCGAGTATGGTTTTGCGGTTGCTGATCAAAAGTTGAATAAACTACATCGCCTTTGACGCTGCGTTCTAAGTCTGTCACTTCTTCTGGTCGTTCATCGATTAACAAAACGATCAATTCGACATCTGGATGATTATCAGTGATACCGTTCGCGATTTCTTTAAGGATCGTTGTTTTTCCGGCTTTAGGCGGCGCAACGATCAAGCCACGCTGACCAAATCCTACCGGTGAGAAAATATCGATCATTCGAGTAGACAAACGACCGGGAGTTGTTTCTAAAATCAATTGTTTATCTGGATAAAGTGCGGTTAGCGCTGGAAAATGCGGGCGTTCTTTAGCTTCTTCCGGATCTTTGCCATTGACACTTTCCACGTGCATCAAGCCATAATAGCGTTCTGACTCTTTGGGCGGACGCGCTTTTCCGGCTACTTTATCACCATTTCGCAAGCTGAAACGACGGATCTGTGAAGAAGAGATATAAATATCTTCCGCACTTGAGCCATAATTGATTGGACGCAAAAAACCATAGCCGTCTTGTCCGACGATATCCAAGATTCCTTCCATATAAAAGAAGCCTTGTTTTTCTGCTTGTGCTCGAATCACCGCTAACGACAATTCTTTTTTATTCATCTGGCTATAATAAGGAATTTTAAAATCTTTCGCATACGTATAGATTTCTTTCAGCGTCTTATTTTCAAGTTCCGCCATTGTTAAATAATCGCTCATTATTCCGCCTCTTCCTCGTCGATCATTTCAATAGTTGCACCTAGAGCCGTTAATTTTTCAATAATATGATCATAGCCGCGTAAAATATATTCCACGTTAAAAATCGTTGTTTTGCCTTTGGCCATCAAGCCGGCAATCACTAAACAAGCCCCTGCGCGCAGATCAGAAGCAACGACCTCTGCACCATGTAATTCATTTGGTCCATTCAATACGATCAAGTTGCCTTCTACTCGAGCGTCAGCGCCCATCCGGACCAATTCAGGAATATGATTCACGCGTTTTGAATAAATCGTATCGATGATTTCAGAAGTACCTTGCGCTTTTAGTAATAATGGCGTCAGCGGTTGTTGTAAATCTGTAGCAAATCCTGGGTAAGGCGATGTCGTTACATCGACTGTTTTCAGATTTTTAGAAGGCAACACTTCAATGCTGTCTTCTGAGATATTCATCTCGACGCCGATTTCTTCTAATTTTGCGATAAAACTTTCAATATGTTCATAAATGACATTGTTGACCGTCACACCTTCGCCGATTGCCGCAGCCAATGCTAAATAAGTACCCGCTTCGATTCGGTCAGGAATAATTGAATGGACACAACCATGCAATTCTTCTACGCCTTCGATTCGAATTTCATCAGTACCTGCTCCACGGATCCTTGCCCCCATATTGTTCAATAAGGTAGCAACATCAATGATTTCTGGTTCTTTTGCCGCGTTTTCAATCGTTGTTCTGCCTTTTGCTTTGACCGCAGCCAGCATCACGTTAATGGTCGCACCAATAGAAACCACATCCATAAAGATCCGATCCCCGGTTAACCCGTCGTTATCTGTTCGCAAATAAATCACACCGTGTTCATTTGAAACCTCGGCACCTAAACTTTCAAAGCCTTTAATGTGCAAGTCGATTGGACGCGGACCTAAGAAACATCCACCAGGCAGACCGACGACTGCTTCGCCAAATTTGCCTAACAAAGCGCCCATAAAATAATAAGACGCACGTAATGAGTTGATCTTGCCATTTGGCATTGGAATCGACACAATCTTAGTCGGATCGATCACCATCGTATTATCTTTAAAAGAGACTTCTGCCCCCATAATTTCTAAAATTTCGATCAATGAATGGACATCTTGAATATCCGGAACACCTTCTAATGTTACTGGCGAGTCCGCCATAATTGCTGCTGGGATCAATGCGACTGCACTATTTTTCGCGCCGCTGATTGTAATATTGCCTGATAATGGCTTTCCGCCATGGATTTCGATTTTTTTCATTTATTTTCACCTAATTAATTATTTTGAAATTTATAGACCATTATCCATTTTATCATATTATCGCATGCATAAAAAGGAAGCATTCTCAAAACTCAGTAGAAAATAAAGAGATTTTTCATGTTAAATCATTTTTGGTTCCCGTTCTCTCCTAAAATATATTATTTTTTTAGTAAAAAGAACTAGAAATAACTTTTATGGCTGACTGATCAGAATTTTATCGAGAACAAAAAAAGCCTCGAAGCAAATGCTCCGAGACTAGAAAAAACTAATTAAGCTTTGTTAGCTGAACCGAACCAGTCGATATGTTCTTCAGCATCTTTAACGATTGCAGCAACACCTGGTGCTAACAATTTACGAGGGTCAAAGCCTTTTCCTTCTTTATCTTTGCCAGCTTCGATATATTCACGAGTTGCTTTAGCAAATGATAATTGGAATTCAGTATTTACGTTAACTTTAGAAATACCCATTGAGATAGCTCTTTGGATTTGTTCTTTAGGAATACCTGATCCGCCGTGTAATACTAAAGGAACATCAGAACCTACAGCGTCAGCGATTGCTTGTAAGTGGTCAAATGCTAGACCTTTCCAGTTTTCAGGGTATACGCCGTGAATGTTACCAATGCCGCATGCTAAGTAGTCGATACCTGTAGCAACCATTTGTACACATTCATTAACATCAGCTAATTCGCCAGCACCGATGATGCCGTCTTCTTCGCCGCCGATTGAACCAACTTCACACTCAACAGAAATGCCTTTAGCATGAGCTTTTTCAACAACGTCTTTAGCCAATTTCAAGTTTTCTTCAAATGGAAGATGAGAACCATCAAACATGATTGAAGTATAGCCAACTTCGATACATTCTAAAGCAGCTTCATAGTCACCATGGTCTAAGTGGATTGCAACTGGTACAGTGATACCCATTGAATCAACTAAGTTAGTGATGATATCTTTAGCAACTTTGTATCCGCCCATGTATTTTGCAGCGCCCATTGAAGTTTGAATAAGAACTGGTGCTTTTTTAGCTTCTGCGGCTTTTAGAATTGCTTGAGTCCATTCTAAGTTGTTCGTGTTAAATCCACCAACTGCATATCCGCCTTTACGTGCAGCTTTTAAGAATTCTGCTCCTGATACTACTGGCATAAAAAATTCCTCCTAAGGTTTTTTACTATTTGGTTAAGCCGTGCTTAACTAACGTGTTAATTCTATCAAAGTTTTACCATCTTTGCTACTCCAAACCTTCCGATAAAACCTTTACATTTCAACTTTTTTTACTTTTTTCGCCAAACTTGCCTGTAAGTTGGACTGGAATTTCCCTAACGCAAAAAATCAATGACGCAATTCTTCAACTAAATAATTTGATCATTCGTCGCCGCTTTTATGATTTAGTCAGCATCTTAATGAACTAGAAAAATTGGATAAATAATCAATTCATATCAGAAAAGTGATTTGGCAAAAGCGACAAAAAAACTGAAAGGCAGCTCTGCCCTTCAGTCAGCTTTACTATTATGCTTCTTGGTTTTCCAATGACGCACCAACAAATGCTTTGATCAACGGTTGTGGACGGTTTGGACGAGAAATCAATTCTGGGTGGAATTGGCAACCCACAAAGAATTTATTTTCAGGAATTTCAACGATTTCCACTAAACGGTTGTCTGGAGAAACACCTGAGAACACCAATCCTTTATCTTCAAATAATTGACGATATTGGTTGTTGAATTCATAACGGTGACGGTGACGTTCTTGGATAACTTCTTCATTTCCATAAGCAGCTGCAGTTTTAGTTCCTTTTTTCAACTTACATGGGTAAAGTCCAAGACGCAATGTTCCGCCTAAGTTTTCAATGTTTTCTTGATCTGCCATCAAATCAATGATGTTGTTCGCTGTATCCGGAACTGTTTCAGCTGAGTCCGCTTCGCCAAGTCCAGCCACGTTGCGGCCAAATTCTACACAGGCCATTTGCATTCCTAAACAGATCCCTAAGAACGGCACATCGTTTTCACGTGCGTAACGGATCGCTTCAATCTTGCCTTCGATCCCACGATCGCCAAAACCGCCGGGTACTAAGATACCGTCAGCGTCGGCTAATTTTTCTGCAACATTTTTGCTAGTCACATCTTGTGATTGGATCCAGTTGATCTCGATATCTGAATCAAATGCAAAACCAGAATGTTTCAATGCTTCAACTACAGAGATATAGGCATCTGGCAATTCCACATATTTACCGACTAAAGCGATTTTCACTTTTTTCTTAAGATTCAAGACTTTTTCTTCAAGCGCACGCCATTCAGTCATATCCGCTGCCGGTACATCTAATTTCAAGTGATCACAAACGATTTGATCCATTCCTTGCGCTTGCAATGCTAACGGAATAGAATAAAGTGTTTCTACATCGCGAGATTCAATGACTGCTTCAGGTTCCACATCACAAAATTGCGCCAATTTATTCTTCGTGCTTTGAGAAACTGGTTGTTCTGTTCGAACGACCAAGATGTTTGGTTGGATCCCTAATCCGCGTAATTCTTTTACACTATGTTGTGTAGGCTTCGTTTTCATTTCACCCGCAGCTTTCAAATAAGGAATCAATGTCGTATGGATATACATCACGTTATCGGCTCCAACTTCAGCTTTCATTTGACGCAATGCTTCTAAAAATGGCAATGATTCGATATCGCCGACGGTTCCGCCGACTTCTGTAATGATGACATCTGAATCTGTCATCTTAGCAGCCCGCATGATTTTTGATTTGATTTCATTGGTGATGTGCGGGATCACTTGGACTGTCGCACCTAAGTATTCACCTTTACGTTCTTTGCGAATAACTTCTGAATAGATTTTTCCTGTCGTTACGTTGGAGTATTGATTCAAGTTGATGTCGATAAAACGTTCATAGTGACCCAAGTCTAAGTCCGTTTCTGCACCATCATCTGTTACAAAAACTTCTCCATGCTGGTAAGGACTCATCGTACCTGGATCGACATTGATGTAAGGATCAAATTTTTGGATGGTAACTTTTAATCCCCGATTCTTAAGCAAACGACCTAATGATGCTGCCACGATCCCTTTGCCGATTGATGAAACTACGCCGCCAGTTACAAAAATATATTTTGTCATAAATGAAAAAACTCCTTCATACTAATTTGCAGGAAACGTCTAGAAAAAACAAATAAAGCTCCCTATCCAATTTGAATAGGGAGCTGTGAATTCACTAAACACTTGACCCTTACTAAAAGGGTGCCCAAGCTGTATAATACCGACACTTGGAGAAAATGTCAACTGTAATTATTCATTGCGGCATTTTTTTAATTGAAGAAACGGCTGAAAAAGCTTTTCTTTTCTTTAGGCTCTTCATCATCTTCCGGATTCGTTGGATATTTTGCTTCAATATCGATGATTTCTTCATTCACTGCGTAATCAGTTACTAATAATATCCCGATGCTATCTTCTGATTCGGCGGTCGCATCATTGACGATGGTAAAATCAGCGGCATTTTTTGAAGCCAGACCAATAAAAACACGTTGCAGTTCTTCAGAAACCGCGCCATTGATCAGTAATTTTCCATCGGGGTGTTGCTTGATCTCTTCAATCAAATTCTGTTGATCTTGTTTGTTGTGCATCTCTCCTACGGTCATACTTACAAAACAACGCTCCCGAAATGTTCCCAAATATTTTCTCTGCTCCTCTGGATTGATTCGCGGCGAGCCATAACGTCCTTTATCTAAGTGCTGCTGTACTTCATCTTTTGCCAATCTGTTCACTTCCTTATAAATAAATTTTTCTTTAAAACTAGTATATCAAAAAAGCATAAAACTTGCTGACTCTTTGCCAAACGAACAAGAAATCCCTTTCACAGAAAAACTATCCAAAAACCATTGTACTTTTATTTGGATTATCTTATAGTTGAAGATGGTTTGAAAAAAGAAAATTTTTTATCAAAAGCCCGTAAACAAACGGGCTTTTGTCGTATTTTCGAAAAGGAGTGTTTTACGATCAAGCGTTATAAAAATTTGTTACAACAAGGGTTTCACCATTATTCAAAGGACAAGCTGCAAAAAGATCTATTGGCCGGGTTGACGGTCGCCGCTGTCGCATTGCCGTTAGCATTAGCCTTTGGTGTTTCCAGCGGGGCAGACGCTGCAGCTGGAATGATCACAGCTATCATTGCAGGGCTTGTGATTGGCAGTCTTTCCGGCGGGTTTTATCAAATCTCTGGTCCAACTGGTGCTATGGCCGCGATTTTAATGGGGATCATCGCTTCACAAGGACTTGCCGGTGTATTAGTCGCCACCTTCATTGCCGGAGTCATTTTGTTACTCGCAGGCTTATTCAAATTAGGCACATTGACTTCCTTCATTCCCTCGCCAGTCATTACAGGTTTTACTTCAGGGATCGCTATCATTATCGCACTAGGACAAATCGATAACTTCTTAGGTACGACGTCTGTCGGCGACACGGCTATCGCTAAATTGCTGAGTTATAGAACAGATTTTACACCACATTTACCTACTTTATTATTAGGACTGATCATCTTATTCATATTGATCTTTTATCCCAAAAAATGGAACCAAGTTTTACCAGCTTCTCTTGCAGTAATTATTCTAGCGACTATCGCTGCCTTCATTTTCGAACTGCCTGTAGCAAAAGTAGGCAAAATTCCTACCTCCTTGCTGACAAATGAGCGGCTGGATCTTACTACACTTAATCTTTCCGTAATCAAGCAATTATTTTTACCTGCCGTTAGCATCGCGATGTTAGGAATGATTGAAAGTCTGCTCTGTGGTGCTTCAGCCGGACGAATGACCGGAAAAGATCTTGACAGCAACCAAGAATTGATTGCTCAAGGGATCGGTAATATTATTTTGCCTTTTTTTGGCGGGATTCCCGCAACGGCAGCAATCGCACGAACTAGCGTGGCTATCAAATCAGGTGCCCAAACACGATTGGCTGGAATTTTTCACGCGCTCTTCTTATTTTTATCAATGATTATTTTCGCTCCCGTCATGTCACAGATTCCAATGTCCGCACTTGCCAGCGTCTTGCTTGTCACAAGCTGGCGGATGCATGAATGGTCTACGATCAAAACGATGATTCGGCAAAAAAATCGAACCGCGCTTTTGCTGTTTTCCGTTACGATGCTGAGTACGATCATTTTTGATTTAAGTATCGCGATTGTTATCGGTATTATTTTCAGCTGTATTTTCTTTATCGCAAAAAGCGCAAAAATCTCGATTATCACCGAAGAGATCGACTGGCAAAGAATCAAACTGCCACCTTCTGCTGCTGGTTCTGATTGGGCAGTCATCTATATTACGGGACCATTATTCTTCATGTCTACCAATCAATTAAAACAAGAACTCGATCAAGTCGTCGATAAAGAAGGCCTCATCTTTTCGCTTCGCGGTGTGCCTAGTATCGACTTGACCGCATTAGATACTTTTGCTGATTATTTTTCTATCGCCGCGCTGCACGATCAAAAATTAGTCTTTACTTCGATGCAACCAGAAGTAGAAAAACAATTCCAACAACTTTGGCAAAAGAAAGCGGATCGCCCTATCCAACATCCAACCGTTGCTCATGCCCTGCATGCGTTGCATCAAGAATATTAGATCTAAAGCTGTGGAGAAAATTCTTCACAGCTTTTTTTTGCGCAAATTTAACGCGGCTGTCAGTGAAAGTCGGTGAATGATGATGAAAGAATTTATTCACTTTCGCTGATTTTATTTAAGCATCGATAGTTGGGCGATCCTTTCCACGCAGCAAATTTTTGTTGCGTATCTTTTGAGTAAAAAGTTTAATCGAGCATTTCAATCAAAGCTATCGCCATTTTTGTCTGCACTCGTTAATAAAATCTTTAGAAATAAGTACCTTGCATTATTTAGTAGATTACTTTATATTGTTTAGTAGTTAAGTACTTAATAATATTTAGTAAAGGAAGTAAACTATGAACCTCATAAATTTTAAAAAGAAAGACATCTATTCAGCCTTAGTTTGTTTGTTGATTTTTACCATCACCGCTAGTTTGATTTGGTTACAAAATAAAACGATTCTAACGATCGATTCTTTTCTAACCAATCAGATTCAGCAAATTTTCGGCCACCCACAAATATCTTATCACGGAAACTTTTTTAACGATCTGATGACCTTTTTTGCTACTTACGGCGATGCGACACCGCTGGTACTACTTTCCTTTGTACTGTCCATTCCATTATTTATCAGCGGTTATCGGTTTTTAGTCTTTTGGTTTTTAGGTGTTGTTGCGACAGGCGGAATCATCGGCGTGATAATGAAATTGTTCTTTCAGCGAGAACGGCCCCTTGGACACTTATTAGAAGACGATGGTGGCTCTTTTCCAAGCGGTCATGCAGTTGGCAGTACTTTAGTTTGTTTGGCACTGCTAGTTGTTATCATCCCGCTACTGAAACAGCCTGCACTCAACTTCATTGCCAAAAGCCTTGTTTGGCTCAGCTGGATCAGTATTTTGGTTTCACGTTTATATTTCAGCGCGCATCATTTTAGTGATCTCATCGGCGGCGTCTCACTAGCAGCTTTTTGGTTTTTCTCGGCAGTAGTTACCTACAGTTTGACAGCCGATTGGTTTAAAAAAAGCCTCTTCAAAAAAAGCAGAATCTAAAATCTCAATCGCGTTGGTAATTTGATAAATTCTTAGGTATGATAGGAGGAGAGTTTATAAAAAACGTAGGAGTAGCCCATGAATAAAGAAATGTTAAAAGGAAATATCGACCTGCTTGTTCTGGCTGTTTTGAAAGAACAAGACAGTTACGGTTATGAAATTTCTAAGATCCTATCCGATAAATCGGGCAATGTTTTTGAGATCCAAGAAGCAACCTTGTATTTAGCTCTAAAAAGATTGGAAAAACAAGAAGTGATTCAGTCTTATTGGGGTGAAAAAACGCATGGTGGAAAGCGGAAATATTATCATATCACCGAAAGCGGCTTAGTACATTTTGAGGAAATAAAGAATGATTTTAAAACGTTGTCCGCTATCGTAAAAAAAATAATTTGAGGTGAATCATTTTGAAAGCGCGCATTATTGATTTTAAAGAAATACGGTACCGAATCCTTCTTTTGATTTCAATTCTTTTATTTTTTGGTTGTTATTTACTCGATATTCTTATCGAACCAAGAGAAACTGGCTTTCTCTTTATTTTGGTCTATTTTACAGCGATACTTTTGGCAGCCTCTTGGGCGATTCTAAATTATATTGATAATTTGCGAATAAACCCGTTATATAAAAGCTATCCTACCATCGAAACCTTCGTTGCATCTTTAACCGTTTCAAAAGACGAGCGTGAAGAAGTTAAGCAGTTGATGATCGATTATGTCGAAGATCAAGTCCGGAATGGCGCTGATCGAAAAACCGCCGAAAAAGAAATAATCGAACAATTCAGAACTAGCGAACTCCAACACAATCCAGCATTTTTCTATATCCATTCATTTAACTATCTAATCAAGCTGGGAATCTTATTTGTTGCGATTGGACTTGTCCTTGCACTGATCGATCTAGTTATTACAGGTACTCATATTCCAGCAATCGATGCTTTAGAAATCACATTGCTTGGCTTCGGATTTGGCTTCTGGCTGACGTTTATCTTGTATCGCTTATTAAACCAAATTTTGATGAAGAAATAATTTTAAAGTCGAGTTGAACAACTCGACTTTTTTGATATATTCTCTTACGTTATCAGCTGCGGTCAAATCGAATTATTCATCTTCAGTAAAGAAATCCAAATCAATTGTATGTACTTCAATAATTTGCTTAACGTCTACCCCGACTTTATGGCGAATCATTTCTTTGGCTAATTTCTCCCCATCAATTAGTATAATCTTCGCTAATTTTAAATGATTAACGTATTCTAACTATCTTTACTGGAAAATCTATATTTTATTACATTGAACAGATTAATTTATAAAATTCTATTCAACATATGCCCTTCAAACAATATTATTTTTTCTATTTTGTCTGCCTTGAATGTTTCAAATTCGTAATAGATCGTAAAATAATTCTCTTTATTTTTATTGGTCAATAACGCTAAGAAAAAGGCTTGCTTTCCATGTGAAACAGATGCGATAGAAGTTACAGTCTCTGCTTCTACGCTCCATTTTTCTATATCTGCTAAATTTTTGATTTCCTTTCCATCAGGTAGGATTATGGAAATATGACTTGTTGAGTCTAATTGTAATTCTGTTAGATTCTTTGTTAACAGATTAATTGAATAAATTTCAATAAATTTATTTTTTGGCGAATTATTACAATTATTATTAGTGACAATTTTCAAATTTCTTCTTCCTTTCAGCTGTTATTACTTATATAGTATCATATTTCAATTCTATGACTAACTACCGGCCTTGTACACTTATCAATAAATACTCAACAGTCCACCTTCATTTAAACACAAAAAAGCCTGTGAGAATTTCTTCTCACAGGCTTCTAGCTAAATAAACTTAATTATTTAGCGATGAATGGGTTGTTCTTTAAGTTGTAGAATGATTTGATACCTTTGTATTCTGCAACGTCACCCAATTGGTCTTCGATACGTAATAATTGATTGTATTTAGCAATACGGTCAGTACGTGAAAGAGAACCAGTTTTGATTTGTCCAGCGTTTGTTGCAACAGCGATGTCAGAGATTGTTGAATCTTCTGTTTCACCAGAACGGTGAGAAACAACTGCTGTGTAGCCAGCTTCTTTAGCCATTTCGATAGCGTTGAAAGTTTCTGTTAAAGTACCGATTTGGTTAACTTTGATAAGGATTGAGTTATCAACGCCCATTTCGATTGCTTTAGCTAATTTTTCAGTGTTTGTAACGAATAGATCGTCACCAACTAATTGAACTTTATCGCCTAAAACTTCAGTTAATTTCTTAGTACCTTCCCAGTCGTTTTCGTCTAAGCCGTCTTCGATTGAGATGATTGGGTATTTGGCAACTAATTCTTCGTAGAATGCGATCATTTCATCCGTTGTTTTTTCGCCTTCGCCTGAGTCAGCTAAAACGTAAACACCTTTTTCTTTGTCGTAGAATTCTGAAGAAGCAGCATCCATAGCAAGAACGATATCTTTACCAGGTACATAACCAGCTTTTTCGATTGCTTCGATGATTACTTCGAAACCTTCTTCGTTAGAACCAAGGTTAGGAGCAAATCCGCCTTCGTCACCAACTGATGTAGCTAAACCTTTAGCTTTCAAGATTGAAGCCAATGCGTGGAATACTTCCGCACCATAACGTAAAGCTTCTTTGAATGTTGGAGCGCCAACTGGCATGATCATGAACTCTTGGAAGTCGATAGAGTTATCAGCATGTGATCCACCGTTGATGATATTCATCATAGGAGTAGGCAAAACTTTAGTATTAAATCCGCCAAGGTAGTTGTACAATGGGATTTCTAAATAGTCAGCAGCTGCACGAGCAACGGCAATAGAAACACCAAGAATAGCGTTCGCACCTAATTTACCTTTGTTAGGAGTGCCATCTAATTCGATCATGGCAGCATCGATTGCAGCTTGGTCGCGTACATCGTAGCCAATGATTGCTTCAGCGATAACATTGTTTACGTTATCGACTGCTTTAGTAACACCTTTACCGCCGTAACGAGCTTTGTCGCCATCACGTAATTCAACGGCTTCGTATTCACCAGTTGAAGCACCTGAAGGAACCATACCGCGGCCGAATGCGCCGTCTTCTGTATAAACTTCTACTTCGATTGTTGGGTTACCACGTGAATCTAGGACTTCGCGTGCGTAAACGTCTGAGATAATTGACATGTTTTGTCTCTCCTTTAAATTTTGTTTTATTTATAGGGACAAAGCCCTTATAACCAATATTAGTGAAAATCACGAACAGTTGCAAACAAAAGCTGCGATTTTCTGAAAAAAATTATTTTGCGCCTTCTAATAAAGCTAAGAATGAATCAGCTTTTAAGCTGGCTCCGCCGACTAAAGCACCATCAACGTTTTCTTTTGCCATGTATTCAGCAATATTTTCTGGTTTAACAGAACCACCGTATTGGATACGAACAGCTTCAGAAACTGCTTTGCCGAAGATTCCTTCAACAGTTGAACGAACAACGCCGCAAATTTCGTCTGCGATTTGTGCGTCAGCAGATTTACCAGTACCGATCGCCCAGATTGGTTCATAAGCAATGACCATGCTTGAAACTTGTTCAGCAGAAAGGTCAGCTAAACCAGCTTTGATTTGTCCTTCGATCCATTCAGCAGTTTTGCCAGCTTCATAAGTTTCTAAAGACTCACCACAGCAAAGGATTGGCAACATGCCGTTAGCAAAGATTGCTTTGGCTTTTTTGTTGATTTCTTCGTCTGTTTCGTGGAAGTATTCACGACGTTCTGAATGTCCGATGATTACATAGTCCACACCAAGATCAGCTAAAGCTGCTGGTGAAGTTTCACCAGTAAATGCTCCAGCATTTTCCCAGTAACAGTTTTGAGCAGAGATTTTTAAGTCAGTGCCTTTTGCTGCTTCAACTAATTCTTGTAAGAATAAAGCAGGTGATCCAATTACTGAATCCACTTTATCGCTTGCAGGAACGTTGTTTTTTACTGCTTCGGCAAAATCTTTTGCTTCTGAAGCAGTTAAATTCATTTTCCAGTTACCAGCAATAATTGGTTTACGCATTTAAAAAAACTCCTTTTCCTATTAAGGTATCCGTTGACTATTCATTCAATAACCCAGCTCTTTGCAGAATCTATCTGCCTAAGAGCTGAATGAATTAAATTAGCTTATTTATCATTGATTGCTGCAAGACCAGGTAATTCTTTACCTTCTAATAATTCAAGACTTGCACCGCCACCTGTTGAGATGTGGGTGAATTTGTCAGCAAAGCCAAGTTGTTCAGCTGCTGCTGCAGAGTCTCCGCCACCAATAATAGTTGTAGCGTCAGTTAAGTTTGCGATTGCTTCACAAACACCGATTGTTCCATTTGCAAAGTTGCTCATTTCGAACACACCCATAGGTCCGTTCCAAACAACTGTTTTTGCGCCTGCTAGTGTTTGAGCGAATAAAGCGATTGATTCTGGTCCAATGTCAAGACCCATTTGTCCTGCTGGAACATCACCAGTATGTTCTTCAGTTGGGACATCATTTGAGAATTCAGCCGCTGTGATTGAATCAACTGGTAATACTAATTTATCGCCCGCTGCTTCAATTAATTCTTTTGCTAATTCTACTTTGTCGGCTTCTACTAATGAGTTACCGATTTCCATGCCTTTAGCTTTGTAGAATGTGTATGTCATTCCGCCACCGATCAAGATTTTATCAGCTTTAGGAATCAAGTTTTTGATTACGCCGATTTTATCCGAAACTTTCGCGCCGCCTAAGATAGCGATCATAGGGCGTTTAGGTTCTTCAACAGCTTCGCCGATGAATTTGATTTCTTTTTCCATTAAGAATCCAGCAACAGTTGGAATTCCAGTAGAAGCGATCCCTACGTTTGAAGCGTGGGCCCGGTGAGCAGTACCAAATGCGTCATTTACGAATACATCGCCTAATGAAGCCCAGTATTTGCCAAGTTCAGCGTCATTGCCGCTTTCTTTTTTACCGTCGATATCTTCAAAACGAGTATTTTCAAATACAACTACGTCGCCGTCTTTCATGTCTGCGATTGCTGCTTCTAATTCAGAACCACGAGTTTCAGGTACGAACGTTACGTTTTTACCTAATAATTCGCTTAGACGTTCAGCAACAGGTTTTAATGATTTGCCTGCTTTGTCTTCTTCTGTTTTCACACGACCTAAGTGAGAGAACAAAATAGCTTTGCCGCCTTGTTCTAAAATGTAGTTGATTGTTGGTAACGCCGCTTTGATACGAGTGTCATCAGTAATCACGCCATCTTTAACAGGAACGTTAAAATCCACACGGACTAAAACTTTCTTGTCTTTCAAGTCAAGATCTTTAACTGTCATTTTTGCCATGAAAGAAAACCTCCAAATATTTTTTTGAATCTCTATCATTATACAACTCTTTCTAATAAAAGAGCTAATGATAGACTTACGAAAAAAACGGAGAAGCGCGTTGCTTCCCCGCCTTGTTTCAGACAATGTTATTTTCGCTTAAACTAAATCTTAAAGTTTTGCGAAGTATTCTAAAGTACGAACTAATTGAGCAGTGTATGACATTTCGTTGTCATACCAAGCAACAGTTTTAACTAATTGTTGTTCGCCAACTGTCATTACTTTAGTTTGAGTTTCGTCAAATAATGAACCGAAAGTCATGCCTACGATATCTGAAGAAACGATTTCGTCAGTGTTGTAACCGAATGATTCGTTAGATGCTGCTTTCATAGCTGCATTTACTTCATCAACAGTAACTTTTTTGTTAAGAACAGTAACTAATTCAGTTAATGAACCAGTTGCAACAGGAACACGTTGAGCTGCTCCGTCTAATTTACCGTTCAAGTCAGGAATAACTAAACCGATTGCTTTAGCAGCACCAGTTGAGTTAGGCACGATGTTTGCTGCAGCAGCACGTGCGCGACGGAAGTCACCTTTAGGATGAGGTCCATCAAGAGTCATTTGGTCACCAGTGTAAGCGTGGATAGTTGTCATTAAGCCTTCAACAACACCAAATTCGTCATTTAAAGTTTTAGCCATAGGAGCTAAACAGTTAGTAGTACATGAAGCACCAGAGATAACTGTTTCGTCACCAGTTAAAGTTTCGTGGTTAGTATTGTAAACGATTGTTGGAACATCGTTACCACCAGGAGCTGAGATAACAACACGTTTAGCACCAGCTGTTAAATGTTTTTCAGCAGCGGCTTTAGAAGTGAAGAAGCCAGTACATTCTAATACGATGTCTACTCCTAGTTCTCCCCAAGGTAATTCTTCAGGGTTGCGGTTAGCAAGAACTTTAACTTCTTTTCCGTTCACGTTGAATGAACCTTCATGAACTTCAACAGTTCCGTTAAAGCGACCTTGAGTTGTATCATATTTTAACAAGTGCGCCAACATTTTAGCGTCTGTTAAGTCGTTGATAGCTACAACTTCCAATCCTTCTACATCTTGGATACGGCGGAATGCTAAGCGTCCGATACGTCCAAATCCGTTAATTCCAACTTTTACTGTCATTTAAGATTTCCTCCTTATGGAATCAAAAAATATATTTATTTTAAAGGGATGACCCTTTTAAAATCTCATTTGCAGCAGCTTCATCTGTGATGAGCCACGTTTGTTTTGGAGCATTTTTCATATATGCTGTGATGGCTTTCGCTTTGCTTTTACCACCTGCGACAGCTAGAACAATCGGCATCTTTTGAATATCTTCTAATGATAAACCGATACGCGGTACTTTATGAACGATCGCTCCATGTTCATCAAAAAAGTAACCAAATGATTCTGCTACAGCATTTTTTTGTTTCAAACGAATGATTTCATCTTCTGACATCTTTCGTCTGGCTGCCATGTGTACCGCCCGACCAATACTGTGTACAACACAATTTGCCTCTTTGATCATCGCCAAGACATTTTTGATCGAAGGTTCTTTCAGCAGTGTGTGATATGCCAATTCGCTCAACTGTTCCGGCACATACAACACGCGATGTTCGCCATGTGCATTAGCTGCCATCAAAGCACTCACTGAATTGGCTTGAATAGCTACCGCTTCACCGATACCGCCTCGGGCTGGAACAAACGTATTATGCCGTTTTGCTGTTTCTAATGGGCTGACGTGTCTAGCAACTTCCGCCATCGTCGTGCCGCCCATTACTGCGATTATGTTTCGGCCATCTGGTAATTGACGCTGTAAAGCCTCATCAATCAACTCGCCAAATTCACCGATCACTTTTTCCTGTTCATCACTGTTACCAGAAACAATCAGGCATCGTTCAATTTTAAATTGCGAAGCAAGCCGTTTTTCTAACTGATCCATGCCGGTAAATTGCTCCATCAAAACTTCTAGATGCTGCAATAAACCTTCGCCTTTTTCAGTCAGCAACATGCCGCTCTTCGTCGCATCAATCAAACGCTGATCTCTAAGATAATCTGTCTCACCACGTAAAACACGTTCGGTAAGACCTAATGAATCAGCTAAGTTTCTTCGACCGATTGGCTGCATCCAAAAAATATTCTGCATGATGCGATATCTTTTTTTTACAACCTCTAACACATCAGGGGCGATTGCTTCGAGTACTCTTAATTCACTTAACAAAGGAATCCCTCCGCTGGACTCAAGTAGTCCCTCATAGACTTTTAGCGACCCATGAATTCTAAAAAAAATGCAAGAAAATCAAATTGTTCATTTGAAATTTGCAAATTTCTTACATTTCAGAGTTTAACAGGTTTGAGGTTTCTATGCAAGGAAAAAGACCCGCTTTTTTTACTTGATTTAATCAAAACGTTTTCTTTTCGATGAACTGGGAATATTTAGTGCGTCGCGATATTTTGCTACTGTTCGCCGAGAGATCTTTTGCTCTTTTTCAGCAAGCAACTCGACGATTTTTTGATCTGATAACGGCTTGTGCTTATCTTCTTGTTCGATCAAAGCACTGATCAAGTGTTTGACCTCATCTGCCGACGTGTCTTCATCATTGACCTTATTGACAAAAAAACTGCGTAATTCAAATACACCAAAATCTGTCTCGATATACTTGCCATTGACTGCGCGACTGATCGTCGACTCGTGAACTGCCAATTGTTTAGCGACATCTTTTAACATCAACGGTTTCAAGGTGCCTTGTTTGTTTTCAAAAAAAGCTGCTTGATGTTGAACAATAATTTTTCCGACTTCAAGAATCGTGTCTTTTCGCTGGCCGAGGGTTTTGTTCAGCCATTCAAATTGTTGCAGTTTTTCTTTTAAATAAACTTTGGTCTCTTCGTCGGCCTGAAGTTTCAAGCGATTAAAATAATTTTCTTGAAAGTTCAAGCGCAGTTGTCCTCGTTTATTAGATAAAACGACTAACTGGCCTTCTCGCCTTACTAAAGTAAGATCTGGAATAATAAAATTTGAGTCTTGGCTCCCAAAACCTGTTCCCGGAAATGGATTCAAAGACCGAATATAGTCTAAGATCTGTTGAACTTGGGCTAAACTGATTTGGTAGTCTTTGGCGATTTGTTCAAATTTTCTTTTCGCGATCGCTTCAAAAGATTCTTCTAATAAAAGGTACGCCAATTCTGGCGCATAATCATCTTGTTCGGTTTGCAACATCAAACATTCTTGCAAGCTTCTAGCTCCCACTCCCGGCGGATCTAATTGCTGCAAGAGCGTTAAAGCATCTAGATATTGAATATCTGTCGCTTTCAATTCTTTTTTGATCTCTTCTTCATCGACCTTCAAATAGCCGTTTACATCGATATACTCTACTAACACCAGCATGATCTCACGAATAAACGTGTCCCGATAATTCAAATGGATCTGATGAATCAAATGTTCAAATAACGAGACCGGGTGATCGGCGATTTGGATAAAAGAGTCCTCTTTGATTGGTCCGCTGTGCATTTGCATCAAGTCACTTTGGATTTTTGGAGCGACCACATCAAACAACGGATTTTCTAAAGAGACTGTTTCAACATAGTCTTGCAACTCCTCAGTATTAAATTGTAAGATCTGAATAGCCTGCTGCAATTCTTGTGTCATCGCCAGTTTTTGGGTCTGTTGCTGCTTTTGCGAATAACTTTGTTGAAACTTCATATTACTTTCCCCTTGTTTTTTTTAAATTATATGCTAAACTAATACTCGTGCTTGCGCCCTTAGTGTAGTGGATATCACGTAAGATTCCGGTTCTTGAGACGGGGGTTCGATTCCCTCAGGGCGCATTTTTTTAGGACACTGCTCAATAGAGTAGTGTCTTTTTTTGATTCCAAGTAATAAACACGCGTGTTCCAGACCATTATACTTTTTTAGTGGACACTTATCAATTTTGAACGGATTCACTAAGTTAAGAAAAAAAGAAAAGAATAGATCAATCGATCTATTCTTCGTCCTCTTCTTCATCAAAATCATCGTCGTCATCATCGATAACACTTAGATCATCTTCGATTCCGCCTGGGACAACTTCTTCATCATCCTCGTTTGCATCTGCTCCAATTTCTTGTAAATCAGAGTTGTATGCTGCGATTTCGTCATCATCATCGTCGTCATCATCATCGATTTCATCTTCTTCATCGTCTGCCAACAAGTCTGTATCCTCTGGATCATCGTCGTTGTAGTCGATCGCATCGTCATCGCCGTTGATAAACGCATTGACTTTCTTACGTTTCTTGCGACGCGGTGCATCTTCTTCTTCATCTTCTAAGCCATGGTTGACTTCTTCATCGATTGAATCGATCGCGTACCATGAACGTAATCCCCAGCGGTTATCGCCTAGAGAAATAAAGCTTCCATCAATGTTTAAATCGGTATAAAATTGGGCTAATGCATCACGAATTTCACTGTCTGATTTGCCAAGATAATTTTGGATTTGATTTACTAGATCCGAAAAATCCATTACATCTGCACGTTCTTCCAGAATTGCGTGTGCCACTTCAATCATTGATAATTCATCTTTGTTCAAACCATCAAAAATACTAAGTTCCAAGTATGACACGTCCTTTCAAAGTCTACTCCTTATCATACAAAATCAAAAGCTAAAAAGCAAACCTTTCTTGCCCTCAGGTCGTAAATTCTAAGACCATTTGATAGTCGCCGACTTTTTCTTCTTTCATATAAAGAGTATAATCAATCGTGATGATTCCTGAAAACGGGCGATCTTTCAAACTGACATGCAAATTTTTTGCGTAAGTTGAAATGATGAACATGCCATAGGGTGTTTTATAATTTGTCTCCAGTTTTTCCCGATAGGCAAAACGCATCCGCATCCGCGCTTCACCCGAACGGATCAATTGGACTTGCGAATCAGGGGTCACTTTCACCGTAACGGGGGCTTCTTGTCCGTCAGGTTGAATCTCTTTGTAACGAATGTACAAGGTGTCTCCCATTTTGACGACTTGTCCAAGGAGATCAAATACGAAATCTTCTGACTCATTATTTTGAGTGACTTTCGTTTGAACTTTTATTTTTGCTGGAATGCCTTCTTTAATATTCACAGAGCTTCCACTCCTTCCACTATTTATTTTTGTCGGTTTTACTTTTTTTGTCAACTACTTCTGCTTTTAAGCGACTTAATTAGTTGCTTTTCATATTTTTGTTTATAATAGTAAAAAAATAAAGAACGAAAGGACGATTAGATGAAAGAAGCATTGCTTTTTGATCAAGGGATGCTCCCAGAAAATGATTTGTTCAGCCCCTTTGCTTTAACGGATGTATTAACCGCATTCAGCGGCGAACAGGAACAGCCGATCATTCATTTCTGGCAATTACCACAAACATTGATCTTAGGAATGAAAGACAGTCGCGTGCCTTACTTTGGTCAGGCGCTCAAAGCGGTCCAAAAAGAAAATTATCACTTGCTTTTACGCAATGCCGGCGGGTTAGGCGTGATCAGTGATTCTGGGATCTTAAATGTCTCATTGATTCTTCCGAAAAATACGATCTCCGCCCTGTCGATCAATGACGGATATCAAGCAATGATCGATTGGCTGGAACGGACTTGTTTCGGCCAGTTGAAACTAACTGTCGGTGAAATCGCCGATTCCTATTGTCCAGGGAAATATGATCTTTCAATCAATGGAAAAAAAATTGCGGGGATCGCGCAACGACGAGTAAAAGACGGCGTCGCGATTATGATGTATTTAAGCGTCAATGGTGAGCAAAATCTGCGGGGCAATATTGTTCGCAGTTATTATCAAAGCGGATTAGAAGAACGATTCGGAATCGATTATCCGCCAGTAGATCCGGCGAGCATGACGACACTACACGATGCGGCAGCTTTTGATGTCACGATTGATTCTGTCAAAAAAGAATTATTACAGGCATTGCCGTATCGCGATCAAACGACCTTTTTACCAAAATT
This sequence comes from Enterococcus pingfangensis, assembly GCF_005405205.1. Lineage (GTDB taxonomy): Bacteria > Bacillota > Bacilli > Lactobacillales > Enterococcaceae > Enterococcus_A > Enterococcus_A pingfangensis. The sequence continues at coordinate 100,583 of NZ_BJDP01000006.1, read as the reverse complement.
CCAGCAGCTAGACGACTACCAACGCCGCATTCAAAATATGCACCAACGCAATTCAATTATTCAGGAGGCACTCAATGACCTATAAATATCAAATGCTCCCGCTGGAAAAGGTTTTCCGCGATCCCGTTCACAATTATATCCATGTCCAGCACCAAGTGATTTTAGATTTGATCAATTCAAGAGAAGTTCAACGTTTGCGCCGAATCAAGCAGCTCGGTACGACTTCTTATACTTTTCATGGAGCAGAACATAGCCGTTTTGCTCATTCTCTGGGGGTATATGACATTACTCGGCGAATCTGCGATATTTTTCAGCGCAACTTCTCCAAAGAAAAATACGGCAAAGATGGTTGGGATGATTCGCATCGCTTAGTCGCTTTGTGTGCGGCCTTGCTGCACGATGTCGGTCATGGTCCTTATTCGCATACTTTTGAACACATTTTCCATACCGATCATGAAGCGTTGACTGTCGCCATCATTACTTCACCAGAAACAGAAGTTTTCCAAATTTTAAATAATGTTGAAGACGGATTTCCAGAAAAAGTTGCCAGTGTGATCACTAAAACTTATGAAAATCCGCAAGTGGTACAAATGATCTCTAGCCAGATCGACGCGGATCGAATGGATTATCTATTGCGCGACGCTTACTATACCGGGACTGAATACGGGACTTTTGATTTGACTCGGATCTTGCGGGTCATCCGGCCTTACGCTGGCGGAATCGCTTTTTCGATGAATGGGATGCACGCTGTGGAAGACTATATCGTCAGTCGCTATCAAATGTATGTCCAAGTTTATTTCCATCCAGTTTCTCGCGCCATGGAAGTGCTGTTGGAACATTTATTGGATCGTGCTCATGAATTGCATCAGCGCAACGCAGATATCTTTACGTTTCATTCACAATTCTTGATTCCTTTTCTAAAAGAAGAATTCTCGTTAGCCGATTATTTAAAATTGGATGATGGCGTGCTGAACACCTACTTTGCTCAGTGGATGGAAGAACAAGACTTGATTCTAAGTGACCTAGCCGACCGCTTTTTAAATCGCAAACCATTAAAATCAATTGCAGTCGATACTAGCGATAATCCGCGTTTAACGGAAATGAAAACTTTAGTTGAAAAAGCCGGCTTTGATCCGCGTTACTATACCGCAATCAATTCCAGTTACGACTTGCCTTATGATCTGTATCATCCTGAAAAAGGCAGCCACCGAACACAGATCGAATTGATGCAAAAAGACGGCTCGCTAATTGAATTATCAAAAGCCAGCCAATTAGTTTCGGCGCTGACTGGTCAAGGACAAGGCGATGTCCGTTTCTACTATCCAAAAGAAATGACGCAACAAGACAGCAAAAATTCTGATCTTTTTGAAGATTATTACCAAGCCTTTGCTAAGTACATTCACAATGGAGAATTAGTCAATTAAAAAAGCTTTCTGAGAATAAACTGGCCCCCAAAAGTTAAACCAAAAAGCTAACATTTGAGGGTCATTACAAAACTCAGAAAGTTTTTTTCTTTAGCCATTCTTCTACTGCCCATTTATGGCTGCCCCGCTTTAATAATTCAAGCGCTTTAGCTGGCGATTCCCAGCTGCTGTTGTTGCCTTCTTCTAACGGTTCAGATACTTTTTTCCAACTTTTTGTAGAATAAAAATAGCCGGGATTATAAAAGAAAGTCGTGCGGTGACGAGAATAAAAATATTCATCCGCCTGCCCCAGATAATCGGATAAAACGACTTCAAAGCCTAATTCTTCCAACATCTCACGAGCGATCGCTTCTTCTTTAGTCTCATTACCTTCGATTTCTCCTCCAGGTAAAAAGTAGGCGCCATTAGGAGCTTGGACGAGCGCGATATTTCCTTCATCATTTATTAAAATTGCGTAAGCTGCATAACGTGCTTGATAATTTTTTTCAGTTTCTTTTACGCCAAACACTGGGATCATTGGTATCCTCCTGCAAATTGTATTTACTAGTTAGTTTACATTAAAAAATCCTCATAAACAACCACTGAACATAAATGCTGCAACTTGAAAATTTATGTTATCATGAAATTATCAATTATTAGGAGGCTGCTTATTTATGAAAATGGCACATACTTGCGTCCGCGTAAAAGACTTAGACGCATCCGTAAAATTTTATCAAGACGTATTTGGCTTTGAGGAATCACGCCGCCGTGATTTTCCAGAATCAAAATTCACTCTTGTTTACTTAACTTTACCAGGGGACGATTACGAACTAGAGTTGACTTACAACTATGATCATGCTGCATATGACTTAGGAGACGGCTACGGTCACATTGCGATTCGTTCAGAAAATATCACACAACTTCATGAACAACATAAAGCCCATGGTTTTACCGTCACTGATATGAAAGGCTTGCCTGGAACAGATCCCTCATATTATTTCATTACCGATCCAGATGGCTACAAAATTGAAGTAATTCGTTAAAACATAAAAGGTTGCGGCAGTTGCCGCAACCTTTTTTTATACTTATATGAACTTTTTTAAACAACGGACTCTTAGCCGATGATCACACTTTCTTCTGGAAGTTTGTAGCGTCCGCCTTTGGCTTTTATCAAACGCATCGTTAAGGCAAAACCAACAGTCAAAACACCGACTCGCCCAAGATACATCAACCCGATAATCAAGAGCTTTCCTATCAAACTTAGATCCGAAGTCAATCCCATCGTAAGCCCCACAGTTCCAAAAGCTGAAAATGTTTCAAATAATAAATATTCAATTCCACGAAAGCGCGGCAAGATTTCGGTAGCTGACATCAGCATCGTCACACCAATACACAAACTTAACGTAATAAAAAATAAAGTGAGCGCGCGTGATACAATCGATGGACGAATCGTCCGCCGAAATACTTCCGCATGTTCTCTTCCTTTTAAGAGAGAAATCGCCTGGACCAGCAAGACTCCAAACGTAGTTGTCTTTAACCCGCCGGCCGTCGAGCCTGATGTTCCGCCAATAAACATCAACACAATTGTAAATAAGATTCCCGCCTGACTGACACTTCCATAATCAACTGAAAAATAACCAGCCGTTCGAGCCGTCACCGACATAAAAAATATGTTAGCAAAACGATCAAGCGCAGAGGCATTTCCGACGATTGTCTGTCCGCCTGCTTCTGATACATAAAAAACGATCGTTCCGATAATCAGCAGACTGCTCGATACAGTCAATGCCAACTTACTATGCAAACTCAATCTTCTTGTTTTACGGAAATTCAGCAAATCTCGCCAAACAATAAAGCCCAATCCGCCAGCAATGATCAAGCCGGAGATTACTAATAATACATACGCGTTGTTTTGAAAACCTACTAGACTATCTCCAAACAAATCAAATCCAGCATTGCAAAACGCTGAAACAGAATGGAACAACGCATACCAAAGACCTTTTGATATTCCATAACTAGGGATAAAATCTATTGCCAGCAACAAAGTCCCAACTAATTGAAATCCTAGCGCAAAACGAAGAATGTAAAACATCAAGCGCATCACGCCTGATAAAGTATCTAAATTTAATGACTCTTGTAGAATAATCCTAGTCAGCAAACCGACTTTTTTCTTCATGAATGCAAAGAAAATAAACGGCATCATCATAAAACCTAATCCGCCAACTTCGATCAAGCTTAAAATGACCCATTGCCCACCCATATTCCACTGTTCGCTAGTGGTCAGTGTCGTCAACCCCGTTACACAAGTTGCTGATGCGGCAGTAAATAAAGCATCGATGAATGGAGTTGCTTTTCCTGATTGTGTAAATATCGGCAAGGTCAGCAGCAGACCGCCGAATAAAATCACTACAGCAAATCCTAAGGCGATAAATTGGATTGGATGAAGTTTGATGGTCCAATATTTTTTTCTGTTCATACTTCCTACCTTCAAAAAAAGGAACTACTTTTTAAGTAGTCCCCATATTTTTAACTTTGATCATGCGCGTTACTTCCGCCCGCTCATTTTCTTCTAGCTTCATTTGGATAAAGTAAATTGTCTCCTCCAATTGCGGGATTGTCATGTATTCTAAGGCGTTTACGCGTCGGCGTGTCTTTTCGATCTCTTTTGCCATCAATTGACACGTTTTTTCGATTTCAGTCAGCTCCAGCAATTCGGGCAAGACTTCTGTAAACTTTTGAATACTTTGATCCAGCTCATCGTTGGAATTCAAGAACCCATATTCCAGCGGTCCATCTGACAATTCCGATTGATGCTGAAAATTCATTATCGGTACTTTGACACTCATGACATCTTTTTCGATCACATCCAGTGTGACCCGTTCTTTGGGAACAGCTAGCAATTCTTCGATATATTTATCATTTAGCAGCGCATCCGCTACTGAAAAATTCTTCATTGCTTGCTGCAGTTTTACTTCAACTTCTGCGCGCATTTGATCGTTCTTTTTGACTAATAAAATAAAACGGCGCATCAGCTCATCTTGCTTATCTTTTAACAGTTTATGCCCACGACTAGCTGTTGTTAATTGTTTCTTCAGTCGAGTGAGTTCCATCCGAGTTGGATTGACATTTAATTTCACCATAGGATCAAACTCCTTCTGTTAAATATTCATCCAACATATCATCTTTGATCCGTTTTAACTCTGTACGCGGCAACATCGCTAAAAGCTCCCAGCCGAGATTCAACGTTTCTTCGATCGAGCGGTTTTCATAAAATCCTTGATTGACATATTCTTCTTCAAAACGCTCGGCAAATTTCGCATAGATTTTATCGACATCTGACAATGCTGAATCACCCAGTACTACCGCTAACTCTTTAGCTTGCTTTCCTTGCGCGTATGCGGCAAACAGCTGGTTCATCGTCGGTGCGTGATCTTTCCGCGTCTTGCCTTCACCGGTTCCTTTATCTTTCAAACGTGATAAAGACGGCAATACATCGATTGGCGGCTGAATCCCATTTTTATCCAATTCACGGGATAAAATGATTTGGCCTTCTGTAATATAACCAGTTAAGTCAGGAATTGGATGCGTCTTGTCATCTTCTGGCATCGTCAGGATCGGGATCTGCGTTACAGAACCTTTCAACCCGCGAATTCTGCCGGCACGTTCATACAATGTCGCTAGATTCGTATAAAGATAACCAGGATAGCCTCTTCGACCAGGGACTTCACGCCGAGCGGCTGAAATTTCACGCAACGCTTCACAATAATTAGTCATATCCGTCATAATAACTAAAACGTGCATCCCTTTTTCATAGGCTAAATATTCCGCGGCAGTCAAAGCCATCCGCGGTGTGGCGATTCGTTCGATTGCCGGATCATTCGCCAGATTCATGAAGACTACGGAACGATCGATCGCACCAGTTTGACGAAAATCTTCCATGAAAAATTCTGCTTCTTCAAACGTAATGCCGATTCCTGCAAAAACAACGGCAAAATCATCGTCTGTATTCAATACGGTCGCTTGTCGAGCGATTTGAGCGGCTAATTCTTTATGCGGCAAGCCAAAGCCGGAAAATACCGGTAGTTTTTGGCCACGAACTAACGTATTCAAGTGATCGATCGCGGAAATTCCCGTTTGGATAAATTCATCCGGATAATCCCGCGAAACAGGATTAATCACTTCTCCGTTAATATCAACATTTTTTTCAGCTAAGATCTCTGGCCCACCGTCTTTGGGACGACCAAGACCATCAAACACCCGTCCGACCATGTCTTCTGAAACACCTAACTCTAGCGGGTGCCCTAAAAAACGTGCGGTCGATTCTTTTAAATTGATCCCGCTGGTTCCTTCAAAGATTTGGACTAAGGCTTTATCTTCGTGAATCTCTAAGACTTGGCCGCGGCGAATTTCGCCATTGCTCAAACGAACTTCCAGCAACTCTTCATATTTGATTCCTTCTACTTTATCAATCGCCATCAAAGGACCGACCACTTCATTGATCGTTTTGTATTCTTTAATCATTGGTCATGCCTCCTTCTGCAACGATTGCTTGGATTTCTGCAACGATATCTAAATTGATTTGATCCAATTTGGCTAATTCTGTTTCCGGGATGTACTTGCTTCGTGCGATTCGATCGCGTAAAACAAAAGTCCCATCCATGATTTCTTTCAAATACGTTCCCAACTCTAACGCACGTTGGCCTTCTTTGTTAAACGTCAAAATATTTTGGATCATTTTGAATTGTTTTTCCCGTGAGGTGAATGTATCGACATCATCAAAAGCATTTTGCTGCAAATAATCCTCCCGTAAAGATTTCGCGACTTCAAGTGTCAGTCGATCTTTTTCGGATAAAGAATCAATCCCGACTAGCCGAACGATCTCATTTAATTCAGATTCTTTTTGCAGCATTTTCATTCCTTCTGCGACCATTTGCGACCAATTTGCCTGCAACGCGTTATCTAAATATTTCCCGACTTCTGCGGAATATAAAGAATAACTTTGCAGCCAGTCGATCGATGGAAAATGGCGTTGTTGGGCTAAAGTTGCACTTAAGCCCCAGAAAACTTTTACAACCCGCAATGTGTTTTGCGTTACAGGCTCAGAAGTATCTCCACCGGAAGGGGATACGGCACTGATTGCTGTAATCGAACCTTCACGTCTATCACTACCTAGGGCGATCACGCGGCCAGATCGTTCATAATATTCTGCTAGCCGGCTGCCCAAATAAGCTGGATACCCTTCATCGCCAGGCATCTCTTCCAAGCGTCCGCTCATTTCACGCAAGGCTTCTGCCCAACGTGAAGTGGAATCTGCCATGATTGCAATATTGTAGCCCATATCCCGGAAATATTCCGCGATTGTGATCCCAGTGTAAATGGAAGCTTCCCGTGCCGCTACCGGCATGTTTGAAGTATTGGCAATCAAAATCGTGCGTTCCATTACTGATTCGCCAGTCTTAGGATCAACCAATTCAGGAAATTCATTCAGTACATCCGTCATTTCATTTCCGCGTTCACCGCAGCCAACATAAACTACGATATCGACATCGGCCCATTTAGCGATTTGATGCTGAACAACTGTTTTCCCAGCGCCGAATGGGCCCGGAACTGCAGCGGCCCCGCCCTTTACTACAGGGAAAAACGTATCGATGACTCGTTGACCGGTAATCATCGGTGCTTCAGGATTTAATTTTTCTGAAACTGGACGCCCGCGTCGAACCGGCCATTTTTGCAACATTGAAAATTCTTGCAACCCGTTGGCTGTTTCGATTACATAAACAGACTCATCGATCGTAAATTCACCTGATGAGATTTTTTTCACTATTCCTTTGACACCATTAGGAACCATGATTTTATGAGTGATGATCTTCGTTTCTTCGACTGTTCCAACTATATCGCCAGCTGATACGGTATCTCCTACTTCAACTGACGCTTCGAACCACCATTTTTTTGTATGATCCAAAGCGGGGATTTGAACTCCGCGATTAAGAAAATTACTATTTGTTTGTTTTTTAAACGTATCTAATGGCCGTTGGATACCATCAAACATTTGTGAAAGGATCCCTGGTCCTAATTCAACGGAGAGTGCTTCTCCGGTCGTTCTAACGGGTTCACCAGGACCGATCCCTGCTGTTTCTTCATATACTTGAATGGAGGCGACATTGCCGCGCATCTCGATAATTTCACCGATAACTCCAAGGTCACCAACATAACAAATATCTTGAATCGCTGCTTGCTCCATATTTTCTGCCAGCACTAGTGGGCCAGAAACTTTTATTATTCTTCCTTCTTGCAAGACATTAGCTCCTTTATAAAATATTCTGTCCGACTGCTCGTTCAACTTGTCCTTGAATCATAGACTTGCCGATCCCTAGCGTTCCTTCGTGATTAGGAATCAGTACGATCGCCGGGATCATCTCTTGTTCATAGCGTTTGATCGTATCAGGAACAAGTTGAGCAAATTCTTCAGTGATATAAATGACGCCATATTCATTCTTAGCCATTTCGTCAATCTGCTGACGAATAATTTGTTTATCCTTTATAGTACGAGTATCAAAATCAAAGAGCCTGAAAGGTAAGATCGAGTCTTTATCGCCAATCGCGCCGATTTTATGTGCCATAAGTCTCTCGCATCCTCTCTCTAATTTGTTCATCCGTTAGTCCTACTCGTTTACCGGTAATGATCAGCCGCAGATTTTTCACTTCGATCGTTTTTGCATTCAGCAACGCCAAAACAGGCAAAGGACCAAAGGCTTGGGTCTGAGCTGTTTCATAAAAACTCGTCAAGTAGTCATCACAAAGCCGTTCCAGCTGACTTAGCTTGATCGTATTATTTTGTATGATTGGTTCGATCACTTCAGCGTAAGAAGTTGTTCTTAAGTAGTTGATCAGTTGCTCCAAACCGATTTCAACAAAAGCTAATAATTCTTCTTTTGGAATACTCCCTTGACTGGACAAGACGGTCAACATGAAGTTCCGGCTTCTCTGCTGTTTGATCCCGCGTGCAGTCATCAGCATATTTGTAAAATCGATAAAACTCGTCACTTCTTCTGTTAGTTCTGGTTCGCCGATTTTGTCAGCGATCGTTCTTTGTGCATTTAGATAATTACGATCTAAAATAATATCGATTCCTTGTAAACTATTCGATTCTTCGAAATGCTCCCGAACTTCTTGGATACTTTCTAGTAAAATATCCGCCAAGCCGCTTGCTTGACCCGTTCGAATAGCGGTCTTGATCTGTTCTAAGGAATAGAAACCATCATAGATATAAAGCGCGTCAAAATTTTGCTCTAATAAATCGGCTTTGAGCAGTGCCTTGAGATTATGGAAGGTATAGCGCATCGTATAGATCCAAATAACATTAGGATCAGGAATTATTTTTACTAATTCCGTTATTAAACTTGCTTGTGCCTGCCCTAAGGCCTCTTCAAAGCTCTCATAAAAATTATCCGTCAAATACTCACCGTAAATCGTTCCTCGAAAAAGTGTCTCGATTTCCGTCAAATCCTCGGATTTCACCATTCTCGTCAGAAGCTCTGGCGACAACAATTCCAATTCTTTTAAACGAACCAGCGGATTCAATTCATGATACGTCGCTTGTTTCATTCAATGCCTCCTAATTCGTAGTTGCTACATTACTTTCTAGTAAAAAATCTAGCCAACATAACGTTACTGATTTGATTGACGTTCGCATTGCGCTTGCTTAATCAAACAGTGCTTGAGCAATGGCAAAACTTTCTCGTTCTTGAATTTCTCTAACTAAACTTTGATAAAGAAAGTTATATTGAACGCCGTTTTTATCTAAAATAAAACCCGCTTGATCAGCAATAGTCGTATCAGCTAACTTTAATTGATACGCCAGCTGTTGATTTTGCTCGAATAGCCATTCTTTGGTAAAAACTGACTGCGACTTTTTACCTGGAACAAAGGTCAGTTCACCTTGTAAAGGGATTTTAGTCAACGCTCGCTGAGCAAATTCTTGCTGTTGTTTTGCAGAGCGGCTTTCCATTTGGCTGACCGCTTCAGCAAATACTCGTTCTAAAACAGCCTGTTTCTGGTTTAAGATCTGCTGTTTTTGCATCACTTGTTGACGATTTGCTTCCTGCTTATAATTGTTCTCTAGATTTTGTAAGTTTTTCTCCAAACGTTTCTGATGATCTGCTATTATTTCTGCTTCCGCTGCTTGAAATTCTTGTTCGATCCGGGCCCGTTCAGTTTCTTTTAACTGGCGCTGTTCCAAATCAGCTTGTTGCTTTAATTGTTCGACTATTTTTTCGATTGCTTCCATCAAAAAACTCCTTATACTTGTCCTACTAACAAGAATGAGATAACGAAACCTAAGATTGCATAAGTTTCAACCATCGCAGCATAGATAATTCCCTTTGTCGCATGTTCTGGTTTTTTCGCTAAGATCTGAATACCGGCAGCGGCCACTCTTCCTTGAGCGATCCCTGAAAACAACCCAGTAAAAGCAATCGGTAACGAAGCGCCTAGGTAACCTAATCCTTGGACCACGGTCAAATCACCTGACAAGTTTGTAAAAATCAAGAAGGCAATAACGAACCCATACAACCCTTGTGTCCCTGGCAATAACTGCAAGATCAACGCTTGACCAAATTTTTCCGGTTGGCTAGTTGTCAAAGCTGCTGCTGCTTCCCCGGTCATACCGACACCTTTTGATGACCCGATTCCAGAAAAGATCGTTGCTGTTGCCATTCCTAAAATCGCAAAAATAATACCGCCACTGTTGTTAATCAAATACTCCATCATTGTCTAAAATTCCTCCAATTATTTTTCTTGTTCAATATTTATATATTTTTCTTCTGTCTTTAATGGACGAAATGCCCGCCCGCCGCCTTCGTAAAATTTGCCAAAAAATTCGACATACTGCAACCGAGCACCGTGAACATACGCTGATAGTAACGATAAGAAAATATTCAAGCCATGCAAGGCTACCATCAATAAAATTCCGACACTAAAACGGGCAATTGGCGGCATATATCCTACTAGCATATTGAATGCCGCAGCGATACTCCCACCGGAAATACCTAATGCCATCAACCGCGTATAACTAACTAGATCGCCGATATAACTGGTGATCCCATATAAGTTATATGCACCTTTTGCTAAACCTTTGATTTTTGACTTTGACTGCAGCATCGGTGTAAAGATGATCATTAATGCACTCACTATTGCCAAAACGACTCCGACCATAAATAACGGCTGACTATTCAATAACATTTTTCCTAAACCGCCGACGATCGCGCCAATCATGATCCCTTGCCAAGCGAAGCCGTCAGAGACCGCGCCAAGATAATTTTTAGCTTTGATGTTTTCTTTTGCCGCTAAACCTAAGCCGATAAAAATTTGGATTACACCAAAAACGATCGATAGAATCAAAATACTGATGACATCGTCACTTGTCGAAAGAATCGGCGGATAGCCTAACGAATAGCCGAAAAACGAATTATAGATCAAGCCCCACATAATGGTAGGCACAGCTAAGATTTGGAAAAAATGCATGAACCGTTCCATTCCTCGCGGCAAAACCGTTCGCAATGCGATCGTAGTCGCCAATAACATCAAAGCTCCGTATCCTGCATCTGCCACCATCATGCCAAAAAATACGAAATAAAAGGGCATGAACCACGGCGTCGGATCGATTTCGTGATATTTGGGCAAACTGTACATCTCCGTCAACATCTCAAATGGCTTGACTACTGCATTGTTTTTCAATTTCGTCGGTATTTCTTCAGCAATCTCGACTTCTGTCGGTTCTTCAATTTCTAAATAGAGATTTTCTTGACCAATCAAATCACCTATGAAAGCTTCGAATCTTGTAAAGCTTGTCGTTTCCAGCCAACCTTGGATCAAAAATACTTTATCATCTTTGATGAAACGATCATGGATCAACCAGCGATTTTTATAAGCCAGCAGGACTTCTTCCGCCATTTCTAAGTTTTCGATGCTGATTTTCTTTTGACCGATCAAGCGTGCCAAGCGTTTTTGCTCTTCTACTAATTCAAGCAATACTTGCTGGATCGCAGCCAATTCAACTTTAGGCAATTCTTTTTCCTTATAAGTAAAAGTGATAACACTGAATTGGTGGATCAGCTCTTGGATTTTTGGTGCCTCAGTACACAGATAAATCAATGAAAAATTAACGATCTGCTCGTCACTATAAATTAGTTCATAATGGATCTGCAGTTCCTTTATCTGCTGTTCAAGCAATTCCCAGACACTTGCATCCACTGTTCCTAAAAAATAGTTAGTAGAGCGCAATGAAAAATCTTTGGGTAAGAAATCTAATGCTTGCCACTTTTGCAAAAGACTTTCTCGTTCATGCAGCACTCGTTGTTTTTCATTGATCTCTGTAAACTGCTGTTCTAATTCTTGGATACTTGTTAATTCAGCCAATAAAGCCGATTCATCAAATTTTTCTTCCAACGTTTTCAGCGTGGCTTGCTGACGCTTGAGATGCATTCCTTTTTCACGACTGCTGCCATGATGTTCGATAAATTGAATGGCATGCGCTATTTCTTCTAGTTGTCGATCGATCCTTGAAAGTCCATCTTGGCTAGGTAGAGGAGCTGCTTCTTCAAAATATTTTTCCACCCATTGATTACTGACAGTCTGCTGAAAGAGGTCGCGGATCTCTACACCTTGAAATCCCTGGATCGCAGAAAGAATCTGTTCGCTATATCCTTGTTGAGCAATCAAAGTCAGCTTGCTCATTTTGCTAACTGCCATATTCTGAGATCACCCTTTCAATGATTGCTTGGATCGTCTGTTCTTTCTTTTCAAGATAATTTTTTTCCATCAACTTAATCGCCGCTTCGGCACTATCCGTCAACTCTTGCTCTTCTACGGCCAATTTTTCCGTCAAGTTCTTTTCTTTTTCTGCCGATACCTCAGAAAAAGTATTTTTTAATTCTGCTTTTTTTTCTTGCAGTATTTTTTTTTGACTTGCTTCATAAGCAGCCAACTCTGCAATCAATTTTTCTTTTTCGCGCTCATTTTGTTCTTCTACAAATTTTATTCTTTCTAAAGCTTCTAGCACACAAACCCTCCTTTGTATGAAAAAAAGCGCAAACTAACAAGGTCGTTCTTCTCACCCCTTGAAGAACCCGATCCTTGAAGCTTGCGCCCAACCGTTTTGTTTATATTTAACAACTACAGTATACCAAAAATTGGTATATCCGTAACTAGTTTTCAACAAAAAACATAAAAATCACTTGCATTGATCAAGCAGATAAACGTAATATTATAGAAGTTTTTTTATTTAGCTAAATAAAAGAAAATTTAATAATCGAAATACTTGCTTTTTAAGTTTTGACTGTGGTATCAAATGATAGAGGAGTGATCGTTCATGAAAAAAAATATCATTGGAATTGCAGCAAATCAACTTTATCAAAACAACCAAGCGTTTTTTGATCAACAACTTACTTATACTCCGCAAGGTTTTATCGATGGCGTTCATCACGCAGGCGGGATCCCGATAGTATTGCCGATCAGCGAACCTGAATTAGCTAGCGACTATGTGGCGACTATCGACAAATTGTTACTAGCTGGCGGACAAGATGTGACGCCTTTTCTTTATGAAGAAGAGCCCCACCCAAAATTAGGTCCGACAAGTACTGAACGCGACTCTTTTGAAATGGCGTTGATCAAAGAAGCCATTCGCCAAAATAAACCGATTTTTACCGTTTGCCGCGGCACACAATTGCTGAATGTGACACTTGGGGGAACGCTGTATCAAGATTTGTCTCAATATCCTAAGTGGGAAGTAAAACACGATATGTTTCCTACTGTTCCAGATTTTGGTCTGCATTCAATCACAGTTAAAGCTAATTCAACCTTGGCCCCGCTTTTTGGCGAACAAGCAAAAGTTAATTCCTATCATCATCAAGCTATCAAAGACCTCGCTGAAAGTCTCGTGCCGATTGCTTGGGCTCCTGACGGGATCGTTGAAGCGGTTGAAAGCCGCGATAAAAATACAAAGATCCTTGGTGTGCAGTGGCATCCCGAATTGACTCGCAAAAAAGATCCGAAAGAACAAAGTTTGTTTGATTATTTTGTGCAAGAATTTGAGTAGTCAGTCACTGGCCTTTTTTTGAAGCTCATTATTTTCGAATTATAAAAAAATCAAGTGTCAGCAAAATTAGTTTTTTGCTGACACTTGATTTTTCATTTATGTTATTCATCATCAAACGATGTATCCAGCGATACCTCGGATAAATCATCCGTTTCACTCACCGCTAAGCGAGCAAAGTAAGATTTAGTTTCCTTGAATACGACCGGACTTAATAAAATCAAGGCGATAATATTAGGAAATGCCATCAAGCCGTTGAATATATCCGCAATTGTCCAAACGGCTGATACTGTTAAGTACGGGCCGATAAAGACTGCTAAAATATAAACGAAACGAAAAGCGGAAGAAAATTTGGTGTTTCCTCCTGTTAAGTAACTTAAACAGCGTTCTGAATAATAATTCCAGCCTAAGATCGTTGTAAAGGCGAAGAAAGCTAAACAGACCATCAACAGCAACGATGCGACCGTTTGAGAAATTGGCAAAGCTTCGGTAAAGGCATAAATCGTCACTGCCGATCCTTCTAAGCCGGTTTTCCAAGCGCCTGTTAAGATGATTGCCATTCCGGTCATATTACAAACGATCAATGTATCGATAAAAGTTCCGGTCATTGAAACAAGCCCTTGGCGTACAGGTTCTTTTGATTGTGCGGCAGCAGCAGCAATCGGTGCGCTCCCTAAGCCAGACTCGTTTGAAAAGATCCCCCGAGCGACCCCCTTTTGCATCGCAATCATCATCGCTCCCATCGCTCCACCGGAAACAGCTCGCATGCCAAAAGCGCTTTGAACAATTTCCACAATAACCGCCGGCAATTTGGTGATATTAATAATGATCATGAACAAACACAAACCAACATAGATAACGATCATCACCGGCACAATGATTTCAGAGACGCGCGCAATTCGTTGCACGCCGCCGATCAATACAATCGCGACTAAAACGGTAACGACGATACCAGAAATAATTACCGCCCAAGAATATTGATTACCAAACAATGTGACCGTATTTATTTTTTCTGGATCAAAAAATGTTTCTGCGGCTGAAGTGATTCCATTGATTTGAGCAATCGTCCCGATTCCGATCAATCCGGCAACCGCTCCGAAAAAGGCGAACATTTTTGCCAGCCATTTCCATTTCTGACCAAGCCCATTTTCAATGTAATAAAATGGTCCGCCCAAGGCTCTACCATGATCATCGAACGTCCGATATTTGACAGCCAATAATCCCTCAGCATATTTCGTTGCCATTCCTAATAATCCAGCAACTTCTAACCAAAATAAAGCTCCCGGTCCCCCTGCGACGATCGCAGTAGCGACTCCTACAATATTACCTGTACCAATCGTAGCTGACAAAGCTGTACACAGTGCTTGGAAACTTGTGACATCCCCTTGTCCGCCTTCTTCATTTTTTATCATATATTCTAGTGCTAGCGGCAAGCGGCGAATTTGGATCATGCGTGAACCAATCGTTAAAACAATACCGATTCCTAAAATTAAAACGATCATCGGGGCTCCCCAGATCAGAGAATTAATTTTCACTAAATAATTACCCATCAAAAACCTCCTATTTTTTTGCTATTTTATCATATAATTAGCAAAAAACGAATTATCTTTCAAAAAAAAAGTTTTTATTGACTTTTATTGCCACAAAAAAACACACGTGAGATCAAATTAGACCAATTCTCACATGTGTTTTTATAACAATTTAGAAATTAAAATTATCTGGATCTGCTCCAAGTCGTTCATTGATATTTAAATGATCGATTTGTTTCATTTCGTCCTCACTTAGTTCAAAATCAAAGACGTCGAAGTTTTCTTTGATCCGTTCCTCATGGACCGATTTAGGAATCACGATAATATCGCTTTGTAAATGCCAGCGGATAATTACTTGTGCCGCTGTTTTATTGTGTTTCTTGCCGATCTCTGTCAGTGTCGGATTTTGCAAGATCTTGCCTTGCCCCAACGGCGACCAGGCTTCGACTGCAATTCCTTCTTTAGCTAAGTACTCCCGTAAATTTTCTTGTGTCAGTGTTGGATGAAGTTCAATTTGATCTACCATTGGTTTGATTTTAGCGGTGGTCATCAGCTCTTCGATATGGTGTTGATGGAAATTGGAAACCCCGATTGCTTTGGCACGGCCGCTCGCATAAATCTCTTCCATTGCCCGCCAAGAATCATTGAATTTCCCTTCAACCGGCCAATGGATCAAGTATAGATCTACGTAATCCAAACCTAAGCGTTCTAAGCTGTCATTGAAGGCTTGATGAGCGGTCTCATATCCTTGATCATCATTCCATAGTTTAGTAGTAACAAATAAATCTTCTCGTTTGATTCCCGATTGAGCGATTCCTTTGCCTACACCTGTTTCATTTTTGTAAATCGCGGCGGTATCAATCAAATGATAGCCATTTTCGATTGCCCACTTGACAGAATTTGTGGCATCCGTTTCTTCTACGCGCCAAACACCTAAACCTAAGCGAGGCATTTCGAGCCCATTTGCTAATTTTTTTGTTTTATCCATCAAATTTCCTCCTTGTTCGTTGTGCTGCAATTTGTTCAATGCTACCTTAATTGTGAGAGACTTTGATTCAAGGGTCAACTGATTTGTTTACTTCTGACGATTATTCCGCATGATCGCGATTGATTGTTTCAAAGCGCTAAGCGTACCACCTTCGCTGTAGACTAAGACATTTGATTTGTATAATTGGGCAGAAAAAATAGTTAACAAGCCGGTGAAAAGTACGAGAATCCCTAATGAAATAAACGCGCTGGACATTGCGGCGGTACCCGAGGCTAAGCGGATCGGCATACTGTAAGAAGATAAAAATGGAATATATGATGTGACTTTGATGATCACATTTGTTGGATCCGAGCTTCCTAAAATCAAGCCCAACATATATCCAATCATCGAAAGATACATGACCGGCTGGATCGCTTTAGCTGTATCTTCAGGTTTGCTGACCAATGAGCCGCACAGAGCTGAAAGAACCGCATACAAGAAAATCCCCACTAGCATGAAGCCGACGATGATCAATATGTTGCTGCCAAATATACTTGTTAACGACACATTTTCAATCATTCCTTTCACCATCGGAAGATTTTTGAACTGACGATACCCTACGACCAGCGCAACGCCATAGATCAGTAACTGAGTCAGCGCGACGAGTAAGACGCCTAGTAATTTCCCATAATAATGAGTCTTCGCCTTCATACTTGAAAGTAAGACTTCCATGATCCGTGTTCCTTTTTCTGAAGCGATCTCTTGCGCAATGATTGACGAATAGCTGATGATGAAGACAAACATGATGATTGTCGTTAAGAAACTAAATACATATTGAGTATCTGAATTGCCGCCATCACTTTCCATCTTGCCGTTTTCAAAACTGACTTTTGCAGCTTCAAACTTTGCCGGTTCCATGACTTCTTGAACTTGAGCGGTCGTCAAATTCAGCTGACTGGCACGAAGAGTCGTTTGCATCGAGCTCAAAATTTGCTGCAGCGCCATTTCAGTAGAAGTCCCTAAAGAGGCTTTACTGTATAATTTTCCCGAAACTTGATGCTCATCCAGTTTTAAATCAAGATACGCATCGATTTTTTTATCCTCTAGTTGTTCCTGAGCTTTTTTATCACTTGCTACTACTTTGAACGTGTAGTCTTCATTTTCAGTTTTAGCTAGTTGTTCGGCTGCAGCGGGTTGATTGCTGACAATCCCGATTTGATTGATTTCATTCGCATCGCCGAAGAAATGTTGGGATAAATAGAAGATTCCCATAACAAAAAATGGTGCTAAGATCATGATAGCGAAAGCAGTCGATTTTACATTCTTTTTATAAACGTCCTTGACGATGATTCCTAGCTTATTCATTTACGACACCTGCTTTCCATTTGAAGATTTCTTCTAAAGTCGGTGGTTGCTGATTGAACATTGGAATATAGCCATTCTTGGTCACTTCAGCAAAGATCGCCTGCCCCGCAGCCGGATCTTCTAACGTGATATCAAAACTGCCGTCATCTTTTTGCAGAACGGTGCGGACACCAGCAAATGCCTGCAACGCTTCTTTCGTCACTGGTGCTTCCAAATATAATTTGCTGCGGCCGTAAGATTCTCGAATCTCATGGACCTTGCCGTTCAACACCGTTTCTCCATTTCGCAGCATGATCAAATGGTCACAGATTTTTTCGACATTATCCATATTGTGACTAGAAAAAATGACACAAGATCCTTTTTCTTTTAATTCAATGATGCCGTTTTTTAATAACTCCGCATTGACAGGATCCAAACCACTGAATGGTTCATCTAAAATAACCAACTTAGGCTCGTGGATCAACGTCGATATCAATTGGACTTTTTGCTGATTTCCTTTTGAAAGAGATTTTACTTTGTCCGTTTTCTTCCCTTTGACTTGAAATTTTTCCATCCACTCATCGATTTTCGGCAAAATTTCTTGTTTGCTCTTTCCTCGTAATGAAGCGAAAAACAATAATTGGTTTTCGATTGTGACTTTGGGATACAAGCCGCGTTCTTCCGGCAAATAGCCGATCAAATTATAATCTTTTTCCGACATTTCATGACCATTCCACTGAACACTTCCGGAATCTTTTGATAAAAAGTCCAGAACCAAACGAAAGGTTGTCGTCTTCCCTGCACCATTTTGACCGATCAATCCCAAAATTTTCCCGTCTTCAATTGTAAAGTTCAGATCATTCAACGCTTTATATGAGCCAAAACTTTTGCTTAAATGCTCTACTTGTAACATTTTCTCACTCCTTATAATTTCTTTCTAAAATAAAAATAACCAATCAAATAACTGCCTAAAAATACATAAAGCAGACCGCTGGCTATAGACATCAAATCTGCTGAAATGAAGCTGCCAATCATGGTCAAAAGTAATAACACGATCGCCATAACATAGCTGGTGATTTGCAACGCCTTGCTTGAGATTGCTAAATTACGTTCATCCGTTTTAGCGATTCGATGCTGTTTTAATTTTTCCGGATCATTCATCGTATGGCGATTTCTTACGATATAAATCAAAAATACAAAACTTAGTGTTAGGAAAAACCCTGATAAAAAACCGACTGCACGATCATTTATCGCTAATTCATACCAAGTCGTTCCAATCAATAAAATTCCTAAACATGCTAACATGAAAACTGTTGCGGCTGAATAGATCAGCGTTTGTTTTTGTAATTTTTTTCGATACTCGCGGTCAATTTTAGCTAACGCTTTCACAACTCTTCCTCCCCCTCATCAAAAATAAATACGTCTTCGATCGTTAAGTCGAAAAAGCGAGCGATTTTATGAGCTAAGAGCAAAGACGCGTTGTAGCGACCACTTTCCAGTGAAATAATCGTCTGTCTGGTGACTTCTAATTCCTGCGCTAAATCATTCTGGGTCAGCTTATGTTCTTTTCGAAGTATTTGAATTCGATTCTGCATGTGACCACCTCTTAATGTATAGTATCCTTTACATTATTTGACAAAAGTATAGCATCCCCTACTTTTTATGTAAAGGATGCTATACTTTATTTTTTCTGTAATTGATTATACGTATTTTCTGCCACTACTTTAGGCAAGCCAACTTTTTGCAGTTCCTCGATCGAAGCCGCTTGGATATTTTTCAATGATTTAAATTCTTTCAGCAACATTTTTCTACGTTTTGGACCTAAGCCGTCGATATTATCAAGTTTTGAGGCAAAACTATTTTTACTGCGCAGTTGGCGATGGAAGGTGATCGCAAAGCGATGGACCTCATCTTGAATACGCTGCAACAAGAAAAATTCTTGCGAGTTTCGTTCTAACGGCACAACACTTAATTCCGGACCAAAAAGTAGTTCACTGGTTTTATGTTTGTCATCTTTTGCCAGACCGGCGATTGGAATATCGATCCCCAGTTGATTGGCTAAAACATCTTTGGCCACATCGACTTGCCCTTTTCCCCCATCGATCACGATCAAATCAGGAAATGGCAATCCTTCTTTCAAAACCCGTGAATAACGTCGATAGATCACTTCCCGCATCGAAGCATAATCATCCGGTCCTTTGACTGTTTTGATTTTATATTTACGGTATTCTTTCTTTGCTGGTTTTCCATCAATGAAAACGACCATCGCAGAAACGGGATCCGTCCCCATGATATTCGAATTATCAAAGGCTTCGATTCGGATTGGTGCCGGAATATTCATTGCATCGCCTAATTTTTCTACCGCGCCGATCGTTCGCGCTTCACTGCGGCCGATCAAATCAAATTTTTCATTCAAGGCGACGTGGGCATTCTTTCCAGCTAATTTCACCAATTTTTTCTTTTCTCCCCGTTGTGGTTGCAACACTTTTGTGGCTAACAATGCTTCCACACTAGCTTTGTCGATATTATCCGGGATCAAGACTTCTTTAGGAATAAAGTGTTCATTTTCTTGATAGAACTGACCGATATAAGTCAAAAAATCTTCTTCCGCATCATTATAAAATGGGAACATCGACACATCTCGTTCAATCAATTTTCCTTGACGAACAAAAAAGACTTGGACACACATCCACCCTTTATCCGTTGCATAACCAAAAATGTCGCGATCGACTAAATCCGTAGTCGTCATTTTTTGCTTAGTCATGACTGTTTCGATTGCTTTGATCTGATCGCGGTATTCGGCAGCTTTTTCAAATTCCATATCCGCGGCGGCTTGATTCATTTTTTCGTTTAATTGTTCTTGGATCTCCGTATGGCCGCCAGTCAAAAATTGTTTGATTTCTTCTACCATGTCCTTATACACTTGCGGATCGACATGAAACGCATACGGACAAAGACATTGCCCCAGATGATAATAAAGGCAAGGTGTCTTTTGCGACGGTTTGCATTTGCGTAACGGAAATAAACGATCCAATAGTTTTTTCGTTTCGTTTGCGGCATTCACATCAGGATATGGACCAAAGTAATGGGCCTTATCTTTCAAGACCTTTCGTGTGATCATCAGGCGCGGATATTTTTCATTGGTGATTTTTAAAAAAGGATAGGTTTTGTCATCCTTCAACATGATATTGTACTTTGGATCATTTTTTTTGATCAAATTAATCTCAAGCAATAACGCCTCGATATTAGATTCTGTTACGATATATTCAAAATCCACGATTTCACTGACTAGCCGTTCAGTTTTTGTATTATGGCTGCCAGTAAAATAGGAGCGGACTCGATTTTTCAAAATTTTTGCTTTCCCTACATAAATGATCGTACCGTTTTTATCCTTCATCAAGTAACAGCCGGGTTGATCAGGCAAAAGCGCTAATTTATTTTTAATTCGTTCGTTCATAAGCTGTTTCCCTTCACCGCTCTCTTGTAATTGACCGCCGCTTTTCAAATTTTATTCCGTAAAACGGGCTGGCAAAGCTGAACTGACAAAAAAGCTGGACATAAAGTCCAGCTCAGTAATTCTTACATGTGAGCTTGGATAAGCTCTTTTAATTGATCTTTCGTGTGAACGCCGATCACTTTGTCAACGACTTGTCCGTCTTTTTTCAAAACAAGCGTTGGGATGCTCATGATCCCGAATGATGCAGGAGTTTCTGGATTTTCATCCACATCCATTTTTACGATTCTGAATTCATCTTCATCGTATTCCTCGGATAATTGTTCTAAGATCGGTGCTTGCATCCGACAAGGACCACACCATGTAGCCCAAAAGTCGATCAAAACAAGTCCGTTGTCTGTTTCTTCATTAAAAGTTTTATCAGTAACTACTTGTGACATTTGAATTCCTCCTATATTCGTTTGGATGCTTAATAAATAGGCATCTATTTTCTTGATAAAAATAGTATAGCACGCGTGCTTTTTCTGCGCTACTCTTCTGCTTACACTTGTAAACTATTTAAATGTTACCACGGTTGCACCGCTGCCGCCTTGATTTGCCGGAGCAAATTCAAAGTTTTTAACATTTCGATTATTTTTCAAATAATCCGTGATTCCTTTACGCAAAGCGCCAGTTCCTTTTCCATGGATGATCCGAACTTGAGCAAAATTGGCGAGCAGTGCTGCGTCGATATATTGATCGACTTCCGCAAGCGCTTCTTCATATCGCTTCCCGCGCAAATCTAATTCTGGCTTTACTCGAGCACTGGCGCCGCGTTGCACACCGGTGACCACACGCTGTTTCGGTTCTTCTATTGGTGTAGTCAGCGTCATATCATCTTCTGCAACAGTCATCTTCAAAATGCCTAGTTGAACTTGCCAGTCATTGTCGCCGACTTTTTGGATCAACGTCCCGCGTTGACCGTAAGTTTCTACGATGACTTCATCGTTTGGTTTAAATTGTTTTTTCGCTTTTGCTTTTTGTAAAACTTTATTTTTCTTTAATTGTTCGTCTTGTTTCAAATCAGCCAGCTGTGACTTTGCGTCGATCAAGTGATGTTCTTTCACATTCCCTTGACCTGTCAGCTGCATTTGACGAATCTCTTTGATGATTTTTTCAGCATTTTCTTCGGCTTCGTTGACAATCGCATTCGCCTTTTTACGTGCTTTATCCATTTCTTGCTCTCGTTCGTCGAAGAAATAAGAATACGCCGTTTTCAAATCACGGTACAACTTTTCTGATTCATCCACATAATGACGGATCTCCAAATATTCGGTCTCGGTTGCTTTTCGTTGATTTTCTAAATCCGCGATCATTTCATTGAGATCTTGGCTTTCCTCATCGATGATCTGTTTGGCGCTTTCGATGACTAACGGATCCAAACCAAGTCGGCGAGAAATTTCAAAGGCATTGCTTCGACCGGGAACACCAATCAAGAGCCGATACGTCGGACTCAATGTATCTACATCAAATTCCATACTGGCATTGATCGTATTAGAACGATTGTAGCCATAGATTTTCAATTCTGGATAATGGGTCGTCGCCATGACATAAGCAGATTTTGCTCCAACCGCATCTAAAATCGCGATCGCTAACGCCGCGCCTTCTTGCGGATCAGTTCCCGCACCAAGTTCATCGAATAACACTAAACTATGCGCGTCGATTTTATCTAAAATCGATACGATATTAGTCATATGAGAAGAAAAGGTCGATAAACTTTGTTCAATGGATTGTTCATCGCCAATGTCCGCAAAGATTTCTGTAAAAATTCCCATTTGACTTTCTTCAGCAACTGGCAAAGGAAAGCCTGCTTGTCCCATCAATTGCAGCAGTCCTAAAGTTTTCAAAGAAATTGTCTTACCACCAGTATTCGGTCCGGTGATCACTACGGCTTGAAAGTCTTGTCTGATCATCAGATCATTCGCTACCGCTTTTTCTTGATCTAATAATGGATGGCGGGCTTGTTTGAAAGTGACATGATTTGCTTGATCGATTTGAGGAACTACGGCTTTCAGTGTTTTAGCAAACCGTGCTTTAGCATTCATTAAATCAAACCGACCTAAGACATAGGCGTTATGCAAAATATCGTGACGAGGCGCTACTAATTCTCCAGACAACTCTGCTAAAATACGTTCGATCTCCGTACGCTCAGCGATCTGCTGCTGACGCAGACGATTGTTTAATTCTACAACTTGTTTAGGTTCCATAAACAATGTTTGTCCTGAAGCACTTTGATCGTGGACTACTCCGCCAAAAACTCCGCGGTATTCTTGTTTCACTGGGATCACGTAACGATCATTTCTCATGGTGATCAAGCTATCGCTTAAATATTTCGCATTTTTTCCACGAATCAATCCGTCCAGCTGTTCGCGGATTGTTTGTTCGCTGCGGCGAATCTGACTACGAATCGTTCGCAATTCTGGCGAAGCTTCATCCCGTACATGACCGTCTTCTTCCACCGAACGACGTAGTTTTCCGCTTAATTCAGGTAATGTCGTCAACTGTTCTTCCCAAAAATATAGCCGCAAAAATTCCAGCTCGCTGTCTTTTAAATCTTCAATGAAACGAACCAATTCGCTCGTTGTTGAAAGAACTCGCGAAACTTCTGCTAATTCTAAGCCATTCAGATTCGCACCAATTTCGATCCGTTTCATATGCGGTTTGATATTATTTAATTTAGGAATTGGAAGCCCACCGCGCAAACGTTGAACCTTCATCCCGTCTTCTGTTTCATCCAGCCACGCTTGAACTGTCGCTTCATCGCTAGAAGGTGCCAATTGACGCAGCTCTTCTTCTCCTTGTTCAGTCGTTAAAAACTGTTGAATCATTTTTGTAACTTGTTCAAATTCTAATGTTTTAAGGATACGTTCATTCATTTTTTCACCTTCTGTACATAAATAAACCGAAACCTGTCAAACAGCGTCCCGGCTTTTTACTTTATCCAATAATTTTTGTGACCCATAAATTGTCAAACTGCGAGCTTAGAAACAGCGAATGTTCAATGATAAAACGTGCAAACCAGCTTTCTTCTAACTGACCTTGGATCAGAGCCATCGGTACAAAACTGACCAGCTTCAAAATCAAAAAGATCGCCACGTAACAAATAATCAGCTGTAAGACACCCGCGATGATTCCATCATATTGAGGAACCGCCACTTTGAACAACAGATTTTTAAAAAAGATCGCAATCAAATGTGTCAAGAGCCAGCCGACAACTAAAATCATTACAAAAGCGACGCCGGCATAAAACGACTTATCTAAATTGAACGCTTGTTCAATAGAATAATAGACCATCTTCGACTCATTTGTAACCGATGGGTACGGTACGAATAAATCCAGATGTGCGCCTAGCCGCTGATAAAATATTCGTGCAACAATAAATGCTAGCAGATAGCCGATTGAAAATACTAGCTGATAGGCCACGCCTCGGCGATAACCAGTATAAAAAGATAGCAGTAATGCAAATAAAATTATCAATGTTAACATAATATCCCTCACTTATTTATTTGCCGCTCTTTTTTGAATCTCACGTTTTCGATTTTCATTAACGATCTGCTGCGCTTCTACGTGATTCCGGATTGGAACATTTTCTTTGCCATTTTTCCGCATGATTTCCTTCGCTTCGGCTTCAATGGCTTCGATTTTTTTTATCCGATTTTCTAATTCCAAATTATGAGCAGCCTGCCCATCAAGCGTATGTTGCTGCTTTTCTAATTTCATTAAGGCCTCTTGCTTTTTCAACTGGTCTGAGATCGCATTGATTGCCAGCAGCATTGCAGCTTTTTCCGGTGTAATCGCTGGTGACAACGATAGAATCTCTTCTAACTGTTCATTGACCAAAGCAGTCACCATGTCCATATGTTGCTTGGATTCCTGTCCAATGATAGTATAAGTCTGACCGGCAACGATTGCCTTATAGCGATTCTGCGCCATATCGATCAACCTTCCTAAAACAATTTTTTTAATAGTTTCGTAACAAAAACACTAATATATTATATGCTAAAATCTTTGATATGTACAACTTTCATCAATTAAAAGCGAATTAACTTAAAGAAAAGAGAAAAAACTATGAGCTCTGCTGTTTTAAAATTATCAAAAGCTGAAATTCAAAAACTCAAAACGTATTATTCCGATCACTTATTGAACAAAAAAGTTCCTTACAGTGAATTTTCCGCCAAGAAAAATGGTACAAGCATTACTGCCTACACTTCAGGCAAAGTCTTATTCCAAGGCAACAACGCTGATCAAGAAGCAGCTCGCTGGGGAAAAACAGCTGCTGCGCCTAAAAAAAGCAGCATGTTACCTGAAAATTTTGCATCACTCGCTGTGCTTGGCAGTGATGAAGTCGGCAACGGTAGCTATTTTGGTCCTTTATGTGTTTGTGCGGCTTATGCCGATAAGGAACATCTTGCCGCTTTGAAACAATTAGGTGTCAAAGACTCAAAAATGTTGACCGATGAGCAGATTCGTAAAATGGCGCTGACGATCAAAGAATTGATTCCTTATAAATTATTAGTCGTCAATCCTGAAAAATACAATGAGATCCAGCCTAAGTACAATGCTGTTCGGATGAAAGTCGCGCTCCACAACCAAGCAATCCGGCTGTTGCTGGAACAAATCAAACCGACGAAACCGGATGCGATCTTGATTGATCAATTTACTTCAGAAGCAAATTATTTAAAGTATGTCAAACAAGAACCGCAACGTGTCGAACAAAAGATCTATTTCGTCACTAAGGGCGAGCAATACCATCTTTCTGTTGCGGCGGCTTCGATCATCAGTCGCGCCAGTTTCCTTGAAGAATTGGATAAAGCCTCTTTAGAACTTGGAACCAAAGTCCCTTCTGGCGCTGGCAAACCTTCTGATGAACTTGCGGCAAAATTATTGCGGCAAGGGGGGCTAGATCTACTGCGCAAATACGTCAAATTGCATTTTGCTAATACTGAAAAAGCGCAAAAAATGATCTAGAAAAGCTTGCGGCAAACAATCTATTGATTGAACCGATCCCAAAAAGTTAGACCAAAAATCTAACTTTTTGGGGTCATTACATTTGCCGCGAGTTTTTTAAACTTCTTTTCCGGCTAAGAGCACTTGTCGAATGTTTCTTAAATCTTGGATATTTTTGGTCACGTCACCTTCTGCCACAACGATATCTGCTTGCAGACCGCTTTTCAATTCGCCAGTAACTTCCGACAATTCAAAGACACGAGCAGGATTTTGTGTCGCTGTTTGAATGGCTTCGATCGGAGTTAAGCCGTAACGAACCATCAATTCTAATTCTTCGACGATCGGTACACTTGGTGCTTCTAACATCACCATGTCTGTTCCCGCAAGAATCGTTACCCCTTCATCATAAATAGCTTTGAAATTTTCCGAATAAGCTTGTACAGAACTTTCAAAGAAATCTAAATGATGCGAATAGGTTTCAGTTGATTGATTGGAATGATCGATCCCGACTTCTTGAACTTTCTGATTGTATTCTGCCAGAAAATGATAGGCAAACATCGTCGGCGTCCATGACTGCTGATTTTTCACCATTTGTTTGGCTTGATCCACCGTTAAGAAATTTCCATGTTCAATCGTATCAAAACCAGCATCGATACACATTTGGATTCCCGGCTGTGTGCCTGAATGGACCACACATTTCATTCCTAATCGGTGGGCTTCTGCTACGCCTGCATCTAATTCTTCTTGAGTAAACTCACAAATATCATCACGGTTGGTCGTCAACAGCTTGATCCAATCCGCTCCGTCTCTTTTTTGACGCCGAATCGTGTGACGGATATTTTCTGCCCCATCGACTTCCTCGATACCATCCTCATGTCCATGTCCGCCGGTAATACAAATTCCGCGATCCGTATGCAAAATTCTTGGTGCTTTGACAAACCCTTTTTCCGCTGCTAAACGTAATGTTTCTAATAAAAATTGCGGGCCGCAACAATCCCGGATCGTTGTTACTCCCTTTTTTAGACAGGTTGCTGCTTGCTGCTGTGCATAATAAGCAATCATGAAATCATTGTAATGATGCAAGTCTGGTTGCGTCCAATAATAGCCTAGATGAATATGAGCATCCATCAAACCCGGTAAAATCGATGCTTCGCCATAGTCGCGAATCTGTGCTTGCGGAAATTCTTTCTCCAATTCTACCGCTTTGCCTACAGCTAAAATAGTATCTTCTGCATAAACCACTCCGCCATCTTCAATAACCGTTTTGCCATCACCTGTAATCACGTGGTGCGCCTTTAATAAAATCATTCTCTTATCCCCTCCCGTTGAACCGTTTTCATAACTTTGTTAAGTGTACCAAAAAAACCATCAAGATTGATAGCCCAATTTGATGGTTCTAGTGAAACAACTTATTTTTCTCGATAATACGCGGGCAATTGAAAACCATACTCCGCTTCAAATAATTTTCCAACTTGTAAAAGCAAATCTTCTCGTCCCCGTGCGGCGGTAAATTGAATACCTAAAGGCAACCCGTGCGCCAAATGCGTTGGCAAACTGATTGCCGGTTGTCCTGTCAAATTCGCTAACTGAGTATACGGTGTGATTTGAAGACTTCTTTCAAACATTTGATCAACTAGTTCTTGTAATTCATTTTCTGATAAATTTTCGGCGTTAGCCAATGCCGAACGGATAGCCTCACTTTGCAAGTCTTCACCTATCTTAGGCGCTGTTGCCGCAGTTGTCGGAGTCAACAATAAATCATAAGCTGTAAATAATTCTTCCATTATAAAAGCCGCTTTATCCCACAAATTTAACGCGTTGATATAGTGGCTGGCAGGAATTTTCTTGCCGTATTGATAAATGCCCCACGACATCAATTCCATGTCATTTTTCCCAACAGCACGGCCAATCCCTTGTTCGATTCCCGCAAACATAGCGGCCGTTTCGGCACCATTCATCAAATAATAACTAGCCATTAGCACTTTTCCATCGATTGGATACGCAATCAGCTCCACTTGATGACCTTGCGCCAACAAAAATTCA
This sequence comes from Enterococcus pingfangensis, assembly GCF_005405205.1. GTDB lineage: Bacteria > Bacillota > Bacilli > Lactobacillales > Enterococcaceae > Enterococcus_A > Enterococcus_A pingfangensis. The sequence continues at coordinate 72,769 of NZ_BJDP01000006.1, read as the reverse complement.
TAAGCTTGCTCTACCGCCTGGATTGCTTCAGCAGAAACGATTGAATCAATTGGCGAATCGATGATAACCGCGACTTTTAACGTTTTTTGTTGAGCCGCTTCTTTATGCCGCCAAGCTTTTTCTGGTGCTTGATACGGCGCTGCGCTATTGATTTTTCGCATTCCATAGAAAAGTTTTTCAGTGTCACGCATTGAGACAGTCAGAGCAAAATCAATCGCCGCTCCTTGCCAACCGCGCCAACCACTTGGTCCTACCGGCATCACACCGCGAGTTGGTTTCAACCCGATTAAACCACAAAAAGAGGCAGGGATTCGGATCGATCCGCCGCCGTCACTTGCTCCGGCAATCGGTACGATCCCCGCTGCAACCGCACTAGCTGCCCCGCCGCTCGATCCTCCCGAATAATAAGCAGGATCCCACGGATTTTTTGCAGGTCCATAGACTTGGGCATCCGTGATATTTTTAAAGCCGAACTCCGGCGCATTCGTTTGAGCAAAGGGGATCAAACCATTTTCCAACAGCTGATTCGTGAAATTACTATTGCGGCTTGCACGCTGTTCCAGCAATAATCTTGAACTCGATGTACTCAACCAATCTTTTTTAGCTTGTCCCAACATTTTTAACGGGATCGGCAGCCCGGCAAAAGGCCGCTCTGCGATTTTCTCGTGTATGTGATATTCCGCAAGCGCCTCCTGATCCATCATTGTTACAAAGGCATTCAAATTCGGATTTTGTTGGCGTGCCTTTGTTTCAAAAATTTCTAATAATTCTCGAAAACTAATTTCTTGATTGCGCAATTTTCCCGCCCAGTACAGGCCGTCTTTCATTGTCAGCACCTCTTGTATATTTTTATTTAACTAGTATAACTGCTAAATCTATTCGCAAAAAAACTAATGAAATAGTCAGCCTTTTCATTAGTTTTCGTCATTGCACAATTAAAGTTTCTCCAAGATGTCAGACTCAGGGACATGCAAAAAAGAACACCCGCGCTCTTGCACAAAAATTCCGTAAGAATGGTACTTTTTGCTAGAAAAACGAGCAAAGTCTGTAAGCTCAATCACACCCGTTATAATGTCATCAGCGACTCTAAATTGCACACTGTCATTTAACGCAAATTTTGCAGGTGGTAGATGTTTCATAGCTTCACTTCCAATCTGTTCTCGCTCAATTACCAGATCCCTTGAGTTAACTTCATATTTTACCTGAAGTTAGTTGAAAATCAAGCGAAACAGATTTTCAAGTACCGCGGATAAGAAAAATATTGTCTTAATAATCGCGGCCTTTTTTAAAATAGCTATAAAAATCGCAAAAAAGCCAGCTTAGGAAAAGTCTTTTAAATGAAAAGCCAAGAACTCAACCAGCTGCTTGAGTTCTTGGCTTTTTTATACGTATTTCTGTTGAAAGTAACGTTCTAAGTGATGCTGGATCTGACCGATTCCGATACAAAGCAACCAATAAACCAAGGCGACTAAAATATACATCGACAAATAATCAAATGTCCGGCCGCCAATAATCTTAGCTTTTTGAAAAATATCTGGTACAGTGATCATTGCTGCTAAAGAAGTTCCTTTAAGCAGATCCATCGCGACATTACTTAGCGCCGGAATCGAGATCCGAACGGCTTGCGGTAAAATAATGTAGCGCATCGTCGGAAAAAAGCGATTGCCTAACGCGGCGGCTGCATCCCATTGACCTGCACTGACACCTGCGATCGAACCGCGATAGATTTCGCCGATAAAGGCGCTGCTAGTCAAACTAAAACAAATAACGGCTGCGACGACCGCATTTAATTGATACGGCAAGCCAAAATATAGCAAAAATAGTAAAACCAAGGCTGGCGTTCCTCGTAAAAAAGACAGATAGAAACGGACAAAAACTTTAACCGGCCGCCAAGGCGCAAATCCCAGCACAGTCAGGATGACACCAAGGAGATTGCCAAAGATAAATGCTGTCAGACTGATTCCTAAAGTATAGCCCAATCCGCTCAAAAGAAAAGGAATCGACTCCAGCATCAACGCTAAATCGATTGTCGGAATGTACATTATTCCGCCGAGACTTTCTCAGATACTTCTTGTTCAGGTTTCACTGAAACATCCGTTCCAAAATATTGTTTCGATATTTTTTCTAATGTCCCGTCTTTTTTCAAGGTAGCCAATGCCTCGTTGATTTTCGCTTTTAACGTTTGGTTGTCCTTATCAAATAAAAAGCCGGTAAAATTCGCGTTGAAATAGACGTCTTCTAAAATCTTGACTGGAATATCTGGCAGAGCCGCAACAGACATTTTTTGAAGATAGTAATCATTCAAGATCACATCGGTGCGACCGTTTGCTACATCGGTCAAGTATTGATCATTGGTTGCGTTATCATAAGTTACTGCTTTTGCGCCATATTTTTCTGCGATCTTCATGTAACTTGTATTCGGTTCGCCAGCAGCTTTCTTACCTTTGAGATCTTCCAGTGAATGGATTCCCGAATTGTCACTCTTTCTTACGATCATACTGTCAAAAGAATGTTTGATCGGTGAAGACAGCGCAAATTTCTTACTCCGTTCTTTCGACATTCCAAAATCATTAGCCGCAAAGTCAGCTTCTCCGCGATTGACTGCTGTTACTTGTCCGTCAACGTTGTACTCTTTGAATTTGATTTTTAAATCCAACTGTTTTGCGACCGCTTTTGCCACATCTACATCATAGCCGACTAATTTATTCTCATCATTATAGTAAGAAGAAGGAAAAAGTGTGCCAGAAGTTGCTACTGTCAGTTCTTGTTTCTCCTCCACTTTTTTCCAACTGTTATCCCCCTCAGTTTGCTTAGTCCCGCAGGCCGCTAAAATCAAGCCTGCCATTACAAATGTTAACCCTACCAACCATTTTTTCAACGCTATCGTCTCCATTCATTCTTCAATTTTTAACTACCATTTCTTTTATACCATATAAAAAACAGATGAATATAGAAACTTGCTTATGAAAAACAGTTGTTAATACAGTCGCAGCAAACACAGGTGTGTCGTAATACAACTATTTAATAACGAATAATTGATAAAAAAAGAGCATGATCTAACTATTCAACAGTAAAAATATAGCGAAGTGTTGAACACTCCACTCCGCAAATGAATCGCCTAATAATTTTTAAGCGTTAAATACCGTAGCACGATTTAACGCTTGCAGCTAGCTGAGCTGCAAGCGAAAATCTTTGATCTCATAGATCTCATCTGCTGTTTTTTCAACAAAATAACGATCATGGGAAGTAAAAATCACGGTTCCAGGATAAGAGCGAACCAATGTTTCTAGTGCCTCAAGTGTCTTGAGATCAATAAAATTTGTCGGCTCGTCAAGGATCAGCACGTTTGAAGGTCTCGTAAACAACAAGGCGATTTGCAATCGGGTGGCTTCCCCGCCGCTCAACCCATTGACCGGCTTGGTCATCTCCAGTTGAGAAAAACCTAAATTATGCAAAATACTGCGAATGAGCGCTTCTTTATATTCAGTTTGCTCCATCAGATAAGCTAAAATCGTCTGTGTCCCGCTTAATTTATAAGCCATTTGATGATACGTCGAAAACACAACTTTAGGAGATACGATGATCCCTTCATCGTCGTTCAAGATACTTTGCAGCAGCGAAGATTTCCCGGCACCATTTTTTCCAGTGATCGCGATCCGTTTGCCTAAGCCAAACTGAAAATCACAGCGATCAAACAAAACTTTTTCTCCTTTTTTCAACTGAAAAGTATCTCCGCGAATCGGAAATTTATTATGCAGTTCAAGGGTTTTGGAAGGTGGAAAAATGATGGCTCTCTCGTCTTGAGAAACTTTTCTTTCTTCAAGCTGCGATAAGCGACTCGTCATCGCTTTGGCAGATTTCTGAAGATTTTTCTGCACAGTATCTTTTTGTTTAGACGACGATAATCGATCAGGCCGAATATTTTGCTGTTTTTTCTTCAGTGAAACTTTTTTATTTTGTTCAGCCTGCGCCTTCTTTTTAGCAATCGCTGACTCCAAACGTCCCTTTTCCTTCACGAATTGTTCAGCTGCTCGCTCATTTTCAAGTTTTTCCAACTCTTTTTGTTTACGATAATCATCATAATTTCCACTGTATTCCGTGATTTTCCCAGCTTCGATTTCCCAGATCTTCGTTGCCAATTGATTTAAAAAGTAACGATCGTGGCTGACAAACAACAATGTTCCATAATAATAGCGCAGCTCTTCTACCAACGTCTGAATACTTTCTTGATCAAGATGCGTCGTCGGTTCATCCAGCAGCAGACCTGTTTCATAACTTGATAGTATTTGCGCTAACCGAAACTTCGTCACCTCGCCGCCGCTCAATGTGTCCACTTGATTTTTCGGCACAAAGAAACGACCCATCAGCTCCCAATCGATAGTTGCTGAATTAGTTTCAGCAACTTCAGCACTTTGTCGAAAGAAATTAAACTCGCCCGCTCGTTGCACCCTTCCTGTGTCAGGTTTTAGCTCACCTTGAATTATTTTCAATAAGGTTGATTTTCCTTGCCCATTAGGACCGATGATCCCAACCTGATCACCTTGATAAACAGTCAATGAATCAAGCGAAAAAAGTTCTTTTGCGCCGAAACTATGCCGGATATTTGTTAATTTTACAGATAAATTTTCCATCGTATTCGATTTCCTTTCTTGCTAGGAAAGGAAAAAAGTGTATAGAAAAAGGCATAGCCTAAGACTATGCCTTGCATTTGCTTTAGAAAAGTATACACTCATCCCTTGAAATTGCCGCACCTAGACTTTTGAATTGATATTTAATTAGTCATTCAAAAGTTTATTCCACAATTTCATCGATGCTGTCATTACTTTTCCTCCTCTTGTTATTTATAATAAAAAGATACCATGCAAAAAGAAAATAGTAAAGTCACATTGCTTTTACAAATAACCGTTCTCTCTTAAACGAGTCTGTTTGATATCTGTGACTGTTTGTGTCCCGGCTAGTTGCATGACCATCTCCAATTCTTTTTTGAAAAATTCAAAGACCTGCTGCACACCGGTTCCTCCGCCTAGCGCTAACCCATAAATAACCGGACGACCGATTGCTACTAAGTCAGCACCAGAAGCCAGCGCTTTAAAGACATGATGTCCACGGCGAACGCCGCTGTCAAAAATAATCGGTGCCCTTCCTGCTACAGCCTCAGCTACATATTGCAACGAATCAAATGCTGCCGGTCCACCGTCAAGTTGCCGGCCGCCGTGATTGGAAACCCAGATACCCGAAGCGCCAGAAGATAGTGAGCGCTCCACATCTTCTTCCGATTGGACGCCTTTGACATACACTGGAAGATTGGAATGGCTGGCAATAAATTCGACATCTTTAGGACTTAATTTTTGTTTAGATGATCCATATACTGCATCCATTGTTTGACCGATACCAGATTGATATGCTTGAACGATCGGCATCGCTAATGGAAAAGTAAACCCATTGCGGCGATCCGTTTCACGATTTCCGCCGACTGTCGCGTCCGCGGTTAATACAATCGCCTTTGCACCATTACGTTTAGCCATCTCCAATATGTCGCGATTGATACCGTCATCTTTGCTCATATAAAATTGAAACCATTGCGGAGCTTCCATTCCGCTGGCTGTTCGAATTTCTTCAAGTGTACAGGAGGCATAAGAACTAGCCGTATAGATCGTTCCAAAACGAGCGACACCTTTAGCAGAAGCTTTTTCAGCTGCAATATTTGCTAATCCATGAGCTGCGACTGGTGCCATAATGATCGGAGCCGTCAACTGTTCGTCTCCAAATTTAGTCGTTGTATCTGGCAATTCGACATCACGTAATACATGCGGAATAATCAATTTATGATTAAAAGCCCTTTCATTTTCTTGATAGGTAAAAATATCCCCCGCCCCGCTGCTGATATAACCATACCCGCCTTTAGGTATAATCTCTTTAGCAGCCGTTTCAAGATCCTCCATATTAATAAAATCAATCGCACCTTCTGCTGTACTCGCTTGATAAATTTTCTCCACTTTGCATCCCTACCTTTAAATTGATATCGTTTACAAAAATAATGTTACGCTTTCAGTCGAATGGTGACAAATAATCTGTTTAGCAACTATTAAGGCGTGATTGAATAAATTCGTAATCAATTTTTTTATTTAAAATCTAATGTATTGAAATCCATTTTCCGAGGACTATTTGCGTATTGTTCAGTTTCTTCGTTGATTGGTCGTTGACATGTCAGCGACTTCTTATCCAAACTTCTTCAACTATCATAAGCTTTTTATCTATTTCACAGATACTCTCACTACATATTGACAACGCTTTCTTTTGCTCCTATAATAACTATCAGACTATCTGAAAGGAAGCGACGCTCTTATGTATGCAATTATTGTTTTACATAGTTACATTACCGCTAAGGGCAAAAGGACGTATGATAAAAATCTAGCGTGGCGTTTTAATTCCAAGGAACAAGCGATGAAACTTGCGGATAAACTAGGCGGGAGTGTAGCTAAAGTTGGGTAATCTTAAAAAATAAACGAGATCAGCTTGATTAGCAGCTGATCTCGTTTATTTGCTTAAATGGCTAATAGCATCATCTAAATTCGGCACGAAATAAAAGTTGCTTCCCTTGTTACTTTCACGAATAAAATCTTTTAACGCCTTGCTTCCCTCACTAAATTCACCAATAATGGCTAAGCGTATGCCGTAATTTATATAGGCTTGTAAAATTTCCCCTGCTAGTTGCGAACTCAGATCAAAAAAATTATCGCTGATCGCGGCTTTTGGCAAGATGATATTACTTGTTCCATACTGATCGCCTATCGTCATCGCAAAATCCAGTGCAGAATCTTTATCAAAAATTATTGGTTCCTCTTTGTCATACCTCACTACTACCATCTTACTATCGTTTCTTTCCAGCTCTGAAATAAACAGCGTGATCACCTCGCATTATTTAATACAACTAGCATATCATACTCCATGAATTATTCCTTGAATTATCACTACGATACTTTCGAAATTTCCTCACTAACAGCAGAAAAACTGACAATTTTATATTGGGTTACAGTTAAAAAACACACAAATAAACTAATGCTAAACTCATAATTATGTGCAGATTTCACAAAAAATAATTGTAATCTTTTATGAAAGCGGTATACTTGAAAGTAATCTAGTGAGAAAGAGAGGTTTTTTAATGAGTTATCAAGTAGAATTACAAGATCAATATGGTTTATTTATAGATGGAGCATGGACCACTAGCGAAAAAGATCGGTTGCTTTCCGCAACAAATCCCGCGGATGGTCTAGAACTTGCAAAGTTCGTGGATGCAACTGACGCTGAAGTTGATTTAGCTGTCGCTGCTGCACGTGCCGCTTTACCTGAATGGCGGAAAGTTTCGATTGAGGACCGTTCACGAATTCTTTTGAAAATCGCTGATATCATTGAGGAAAATGCGGAACATTTAGCGTTAGTAGAAACATTGGATAATGGGAAACCTTTACGTGAAACTCAAATTATCGATGTTCCTTATGGCGCGGATCATTTCCGTTACTTTGCTGGCGTGTTGCGTTCAGAAGAAGGAACAGCTCAGCAATTAGATGAAAATACATTAACCATCAATTTAAAAGAACCGATCGGTGTCGTGGGGCAAATTATTCCGTGGAATTTTCCATTCTTGATGGCGGCTTGGAAAATTGCGCCAGCTTTGGCGGCTGGTAATACGATCGTTATCCATCCATCATCTACAACTTCTTTAAGCGTTTTAGAATTTGCGCGTCTCACACAAGAAGTTTTACCTAAAGGCGTTTTAAATGTTGTTACCGGAAAAGGCTCCAAGTCAGGCGAATACATGCTTCATCATGAAGGAATCGATAAATTGGCGTTCACTGGTTCAACTGAGATTGGTTACAACGTAGCGATCTCCGCTGCAAAACGATTGATTCCAGCCACTTTAGAATTAGGCGGCAAATCAGCAAACATCTTCTTTGACGATATGCCTTATGAAAAGGCTTTAGATGGTGCGCAGTTAGGGATCTTATTTAACCAAGGCCAAGTTTGCTGTGCAGGTTCACGAATCTTTGTTCAGTCAGGTATCTATGATCGCTTTGTTGAAGACTTGTCAAAAGCCTTTGATAAAGTAAATGTTGGTCTGCCTTGGAAAGAAGGCATCCAGATGGGGGCTCAGATCAATGAAAATCAAGTCCAAACCATTTTGAAATATATCGAAATCGGTAAAGAAGAAGGCGCAGAAATCAAAGCCGGCGGCAAACGACTTACAACTGGTGGATTAGATAATGGTTGCTTCGTAGCCCCTACTTTGATTACGAATGTGACGAACGATATGCGCATTGCCAAAGAAGAAATCTTCGGTCCAGTGGCGGTTGTCATTAAGTTCGATACCGCTGAAGAAGTCATCGAATTGGCTAACGATTCTATCTACGGATTAGGCGGCGGTGTTTGGACTCAAAATATCAACACTGCATTAACAGTCAGCCGGGCTTTAGAGACAGGACGTGTTTGGGTAAATACCTACAACCAAATCCCAGCAGGCGCACCATTCGGCGGGTATAAAAAATCTGGGATTGGCCGTGAAACTTATAAATCTATGCTAGAAGCGTATACCCAAACAAAAAATATTATGATCGATACAAACAGTGCACCATCAGGATTTTTTAGTTAATAGTTAGCTTTTATAGCAAAATGTTCAAAAATACGCAGCCAATTTTGGTTGCGTATTTTTTAGTTTGTTTTTCAAGAATACTGAAAACAATTCGAGCCAAAACTCTTTTCACAAAAAATCTTCAAAGTCATTTAAGTTCCACTTAAGCTTCAGCTATTATATTGTATTCAACCCAATAATCTTTTTCATTTTGCCAGTTGCATTTGTGACTGGCACCCTTTTTCCCCGACAAAAAAGGTTAGGAAAATTGCTGAAACAGCATTTCCTAACCTTATTCTTACTCTCTAAAACCTACCGTTTAAAAAACGATTTCGTTCTATTTAGCAGATAGCTCATATTCTTTTGTAGCGATGACGATTTTTTTATAAAGAGCGAACATGGCAGCGATATTAGGAATAATCATCAGCCCATTAAATAAATCAGCCATCGACCAGACCAACTCTACCTTTAAGCCACTGCCGATCGCAATAAAAATTGCGACTAAAACGGCATAGATCGGAACTGCTTTTTTCCCGAATAAATATTTCACATTAGCTTCTCCAAAAAAGTACCACCCTATCAAAGTCGCATAAGCAAATAGCGTCACACATATCGCTATGAATGGATAACCAAAACTACCCAGCGTTTGAGAATACGCATGTTGCGTCAATTCAATGCCATCTAAAAAGACCCCGTTTTTAGTTGTCCCAAGTGATCCGCTAGTCAAAATTACAAAAACTGTCATCGGCAACAAAATAATCGTATCAATAAAGACACCCATCATTGCGACCAACCCTTGTTTTGCCGGATGTGATACTCTGGCTAATGCATGGGCATGCGGAGTAGATCCCATACCTGCTTCATGAGTAAATAACCCGCGTGCAATTCCGAATCGAATACTTTCCTTCACTCCAACCCCTAAAATACCGCCCATCACACCCTCTGGTTTAAATGCACCGACAAAGATCTCTCGAATAGCTTCAGGGATCATTGCAAAATTGATGATTACAACGATGATCGAAACAAGCGCAAAGAAAACAGCCATCAAAGGAACAATTTTTTCCGTCACAGCAGCGACTCGCTCGGTTCCTCCAATAAAAACATATAAACTCGCTAAACCTAAAACAACACCAGTCACTAGTGGCGGGATATTGAACGCTGCCTCCATGGCTTGTCCTACCGAATTTGCCTGAACCATATTTCCCATAAATCCTAATGCAAGTATTAATAAAACAGAAAATATTGCAGCAACATATTTACCGACGACTCCATCGAAAGCAGTTTTTATATAGTACACAGGGCCGCCGACAATCTCATTTCCTTTTCGTGTTCTGTAAATTTGCGAAAGAGTCGCTTCTGCATAAATAATCGCCATTCCCATCAACGCGCTGAGCCACATCCAAAAGACCGCTCCCGGACCACCCATCACCATTGCAGTAGCAACACCCGCCAAGTTTCCCGTTCCTATTTGGGCAGCGATAGAAGTCATCAGAGATTGGAACGAGGTCATCCCTTCATCGCCCGCTTTATTTCCTCTCAAAGTTATATTCCCAAAGGTCAATTTAAAACTCTCTTTTAGTTTTCTAAACTGAACAAACCGCGTTTGAATTGAGAAAAAGACCCCCGCAAAACATAAAAGTGCAATAATAATGTAATCCCATAAAAAATCCCGTAAAGCGTTTATTATTTCCATCGTTTCATCCTTCCATTTTTTATTAAATATTTATCTAAATGATAAACCTTTCATACACACTAAAAAACAAAGCCTATCTACCACCTAGGATATAAAATTTTTCTCTCCGCTCCGCCAAAAAGAACAGAAAAGTCTGAATGATTTTACTAAAAACAACAAAAACGGACAAACTCATGATACTAGCTATTATGGCGAACTCTTTTTTTAGAAATTAATTACAACTATATTAGATTTAGTATACCAAAAAAGCCCCGTTACTAGGTAATCATTCCAATGCCATTTTTCCAATTATATTTGGAATAATTACAGCTTACTCAATCATTTTTCTGCTTATTTTTCGTTTCTTTGCCACAGGTAATCTAGATAAATCAGGTGAAAATTTCTCATAGTAAAAATTCTGACTTTAACCAACTGACTATACTTCATAACCATTCTCTAATTTTTTTAATTAACTTAGCCAAAAAAGTACAAAAAAAAGAAACCCCATCATATCAGGGTTTCTCCAGCTTTTTTAGCTTATTGTTCTTCTTCAGTCATGAATGTGTTGAAGACTTCTTCAATCATGTCCCACTCAGCATCTGTTTCGATTTGTTCTAATTCGCCTTCGCTGCCGTCTTCGTTTTCAAGATAGGCATAGGCTTGTAATTCAACATCTTCATCTTCAGGAGCGCCTGCTGGATAAAGAAGTACATAGTTGCGTTTAAATTCTTCTTGACCATCGATCGTTAAAAGAATTTCGTAGAGCGTTTCATTTCCTTCATCATCTACTAAAGTAATTACTTCACGTTCGTGGTCGTGATCATGTGTGTGTTCGTGAGCCATCTTCATTCCTCTTTTCTAAAATTTGTTGCTCGCGCGATCAAGATAGTTTTGCAAAATCATGACTGCTGCCAGCTTGTCGATAACTTTTTTTCTTTTCGAACGTGATACGTCCGCTTGTTCGATCAACATCCGTTCAGCTTGAACTGTCGTCAATCGTTCATCTTGAAAATCAACTGGCAAATCAAAAAGCTCTTTGATTTTTTCGGCATAAGCGATCGATGCTTCCGCCCGTGGACCAATCGAGTTATTCATATTTTTAGGGAGTCCTACTACAAATTTGGTGACTTGGTATTCTTTGACTAGTTCGCCTAAGCGTTCAAAGCCAAATTTCCCTTGTTCTTCGTCGATTCGGATGATCTCGACTCCTTGAGCCGTCCAGCCAAATGGATCACTTACCGCGATCCCGACAGTTTTCGAGCCGACATCTAATCCCATCACTCTCATCGAATCTCTATACCATGATCCTTCAAGTAATATTTCACCAAAACTTCCATAACTTCATCGCGTTCATGACGACGAATCAAGTTTCGAGCATCTTGATAACGAGGAATATACGCAGGATCGCCTGACAATAAATAGCCGACGATTTGGTTGATCGGATTGTAGCCTTTTTCAGCTAACGCATTGTAGACAATCGTCAATGTTTCGCTAATCTCTTTCTTGCGATTATCATCAAAATCAAAACGGACTGTTTCATCTGTGTATCCCATTTTCTCACACCTCTCCTTGGAATTACCAACAATTACATTTTACTAGAAGAAGACAAAACTTACAAATTTTGTAAGTGGCCGATTTCTCGACTTTAGAAAATCTTCCGAATTATTATAACATGCTTTTGTGAAGAATATACGCTTTTTGAGATCATCTTGCTGCGTTTAAAGATTATCTGCAAAAAACTAACGATTCTTCAAACTTAGCCAACAAGTATCGTTACTATGATTTTGACCACACTTCTTCTTATTAAAAAATAGCCCGCAGATAAAATAATTTTTCAGCCAAAAGCATTTCAATAAGTGTTTCAATCGGCTATGTGCATAATTAATAACTATTTCAACCTGCAAAAAAACTCTTGGGAAAAAACCCAAGAGTTTTGCGAGTTAGGATTAATAGAGCTCTAAATATTGATCACGTTCCCACTCTGAAACAGTTTGGCGGAAAGCAGCCCATTCCATCCGTTTTGCTTCGCTGAAGTTTGTATAGATATGATCACCTAACGCATCGACCATCGTTTGGTCTTTGCGCAATGCTTTGATCGCATTGTGAATCGTTGAAGGCAAATCATAAATTTCAGCTTCTTTACGTTCTTCTTCAGTCATCACGTAAATATTACGATCAACTGCTTCTGGCGGTGTCAATTCATTCCGGATACCATCTAAACCGGCTTCTAATAATACAGCCATCGTTAAGTATGGATTAGCCGCTGGATCGACTGAACGTAATTCTAGACGGGTTGATAGACCGCGTGATTCAGGGACACGAATCAATGGTGAACGGTTGTGTCCGCTCCAAGCAACATAAACTGGTGCTTCAAAGCCAGGAACTAAACGTTTATAAGAGTTTACGATTGGGTTGCATACTGCCGTGTATGCGCGTGCGTGTTTCAAGAGACCTGCTAAAAATTGATACGCTGTTTTGCTCAACTTCATTGGACCATCTTCATCATAGAAAACATTGCCTTCATCATTGAATAATGACATGTTGCAATGCATACCAGAACCGTTGATCCCATAAAGTGGTTTTGGCATAAAGGTTGCGTGAAGACCGTGTTTGCGTGCAATTGTTTTAACAACTAATTTGAAAGTTTGAATGTTGTCGCAAGCTTCAACTACATCTGCATACTTGAAGTCGATCTCGTGTTGTCCTGGTGCAACTTCGTGGTGCGAAGCTTCTACTTCAAAGCCTAAACTTTCAAGTTCTAACACGATATCACGACGACAATTTTCACCTAAGTCAGTTGGAGCGAAATCGAAGTAGCCGCCTTTGTCGTTCAAATCTAAGGTTGGATCGCCATTTTCATCTAATTTGAATAAGAAAAATTCTGGTTCAGGTCCTAAATTAAATGAAGTGAAGCCAAATTCATCCATTCCTTTTAGCACACGTTTCAAGTTTCCGCGAGGATCTCCTGCAAATGGTTTGCCATCTGGTCCATAAATATCACAAATCAAACGTCCAACCTTTCCGTGATCATTTTCCCATGGAAAAATCATCCAAGTAGACAAGTCTGGATACAAGTACATATCGCTTTCTTCGATTCGAACAAATCCTTCGATTGATGAACCGTCGAACATCATTTTATCATCCAGCACTTTTTCCATTTGACTAACGGGTACTTCAACATTTTTGATAGTTCCCAAAATATCTGTAAACATCAGACGTAAGAAACGGACATTCTCTTCCTCGACAATTCGTTTGATATCCTCTTTACTTAGATCTCTTTTCGGCATAATAACTAATCCCTTCCTCGCACTTCATTTTTTATTTCCTATAATCACTACAACTTTGGCCCTTGTGATTGATATGGATTTTGTTGTTGTAAGCCGCCTTGAGTCAACATCTCGTCATAAAAAATACGGCGGACATCTTTATCAGTCAACGGCGGCTTTTCTTTGGCAGCTTTGACTTCTTCTTGACGCATCTGATAGACCCGTTTGATTCCTGCCATGTTGAGTCCATCGGATAAATAATCTTTGATTTCTAATAACACATCAATGTCGTTTAGAGAATACATCCTACGGTTACCCTCACTTCGTTCCGGGTGGATCAATTCTTGCTCCTCATAGTACCGAATCTGTCTTGCAGTCAAATCTGTTAATTTCATAACCGTACCAATTGGAAAAACGGCAAGTGAACGACGCAATTCTTTTTCCCGCATAACAGCTCCTCCTTGTTTTTTGATGTTGAAAAAAGGATACCACCCAATAGACCAATCGTCAAGTGTTAATGTTACATTTTCTTACATTGATTTTATGAATGTTCGTTTTTTAGAAAAGACCGCTGAAATCAGTATTTTATCGTAAAAAAATTTCCTATTCTAGCTAAAAAAATCGACGAGTGAACTTTTTATTTAAAATTAGCAAAGTTGCTAAATAAAAATGAACAAAAAAATTCCGCAATCAAAAAAGATTGCGAAATTTTTATTTGTTCATTCTAAACTTTAGCACTGACTTAGTTATCCAACTCATCTTCCATTCTTCGGATCCAAAGCGATTTTTTCTTCGCGAATCCACGAACGATATATTGTTCTTTCTCTTCATCAAACGTCTCGCTTAAAACAAGTGTTTCTCGTTTCAGTTCACTTAATGCCCGTCCTTCATCGGCACCTAAAGTCAACAAATACGGTTCCAGCAAATTCATAACTTCTCGTTTGATTCCATCAGCTAAAAGTTCTTTTCCTTTGATTGTTTTGGCTGAGATCAAGATATTAGGAAATAGTGTCGGTGTAAAAGAAAATTCATCGATCCGATCCGCTTTGTTGTAGATCGTCAACATTGGAATATCGTCCATCTTGAGTTCTTTCAATAAGTCGATCACGGTCTTTTCTTGTTGCTGCCGGTCTTCCGCACTAGCATCAACGACATGCAGCAACAGATCCATGCCTCTGCTTTCTTCTAGCGTTGATTGAAAGGCATCGACTAATTGCGTCGGCAAATCTTGGATGAAACCTACTGTATCAGTGATCGTTGTCTCCATTCCTTGCGGCAAATGCCAGCGTTTGGTCAATGGATCTAAAGTGGCAAATAATTGATCTTCAGAATACGTATCCGCATTAGTCAACAAATTTAAAATAGTCGACTTGCCTGCGTTAGTGTATCCAATCAATCCCATTTGAAAAATGCTGGACTGTTGTCTTTTTTGACGACTCCGCTCACGATGAGCTTCCACTTCTTTTACCTCTTTTTTGATAGCAGAGATTCGTTGGCGAATATGGCGACGGTCCGTTTCTAATTTTGTTTCACCTGGTCCACGTGTACCGATCCCCCCACCCAGACGAGATAAACTTTGACCTTGCCCGACTAGACGCGGCAATAAATAATCCAATTGCGCTAACTCAACTTGCAGTTTGCCTTCTTTAGAACGGGCACGCGAAGCGAAGATATCTAAAATCAATTGAATCCGATCTATGACTGGAACACCCACTTGCGCCTCAATCGTTTGACTTTGTCTCGGAGTCAATGCGTGGTTAAAGATCACAAGCTCCGCTTCATGTGCATCGACTAATTGTGCCAGCTCTTCTAATTTTCCTTTTCCGATGATCGTCTGCCGATCAACTTTGGGACGCTTTTGCGTTAATGAAAAAACTATCTCGCCATGAGCCGTCTTGGTTAGTCCAGCCAACTCATGCATCGATTCTAAATAATTGTAATTATTTTCGTCTGTTTCGACGCCGACTAAAATGACTCTTTCTGACAATCTGTTTTCCCCCTAAATTTTATTAATAGATTCCTTGTACAATAAACAATAAAAATTTTGATTGTTACGTCGTCTAATACTTACTAAAAATGCTGCTCGTTCGATCAAAAATTTGCTTACGTGTTCAACCATTCAGTAACTGCCGCTTCAATTTCCAAAATCTCTTCAGGCTGTTGGACCAAATCATACCAATGAACGGACATCCGATTGCGAAACCACGTCAATTGACGTTTGGCATAGCGTCGTGAATGCAGCTTTACTTCCTCTAACGCCGCCGCTAACGAGGAATCTCCTGAGAAATAAGGAAACAACTCTTTGTAGCCAATTCCTTGGGCCGCCTGAACATCGGGTGTTTTCGCCAATTTTTCAGCTTCTTTCAACAGTCCTTGTTGGACCATGAGATCCACCCGCTGATTAATCCGCTGATACAAAACAGCTCGTTCTGTATTGAGTCCAATCAAAAAACTATCATAAAGCTTTTTAGGCTGTTCTTTTGGTTCTAAGATCGAATGACCGGTCAGTTGAAAAACTTCTAAAGCTCGAATCATTTTTTTGCGATTATTATAATGGATTTTTTCTGCTGCTAAAGGATCGGTTGTGCGTAATTTTTCCCACAACGCTTGATTACCATTTTTTTCCGCAAAAGCTTCGTATTTTTTTCGCAACGAATCGTCTTCTGGTTCCCCTTCACTGCCTAGCTTATAATCCCATAACAAAGACTGGACATAGAGACCAGTACCGCCAACGACAATCGGTAGTTTTCCTCGCTGAGTGATCTCTTGGATTGCCTGTCTAGCCGCTGTTTGAAAATCAGCCGCTGAATAACTTTCATCCTCATTCCGTACGTTGATCAAATGATGGGGGATCCCTTCCATTTCCTCACTTGTCACCTTGGCTGTACCAATATCCAGCCCACGATAGACTTGCATCGAATCACCGCTGATGATTTCCCCATTGAAACGTTTGGCTAACTCAATACTTAAACTCGTTTTGCCAACCGCAGTCGGCCCTACAATTGCGATCACTTTCATTGATTGTACCTGCTTCTCATGCGGATTGCTTTTTCCGGAAAATCGGTGATTATTCCAGCAAAATTATTTTCAAAACAAGTCATCATCGTTTCATATAAATTCGGTGTCCAAGGACGAATTGCCTTGGGAAAATTTTTAACGATCTCAGGATGCTGTTTAATCCAATCATAACTTGGATGCAATCCTTCAATAAAATCTGCCGCTAAAACTTGTTTGTATTTTTCTAAATCATTTTTTTGAAGCAAGTTATATTGAATCTCCGGTTCGTACTCGTGCATGATTCGCAGCGAATCAAGATTAAAACTTGCG
The DNA here is from genome assembly GCF_005405205.1 of Enterococcus pingfangensis. Lineage (GTDB taxonomy): Bacteria > Bacillota > Bacilli > Lactobacillales > Enterococcaceae > Enterococcus_A > Enterococcus_A pingfangensis. The sequence continues at coordinate 55,878 of NZ_BJDP01000006.1, read as the reverse complement.
TACCAATAATCAAACGGCCATTTCTTGCTCGTCATGACCGTTGAAATTTTTTTCTCTATTCCAGGATAATGAAACTTATTCGTCTTGAGCTCAATACACAAAAAACCTCTAAAGCGCATCTGCAACAATAGATTCAAAACCTCTTGCAACGTTGAGATTTTTGTCGCTTGATATTTTTTATCAAACCAGCTGCCGGCGTCAAGTTCTTTGATCTCTTCTAATGTCAATTCATGAATCAAGCCGGTGCCATCCGTTGTGCGATCGACACTTTCATCATGGATGACGACTAGCTGCTGATCAGCCGTCAGATGGACATCTAACTCAATCCCGTCTGCTCCTGAACGTACCGCTTCCATAAACGCAGGCAATGTATTTTCTGGGTGAGTCCCAGCACTCCCGCGATGAGCAATAATTACTGTCATCTATTCTCACCTCGTCTGTAATCATAGATTATTAGTTGCATAATCTATTTTAATTTTTTTCACTAAACATTATTGAACATTGAAATAGCGCAACGGTTGTTTCGTCGAACGAGACAGTTGTTGTCTTTTTTCATTTAAAATCTCTAACAGTTGTTCAGAAAAAGTTTCCATTACGATCCGGCCGCCTTTATAAGTAAAACCGCCGATCTTCACCGTTTCTTCAGGTGATAAAATAACTTTTCGATGGGAAATGTTTTTGAAAAATTCCTCGATCAAATAATTGGGCAAATAAAAACTATTTTGCGCCGTGAATGAATTCAAATAAATAAAATCATCAATCGTGATATAACAATCATCAAATGAATTGAACGCCACATAGTCTTGCATCAAGACGTTGCGTTTGGACAGGATCTCATTGATTTTTTTATTCAAAAGATTGATCGTTTCGATCTCTTTCACCTGATGTTCTAATTCTCTTTCACGATAACGGTGCGAATCAATGTGCTTGATCACAGCAAAAGCCGCGATTCCCGTCACTCCCGCTCCAATCAATACGCCAATCAGTCCAATAAATGCAATTTCCACGTTTGTTCCTCCTACTTTATAATGATAAAATTACTTTTGCAAAAAATAAAACCCATTTTTTAGACAGATCAATTATCCATTCAAACATCAACTCTTGATCCTGCTCAAAAACGGGAATGTCAACTTGTTCTTATCGTTATTAATAGTACCATATTTTCACATTTTTATGATAGTTGACTCCTGGAAAAAAAGTGGAGCCTTCTATTTGACCAAAACTGACCAACGTTGTATACTTTTTTTAAGTTTTAGCAATCTAACCTTGTTTGTGCTAAACTAATCTACGAACAATATTTTAAGGAGGATTCACTATGAATTTAGTTCCTACAGTCATTGAACAATCATCTCGTGGCGAACGTGCTTACGACATTTACTCTCGTTTATTAAAAGACCGCATCATCATGCTTAGCGGTGAAGTAAACGACGATATGGCGAACACCATCATCGCCCAATTACTTTTCTTGGATGCCCAAGATTCTGAAAAAGATATTTATCTTTACATCAATTCCCCAGGAGGAAGCGTATCTGCTGGTTTAGCGATTTTTGATACAATGAATTTTGTTAAAGCTGACGTGCAAACTATCGTACTTGGTATGGCAGCTTCAATGGGCAGCTTCTTACTAACGGCTGGTGCTAAAGGAAAACGTTTCGCATTACCAAATGCTGAAATCATGATCCACCAACCACTTGGCGGTGCCCAAGGTCAAGCGACTGAAATCGAAATCGCTGCACGTCATATCTTAAAGACGCGTGAACGTTTAAACAACATTTTATCTGAACGTACTGGCCAACCAATCGAAGTCATCGAACGCGACACAGATCGTGACAACTTCATGTCTGCCGAAGAAGCGAAAGCTTACGGCTTGATCGATGAAGTTATGGAAAACAGCAGCTCATTAAACTAATGCGCTAAAGTACGTTAGAAACCGAGGAGATCTCCTCGGTTTTTTATTTTGTATGTTTGAAAACCACCTGCTCTGCTGGTGGTTCAAAAGAGCTTCCAGCGTGGTATTAAAAAGACCTCCCAAAATTGATAAACTGATGTTGGTTTCCCGACCGCATCACCATCAAAGATAGGAGGTGTCCTTATGGAAAAGGACAAAGAAAGTTTATCACATAGCAAATGGAGATGTAAGTATCACATTGTGTTTGCGCCAAAATATCGGAGACAGATAATTTATGGGAAATATAGAGAAAGCATAGGCGAAATCATTCGCGCGCTCTGTGAAAGAAAAGGAGTAGAGATAATCGAGGCAAATGCCTGTGCAGATCATATTCATTTGCTTGTAAGTATTCCACCAAAATTAAGCGTTTCTCAATTTATGGGCTACTTAAAAGGAAAAGTAGTTTAATGATATTCGATCGTCATGCAGAGTTGAAATATCGCTATGGGAACCGGAAATTTTGGTGTCGAGGATACTACGTGGACACGGTTGGAAGAAATAAGGAAAAGATAGCTGAGTATATTCGTAAACAAATAAAAGAAGATTATTCAGCAGATCAGCTTACTTTGTTCGAAGAAGTCGATCCGTTTACAGGAGCCAAAAACAAAAAGAGATAGAGTGAGATTCTTTTAGAATCAGCGAGTAGAAGTGGTGCGGTGGGAAGCTTTCAGAGGGCCTTATAGGCCGTGGCCGGTAAGAGAGGCTTCCAGCCGAAGAGCAAACCACCCGTTTTCACGGGTGGTTATGATTTTTGGCATAGCTTTGTACGGAAGTCACTTTGCTATTTTCCATGAGCTGTTAGCTCGTATTTTATATGGAGGCTTATAGTTGCTTTGAAGAAACTTGCTTTATTTTTTTCACAAAAAAACTACCCAATCAAAAAATTGGATAGTCTCTTTTTATTCTTTATTTGAATAACCCGTTTGATAATCGATTGCAATACCTTCTTGAACATTATAAATGAACAAGTTGAATGAAATCTGATCATCCTCAATACTTTGAGCTTCCATTTGTACCCCGCGAGCGACCAATTCCTCACCTTTGAAATAAGGCGTCACGCGATAGCGAACATGATGATCCGTTTTTCGGATGTAATTTCCGATCTCGATCTCATGATTGTTCATTCCAGGATCGTTCAGCGAAGCTGTTCCGGTCATTAAATTTTTCAGATTGTTGTTCTCACCTGAAAATTGGTGCGCGATCAAATGCGCGCGATTATATAACGGTTCGTCATGATAAAACTTTTGATGCCAGCCTGTTGGTTTTACGTAGAGACGCTCTCTTTCTTGCTCAGGCATCAAATCTTTCCCTAGCATGGCGTTGGCCGTCCCTACACGGTTTAATTTATCCAAATCAGAAAAACGCGTCCAAGTGCCTTCATTCAATGAGAGATCTTCCTTTGAAAAATTCGGCTGATTGTGATTCAACTCGATCGTTTGCTGTGCCCCATCGTAATCAGGAATTTCTGATAATTGACTTACATTGATTTTTATATCCTTTGATTCTTCAGGTGCTACTCGCGAATAAACACCATAGATCCCCGCTAATACAACGACGATTGCTGAAACTACTTTAGAGATTTGCTTCTTTGACGCGATGACCATTCAACTCCTAATTGATTTTAATGACTCGATTCTCATTCAATTGACGAATCAGAAAACTTATTCTTGTATTGGTAAGATGCCGCCTAACTATACTTGTTTTGTTCTAATCTAACAAAAATTATGATAAGCAGACTAGCGAAAAATCACCTCTGCTATTTGGTTTGTTGCCAAATTTCTTTGATTGCCGGAATATTGCCAAGCTCCGTTAAATTACTTGGCAGGATCACGGTATTGCCATTGTTTTCAACAACATGTTTGAAGGCTTCGATACCTAGATAAGCAATCATTTCATCCGTTAAATTGCTGTCAGCGATTGCTTGATTGATTTCTTTGATCCGCGCAGTCTCAGCTTCTGTGATCTTCGCGATCCGTTCAGCTTCTGCTGCTGCATCGATTTTAGTCCGCTCAGCTCGGGCATCCGCATCGATTTTTGTTTGTCGTGCTCGCGCTTCAGCATCGATCTGCATTTCGGATGATTTTGCTTCAGATTCCAAAATCACTGATTGCTTTTTCCCTTCAGAAATTGTGATCAATGATTCTTTATCCCGACTGGCAGTGATCAATTTATTCATTGAATTGACGATCTCATCTGAAACGGAGATCTCCCCGATATTGATTCGATCAATCGACAGACCGTAACCAGAAGTAATATCTTTGACACTTTCATAAAGATTCAAATTGATTTCTTCAGTCCCATTCAATACCTCATTTAATTCCATCTTCCCAATGATTCCGCGTAAATTAGACTGGCAATCTTGAATCATAGAGGTAACTGAATCTTCGTTATCATAGACAAAAGCTCGCGCGTCTGTCACGTGATACTTGATAGCCTCATCAATCTCTACGATAACATTGTCGCGAGTAATCACACTTTGCGGTTCAATTTGGATTGGTGTTTGTTTCAAAGAAACCCGTCGACGAACCACGTATAAAATTGGGATCAAAAAATGCAGACCCGGTTCTAGCGTCTTCACATATTTCCCAAAACTTTCAACTACTTTGACTTCCCCTTGTTGGACAATTACGACCAATTGACTGAGGATAAATAAAACGATAACGATTACGACAACTAATAAAATGATATTAAAGATTAACAATATAATTCACATCTCTTTCTTCTAGATTATTATTGATGACAACTAGTAATTCTCGACTGGTAAAATCAATAACTTCCAGCATATCTCCCGGTTCAGGAGAGCCATTAACCACTTTGTAATCATACCAACTTCCTAAGATTCGAACGATTCCTGTTACCTTTGATCCTTTACTGCGAAAAAACTTTCCCATCGTTTTTTCCATTTGATAATCTGACAAACCCTCAACTCCTTTTCACCAACAAATCTTCCGCTAAGCAATACTGCCAAAGCAGAACACTGGTGCTTTTAATCAGTATACCAAAATTTCGTCTAATAATTTTTTGTTTCCATAATTGTACAGACAAGACACAACGGATCACTTTCAACAAGTTGCCATATTCTGCCTGTTATAGATTCACCCATAGTATATGCTGACATTGAATGGAACTCCAGCAGATTCAAGAGTTTGGCTCTTTTTCACCAAAAAGATTGCTTCATTCCAGATCCCGATAAATCATCACCGAGCATGAATATTCTTTTACACATAATTCGCTTTCAAAAAATATATAAAAAAATCAACGCTCAGCCACAAACGTTGATTTAATCAGGAAATACTATCCTAGTGGGGATTTTTCCCCACGTCCACATTAGCATACTTCAACTACGAATTAAATAGCAAGATTCCTCCAAATAAAAGTAGGAATCGGTAGGAAAATATTCACTGATACAAAAATCATTCTGTGATAATAAAACAAATGATGAATGTTTTTTCGACTTTCCTTTTTATAATTCACAGACTATTTTATAACCTAATAGGCTTCATTTTAGAAAATAATTGACAATCTATGTTAGATTAAATAATATAAAAGTATCACCAAAAGATATTTTTAAATAATATTATGTGTAAAATAATATGAATAGAATGGAGATGTTATTATGAAATTGGGTTTTCTAAAAACAGATTTTCCTCATGAACGTCGGTTGCCATTGCTTCCTGAACACATCAAGCAATTTGCCAATTCGATTTATATTGAAAACGGTTTCGGAGGCTCTCTGGGTATCACTGATGAAGAGTATCAGGAAGCAGGTTGCACGATTTTAAGTCGCACTGAAATCTTTGCCTTATGTGATGGAATCTTTTCCCTAAAAATCATCCAACCATGCGATTATGACTTGATCCGACCAAATCAGATGATCATCGGCTGGACTCACCCCTTAGGATCTGGCAAAAAATTTATGGAAACTCAAGCGATTCCTAAAAATCTCTATGTTCTTGATATCGATAATCAAAAACCAACGATGTTCTATCAAGGAAAATCTTACACTTCAAAAATCATCCCGAAAAATTTTGTCTATCAAAACAGCTTTTACGCTGGTTATGCTGGGGTGTTGCATGCACTGCTGAGTTTCGGCCTTTTACCAACTAGCGACCATGAGATCGCTATTTTAGGCTCAGGAAATACTGCACAAGGCGCCTTCCACGGCGTTTCAAAACTTTCTTCGTCTGTCCAACTTTTTTATCGCAAAACATTGCCGAATTTCAAACGGCAATTATCTAAATACTCGATTGTCGTTAACGGAATCAGAGTCGGCGATTCAGGCGAACCGATTTTATCTATCGAGGATCAAGCCCAATTAAAAAAAGGCACTTTCATTATTGATATAGCCGCTGATGCCGGAAATGCCATTGAAGGCAATCAATTTACAACCGTTGATCAGCCTGTTTATGAAAAAAATGGCCTTTACTACTATACTTTACCGAACACACCGACTTTCGCTTATCGAAATGTCAGTCAAATATTAAGTGAACAATTTAGTAAATACATCTTCCAAAAGGATCTCTCAATCTTCAAAGATGAAATCGCAACGCAACACTCAGACGATCCAGATATTAAAATTCTTGATAAAGTGTAGCACGAATCGACAGCCAAGCAGTCTTGATCATTCAAAATAAACAGAATACCTTTCAAGAACTCTGCTGTAAATAAACCAGCGGAGTTTTTATTAAACACTTCTTTCGATTCTTTTTTAATTTTTTTGTGTAATTTTTGTGTAACAGCCAAAAAAAGAGTGCCTAAAACCCTTTGGTATCAAGGGATTGGCACTCTTCAAGGAAGCGGGTGACGAGAATCGAACTCGCGACGGAAGCTTGGGAAGCTTCTGTTTTACCACTAAACTACACCCGCGATACATTAGAGAGTATAACGCTTTTTATTAAATTGGACAACCATTTATTTCAAACAATAAAATTGACAGATTGATCCTTTCTAGTTATCTTACAGACAATAAGCGTTTACTAAGAAAGGAAGTTTGCTTATGGCTACCTTAGCAAGTGTCAAACAGGCGATTGCTGATGAGATGAATAACATCGTATTTATTTCTTCGGAAACGTGCAGTATTTGCCATGTTGATGCGCCCAGAGTTAAAAAACTTGCTGAAACGAATGCGATTGCTTTTCATCAATTGGATATTATGCACGAACCTGAATTAGCTGGTTTCTTTGAAGTATTGACAGTGCCTGCGGTTTTAGTTTTTCATGAGGGAAAAGAAGTGAGTCGTCAAGCTCGTTTCATCGACTTTCATTCTTTAGAAGAACTTTTGCAGCAATTACCGACAGATTCAGAAATGACAGATTATCAATCATTGTTCAGCGAACATTGACCCCCGAAAAAGGATGTGACAAAATTTTTGTCACATCCTTTTTTCGAATAAACGGTGCCCCGGCAATTTCTTCGAAAATAAACCAAAATTGCTTCTTATTTCTTAAAACTGCCTACTCCTATCACAACTTCTTTTATTTGTTATCCGTGTTGTGATGCAGGAAATAGATCAATGTTTGTAATTCATTCGTCAAATCAACACTTTGGATAATAATATTATCTGGTGCCGTTAGTCGAGCCGCGGTAAAGTTCAAGATTCCTTTGATCCCTGCTTCAGCCAATTGATCAACGACTTGTTGTCCTTGTTCGGCAGGCAAGGTCAAAATTGCGATCTCGATTTGTTGTAATTTGATTTGTTCTACCATGCTATCCAATGGATATACAGGGATACCATCCACAATGCGCCCAACGATATCTTCTTTGATATCAAACGCGCAACTTACGCGGATGCTATTGCTTTGGTGGAACTTGAATTTTAACAAGGCGCTACCTAAATTTCCGACACCGACTAAAGCGACGTTCGTCAATTGATCGTCATTCAAGATTTTTCCAAAGAAATACATCAAATCTTCTACATCATATCCGTATCCACGTTTGCCTAATTCACCAAAGTAAGAAAAATCACGACGAATCGTAGCACTATCGACTTGGATCGCCTCACTTAGTTCAGTTGAAGACACTTTCGTTTTTCCTGCATTATTTAATATACGTAAATACCGATAGTATAACGGCAATCGTTTAACAGTTGCTTTTGGAATTGCATTTTCTTTCACAATAACTCTCCTTCATTAAAAAAATTCGTAAATGTTTACTACTGAACTATAATAGCAAGAATGTCTATATAATTGCAACGTACTTGCTCGAAATTTTGTGAAAAAATCACGATCCGGCAAAATGACCGCTTCCAATCGCAACGTTTGCAAAAATATGGTAGACTGAGTCCATTCGGAAAAATAAATTTAAGGAAGATATCCAATGATTTTATTACAAGCAAATCAAATCGCCCGCTATTTTGGCGCTGACACTTTATTTGAAAATATTCATCTTGAAGTCGACAGCAAAGCGCGAATCGGCCTAGTTGGACGAAACGGCGCGGGTAAATCTACGCTGTTAAAAATTATCGCCAACATCGAAGCACCCGATGCGGGGCAAGTTATTAAAAATAAACAAGCCACTTTAGGCTATCTGGCTCAAGATACTGGCCTAGATTCAAATGAAACAATTTGGAATGAAATGTTGAAGGCTTTTGAAAAGGTACGTCAAATGGAAACTCGGATGCGGGAAGTCGAGATCAAAATCGGCGAAACCCCTGAGAGTGATTCCCATTATGCTTCTTTGTTGAAAGAATACGATCAGCTTCAGCATGATTTTAATGAGCAAAATGGTTATGGCTATGAAAATGAGATTCGCAGTGTCCTTCATGGGTTTAAATTTGATGATAGTTTTTATGACAAAGAGATCAGTACCTTGTCCGGTGGTCAAAAGACGCGTTTGGCTTTAGCCCGAATGTTGTTGGTCAAGCCTGACATCTTGATTCTTGATGAACCGACCAATCATTTAGACATCGAAACCTTGGCTTGGTTGGAAGACTATTTACAAGGATATTCAGGGGCGTTATTGATTGTTTCTCATGACCGCTACTTTTTAGATCGTGTCGTAAATGAGATCTATGAAATCTCACGTCACAAGATCCGCCACTATACCGGGAATTATTCCCGCTATTTGGATTTGAAAGCTGCACAGCTTGCCAGTGATTGGAAAGCCTATGAGAAGCAGCAAGACAAGATTGAAAAACTCGAAGATTTTGTCGCTCGGAATTTAGTTCGTGCGTCTACAACGAAACGTGCACAAAGTCGACGTAAAACTTTAGAAAAAATGGATCGTTTGGATCGACCTGATGGTAAAGAAAAATCAGCGAGATTCATGTTTGATATTGATAAGGTTTCTGGTAATGTCGTCTTGCAGATTGAAGATGCCGCAATTGGTTATGAAAAAACGCTGGCCGAACCGATCGAGCTAGATGTCCGCAAAGAAGACGCGATCGCACTTGTTGGTCCTAATGGGATTGGCAAATCTACACTATTAAAATCTTTGATTGGACAACTCCCTTTTATCAAAGGAGAACCGCATTTTGGTACCAATGTCACTGTCGGTTACTATGACCAAGGACAAGCCGATCTGCACGGCAATAAAACGATTTTAGCCGAATTGTGGGATGAACATCCTACTACCCCGGAAAAAGATATCCGCAGTGTGTTGGGCGGTTTCCTTTTCAGCGGTGAAGATGTTGAAAAGACCATTCCATTATTGAGTGGTGGTGAAAAAGCGCGGGTCGCTCTGGCCAAACTTTCCATGGATAAAGAAAATTTTTTGATTCTTGATGAACCAACGAACCACTTAGACATCGACAACAAAGAAGTTTTGGAAAATGCATTGATCGATTATCAAGGCACATTGCTGTTTGTTTCTCATGACCGCTATTTTATCAATCGAATCGCCAACAAAGTGATCGAACTTTCACCTGAAGGTAGCCGCTTGTATCTGGGTGATTATGATTACTACTTGGAAAAGAAAAAAGAAGAAGAAGAGATCGCTGAATTGCGGGCAAAAGAAACCGCCACGATCGAAGTTCCAAAGAAAAAATTTCATCAAAATAAAGAGCAGCAGAAATTGATTCGCAGTTTGCGGCGCAAGATTGAAACGGTCGAAGAAACACTTACTGCTTTAGATCAAAAAATTGCTGAATTAGAAATCCAAATGAGCCAGCCTGATGTCTTGAATGATCATGTTCAGTTATTAGAATTGACGAACGAGTTGGAAGCACAAAAAGCCAAACAAGAAGAATTACTTTCATCTTGGGAAGAGCTCAGTTTAGAATTAGAAGACTTCGAATAATCTACAACTTTTGACCGATGACACCTCCCCTATTTTTCGTTTTAATGAAAGAGTGGAGGTGTTTTTTATGCGGCGACGAATTCGTCCATTTTCAATTTTACTAGGCTGCTTTTTAGTGATCGCAAGTCTAGGAATCTTTTCTGATCGAATTTTTCACTTTGGTAATGAAATTAACAGTCAAGATGACTTCTCAAGCGGTGCGAATCAATATCTTCAAGAACAAGGTCAGGACTTTCCCCTGCTGTTACAAACTGATTTGCGGTGGGCAAACGAAGCCTATGGCAACGGCACTGGACAAAATGATTTAGCCACTAATGGCTGTGCTATCACCTCGCTAGCAATGGTTCTTTCTTATCGAGAGCATCGTACAGTTTATCCAACAGAAATTTTACAATGGAGCGGTGATCGCTATTACGAAGCAGGGCAAGGCACTGCTTGGTCGATTTTTCCAGTTTTTGCACAAAACTACGGATTGAATGTCCAAAACCTTGAGAAAGATCAAGCCAAGATCCAACAATCTTTGAATCAAAATCTGCCTATAGTCGTTTCTGTTACTCCAGGCGAGTTCACTGATGTCGGCCACATTATGGTAATCAAAAAAAGTGTCCAAACCGAGCAAGTCATTGTTTATGATCCAAATGATTCTTCGGATAAAGCGCATTATAAACAAGAATACACTCTTGACCAGCTCATGCCGCAGCTTGCGAATGCGTGGGTATATAATTGATTGGACTACTAGCTAAACAAACAAAGCCGGCGCATTTGCGTCGGCTTTGTTTGTTTGGGGTTCCTACTTTCGCAGGGAAAAAGAACTATTAGGGTTACATTTAGCTTACGCTCAATATTTGAAGAAATTATGCGCATTTTAAATAAACATGAGAAAAAAAGATGACCTATTGATGAAATTTCTAGAACTAACTATCCTTTTGTTTATTTTCAGCCGTCATCATTTATCAATTTTCGGCTTATCTACAACTTTCAGCTCTTTGATTTCAAAATTAAGTTAAATTTATCACAATATTTTTTCGTTATTAAACGGCCGTATTATTCTGTTTTAAAAGCATTACTAACTATCACTAAGTTATTTTATCCTGTTACGTCCGCTACTTAATGTAAAAAATACCAAAAAAGGGTTTACAAATGTTAGAAATCCATGTATATTGTGTGTGAAAACATTAAAGTATTATTTACTTAAAAAGGAGATTTTCTACATGTCAAATAACTTAGATTCTCAAGACTACTTAAATAAAGTTGATGCTTGGTGGCGTGCTGCTAACTATATTTCTGTCGCTCAAATGTATTTGAAAGACAACCCTTTATTGAAACAGCCGTTAAAAAAAGAAGACGTTAAAACTCATCCAATCGGTCACTGGGGTACCATTGCCGGGCAAAACTTTGTTTACGCTCACTTGAATCGTGTGATCAATAAATATGATTTGAATATGTTCTATATCGAAGGTCCTGGTCATGGCGGCCAAGTAATGGTTTCGAACTCTTACATTGATGGCAGCTATACAGAAACTTATCCAGAAATCACAGAAGATGAAGCGGGGCTTAAAGAACTTTGCAAAATCTTTTCTTTCCCTGGCGGTATCGCTTCACATGCGGCACCAGAAACACCAGGTTCTATTCATGAAGGCGGCGAATTAGGCTATGCCCTTTCACATGCAACAGGTGCTGTGTTAGATAATCCTGATGTCATTGCTGCAACTGTCGTTGGTGATGGCGAAGCTGAAACAGGTCCTCTTGCTGCTGGTTGGTTCTCAAATACATTTATCAACCCAGTCAATGATGGTGCTGTCTTGCCAATCCTTTACTTAAATGGTGGAAAAATCTCTAATCCAACGATTCTATCACGTAAAAGCGATGAAGACTTGAAAAAATATTTTGAAGGCCTAGGCTGGAAACCATATTTTGTTGTAGGAACTGATCCTGCAGAAGTTCACCCGCTGATGGCAAAAGTATTGGATGAAGTCATTGAAGAAATCAAAGCAATCCAAAGCGAAGCTCGTAAAGGTAAAGCTGAAGATGCTGAGATGCCTGCATGGCCGGTCATTATTTTCAGAACACCTAAAGGTTGGACAGGTCCTCAAACATGGGCTGGCGAACAACTTGAAGGGACTTTCCGTGCTCACCAAGTTCCAATCCCTGTCGGTTCAGAAGACATGGAACATGCAGATAAATTAGTTGATTGGTTGAAATCTTACCGTCCAGAAGAATTATTTGACGAAAACGGCAAGATCGTTGACGAATTGAAAGAATTATCTCCTAAAGGCGGCAAACGGATGTCATCAAATCCAATCACTAACGGTGGGATTGATCCAAAACCAATAAATATGCCTGATTGGAAACAATACGCAATCGATACAACGACTCCTGGTTCAGTAATGGCACAAGACATGATCATCTTTGGTCAACAAGCTCGTGACATAGTCGTTAAAAACCCAACAAATTTCCGGATCTTCGGACCAGATGAAACGAAATCAAATCGTTTGAATAAAGTCTTTGAAGAAACAGATCGCCAATGGTTAGAACCAAAAAATAGTACTGATGAATGGCAATCTTCAGCAGGTCGAGTAATTGATGGTCAATTATCTGAACACCAAGCAGAAGGTTTCTTAGAAGGTTATGTTTTAACTGGACGTCATGGCTTCTTTGCAAGTTATGAATCATTCTTGCGTGTTGTTGATTCTATGTTGACTCAACACTTCAAATGGATGCGTAAAGCTAGCGCTCATGCTTGGCGGAAAGAATATCCTGCATTGAATGTTATTGCGACATCCACTGTATTCCAACAAGATCACAATGGTTACACTCACCAAGATCCAGGTGTATTGACTCACTTAGCTGAGAAAAAACCAGAATTTATTCGTGAATATTTACCAGCAGATGCAAACAGCTTGATGGCAGTCATGGATAAAGCCATGCAAGACAAACAAGTGATCAACTTGATCGTTTCAAGTAAACACCCTCGTCCACAATTTTATTCAGCTACTGAAGCAGAAGAATTAGTGAAAGAAGGATTGAAAGTCATTGACTGGGCAAGTACAGATAATGGCGCAGAACCTGATTTAGTTGTTGCTGCGGCTGGTACAGAACCAAACTTAGAAGCTTTAGCAGCTGTTTCGATTTTGAATAAACAGTTCCCTGAACTGAAAATTCGTTTTGTCAATGTCGTTGATTTATTGAAATTGCGTCATCCAGAAATCGATCCTCGCGGATTAAGTGATGATCAATTCGATGCGATCTTTACTAAAGACAAACCAATCGTCTTTGCTTTCCATGGTTACGAAGGAATGGTTCGTGACATCTTCTTTGATCGTCACAATCATAACATCCACATCCATGGCTACCGTGAAAATGGTGATATCACTACTCCATTTGATATGCGTGTCTTCAGCGAAATGGACCGTTTCCACTTAGCTCAAGACGGTGCTAATGCAGCTTACGGTGAAAAAGCCGCAGACTTCTCTCAAAAAATGGATGATACACTAGCCTTCCATCACGATTACATTCGTGCAAACGGAACAGACATTCCAGAAGTAGAAGACTGGAAATGGGAAACTTTAAACGGAGCAAATAAATAATACTCAAAAAAAGCATCAGGAGATAAGAATCTCCTGATGCTTTTTTGCTGGATTCAATTTCCTATACTAATCTGGGTTGATAGAAAATCAGCTAGACTTTTCTATCAACATTTTTGTTTGTCTGAAATCAAAGAAGCAGCGTAGATTTCCTCGTTAAACACCTTTAGTCCTTCTTGTTTGTTTCTTCTAATACCCATTAGAAGGCGCGTCACCTTCAAAGAGAGCGCTTTTGATTGCATGTTCAATCATTTCCTGATACAAAAAGTATGCGACGCTTTTCAGCGCCGCATACTTTCTTATTAACTACTTGATTTTTTCAACTAATGATCGTAGGATTTGACTCATTCGTTTACCATTATCTTCTTTGACTATTTGCTCAGATAAGATGAAGGAGCCTCCTACACCCATAACGTGCGGATTTTCAAGATATTCTACGAAATTGTCTTCGTTGATCCCACCAGTTGGCAAAAAGTTGATGTCATAGAATGGGCCGCTCAGAGCATTGATTGCTTTCAGTCCGCCATAAATATCTGCCGGGAAAAACTTCACTACTTTGATGCCATATTCTGCTGCCGATTGGATATCTCTTGGTGTTGCAGTTCCAGGAAAAACAGGAATCTCATGTTCTAAACAATATTCGATCACGTCAGGAACAACGGCTGGAGAAACAACGAATTTCGCTCCATTTTCAATGGCACTTTTGGCTTCTGCTAGTGTTCGAACCGTCCCAGCGCCGACCATCAACTTGCCAGATGCTGATAACTGTTTGATTGCTGCATTGGCTAAATCGCTGCGGAAAGTCACTTCGATCAATGGAACGTCATTTTCTAACAAAATCTCTTCTACTTTAGCTAAGTAGTCCAAATCAGTCGCAGTATAAAGCGGCAATAATTTTGTTTTCGCTAACTGTTCATAAACTGGATGATTCATATTTACTGACATTTTTTTCTCTCGCTTTCTACACAACGCTATTTTTTACTTTTTGTGATTGCTTCGTGCAATCCCTGCATGTAAGTAATCCCCATTGCTCGATCATACAGACCGTAGCCTGGTCTAGCGACTTCTCCCCAAAGTGTCCGACCATGGTCTGGACGAACTACACCGTCAAAGCCGACTTCGATCAATGCTTCCATGATCGCATACATATCAAGCGATCCTTCTGTCGATAAGTGAGCCGTCTCTTTGAACTTGCGGTAACCTAAAAATTCTACGTTGCGGAAATGAACAAAGTTGATCCGATCTCCTACAGCATGAATGATCTCAACCATATCATTGTCAGGATCTGCACCTAACGCACCGGTACACAAGGTCACGCCGTTATATGGCGAATCGACCATGCTGATGATTCGTTTTAGATCTGCTAAATTTTTAGTGATCCGTGGGAAGCCAAAAATTTCCCAAGGTGGATCATCCGGATGGATCCCCATTTTTACATCCGTTTCTTCACAAACTGGAATGATTCGTTCAAGGAAATATTTTAAGTTATCAAATAGAACTTCTTCTGTCACGCCATCATACATCTCGACTAAAGAATTGAATTTGTTCAAGCGTTCTTCTTCCCAACCGGAAAGTTGGAAACCTTTAGACTGACTGCTGATCAATTTATACATATCGCCTGGTTCCATGTTATCGACCACTGCTTGATCGTATAATAAAGCTAGACTGCCATCTTCATTTTCATAATTCAATGTTGTTTTAGCCCAGCCGAAAATCGGTTTGAAACTATAACAGATCAAATGAACGCCGCATTCAGACAAGTTTCTGATTGTTTGGATATAGTTATCGATATAATGATCACGCTCAGCTGTTCCGGCTTTGATCGCGTCATGAATTGCAACACTTTCAATGCCTAGTAACTCTAAGTTTTCTTTTTCAATTGATTCTTTTAATTCACGAATCTCTGAAACTTCCCAGACATCTCCTGGAAGTTTATTCAGCAATGTTCCGACAACACCGTTGATTCCTGGGATTTGTCGAATATTGTTTAAGGAAATGGAGTCGCCTTTTTCTCCATACCATCTAAAGCCCCACTTCATTGGTTTAGCCTCCCTTTTCTAAAAATCATCCTCGTCGTCATCTTCATCCGTTTCTGAGAAATGCCAAACATCTAAACTATTTTTTCCTTGGTCGATTACAGCAGCTGCAATTTCTTCAACCGGTGTACTCAAAATTTGATGGTTGATTGTTTCTAATAACATTGGCAGATTGACCCCACCGATTATATAAACGTTTGCTTGAAGTTCTGGCGCTAAACCATTAGTGATCAACACTGATTGGTTGTATGGGCTGGCACTTACTAAATCAGTCAAAACGATGACTCCAGCATCTTTATCGACTTCTTTAACGGCCGTTTCAATTTTTTGTCCCAAATTTTGGACATCGTCGCCAGGATTTAAATTGACTGTAGCGATATTATTCGTTGTTCCGACGATCACTTCTGCAGCGTCTTTTAAGCCATCACTTAATTTCCCATGAGTGGCGATTACAATTCCTAACATACATACCCTCCGCTTCTCTTACTGAAACAAATTAGTTACAGCAGCGATATTTTCCATATTCAAGTGCTTCTCTTTTAAATCCGCTGAATTCAGATAAAAAGCTGAACCGGCTTGATCTTTGTGTGCACTAAAAAGATAGCTCACCTTTTGATCGGCTGCTTGGTACTCGATCGTTTCGTCGAGTTTTTTATTGTTTGGCAATTCTCCTAATAAATGCAAAGGCGCTGACGCTCCCACACTATCTAAATAGTAGATTTTACTGCTTCTTTTGACTTGTTTTTGTAATTCGTCTAATCCTTTGCTGCCGTAACTACCTTCATCTAAAAAAGCGTACGCAACATTTTTTTGCTTATTTTCCGCAATTATTTTCAGCATCGCCAAGATCGATGAAGTGTTCCGTACTAAGGTTTTTCGATTGGACAAACCTTTAGTTACTTTGCCCAGCAAAGCAAAATAGCCTGCATAGATCACAATGATACTTAACGTGCCGATAGAATTAAACTGAAACGAGTTCGGTGAGATCCGCATATAGATCAATGTTCCGATCACACCCAAAAGAATCGTCAAAATCGTACTAGCTAAAATAAAGGTCGTCGTCTTCTTTGACTGATCTTTGCGGTCAAACAATTGATAAGAACCTATACTTTCAGGAGGAGTATCATAGAAGGTGCAGATCACTTTGTCTGCTTGTTTAATATTCCCGACATAAACATTTCGCGATGCATATTTCTTCTGCTGGTCGTATTCGATCACGCGAACATCTTCCCGCATTTTAGCAATATCTGTCACCAAAGCTGTTAGAAATCGCTTTTTGCTTTTTTCCGTTCGCCGCAAGCGGTAAACGTATTGGTAACGAAACAGCCAATCTTTAAATACCTCCGTCTGCTCCATCTGTTCTCCCCTCCTTAGTTTTTCCAATTAATTTTATAGGCCGAATTGTTTCAAGACATCTTTTAAGCTAGATTTCGGTGCAGAAGGTGTTGCTTGGAAATAGATGTTTTCCACGCCGTAATTTTCATTCAAATCTTTTAATTTTTCTGCGTCTTCTTTGTTTAAGTAAACAGATTTTGTCACCAAAATATCTTTTTCAGGATCTTTTTGGGCGATACCGCCAATGTTCAATTCCTTCATTGGCACTCCGTGTTTCACAAGATCATAAATCACACCGACCGTTTTCGTAATCAGGATGCAGTTATATTCTTTGAATTTGAATTCATCCCAATAAAATTTTGCTTTTTCTGGTGTGATGACGATTGTTTTTTGTCCAGTTCGGCTACCGGCATTTTTATATAAATCACGCATGAATTTATCTTTCGCTACGACTTCGTCTACAACGAAGATTGAATTTACTCCACTTTTTTGTGATAAAGTTACCATTACTTGACCGTGGATCAAACGTTCGTCCACACGAGCTAAATTAATTTCGCCCATTTTAAACACTTCCTTTCAAAATTATAAGATTCCGATTCCAGCTAAAATAATTAAAATCAAGGTCAACCATAGTAAGGCTTGTGTAACTTTCAGCCCTTTCTTGGTATAGAACCAGTAAACACCCATAACAACTGCTAAAGGTAATAGTCCAGGTACGATCTGATCAAGAATTTCTTGAATAACGAACTCCCGTCCTGAGATCGCAAACTTCAATGTCGATTCGACTTTTACATAGTTTCCTGCCAAGATTCCCATCATGAACAGCCCCAATACTGAAAGCGCCTCGATGGCTGTTTGAACACCTGTACTTTGCATCAAACCAGTTGCATTTCGTCCCATAGTAAAGGATTGTTTTGCGAAGAACACTCCTAGTGCTGCTTGGTAAAGTGCGAAGAAGACAAATGGGAACAACGCTCCTAATGCACTTCCTTGTTGCGCCCAAGGCACTGCGATCGCGATAAAGATATATTGAACAGTCCCTGAGTCGATCGCATCACCGATACCAGCCAATGCTCCCATCAAACCAGCTTTGGTGTTATACATTAAATCATCTTGCATCAAGATTTCTTTCTTTTCGTACTCTTCTTGGGCACGTTGTTGTTCCATTGAAGACATCAGACCTGTGATGACACCGCCACCCCAACTTAATTGCGTATTGAAAAAGAGTAGTTGACGCTTGTATGCAGCTTTTAAATCATCGTCGTTTTTATATAATTTTTTCAAGATTGGCAACATTGCATACAGTAATGATGGTGCCAAGTAGCGTTCAAAAGAGTGAGGAATTTCATTGGCGAAATGCCATCTTAGATACGCTTTAGTAACATCTTTGCTAGTAATTTCTTCAGGTGCTAAGCTTTTATTCGCTGTTGTTTGTGTATTTGATACTTCAGTCATATTTTTTCCCTCCTAGTTTAGTTTATTAAAATCCGTCATCATAATCATCGTCATCATCAAAGGTTGCGGATGAACCACTGCTTGCTGATTCAGCTGCAGGAACAGATCCTTTGCCTTTTTGTGACTGAACGAAGATCAATGCAATTACAATCCCAAAGATTGCGTAAGTAACCATTGTGATTTCAAGGGATTTAAATACTACACTCATGAAATAAGCTAGGAAGAAAAAGACCATGTAATCTTTTCGACCGATAACATACACAGTAGTTGCAATACCGATAGCAGCTAATCCGCCACCTACTACTTCAAGAATATGAATGACCACTGTTCCTTCGAGCGCATTGATGACATCTGCAATAATCGGTGCGCCTAAATAAAGAGCAATAAATACTAAGGGGACAAATAAAACAAATGAAGCAATTGTTGGATATAAAATGATTGAGCGTTTGATTGCTTTTGTATTCAAATCTTCGACTGCTTTATCTGTATACTTCCCTAAGAATGTATTGATAAAGAAACGGAATTGATACAAATAGCTTCCTAGTAAACCAACGGGCACGGCAACTGCGATCGCCGCTTCTGGTTTTAAGTTTCCTAACAATGCTACTGGAACTGCGATCGCCGCAGCGATTGATGGTTCAGCTGGCATTGATCCGCCTGGTGAGAATACACCCATATAAATCATTTGCAAAGCGGCAGTTACGATCATTGCTTGAGCAACGTCTCCCATGATGATCCCTACGACCAAACCAGTCATAAGAGGTGAAAAACGTAAAGTTAACGTTGCTCCTCCTCCTAGCCAGCGTGACATTACCGCAGCGACCCATAAAGCAATCAACAGACTCTGCATTACACTTAAAGTATCCATAAGCTCCTCCTAATTCCTATTAATGTACCTATTTTCGTATCGAATAGGCTTAATATTTGTTTATTCTTCCTCTGAACTGACACGATGATTTGATTTTTATTTTTTGTTGATGTAGTCTTCTAACGCAAAAATCGATTCCTTCAATAAATCCGTAGTGATTGGGATCGGCAGCAAATGGACCTTATCCTTTGAGTCCATAAAAGCTACGATTTGATCAATCACTGTTTCATCTTCTTGCAAGAGCTGCATCTGAGTTAATGACATCGGCAAATCTAATTCTTGATAAAATGGGATCAATGCAGTAATCTGCTCCCATTTTTTCTCGACCGCTAATTGATAAAAAATACCATAAGCAACTTTTTCGCCATGCAAGAAACGATGACTTGCAGGAATGTATTTGCTCATCCCATCATGCATCGCATGAGCAATCGCATTTCTAGCATACTTATCGCCTAAACCGCCAACTAAACCAGCAACTGCAAAAATAATTTCTGATAGATGAACAAATTCTTCGGTTGCTTCGCCAGCTTTCATATCTTTGATCGCTTTAGCAGAATTATTTAAAATCGCTGCCTTACAAAGTTCTGAAGTATAACCGGCTAATTGCAAGAAAGGTTCATTTTTCAAATGGGCTTGCTGTAAAATAGCATCTGACTCATACCATTTGGCGATCGTATCTGCGAGTCCAGCGATAAAATAATTCACCGGTGCATCAACGACTAATTCTGGATCCGTAATGAAAAAAGCTGCTTGCCGCAAGAAATGCTCACTTTTTCCTTCTGATTCTCCATTTTCCTTATACATCACTGACAGCGGTGTCCAAGGAGCACAATTACTAGCTAATGTCGGGATCACACCGAAATTCACGTTCATCGTATGAGCAGCGTAACCAACTAAATCAGCCAGTTTTCCTCCGCCGACTCCGATAATGAAATCGATTTGATTTTCCCGCACTACCTCAGCGACTCTTTCCGCTCCGTAGTAACTGCATTCACCTGTATATTGTAAAAAATGAAAGTTATACTCTGCTTGCTTTAAAAAACTCAGATACGGTTTCGCTTTTTCATAAGAGATCTGACCATGAACAACTAAAATATTTTTGGCTGAGAATTCCTGCAAAACATCTGGTACAAAATCGATCGCACCGACATGATAGCGATAAAATTGGGGACCAACTTTAACCTTTAAATCTGTTAACATCTTAGCCCTCCTTTCTATCTAACCTGTGTACTTTCTGCTTGGACTGATCGTTCAGGAATTTTTCCAGCGACAACATCTTCAACATCGCGAAGACATTTTGCACCCATTTCCTGTAAACATTCCATCGTGTAAGCTGAAGTATGTGGCGTCATGACTACATTACTAAAAGCCAGATAAGGATGTTCTTTACGACCTGGTTCTTCTTCTAAAACATCGGTTGCTAACCCTGCGATTTTTCCTGATTTTAAAGCGGTAACAATTGCTTCTTCATCAAGTAACGCGCCGCGAGCGCTATTAGATAGGTAGACATTGTCTTTCATCTGCGCGATTTCTTCAGTAGAGATCATATGATAATTTTCTTCATTGAGGCTGGCGCTAAGACAAATAATGTCTGCTTCTTTTAATAGTTGTGGCAAATCAACTTTCTTAGCTCCGTGACTTTCGATGTTCAAAGCTGATTTATACGGATCGTAGGCTAAGACGTTGCAACGAAATCCGTTGCGCAAAATCTCTACTACACAACTTCCGGTATTCCCCACACCGATGACACCAACTGTTTTGTTGAAAAGTGTCCGACCAACAAAATTTGCTCGATCTTCCCACTTATCATTTTTGACACTTTGATTGGCTTCAACCGTTTTTCTTAAAAGTGCCAACAGATTAGTAACATTATTTTCTGCTACTGCATCTCGTTCAACTAAAGCTGGAATTATCGAAACAAGAGTGTCATGCTTGCGCGCTGCTTCAATATCAATATTGTTGTAGCCAATACCATGTCTTGTAATTAAAATAAGTTCATCTTTATGATCAAAAAATTCCTGAGTAAAAAATGGTGTGACACTCGCAATAATGATATTGTACCCTTGTAACAACTCCGCTAATTCACGTCCGCCGATCTCTCCATCAACCGTAAACGAGCCAACCTCGCCGATTTTTTCAAGCTGCTCCAGTTGGTCATGAAAAATTTTGCCGAAACTACTTGAATTTACAATTGCAATTTTGTATTTTCCCATCCTAAAGCTCCTTTTAGTCTTGCTTAGCTACTGACTGACAACTTCAATCTCACTCAACCAAGTCCTCTCTTCTTTATATAACTCCCCCTTTTTCTTTTAACCAACAGAGACATCATCCAACTTGACCAAATACGACCAGAAATCGTTTTCTGATAGCGCATTCATATCATATATCTTATTATACAAAAAAATATTTTTTTGTAAATAGAAAAAAGAAAAAATATTTTTGTTGATTTTTTTTTTTTTTACTAGTATCTTAAGGTTAACTACTTATCAAATGAAGGAGGAGCGCAAATGGCTAGCCCGATTCACCTGCAAATAAAATCGATGTATACAGACTTTAGCCCAAAAGAACAAGCGATTGCTGACTATATATTGGAAAATCCAAGTAAGGTTAGCCATAGCTCAATCAGTGATCTTGCCGCCGAATTAGGCATCGCTGACTCAACTTTTTTTCAATTTACCAAAACATTGGGATTTAATGGATTTAAAGCTTTCAAGCTAGCATTATTGAAACAAGAAAATGATTTGTCCGCCGTTACGATTCACGAAAATATTCAAAAAAACGATTCAGAATTGGTGATGGCACAAAAAGTTTTTGATTCAAATATAAAAACGCTTACAGATACAAAAAAACTGTTAAATGAGGAAGATTTAAATACAGCAGTCGAGATTATTTCTACCTCCAGACGGCTATATTTCTTTGGTGTCGGCGGTTCAGAGATCGTTGCGACCGATGCCTACCACAAATTTTTACGCTCGCCTATTCCTGTAGGCCACAGCACCGATTATCATATCCAATTGATGGAAGCCTCTTTATTAACAGAAGAAGATTGCGCCATCTTGATCTCCCATTCTGGCAAATCAAAAGAAACGATCCATATCGCAAACGCAGCTAAAAAATCAGGAGCAAAAGTGATCGTAGTGACCAGCCAGGCAAATTCACCGCTGGCAAAATTAGGCGATGTCGTCTTCATCTCGATCTCAGAAGAAATCGAATTTCGTTCCGAAGCCCTTGCTTCACGAATCGCTCAGTTAAGCATCATCGACTCGCTTTATGTGATTTTGATGTTCCATAACCGCGAAAGCGCACAAGAAACAATCGCAAAAGTCCGCGAAGTAATCTTAGGACTAAAAGAAAATAAAGGCGATTGATAAATAAATTAAGCCCATCTAACTAGTAGGATTGACTAGTTAGATGGGCTTTTTAATTGATACAAGTGTGATCTAGGTAATAGATTGCTGAACAAAAAAAAGGCTGAACTAAATATAGTCCAACCTTTCTCCTAGTTTTTCATTGATTTAACATATTTTAACTGAATTTCGCCATTATTTCCGATACATCTTCAACAGGAGCAACTCAACCAAAAGCACTGGTACAAAAGCATTTGTCTGTCTTCTGGTAGCGCAGTGGAAAACTCAGACTGGTAATAAATTGTCATTTTTTGAAAGAATAGCGCCCTCTTGAACATTATCAATCGCATTTACCACTTGTTGATCTGACTTCGCATATAAGTGACCGTAAGTTCCTAAAGTGATTTGAATATTCGCATGGCCCAATCGTTCTTGAATCGAGAGCGGTTGAATGTTCTGCTCAATCAGAAATGCAACATGAGAATGTCGTAGCGCGTGAAGCTTAATCGGTTTGACGCCCGCTTTTTTAGCAGCTTCTTTTAACCAGTTTGCAAAAGAATAAGGTGGCGTAAAGGTTCCGTCCAACTGAGCAACATATTCAAAATTTCCAATACGTTTTTGCAAGTCATACCACTGTCTGAGCTTTAATGAAAGTTTCTTTCCCATCCCAATTGTTCGATAAGCGCATTTAGTTTTTGGAGTCGAAAAGTACCAATCATTTTTTGTATTATAAATTAGTGTCTTCTCAATCGTTATCGTGTTTTTCTCGAAATCTACATTTGACCAAGACAAAGCTTCAAGTTCTCCAATCCGAATGCCAGTATAAAAGAGCATTTCATACACAATCTTCCGATGGTGGGTTTGAATCTTATCGTCCTTCAACTCATTCATCACTTTTAGAAACTCACTGTGTTCCCAAAACTCAACTTTCTTATTCTCAGAGGGAAGCGAAGAAACATCTTCAACGGGATTTTTAGCAATCACCCCCTCTTTAACAGCCCGATCCAATACAATCTTTAAGTGTCCCCGAATCCGATTGATATAAGACTTTGATAACGTTTCGCCATTGACTTTTTTCCGTGAATTACGTGACTCTGTCTGGCTTAGTTCAAATAGCCAATCCTCAATATCGTGACTTGTAATATCTCGAACACGAAAATGATAGAAAAACTGCATTCGCTTTTCGAATATAAATTGCGCATTCTCATATGTTTGACTTTTCACCTGTCTCTCATACCATTTTACAAACCTATCCTTGTAAAACTCTTCGAAAGTCATTTGATTGGTAGAACACAGTTGATTAGGAACTGTCTTGTTAAAATCATGTGTTTCCATGTACTTGTCATAAGCAATTTTGGCATCTTTTTGTGAAGCATAGCCTCGTTTAGTCTTCTGAACCTTTCTTCCATTTTCATCTATACCTAGATATGCTCGAAAGAACCATTTTTTTGTTTTTTTGTCTTGATAAATATTTTTAATTTTTGGCATCGTACCATTCCTCTCTATACTCGAGAAAAGCTACTTTAATTGTACCGCGCTTGTACTGTTTATTCCGCAACTTGAACGTGGAAAAGATGTTCAATCACTCGAGATGGCACCACACCAACTTGGCGATTGTTATAAAAATCTATACCTTCAACCCTTGCAAGATACGTTTTGCTCTCTTTAATCATTCGTGCAGCTTGACTAGGTTTAAAGCCCATCTCTATCAAAATTGCACGATTTACCATGAAATCACATTTTGTTTCCATTCTCTCACCCCCTGATACTTTACTCCTTTTAAATTAATCCTCTTTATAATCAATTGTTTCTCATTCAATGGTTGTGTTATACTCGTCTTGTCGAGGCGGAGTACGTTGCACAACTTGTTGTGTAAGCAGTACTTTGCTTTTTTAGTAGCTTGTTTTCTCATTTGATATACTTTGTAGTTTTCGTTCATAATACTCAACCTCCTCCTGATAATATTCTGGGTCTGCCTTCATATTTTGGAGAAGTTTAATCTGTCTTGGATTCATTTCTCCTTGTTCAATAATCAAAGACAACAAGGAAGAATGAAACGTTTGATCCACTTGTGCTATAAAAGCTAGCGATGGCGAAACACCATGAATTAACCAATTCATACTTTTCTCAAAGCTTTGAGGAATTGTCTCTAAAGAAATAGTGATTGCGCCACGATTGTCAATAAAGGCTGCCCATTTGGCATCGACTTTTGCATCTGGATCATTTGGATCACGGTCATAAAAACAAATTGCTCCATTAAGTAACTCAAAGAACAGTTTGGTTAAATCATGGGATCTTGAAATAATCTTTGCCAAGCTTTGTGCTTTCTCTTTTCGATACCGTAGTTCAAAGCGATTTTTCACTTCTGCCTCTTCAAGTGGTATTCCTCTTCGCTTTCGTTGTTCATAATCCTTCTGATAAAAACAAAAGCGACATTGACTCTTCTTTGAGCCTAAATACAAGGTCTCGCCATTTGATTCATTATTTGTGATATCCGTCCCGCCATGAGATTCACTCACTTGAAACGTGGTCCATACATGGCCTAGTGTTACTTTACGCTTTAGTTCTGGAATGCTGAGACTCCCCACAAAATCATCTAAAGTAAAATCAATCCGTGTAAAGTTTCCCTGATAATCTAATACCTTACGGAAGAACTCTTGCCAGTTTGATTTTGCGGTCTTCAAACGCATGGCAAGATGTTTACAGCCTTGACCTGAAAACTCCATTACGGTTCCTTTTACCGTATCGTCAATGGAATACCGAATCGTGATTACTTGATTCCAAACATATTGCCCAATATAGCCCTTTGGTGCATAATCCAATTCCTCAAAGCGTTCAATAGGCATGCCAATAATCTCTTCAATCAACTTTAAATGTTGATTCGAGAAAAAGTGAATGGTTAGATAATCAATCAAAACACGATTAACTGGAACAACCTCTTCTTGCAAACTATCCAGTATAAGAGTCAATTTTTCTGCACTTAATTGTCTCGTTCCTTTTTCTACTTTCGATAATAACGATCTCGAAATCCCCACTTTTTCTGCTAAATATCGCTGGGTCCACCCCCTTTCTTCTCGAGAAACTCGAATGGCTTCACCGAGATCATGTTGATTAACTTGGTTCATAGACAAACCTCCTTCTGCTATTTACTTGTCAAAGAACCGATAGACTTATTTTAAGTACAAATCAATTGTACGCTTGTATTTATTTTAAGTCAATAGATTTTGACTTTTTTTAAGTACACAAGTATACTGAATTTAAGAACTCATCATGAGGAGGAGTTTTCATGGAGATAGACAAGCAAGCAGTTGGCAATCGAATTCGGCAGATTCGCCAAGAGTTAAAGTTGAGTATGGAGAAATTTGGCAAACTAATTGGTGATTTACCGCGAAGTACAGTCAATAACTGGGAACGTGGGATTAACCTTCCAAAAACCGAAACCCTTCACCAAATTGCAGAAATAGGCCATGTCACCAACGAATATCTTTTGTATGGTGAGCAAGAAAACCAATACATTTTAGAAATGCTTCAAAAGAAGGCAGGTAAGCTTGATCCTAAGATTGAAGGACTGATAGTAGACGAACTGAAACAAGCAGATCTTGTCAGTGAAAAAGAAATGGATCGAATGGTTGAATTTTTTATTACAAACCTCGTTCCACCAACTGAACAAGATCAGTTTACTTTCCAATGTATCGACGAGAAAAAGCGGCTTTACCTTGGTTCAACCAATTTTGGTAAAGAAGCGCAGCTCTATTTACACCATGACAATCAAAATCATATTCTGCACATGATGCCCTTTACCTTCTCCAACTTTAGTGTGGATCGCTTACTCGTCTATTTAGCAAATCAAGAATCCTATTCCTATTTTGGGAAACATTTGCCAAAGAAACTAGTAGAAAAAGCCATTCTTCTATACTCAATCAATCAATCAACCGGCGATGTGCGAATTGCTCCGTTGGTCTATTCAAAAGAAACCGCTTCTTATCAGTACACAGAGGACAATCAATACCTACTAGAACAGCAATATCTCTATCTACCATTCGTGATGGAAGTCGAGAAAGAACGTCTGTTAAACGCAGCGTATCCATCATCAAAATAAAGTGACAAGCTCTATAAGCATGTGACAAAGAAAACACTGCTAGGACACTCCCAAATGGGTAGTTGTCCCAGTTTCCTGTTCTTTGTTAGCCCCCTGTTAGAACCGGGGGCTTTATTCATGCAGTCCGGCTGCGCCTCCCTGCAATAGACAAAACTCCAGATCGGGTAATTCGCTTGTGGCGAAACCCGACCTGGAGTTTGTCTTTACAGTATTATTTTATGCTTCTTTCGAATATCTCCAAGCATTCAGTGATTTATCTATCTTTGATCTCTTTTAAGCCTCTTGCAATAACTCCTTGATTTCCTTTGGTTTTGCAACTCGACCACTAACAACTAATTTATCATCAATAATCAGTCCTGGCGTCTTCATCACACCAGCTTTCACGATTTCAGCCATATCTTCGACTTTTGTAATTGTCGGCGTAATGCCTAACTCCGACACTGCTGTTTCTACATTTTCTTTTAACTTTTGACAGTTTTTACAACCTGGACCTACAATTTTGATTTCCATAATTATCTAATCCCCCTTAACTTTTTATAAAGCTATACTATTGAAAATAAAGCCAATCAATAAAATACCTACAATACAAATTGTGATAAAGATTCCTAACAATTTAGGTTTAACCACTCTACTTAACATGATTAATGACGGCAAAGACAACGTTGTGACAGACATCATGAAAGCCATCAAAGTTCCCACTGGCACCCCTTTTGAGAATAGCGCTTCTGCTATTGGGAGAACACCAAAAATATCTGCATAAATTGGTGCCCCAATTAAGGTCGCAATAATCAGGCCAAACGGATTATTATTACCTAGGATGCTTTGAATAAAACTGGTCGGAATCCAATTATGAATGAGCGCACCAATCCCAACCCCAATTAATACATAAAGCCAGACTTTACTAGCAACCTCCTTCACTTGCCCCCAACCATAAGCCATTCTTTTTTTTATGGTATAGGTTTCAACTTGGCTAAGACCTTCCTCCATCTCGCGAATATAATCTTGAATTTCATTCTCTAGGTGTAATTTATCAATGAGTGTACCTCCAATTACAGCTAGCAGTAATCCTAAAAGAACATAAGCTATCGCAAATTTCCAGCCGAAGAAAGACATTAACAGGATAATTGAGGCAATATCAACCATTGGTGAGGAAATAAGGAAGGAGAAGGTTACTCCTAACGGTAATCCAGCGGTTGTAAACCCAATAAAAATTGGAATGCTAGAACAACTACAAAAAGGCGTGACTGTACCCAAAAGTGCTCCCAGTAAATTCCCCTTCCAACCTTTTAAGCCACCCAACAATACTTTGGTTCTTTCAGGTGGAAAAAAAGTCTGAATAACCCCCATGACAAAAATTAAGATCGTTAATAAGATAAAAATCTTAATTGTATCAAACAGAAAGAACTGAAGACTTGCCCCTATCTTGCTATCGATCGAAAGTCCAAAACGCTCAACTAATTTTCCCATCAAATCATTTAGCCAAACCATTTTTAGTAATTGATCGCTAATCCAAGTCCACATACCTTCCCCTCCCTTTTGAATTAAACATTTAACTGCTTCGATAATTCAATCATTCTCTTTTCGATTTCATCTCTTGTGTCTCGGAAAGCACTTCTAATTTCTGCCTCAGATCCTTTCGCTTTGGCAGGATCTACTAAGTCCCAATGAAGGTGAGTGCTTTCCTTTGGAATCATGGGACACTTATCTGCTGCGTCACCGCAAAGAGTGATAATCATGTCAGACTGATTAAAGTAGTCCAAATCAATCAAGTCAGATGTTTGATTCGAAATATCGATTCCAGATTCTTCCATTACGGCCACTGCTCTAGGATTCAGACCGTGGGTTTCAACTCCAGCACTTCGGATTTCCCAAGAATCATCTAAGTATTTTTTAGCAAAGCCTTCCGCTATTTGACTTCGACAGGAATTGCCCGTACATAAGAAATAGATTTTTTTCATTCATTTTCTCCTTTTGTTGGGAACCAATCTTTCGTTCCATTGATCAATTTGACTAATAACAACATAACAGGTACTTCTGTTAGAACGCCTACTGTTGTCACAAGTACAACTGGTGAATTGACACCGAAAAGCATAATTGCTACGGCAACCGATAACTCGAAAAAGTCAGAAGCACCAATCAAAGCTGCTGGCGCTGCCACATTATGAGGCTGTTTTGTCCATTTACAAGTAAAATAAGCAAAGTTTGCGGTAATAATATTTTGTAAGACTAAAGGAACGGCAATCATGAGAACATGAAACGGATTGTTTAAAATAATATCCCCCTGATAAGTAAAAATGATTACCAATGTCAATAACAAGCCAATGGTTGTAATGGAGTCAAACTTTGGTAAGAAGCGATTGTTAAAGTAATCAATTCCCTTACGTTTTATCATGAAGTATCGCGTTAATGCCCCACCAACTAACGGTACTAGCACAAATAGTAGTACGGAGGCAAAGAGAATATTCCATGGTACAAACACACTATTTACTCCTAAAAGGAAGGAAACAATTGGTACAAATAGGACAATGATTAATAAATCGTTAATTGATACTTGAACCAAGGTATGCGCTGGATCACCTTTTGTAAGGTTTGACCAAACAAAAACCATAGCGGTACATGGCGCTGCCCCTAATAAAACGGCTCCAGCCACATAGTCTTTTGCTAAGTCTGCTGGGATAAAATTGCTAAAAACAACATAAAAGAAGAAAGATGCTAAGCCAAACATCAAGAACGGCTTAATTAGCCAGCTTGTAATGCTAGAGATCATAATCCCCTGATATGTTTTTCGGACATTCAGTATTGATTTAAAATCGATTTTCATCATCATTGGGAAAATCATAACCCAAGTTAAAACGGCAATTGGAATATTTGTATTTAACACTTGATAGCTTTCTAATCGGTCTGCGACACTAGGTAAAAACTTTCCGATTAGCATGCCTGCTGCCATACATAACAATACCCAAACCGTTAGATACTTCTCGAAGAAATTAATTACAGGTTTTTCAGTTACTTCCGTAGATACATTGTTCATTCATAAAACTCCTATCGATTACTAGCTAATTGATTTTTCTTTGATAAGAAGTTCCTTCAAAATTACTAGGAAATCCTCAACAAAATCTTCCTGTAAAGCGTAATGATGCCATTGACTCTTTTTCGTTACTTTGACAATTCCTGCCTTCTCTAAAAGCTTCATGTGGTGTGATAATGTCGGTTGAGTAAAGTCAAAATTCTCCAACACTTCACATGCACAAAGAGAGTCAGCTGTAGAAAGTAAGTCAACAATTTTCAACCTTTTTGGATCAGCTAAGGCTTTCATGATGGTAGCAATCTGTTCATAGTTTTCCATGGAGGGCCTCCTATTGAATTGTATATAGATAATTATCTATATACAATATAGATGAACGTCTATATACGGTCAAGCGTTTCTGTCTTTTTATTTTCAACATCGTCTGGTAAAAATCTCTATCGTAAAGCTCTTCTAGTAAAGTATCTCTGGTAGAAAAACGTGGTAGAAAAAATAAAATAACACAAAAAAAG
The DNA here is from genome assembly GCF_005405205.1 of Enterococcus pingfangensis. Classification (GTDB taxonomy): domain Bacteria; phylum Bacillota; class Bacilli; order Lactobacillales; family Enterococcaceae; genus Enterococcus_A; species Enterococcus_A pingfangensis. The sequence continues at coordinate 25,434 of NZ_BJDP01000006.1, read as the reverse complement.
CGGCTTTTCAGCCGCTTTTGGTAGAAGATTGGAAAACTCAGGTAGAAAAAAGACGATTTTTAGCTTTTTAGAACGTTGATAAATCCCCATTCTCGCTGAGTTTTGCCATTATCTCCTATACATCTTAAATTCTAAATACAAGTCATTGTAAATGCCTAAATATTTTGCACCGAGATTTTTATAGACTTCTAAGTGGCTAATGGTTTCGTCATCTGGATAAAATTGTTTATCGTCAGAAATGCTTTTTGGCAGCATTGCTAAGGCTTTTTTGTTTGGTGTTGAGTACCCGATGTATTCCGCATTTTGTTTGGCGATTGCTGGTTTCAGCATGAAATTAATGAAATCGTAGGCGCCTGCTTGATTTTTAGATGTTTTAGGGATCACGATATTATCGAACCAGAGATTTGATCCTTCTGGCGGAATGACATAATGCAGGTGTTCGTTTTCTGCCATCATGTCGGCTGCTTCACCAGAAAAGGTCACTGCTACCGCACTTTCTTCGTTTGCCATATACATCTTGATTTCATCGGCTACGATGGCTTTGACGTTGGGAGTCAATTCATTCAATTTTTTGGTTGCTTGTGTTAACTGTCCCATTTCTTTGCTATTGATTGAATAACCAAAAGTTGTCAGTGATAACCCCATCACTTCTCGGGCACCGTCGATCAGCATGATATTGTTTTTTAATTCTGGACGCCAAAGATCTTCCCAATGTTTGATTTTTTCCCCATCAACAAATTTATCATTATAAACGATACCTAATGTTCCCCAAAAATAGGGGATCGAATAGCGATTTTCGCGATCAAAATCTAAATCTAAAAAACGGGGATCAATATTTTCCAATCCCTGGATCTTCGTGTGATCTAAAGGCAGCAATAAGTTTTCTTTTCTCATCTTTTGGATCATGTATTCACTAGGAATAGCAATGTCGTAAGCTGTTCCGCCTTGTTTGATCTTTGCCTCCATCGCTTCGTTGGAATCGAAAGTTTCATAATTAACTTTGTATCCATATTCTTTTTCAAATTGTTTGATTAATTCAGGATCGATGTAATCGCCCCAATTATAAATGTTCAATACTTTAGAACTGGCGTTAGACGCATGATTCAAACGAACGACTAAAAAGGTCAGTAAAAGAATGATGGCGACAACCCCAATGAAAAGTGACTGTAATTTTCTCATTTCAGTACTGCCACCTCCTCAAATTCCTGTTTCCGTTTCCGTGCTTTTTTCGAAGTGTCGCGGCTAATAAAGTAATAACCTACTACTAAGATTAAAGAGAAAATAAAGACGAGTGTTGATAACGCATTGATTTCCAGACTGATCCCTTGGCGTGCTCGTGAGTAAATCTCCACTGAAAGCGTCGTAAAGCCGTTACCCGTCACAAAGAATGTTACTGCGAAATCATCTAATGAATACGTGAACGCCATAAAATAACCGGCGATGATCCCCGGTGTCAGAAACGGCAGAATGATATTACTCAACACTTGAAAATTATTTGCGCCTAAATCGCGTGCCGCATCAATCATTGAGTCGTTCATTTCTTTTAGTTTTGGCAAAACCATCAAGACGACGATTGGGATACTAAAGGCGATATGCGAAAGCAAAACACTGACAAACCCAAGTTGGAAGTTTTTTAAAACACTGCCTAACATGGTAAATAAAATCAAAAAGCTGGCACCGATAATCACGTCTGGCGAGACCATCAAAATATTATTCAAACCTAGCAGAATATTTCGTGAGTTGCGTTTGCGCGTATAATAGATCCCCATCGCGCCAAATGTTCCAATGATCGTTGCCAAAAGGGCAGATAAAAAGGCTAAAACAAATGTCTGAACAACGATCGTGATCAAGCGCCGGTCAGAAAAAAGATTTTGATAATGTTCCCAAGTAAAACCGGTAAAAGAGCTCATATTCCCTGCTTGATTAAATGAGTAGAAAATCAAATAAAAAATCGGGATATACAGCAAAATAAAAACAAAGATCAAATAGATCGTTGACCAAGAGAATTTTTTCCGTTTCATTTCACCCGACCTCCTTTACGTTTTTCACCCGTTAACATCATCACGATGAACATCGCCACGATCAAAATGACTCCAATCGTCGAACCCATCCCCCAATTTTGAGTGACTAAGAAATGTTCTTCGATCGCTGTCCCTAAAGTGATCACTCGATTACCACCGATCAAACGGGTCAACATGAAGAGTGAAAGTGACGGGATAAAGACAGCCTGCACACCGCTTTTGACACCGTTCAATGAAAGAGGAAAAATCACCCGGCGAAATGTATCAAAATTATTTGCACCCAGATCACGACTCGCACTGATCAGGGACGGATTGATTTCTTCTAATGCATTAAAGATCGGCATGATCATAAATGGCAGTTCGATATACGCTGCCACAAACATAAAACTAAAATCTGTGAATAATAGCTGCTTTTGTCCGATGCCAATAAAACTTAGAAAATCATTGACTGAGCCATTGGCACTGAAAATACCGATAAATGCGTAAGCCTTCAATAATAAATTGATCCAAGTCGGCAAAACAACGAGTAATAGTAACAGTTGCCGATGTTTTAATTTTGATAAAAAATACGCCGTTGGATAACTGATCAAAAGGGTCATCAAGGTGATCAGAAAGGCAAACAACACAGAATTGACGGTCATCATCAAATACGTTTTTGACGTTAAATACGTTTGATAATTACTTAACGTAACATTTCCATGCATATCAAAAAATGATTGATAGACGATCAAGATCACCGGCGCAATGACAAAGAACAAAAGCCAAAAGAAATAAGGAACTGAATAAAATCGCCGCATACTTTTCATTGTGCTTTCCTCCTAATCTTCATAGCTTTCTAAACGTGCTTCAAAGTCTTCTTCGCTTTCATTGAAACGCATCACATGGATGTCTTCAGGTTCAAAAGATAAGCCAACCTTGCTACCTTTTTTGGCTTTTTTGGTTGAATGGACCATCCACTCATTGCCGTCAGCATCAATACAGTTCATTTCATAATGCACTCCACGGAATAATTGAGTGTCCACAGTTACGACTAATTTGCCGTTTTCAGGTGTTGTTAAAGTTAAATCTTCCGGACGCAAAACAACTTCAACTGGTTCATTCGGACGCATCCCGCCATCGACACATTCAAAATTTTTCCCGACAAATTTAACTAAATTATCTTCCACCATTTCGCCGGCCACAATGTTGCTTTCGCCAACAAAATCTGCCACAAAGTGATTGATCGGTTCATCATAAATATCAACAGGAGTCCCACTTTGAACAATTTTTCCTTTGTTCATTACAAAGATCTCATCACTCATCGCTAGCGCCTCTTCTTGATCATGGGTCACAAAAATAAATGTGATGCCTAAGCGTTTTTGTAACGCACGCAATTCGTATTGCATATCTGTTCGCAATTTCAGATCTAAAGCCGATAACGGTTCATCCAGCAATAAAATCTTCGGTTCATTGACGATTGCCCGAGCAATTGCTACACGCTGCCGCTGCCCACCTGACATTTCAGTGATCTCACGATTTTCATAACCTGGCAGCTGAACAAGTTTCAAAGCTTCCAAAACTTTTTTTTCGATCTCTTGTTTCGATAATTTTTTGATTTTCAGCCCAAAAGCAACATTATCAAACACATTCATGTGCGGAAATAGCGCATAATCTTGAAAGACCGTGTTTACTTGACGTTTGTTGGCTGGGATGTCATTCATTCGTTTGCCTTCAAAAAAAATCTCGCCCGCGCTCACATCAGTAAAACCGGCGATGATCCTTAAAATCGTTGTTTTCCCACAGCCGGAAGGTCCTAATAATGTATAAAACCGGCCCTCTTCAATATCAAAATTGATTTTTTTCAATACGGGATCGTCATCATCGTACTGTTTGCTGATATCTTTAAATGAAATAATTGTGTTTGCCATGACTTCACGTCCTTTTTTTATAAGTAAGATTCTGTAGCGACGATCAAGACTTTGCTGATTCCTGCCGCTTGATTTTGCAACCGATGCGGTTTGCTGGCTTCATAATAAATACTCTCGCCTTTTTTTGCTTCATGTAACGTTTCGCCAAACTGCAAGGCGATCTTTCCTTCTAATACATAGATAAATGTTTCTGAAAGCGACGGAGTAAATTGTTTGTATTGACCTTTTTTTTCCAGCGTCAATAAAATAGGTTCCATTTCCTTTTCATTTGATTCCGGAATCAGCCACTTGATATGATAACCATGCTCGTCATCGCTATAAAATGTTGTGTCCGCCTCTTTGTAGACGATTTTTTGATCACCTGTTTTTTGTTTGAAAAACTCAGCCGGTGTCACACCTAAAACTTCTAAAATATCAAAAAAAGACTCCATTGAAGGGGAACTTAGATCACGTTCCAATTGAGAGATATATCCTTTAGATAAATCAGTCCGTTCTCCCAATTCTTCTTGCGTCAAATTTTTTTGGATTCGTAAATTACGCAGCTTCTCGCCAATCTCCATGGTCTTCACCTCAAATCAATTAATTTGCCAGCAGGAAATCTACTCACTGCTCTTTGCGTCATTCAACTCTGACTTCCGAAAAAACGATAAATCTAAGAATCAGATTTCGTTTTGTTTGCTAATAGTAAACTTATTGTTTAATATGACACTACTAAAGTATACGAATATTTTTCTGAAAATCAAGTTTTTTAAATAGTTTCATAGAAAACTTTTATCAGAAATCAAAGAGAAAAGAAGTTTGCTTTTTCCTTCATTTCCGCTAAGATAATAGTAACCGATTCTGCTGATTTTACTTTTGTCAGTTTACATCGTCTGATCATTGCGTTAAATTTATAGTTGCTTCGTGCAGACTCTATTTTATTCAAAAAAACAAACATTATCGGCTTAGTGACGGATGAATCGCTAATTTTTCCAATCAAAGCTGACTATTATAAAAAAACAGGAGGAAAAAACATGACTGAGTATCGCCGTTTACGCGTAATAAAAGATGAGACCGTTCACACAATCATCGAAACCTTCACCCAACCTGAGATCGATGCAGGCGACGTTTTAATTGCTGTGAGTTATTCTGGAATCAATTACAAGGATGCCTTAGCTACAAAAGCTAATACCGGTGTGTTAAGAGATTATCCAATGACCCCTGGTGTCGATTTAGCTGGAAAAATCATCGCTTCAAAGGATGACGCTTTTCAAGTTGGTGATTTGGTCTTAGTAACAGGCTATGGGTTAGGAGTCAAACAAGATGGCGGTCTAAGCGAGCTGCAAGTCGTTCCCGCTGTTTGGTGCGTGAAATTACCGCAGGCATTATCAGAAAAACAAGCGATGACTTTCGGTACTGCCGGTTTTACAGCAGCACTAGCTGTTGATGCGTTGCAGCAGCACGGTCTAACTGCCGACAGCAGCGTGCTGATCACTGGAGCAACTGGCGGTGTTGGCGGATTTGCGCTGCATTTTCTAAAACAGATCGGCTGCAAAGAAATTACCGCATTAAGTCGGAAAGAAGATCAGCAAGACTATTTAACCCAATTAGGAGCAACAGCAGTCCTCTCGCCTGCAGAATTATTTCCAGAAAAAAATCGGCCTTTAAACAAACAGCTTTTTGATTTCGTAGTCGATACTGTCGGTGGCGAAATACTTGCTCAAGTCATTCCATTTGTTAATTACGGCGGTAGTTTGGCACTTTGCGGAAATGCCGGCGGGATCAAATTGACTACAACCGTCTTGCCTTTTATTTTACGCGGAGTCAATTTATTAGGTATCGACTCAGTTGAAGCCTCGCCAACCCAACGCGAAAAACTTTGGCAGAAAATGGCCGGTGAATGGTCCGTGCCAGCAACTCTGCAAGTTCAAGAAATTGATTTAACACAAGTCACAGAAACTGCCGATACTTTGTTAGCGGGAAAACATGTAGGACGTACGATCGTTGCTTTAGGAGGAAAAAAATAAGTGAGAATCCTAATTACTTCAGGTGGGACTTCAGAAAAAATCGATGATGTCCGCGCTATTACTAATCATTCCAGCGGGAAACTAGGCAAAGCAATCGCAGAAAGCTTTGCTAAAGAAGACGCAGTCATCGATTTGATCACTACGCGGCTTGCGGTTAAACCCGAAGGAAATATCCGCTATCATTACATTGAATCTACGGCTGATTTAGAAAAAACGTTGAGAACGTTGATGGCTGCTAATTCTTACGATGCAGTGATCCATAGTATGGCTGTCAGTGATTTTACTCCAGAAAGTTCTGTGACACTTGAAGACCTTGAGACAGCAGTTGCCACTCAACCAGCAGATTTGCCAAAAACTCTAGCGGAAATCGCCAATCAGCGGACAGAGAAAAAAATCTCTTCTGATACAGATCATTTGGTGATCGTTCTAAAGAAAAATCCAAAAATTATTTCTTTGATCAAAAAATTACAGCCGCAAACGATCTTAGTCGGATTCAAACTTTTAGTTGACGTGCCGATGATCGAATTATTAAATGTAGCAAAAGCCAGTCTTGAAAAAAATCAAGCGGATTTTATTTTGGCGAACGACTTAGCGGAGATCGATGGTGAAAAACATCATGGGTATTTGATCAACCGCCAGCATAAAGTCAAAGAAGCTCAGACTAAAACGGAGATTGCTGAGTTGATTAAAAAAGAAGTCATGAAATTGGAGGAATCACGATGAAAACTATTTTATTAGGTGTCAGTGGCAGTATCTCTGCTTATAAAGCAGCGGATATCACCAATGAATTGACTAAAATGGGCTACAAGTTAGACGTGGTGATGACTAAAAGCAGTACAGAATTTATCACACCATTGACGATCCAATCACTATCACATCGCCGGGTCCATCTTGATGTAATGGCAGAACCAGATCCTGCCTTGATCAATCATATTACTTTAGCAAAAAATGCGGATTTATTTCTAGTGGCTCCTGCTTCTGCTAATACTGTCGGAAAATTAGCAAACGGGATCGCGGATGATTTATTATCTACAGTAGCATTGGCATTGTTGCCAGACACACCTAAAATTATTGCACCAGCAATGAATACCTATATGTATCAAAACCCGATTGTCCAACGAAATCTTAAAACGTTGAAAGAAGTCGGCTATCAAGAGATCGTACCAAGAGAAGCGCTGCTAGCTTGCGGCGACTATGGTCGCGGAGCTTTGGCCAATGTTTCGGATATTGTACATGTAGTAAATTCAAAATTAAAGGAGTAACAAATTGAAACAGAACAATGTAAGAAGTTTTACTTTAACCGCGATGTTTTTAGCGATTATGATCATCTTAGCGGTCACTCCGCTTGGCTTTATTCCGATTGGTCCGATCAATGCGACGACTATGCATATTCCCGTAATTATCGCGTCGATTGTCTTGGGTCCGCGAATCGGTGCTGGACTAGGAGCAGTCTTTGGTGTGATCAGTTTAGCTCGAGCAACGATTTTTATCACACCGATGTCGTTTATCTTTTCTCCTTTTATCGCCAATCCATTGACGAATCAAGGGGACTGGCGGGCGTTAATAGTCGCGATTCTTCCTCGGATATTGATTGGTGTGGTCCCGTATTTTGTTTATCAAGGGCTGCATCATTTGATGAAACAAAAAGCACGGCCGGTCAGTTTGTTCATCGCTGGCTTGGCTGGCTCAATGACCAATACGATTTTAGTAATGAACTTAATCTTCTTTTTCTTTAAAGACAGTTATGCCAATGTTTTGGAAGTTGCTGCCGAGGCTGTTTACGGTGTCATCTTAGGAATCATTTTTGGCAGCGGTTTGGTTGAGGCAATCGTAGCCGGCATCGCGACTATGGGTGTGTGTGCTGTTTTATTGCGCTTAATGAAAAAATAAAAAATGCTTGATAGAAGTCAGTGATTTCTATCAAGCATTTTTTTATTTTGGTTCTTCGCCAAGAATCCGAACTTCTGTTTCTAAAGCTACGTCAAATTTTTCTTTGATTACCTGTTTGATATGAGCAATCAACTCAATATAATCCGTTGCTGTGGCATGATCAATATTTACAATGAAACCCGCATGTTTTTCAGAAATCTGCGCGCCGCCCCAGATCAATCCTTGTAAGCCTGCATCTTGGATCAATTTCCCAGTGAAATGTCCAACTGGGCGCTTGAAAACACTGCCGCAGGACGGATATTCTAACGGCTGTTTCAACTCGCGCAACTCTGTAAGTTCAGTCATTCTTTTTTTGATCTGCTCTGGATTACCAGTAGTCAGATTAAAACGCGCGCTCAACACGATTGCCGGTTGATCTTGGATCGCTGAATGACGGTAAGAAAAGTTCATCTGAGCTTTGTCCCACGTTTCAAACGTTCCATCTGCTAATAAAACGTCAACGGATTCAAAAACATCTTCTAATTGGCCATCGTAGGCTCCTGCATTCATAAAGACTGCGCCACCGATACTGCCAGGAATACCGCAAGCAAATTCAAAGCCAGTCAACGAATGTTCCAAAGCGACATAAGTTGTATCCGTCAGTTTTGCTCCGGCCTGGGCGGTAATTGTATGACCTTCTACTTGAATTGCTGTCATGTCTGATAACATGATCACTACACCGCGAATCCCACCGTCTTTGACGATCAGATTGCTGGCGTTACCTAAAACGATCCATGGTAGATCGTTTACACGACAATAGTCGACTAAGGCTTTGACTTCTTCATTGTCTTTTGGAAATGCGAGAGCATCCACCGGTCCGCCGGTCTTCGTAAACGTATAATTCATTAAAGGTTCATCCAAAAGGATTTTCAAATTGGGTAATGCGTTGATCAATGCTGTTGTTTTCACTTTGATAAGCCTCTCTCGTTCATTACGGGTAAATTTTTCAAACGTCCTTGCCATTTTAGCACGCGAATAAAAAACTTGCCACCCTATAATTGATGACGAATATGTTGTTGCAGCATCTGCTCGCACAATTCATGACTCAATAAAACATCGTCCTGTCTCAAATCGACTTCTTTTCCCTTTAATGCAGCCATAAAATGAATCACTAATTGTTCAAAGCCGCGTTTTTCCAAAGTTGTCGTCCAATCGCCGAAACGCTGTACCTCCTCTTTTTGCCCACGTTTGATAGTCAGATCCGTCAATTGATCCAAGATCATCGTCTGTTTAGGCGAGCTGACTTGATACCGTTCCATTTTGCCGCCGCTCATCAGATCCATTGACAGCAAACATTCGCTAGTTGCCGTCGAAAGCTGCATCTGAGCATAAACCATCTGCCCATTTTCCTCGCGGACCTTTGAATGAACGCCCATAATCTCATCATCTAACAAGTAGACAGCCGTATCAATTAAATGAATGAACAGATCATAGATCCCATATTGAGCAGACATCGCATGATCCGGCTCATTTTTCTCTAAGTGAATGACACGTTTTTGTGTCAGCTGTTTCAACTGATCAACCATCGGTGCAAAACGCCGATTGAAGCCCACCATGAATAAAAGATTTTTTTCTTTAGCTAACTTTTGCAGCAGACGCACTTCTTGGAAATCTTCACTGACAGGTTTATCAATAAAAACAGCGACACCTGCTTCTAAACATTTTTTAGCGAGTTCGAAGTGGACTCTAGTCGCTGCGTGGATAAAACATGCTTCGATTTTTTGGGTCAATAACTGGTCGATCGTTTCGACGACCTTTTCAAAATGGTGTTCTTCTACCAGCGCTTTTCGGACAGCGCTGTTGCGTGTTGCAAAAATAAAGTCTGCTTCTTTGCGTATTTTTGTGTAAGTAGGCAGATAGGCTTTTTGAGCGATGCCGCCAATCCCGATAACTCCGATTTTCATCGTAACACTCCTTTTAGATATTTATTTTGTTTTGCACTTTTTAAGCTTGTTCGATTTAAGAAAAGGCAAAGAGCGTGTTCGCGGTCTTCAAACGATTCCAGCTATTGAAAGCCGGACTCTTTGACTTATAATCAAAAAAACAAATCGTACATTCTTTGCATTCTGACTCTTTTTCGTTACAATTAGTCCATGATTGAATGACAATTGGAGGAATGACTTGTGAAATTGATTTCTTGGAACGTCAATGGCTTGCGTGCCGTGATGAAAAAGAATTTTATGGATGTTTTTAATGATTTGGATGCTGACTTTTTTTGCTTGCAAGAAACTAAATTACAAGCTGGCCAGATCGAAATGGACTTGCCGGGCTATTATGAATATTGGAACTATGCGGAGAAAAAAGGCTACTCAGGTACCGCTATTTTTACCAAACATGAACCTATCAGTGTCGCTTATGGCCTTGGCGTTGAAGCGCACGATCATGAAGGCCGCGTCATCACTTTAGAATATCCCGAATATTATGTGATCACTTGCTACACACCTAATTCGCAAAATGAACTAAAACGTTTAGATTATCGCATGACTTGGGAAGAGGCCTTTTTGACCTATTTAAACCGGTTAAAAGAACAAAAACCAGTTATTTTCTGTGGTGACTTGAATGTCGCTCATGAAAATATCGACTTGAAGAATTGGAAGACCAATCAAAAAAATGCTGGTTTTACTCCACAAGAACGCGAAAAATTCAGTACCTTATTAGCAAACGGATATACCGATACATTCCGTCATTTTTATCCCGACCAAGAAGGAATCTATTCATGGTGGAGCTACCGTTTCAATGCCCGTAAAAATAATGCCGGCTGGCGGATCGACTATTTCGTCGTTTCCGATTATCTGAAAAAACGGCTGCAAGCTGCTAAAATCCATACTGAGATTTTGGGCAGTGATCACTGTCCAGTCGAATTAGATATTGATCTTTAAAATTTTTGAATCTTTTTAGCACAAGACTTTCACCGTTGAATAAATTGTGTTAAAACAAGGTGAAGAGATGAAACGATTGAATTTTATCGCAATGGACTTTGAAACAGCGAACTATCAGGCTCATAGTGCCTGCTCATTGGCGCTTGTAATGGTAAAAAATAGTCAAATCGTTGGCGAATATTATTCGATGATCAAGCCGGAAACAGAATTTTTCTGGAAAAACATCCAGATTCATGGGATTCATCCAGAAGATGTTGCAAACGCGCCAAAATTTCCTAAAGTCTGGCAAGAGATTCAACACTATTATCAAGATAATCGTTTGATCGTCGCCCACAACGCAGGCTTTGATACGAAAGTCTTAGCCGGCTGTCTAGATTATTACCAAATTGCTCAGCCATCTTATCTGTCTCTTTGTACGGTCCGAACAAGTCGGCGTTTGTTTCCTGAAATGCCGAATCATCGTCTGAACACCGTCTGCCAAGAGCTGAAGATCCCTTTAGAACATCACCATGACGCTTTAGAAGATAGTCGTGCCTGTGCAAAGATCTTACTTTATCAAGAAGATCATTTTGGCGTCGATCCTTTAAAAAAATTAGTTTTGCCCATGTAGGAAAAAAACCACGCAGTTGTTAAATTTTTAGCGAGTAAACTAATTTCCGCAGATCATCTAGTACGATAATTAAAACAGTGAAGTTGTGGCAAAATTTTTGTCACAACCTTTTTTCCGATTAAACAGTGTTTCAGTAGCTTCTTCAGAAATAAGCCGCATTTTACAAAAATTTGAGAAGCAATTTTCGAAAACCCCTTCTTGTTTTTTCAAGCGGTCCACTTCTCTCACGACTATTTTTTAATTGATCAATTTGCTCATTAACAGGACATCGAGAAATTCTCCCTGATTGTCTTTAGCTCCGCGGATCATCGTAGCCTCGGTCACAAAACCAAATTTTTGATACAAATGGATCGCTCGTTCGTTTCTTTTTTGAACGGTTAATTCTAACCGCCGCAAAGGAGAGTCGTTTTTACTCCAATCGATCACTTCCGCTAATAACGTAGTTCCTAACCCAATTCCCCAAAAATCTTTCAGCACGCTTATTCCAATTTCTCCAATGTGGGAAACAATAAATTCCGGTGCAGCTTTGACTGAAGTCATCCCAACGATTTCTTCATTTGCCAAAGCTAATAAAAGAAGATTGTTTTCACTTTCATATAAATCAGCTAATTGCAGACCCAGCAGTTCTTCTGTTAATCCTAGACCTGCTTCATCCATGATCAAAAAATCGGTCTCTTCAGCGATTTTGCGGCTAACTTGTAATAAAGCGGCCGCGTCAGTCGGGATTGCTTCTCTTAATGTGATTTCGATTGCGCTCATGTTTCCCACGCCTTCATGATTCGTGTTTGGAATCGTTGAGCTTGTTCCCCGTGGGCAAACAATTCGATCTGACGCAAATTCTCATCTTGCTCGTCTTTGGAAATAAGTAATTCCAAATAATCTTCCGGCAAGTATTCGCCTAATTGTTGCCCCCACTCGATGACGGAAAGACCGTCTCCTTCAAAATAATCATCCAATCCTAAATCGTCTGCGCCTGCTTCGATCCGGTAAACATCCATGTGATAAAGCGGCAACCGGCCTTGTTGATATTCCCGAATGATCGTATATGTCGGACTTTTGATCATCTGATCGATCCCTAATCCGCGAGCGATTCCTTTAGTCAAAGTCGTTTTCCCTGCTCCAAGATCCCCCGTTAAAACTAAATTATCACTCGGTTCTGCCGCGCTTCCGATAATTTTGCCTAATTCTTCTGTTGCTGTTGTATTTACTAAGGTTATCATGCTATTTCCCCTCTTTTCTATTACCAATTTAGTATACCGATTTAGCCTAAGAGAGCAAAGCAAAAGATTTTTGTGCTTGTTTTTCTGTCATTTTTAACAAATAGCTGACAGAAGCTCTAAAAATTGATTACAAAAAAAGCAAGAATTCGCGAACTCCCGAATTCCTGCTTTTTGATTTAACTGTAAACAATGATTGATTAGTTCATCAATGATTGAGCAGCTGTAATGATTGAAAGTTTGTAGACATCTTCTTCGTTAGAACCCCGAGAAAGATCAGAAATTGGTTTGTTCAACCCTTGCAAGATTGGTCCAATTGCTTCAAATCCGCCAAAACGTTGCGCGATCTTATAGCCGATATTTCCTGATTGTAATTCTGGGAAAACAAAGACAGTCGCTTGTCCAGCTACTTTTGATTCAGGTGCTTTTAATTGTGCCACACCTGGAATGTAAGCAGCATCGAATTGCAATTCACCGTCAATCAAATAATCTGGTGCCAATTCTTGTGCGATCTTAGTTGCTTCTGCCACTTTTTCAACTTCAGGAGCTTTAGCAGATCCTTTAGTTGAGAAACTCATCATTGCAACTTTTGGTTCAATGTCGAACAATTCTGCTGTTTTAGCTGATTCAACAGCGATTTCTGCTAACTCTTGCGCATTTGGGTTAACGTTGATCGCACAATCAGAGAACAAATATTTCTCTTGATCGCGGCCGCGAACCATTAAGAAAGCACCGCTTGTCCGGCTGACACCTGGTTTTGTTTTGATGATTTGTAACGCAGGACGAACTGTGTCGCCAGTTGAATGAATGGCACCAGAAACCATTCCTTCGGTAATTCCCATATAAGTCAACATTGTACCAAAGTAATTTTCATCTTTAAGCATTTTTTCAGCGTCTTCTTTGCTGACTTTTCCTTTGCGGCGTTCAACAAAGGCTGCAACCATTTCATCCCAACGATCAAAATGATCAGGATCGATGATCGTAAAGTTTTCTAAAGCGATTCCACGAGCGCTCGCAGCTTTTTCGATTTCTGCTAAATTACCGATCAAAACCGGGTCAATCAATTCTTCTGATTTCAAACGAGAAGCCGCTCCCAAAATACGTGCGTCTGTTGCTTCAGGAAATGCCACTTTGATGTTGCGACGAATAATCTTAAATTTCAAACTATCAAATAGATCCACGATAAAACCCTCCAGATATTTATTTCCTATTAATCATACAACACTTCAACTGAAAAGAAAAGGACAGAATAAAATACCTGTACTACTAATTAAAATCTAGTAAATATGATTTAAGTACACTTTCACAAACTGTCTCTATAACAGAAAACGTTGTCATATCACACTGTTTCAGGTAATTGCCAATCGATCGGTGACTCGCCCCACTCTAGTAAAAGTTGATTCGTTTTTGAAAAAGGTTTTGACCCGAAAAAGCCGCGATGAGCTGATAACGGTGACGGATGGACCGACTTGATAATTGCGTGTTTGCTAGTGTCGATCATCTTGCTTTTTTCTTGCGCCGATTTTCCCCATAAAATAAAAACGATTGGTTTTTCTCTTGCATTCAACCGTTCGATGATCGCATCAGTCAATTGTTCCCAACCTTTGCCGCGATGTGAATAAGCCTGGCCTTCTCGCACAGTCAATACCGTATTCAGCAGCAATACTCCTTGTTTGGCCCAGCTGACAAGATTGCCATGTTGAACTGGTTCAATCTCTAAATCACTTTGCATTTCTTGATAGATGTTGCGCAATGAAGGCGGGATCTTGACTCCCGGCTGGACTGAAAAAGATAACCCATGCGCTTGAGCGCTGCCATGATAAGGATCTTGTCCAAGGATCACGACTTTGACTTTGTCATAAGGCGTTAATTCTAATGCTTCAAAAATATGATACATGTCCGGATGGATCTGTTGTGTACGGTATTCTTCTTTCAAAAATTCTCGCAATTTCAAATAATAAGGCGCGTGGAACTGATCGGCTAAAACTTGCTGCCATTCATTATGGATGATTTCTTTCATACGCTCTACTCCTAATCTTTAACTATTGCTTGCATAAAATCCTGCCGTTGATTGCTGAAAATCATTCCCTTCCTAACTAATTCTTTTTTAAGAATCAGTCAGACCTGCTTTCCAGCTCTGAGATTATGGTACACTATCGATGTATGATAGGAAAGCTAGGTGAATAATTTTGATAAAACTCATTGCCTCTGATATGGACGGTACACTGTTGAACAATCAAATGCAAGTTCCGACAGCAAATGTCGCGGCCATTCAGAAAGCTCAAGCACAAGGAATCGAATTTATTGCAGCGACTGGACGTGGAATGAGTCATGCAAGAATTTCATTGGACGAATCCGACATCCGTGTCCCGATGATCTTATTAAATGGTGCCCACGTTGTAAATGCTGACCGAGAAACCATCTTTACCATTCCGATCGGAAAACAACGCACACTAGATGTAATGGATACACTTGAAGAAGCGGGACTATATTATGAAATTTTTACCGCCGAACAAGTCTATTCATCCAATCAGCCCATGCGAATCGATTTTGTCGCTGAACATCTTTTAAGTAAAATTCCAGGAATGTCAAAAAAACGAGCGATCGCCGCATCGTCTCAACATTTATCTTTAACACCCATCACTTTTGTTGAAGATATTCGGCAAACATTATTTGCCAGCGATGAAGATGTTTTAAAGATCATCGCTTTTGATAAAAATGGACCAGCGCAACTGAAAGGAATCACTGGCGAATTAGAAAAAATAGGCGATCTTGCTATTGCCGCATCCGAATCAACCAATATTGAAATCAATCATGTCAATGCGCAAAAAGGAATTGCTTTAAAACAATTCGCTGAAGAGCGCGGATTTACCGCCAGCCAAGTCATGGCTCTAGGCGATAACTTTAACGATGTCAGCATGCTGACTTATGCAGGTACAAGTTTTGCAATGGGAAATGCGGCTGCGGCTGTCAAAAAAATCGCTAAGAACATAACTGATACCAATGAAGAAAATGGTGTAGCAACGGCAATCGCTCGAATCCTTTCTGAATAATCAAAATCAAAAGGTGTGACTAGCATGACCGAGTTCTTTATTCAAGAAAAACAATTAAGTTCTACGACACGAACGATCGTCAAAGACAACAACGGTGTGCCTTTGTATTTAATGGTAGGTCACTGGGGGCGTAAAGGAAACGTCCTCTCGCTCTATGCAATGGACGGTCAAATCGTCGCCTATATCAAACAAGCCAGCGTCATTTTTGGCCGCAAGTTTGAGATCTATTATGAACACACAAAAGTTGGTGTGCTCCATAAAATTTTCCATTGGCCGGGGGATTTTTATTACATCCAGCAGCTCCACTGGGCCGTCTATGGCGATATTTACAATCATAAATACAAGATCAACCAATTTAATCAGCCGATCATGACGATGGACAAGGCAACTTTATTGACAGGCGACTACTATGTCTTGAATGTCACCGATCCGACAGATGCACCAGTCTGTATCTGTGTTGCAGCAATCATGGATTATTGGCTTTATAATCGCAACAAACATTCCAATCCAGAGACGACTTTAAAAGTGACTTTTTCTCAAAATTAAAGAACTGTGCCACAGTGGCGCAGTTCTTTTTTGCCATTTTCATAAAAAATATACTTAGCGTCTCATAAAAAATTCTCACTCCTAGCGATTAAAACCTTTCACTTTTCGTTGCATATGGTCATAGACATGTCCGCTGATCATTATTTCTCCAGCATCTTCAAACCCTTCACGCAAATACAGGCGTTTAGCATTCGGATTGGCTTTATCGACATTCAGTCCAATGACTTTTTCTCCTTCATGGGTGGCTAAACGATCAGCCGCAGTCAATAATTTCGCTCCGATCCCTTGTCCGCGGAATTTTTCATCCACTGCGATCGAATCTAAATACCACTCATTAGGAAATACTTCCGAGTCGATAAACATTTGGCTGTCTCCTGCTCCATGTGACCGCAAATAATTTTCTAAAGGCCGATCGATGATCGCTTCTTTGTTTGCTGGATAACCAAATACCGCACCGGCGATAGTTCCGTTGATTTCTTCCACTAGACCGCGAGCATAGCCAAACCGATACGTCGGGTCTTTAAAACAGGCCGCAAGAGCTGCCAAAGTCTTTTCCTCACCGAACTTAGCTAAAAAATCCAGCTCCATATCTTTTAAAATAACTAGTATTAGCTTAGAAACTGCTGCACCATCTTCTTTTTTTGCAAATCGAATCATTTTAAAACCTCTCTTTTAATAACATTTAACACTACTATTTTAGTGTACCATGCATGCAGAATTTGTGAAAGTGAGGATGTTTTGTGTTCAATAAAAAGTCTGCTATGATATTTGAGAAATGATTTCTGCTGTTGAACTACAGCATTCAGCTATAGGAGGAAAATAATGAAAAAGATCATAAAAATTTTTTTGGGGATTGTTCTGGCACTGATCGTAGTCTTTGGCGGCTACTTGATTTATTTATTTGCCAGCTATGACCGCTTGCCGGATGCGATTGCTTTGAAACCTGTGAACCGGCAGACACAAACGCTAGAAACAAATAAAACTTATCGAGCGATGAGTCATAATGTTGGTTATGGCGCTTACCCGCCAAGTTACAGCTTCTTTATGGATGGAGGCGATTATTCGCGCGCGTATGATAAAAAGACGGTTGAAGAAAATATGCAAGGAATCGTTCAAACGACCAAAGAACTAGCACCGACTTTTGCCTTTTATCAGGAAGTCGATCAAGACGGCGATCGTTCTCAACATGTTGACCAAGTTGCTTTTTTAAGCGAGCATTTAGCCGACTACAATCATCTCTATGGACAAAATTACGATTCAGCTTACTTATTCTACCCGTTTACGGATCCTATCGGTAAGGCAAAATCAGGCTTGGTCACATTGACCCAAGCTGAGATTACCAGCAGCAAACGCTATTCGTTGCCGATCGAAACGAATTTCAATAAATTTTTTGATTTGGATCGCGCCTTTACTGTCAGCCGTATGCCAGTCAAAGGCGGTCATGAGTTCATTGCTATCAATACTCATTTATCTGCTTTCACTAAAGACCGTTCAATTCAAGCAGCCCAACTAGAAAAGATTTTTAAAGTGATGGAAAATGAATACAAAAGCGGCAACTATGTCCTAGTCGCTGGCGATTACAATCATGATGTTTTAGGCAATAGCCCAGAAGTTTTCAATACGAGTAAAAAACGGGAGACTTGGACACATCCTTTCCCTAAAGATCAATTACCAGCCGGTTTTCAACTTCCTACCGGCAAACTGGCGGATGAGA
The DNA here is from genome assembly GCF_005405205.1 of Enterococcus pingfangensis. Taxonomy (GTDB): domain Bacteria; phylum Bacillota; class Bacilli; order Lactobacillales; family Enterococcaceae; genus Enterococcus_A; species Enterococcus_A pingfangensis. Next base: position 7,552 of record NZ_BJDP01000006.1, on the reverse strand, counting down.
AAATCCCTTCTGCTCGTGCATTGGATAAACCTTACAAAGAAGGCGAATCATATACCACACTCATCGACGGTTTCCTTGTCTCGGATAATATCGCAGTCGACAACGTCCATGTCAAAGATATGCAGTTCAAATATTCTGATCATAATCCTGTGTATCTAGATTTTAGTTTAAAATAACTTTGACTGAGGCTCACAGATTTACAAACTAGCAAGGAGGTCAACAATGAGGGTTGAAGAAATTGTTACAGATAAAAAAAGATTGCTCGACTTATTGCTTTTAGCAGATGAACAAGAAGACATGATTGATCGTTACCTTGATCAAGGTCAGCTCTTTGCCTTGTATGATTCGAATTTAAAATGTGCGGCAGTAGTCCTGAAACTCAATGATCAAGAATGTGAATTAAAAAATATCGCGACGCTGCCGAGTGCTCAAAGACAAGGGTATGGCACAGCAATGATTCGTTTTCTAGTTACTGAATTTTTAGGCCACTATCAAACGATGTATGTCGGTACAGGCGATATTCCTGAGACACTAACTTTTTATCAAAAATGCGGGTTTCGTAAATCTCACCGTGTGAAAAATTTTTTCACTGATAATTACCGTGAACCGATCATTGATCACGGCGTTCACCTAGTCGATATGGTCTATTTGCGCATCGACAAATAAAACAAACAGACCGTTTTTCTAAAGGAACATGCCTGCAGAAAAACGGTCTGTTTATTTTTACTTCTTTTTCTATATCTGATAAAAAAACGAATCAGCCTAACCGAATCTTTTCGATAATCGCTTCTGCTGTCGCTAAATTCATCCGTTCTGCTTTTCGCAACTGGCGGGCTACTTGCGAGATTTCTCTGGTAGTCGCGCCAGCTGTGATCGCTAGCGAACGGATTTGCATCGCCATGTGTCCTTTTTGAATGCCGTCAGTCACCAATGCTTTGACCGCTGCTAGATTTTGTGCTAATCCAACAGCCACGATCATCTCTCCAAGTTCTGCGGCAGTTGAAACTTCTAATAATTTCAAACTCAATTGCGCTTTTGGCAAAACTTTGGTCGCGCCGCCGACGATCCCAACTTTCATCGGCACAATTAATTTGCCGATCAACCGATCTGCTTGGATCGACCAGTCTGTCAAACCTTCGTAGCGCCCATTTCGTGCAGCATACGCATGGCAAGCCGCAGCAACTGCCCGCGTATCATTGCCGGTCGCTAATACGACCGCATCGATTCCATTCATGATTCCCTTATTGTTAGTCGCGGCCCGATAAGGATCCAACTTGCTAAATTCACTGGCTGCCGCAATTTTTTGCGCGATCTCAGGCGTTATTTGGTCTAAAGGCAGTTCACAACGGGCTTCGATCAACGATTCTGTCGCATAATTGCTCAAAATACTAAACAAGATCTCCGCATCAGGAATCAATTGTCTTACTTCTTGAGCCACAGCTTCCAACATCGTATTCAAAATATTGGCGCCCATCGCATCTTTTGTATCGACCACCAGATCGATAGAAAGATAACCGGCTTCAAAGGTCCGCAGATTGATCAAACGCAACCCGCCGCCGCGTTGATAAATCGAAGGATAACTTTTTTTTGCTGCCGCAAAAAAGAGCGGCTCATTTTCTTTAAGAATCTTTTTAAGCTTTTCGAATTCTGTAACATTTTGTAAAACAATTTGACCAATCATTTCTTGATTGATCACGCGGGTTGTGATCCCGCCAGCTTTAGCAATGATCTTGCCTGCATTACTGGCAGCAGCGATCACAGATGGTTCTTCCGTTGCCATCGGAATCATTTTTTCTTTTCCGTTAATGACAAAATTTTGTGCAAGGCCTAATGGAACCGCACATTCGCTGATTTGGTTTTCAATCAAGTTATTTGCGATTTTTTCCGGTAACCCCGTTTGACTGGCTAACTGAGCCGCTTCTTTAGCGGATAATTTCTTTTCTTTGACTAACTTTGTCAGCCGTTCCGCTTGGGTCATTTGATAGAATTTTTTTTGAGCAGTCTCATGATCTGCTGCTTTCGTTATCATTAATGCTAAGCCTAGACCCCCACCGATACACAGACTTGCTATGCCGCGTTGTTTCTCTTCTTGAATCAATTCAGAAATCAAAGTCGCCACGATTCGAGTACCGCTTGCGCCGATCGGATGACCTAAAGAGATTGCACCACCATAGACATTTAATTTCTGATCTGGGATCTTCAATTCATTTTGGACCGCAACTGACGCAGAAGCAAAGGCTTCATTAATTTGAAAAATATCGATCTCATCAATTGTTCGATTAACTTTTTGTAATAATTTATTGATTGCTGAAACAGGTGCCACTCCCATAATACTTGGATCGATCCCTACTTCGCTATAATCATTGATGACTGCTAAATAAGCCAGATCCTGTTCAACGGCATAAGATTTTGCCGCCAAAACGATCGCTGAGGCGCCATCATTTAACGTTGACGCATTCGCCGCTGTCACTACCCCATTTTCCTTGAATGCTGGTTTTAGTGAGCTGATTTTTTCTAACGTTGAATCGAAACGGATTCCTTCATCTTCTCGCATAGTACTTCCATCTGGAAGCGCCACGGGAACGATCTCTGAGTCGAATTTTCCGTCTGTGCTGGCTTTTGCGGCTTTCATTTGTGATTCATAAGCATATTGATCTTGTGCTTCACGCGTGATCTGGTATTCTTCCGCAACTTTTTCAGCGGTCAAGCCCATATGTTCTCCGCTAAAAGCATCCGTCAACCCGTCATAGATCATACTTGATTTTGGTTCTTGCCATTCTTGTGTAACATAATCAAAACTGGTAACTTTTGGCGCTTGCGACATATTCTCTGTCCCGCCGGCAAGTACGACTTGCGCTTCACCTAGTAAAATCTGCTGCATCGCGAAAATGATTGCTTTCATGCCGGACCCGCAGACTTCATTGATCGTAGTGGCAGGGACAGTATAAGGAATCCCGGCTTTTACAGCTGATTGCCGTGCCACATTTTGACCATTTCCTGCCTGTAAGACATTTCCCAGAAATACTTGTTCAACTTGTTCTGGCGCAAGCTCTGCACGTTTGACCGCTTCTTTGACTGCGATCGCACCGAGCTCGACGGCTGAGATGGGCGCTAATTTCCCCTTATATCTGCCAATTGGTGTTCGTACAGCACTTAAAATAACTACTTCTTCCAAGGATGCACCTCCAATAATTTCATTGAAAATCAGAGGTAAGTATAGCATAGATAGTTTTATAATTTCTTAAGATTCAAACTCGACTAATTACCGCCTTTCTATGATATATTTACTTCTGGAAGAAATAGCTATCCACTTTGCCTCGCTGGAATCTTTTGAATAGATTTAACTAGCAGTCAGCTTTTGAAAAGCAGACTAGCTATACAAAATCAGATTTTATTAATTGGGTGATCCAGCATGTTGGCAAAGTATTCATGATAGAACAAGATTTTGCTTTTTATAAAAATGAACTCCATAATCGGCACAAGGAGGAGCAATATGACGATAGGAATTGATAAAATAAGTTTCCACGTTCCAGATTATTATCTTGATATGACTGACTTGGCAAATGCTCGTGAAACAGATCCAGCTAAATTTCACATTGGGCTTGGCCAAGATCAAATGGCACTTATTCCTAAAACACAAGACATTATTACCTTAGGAGCAAGTGCAGCAGCAAAAATTCTTACAGCTGACGATAAAAAAATGATTGATATGGTGATCGTTGGTACAGAATCCAGCACTGATTTCTCAAAATCAGCCGCAGTAACTATTCACAAATTACTTGATATTCAGCCTTTCGCTCGTTCATTCGAAATCAAACATGCTTGTTACGGCGGTACAGCGGCACTGCAGCAAGCGCGTGATTATGTTGCGGCACATCCAGATCGGAAAGTGTTAGTGATTGCTACTGATATCGCTAAATATGGGCTGCATTCTGGCGGAGAGCCCACTCAAGGATGCGGAGCCGTTGCCATGTTAGTAGCTAAAAACCCGCATTTATTAGCATTTAACAATGACAGTGTCTTCTATTCTGAAGACGTTTATGATTTCTGGCGGCCGGCAGGACATGACTATCCGTTAGTTGATGGTCATCTGTCGAACCAAATCTATATCGACTCATTTACACGGATTTGGGAACAAAATAAAAAAGTCAATCAAACAGCTAGTTCTGACTATGCTGCCTTGACTTTTCACTTGCCTTATACAAAAATGGGTCGTAAAGCTTTGCGGGCGATCTTTCCAGAAATGTCTGAAACAGAACAGCAGCGCTTGGAAGCTCGTTACGAAGAAGCGATTATTTATAGCCGCCAAGTGGGCAATCTTTACACCGGCTCGCTGTATCTCGGCTTAGCTTCGCTACTAGACAATAGCAAGTTGGCCGCTGGCGAACGAATCGGACTGTTCAGCTACGGTTCGGGTGCTGTCAGCGAATTTTTCTCAATGACTTTGATGGACGACTACCAACAGTACTTGTCGATTGAAGAAAATCAGTCACTGCTTTCAAAACGGAAACGTTTATCCATCGCCGAATACGAAGAAATGTTTGCTGAAAAATTACCGACCGACGGAAAAACCTATACATTTTCTGATCCGACAAAATTTGCGATTAATAAAATCAGCGACAATATTCGTTATTACAACAAATAAAAGTATAAGTAAGAATACAATAATTAAAGGCTCTGACCTAGGTCAGAGCCTTTTTAGACAAAAAAAAACAATCCAGCGGGTCTAATGGCTAAGTGTTTTTCTTCATTCCAGATTTCTGGAATATTCACACCTTTTTTCTCGGTCTTAAACGTCTTTGTGGTTGAATTCGTTTAAGCCTCACCATTAAGTGGAGAAATGGTTCTACTGTCTACATTTCTCTTCCCCGCTAGACTTGAGTAACACTGTAAGGAAACTTCAAATCCCTACTTCCTTCCTGCCATTTCGGCATTCACTTGAAATGAACAATCACTCGCTCATTTCCGTTGTATTTTCTACAACTTAGGGACCTATCCCTTACACTTATAGTTATATCATACTTCCTGATTTTTTGCAACCGTTTACATTTTATTTAAGGAATCTTTTTCATGCTATAATTCTAAAGGTAAGACAGTTATTCTTTTTTGGAAAAATTATTATTGAGCTTGGAGGAATCAGCATTCATGAATATTTTATATATATCGATTTCAGGAAATACACAGGCATTCGTCAAACGATTGATTGCTTACGCCGAAGAACAACATCAGCTAGCGGCAGAAAATCCTTTGATTACCGCAAAAGAAATTTCGGAAAATAGTCCTTTTGCGGTTGAAACAACCCCATTTTTTACTTTTGTCCCTACCTATCTTGAAGGCGGCAATGGCGTGGATAACGGGGATACTGAAATATTGACCGAAGTCATGCGCGACTATTTAGAGTACGAAAATAATTACCAAAAATGTTTAGGTGTCGTAGGCAGCGGCAATAAAAACTTCAACTACCAGTATTGTTTAACAGCCAAACAATATAGTCAGGCATTTGGTTTTCCGTTTTTAGCCGATTATGAATTAAGAGGAACTCCGGCTGATATGCAGCGCGTGTACCAAATATTAAAAAACAGCCTACCGAATTAATCGTTTACTAATTATTCTATTGACATTTTCTCACATTAGGGGCATCCTTTTTTAGATAGGTACTTCTTAAAAAGAAAGGCGTGTAGTAATTGAAAAAAGTTGCGATTATTGGTGTCGGTCATGTCGGTAGTACGACTGCCTACACTCTGATTTCAAAAAATATAGTCGACGAATTGGTTCTTTTTGATTCAAAAGAAAATATTCTTGAGGCTGAATTAAATGATTTGATGGATGGACAGATGGAACAAAGCCATCAAGTTCGATTGATTGCCCCAGATTTAGCTGAACTTGCGGATACTGATGTGATTATTTTTTCTGCCGGTGATATTACTATTTTTGAAGGCAATTCTGATCGTTTCGCTGAGCTGAATCTGACTAAAGCGATCGTGGAAGAGTGGGCACCAAAAATTAAAAATTCCGGCTTCAAAGGTATTTTATTGAATATCACGAATCCATGCGACGTAATTACTCAATACTTGCAAGAATTAACTGGATTTCCTCGGGAACGGGTCTTAGGCACTGGAACTTCGCTAGATACTGGCCGAATGAAACACGCAGTCAGCAAAGATCTAAATATCCATCCTGCTTCAATTGACGGCTATGTGATTGGAGAACATGGCGAAACTCAGTTTGTTGCCTGGTCTAGTGTAACGATCAATGGTGTTCCCATCATTGACACACTGGATGCTGAGAAACTGGCTTCCTTGGAACAGACAGCTCGTAACGGCGGCTGGATTACTTTTAGAGGAAAAGGCTATACCTCTTATGGAATCGCTGTTCAAGCAGCTAGAATTGTCGCTGCGCTCTTAGCTGACGATTCGCTGATCGTTCCTGTCAGTCACTATCACCCTGCAGACAATTGCTACGTCGGCTCACCTGCTAAAATTTCTCGTCAAGGACTCGTAGAAAGTTTGCCGCTAGCCCTTTCTGATACCGAACAAGCAAACTGGCAACAGACAATCAAAAAGATTCATTTAATGCATGAAGCAATTTAAAAAAGACCGGACGCAATGTCCGGTCTTTTCATTTCTTTAAATTGATATACCTTTTGACTAATCAAATCTGATCAATTTTGCATTAGGCGTTCGATAGTTAAAAACTGCTTCGTTTTCTAACGGCTCAAAATAATTTTTGATTGCTCGAACAACCGAGTTATGACAAACTAGTAAATATGTATTCTCAGCATCTTGTTCTAACTCTTTCAACAGCGGGACGATCCGAGCATAGACATCCATCAAAGATTCTCCATTAGGATAACGAACCGCAAATTGGGTGCGCAATGTTAAATAGCTTTCCTGCTCATCACTAGTTCCGTCATATTCTCCGTAATCTAATTCAATCAAACGTTCATCCATTCTCAGCGGCAAATAATTTTTCTCTGCTACAAGACGAGCGGTCTCTCTTGCGCGCTCTAATGGTGAATGGATGATTTTTGTGATAGGTACAGCCAATTCAGCAACCTCTTCTGCTAACAAAGTAGCTTGCTGATAGCCTACTTCCGATAACGCAATGTCGCTTCTTCCTGAAATAATTCCTTTTTTGTTCCATTCAGTTTCCCCATGTCGTGCTACATAAAGCAAATCAAACAATCCTCTCTAACTTAAAAAATTAAAAAGATATCACAATAATCAACTGCTCAATCTTTAAACAGACTTCATTATAATCAACCGATAATTACCAAAATTATTCTTTAGTATTCTTGCGATTTAGAGTAATAAAATAGTTAACTGTCATTCGTGCTATCTTCAATTAGTTTCTATGGATAGTTATTATTCTCTGATTAAAAAATTAAAACAATTCGATGTATCAGTTTAAAATCAAATCATATACCCTATCCAATAAAACAAAAAAAGCTATTCACTAGAGTGAACAGCTCAACTGCGTGGCGACGTCCTAATCTCACAAGGGGCAACCCCTCACTACAATCGGCGCTAAGAAGCTTAACTTCTGTGTTCGA
>NZ_BJDP01000005.1 GCF_005405205.1 Enterococcus pingfangensis | reverse complement strand
TTTGTTTCTATTAAATAGAAACGCCCTACACATTTGGTTTGTTTTATTCGTTCAGTTTTCAAAGGTCTACATTGTTTGTCACTTTGTTTCAGCAACTTTTATATCTTAACAGCTTGCTGAGTGAATGTCAATAACTTTTTTGAAGTTTTTTTCAAACAAATCATTGTCACTGCTTGATGCGACTTTGATAGAATAACTGATAACCAGTCACCTGTCAACAATAATTTTAGGTGTTCCAAAAGGTTTATCGCCGCTTCAGAACATAAAATAATATATCAGTTTTATGCGGTTTGGTCAACGAAAAGATGGTAATTTTATCCACTTTTTTTAAACACGATGAATAAATATAAATATCAGTTTTTCGTTCGCTTTTTTATTTTAAGAGTGAGACTTTTCGTGATCTTCAAAGTTTAACTTTCGGTATTTTATTTTTGATTTTTCTTTAACTCCTAGTGCTGTCTTTCGCCTTCCGTTGATTTCTTTGGTAAAATAGGGATGTAATTATTTTTATGATGGACGGAGGAACATTTAATGAAAGTATTAGTTGCAGATGATGACAAAGAAATTGTCGAACTATTAAGTATTTATTTGCATAATGAAGGGTATGACGTTATTAAAGCATATGACGGTAAAGAAGCATTGAGTAAGCTTCGAACTACGAATGACATTGAGTTACTCTTATTAGATATTATGATGCCGGTGATGGACGGTATGCAAGTTGTAAAGGAATTAAGAAAAGAATCGCAAATACCGATTATTATGTTAACGGCTAAAACAACCGATATGGATAAAATAAAAGGATTAGTTGCCGGTGCTGATGACTACGTAACGAAACCTTTTAATCCTTTAGAGGTCATGGCTCGGGTCAAATCTTTATTACGCCGGACAAAAATGCATATCGCGGAAGATCAGCCCGATATTCTTGAGATCCAGTCGTTGATCATCAATAAAGATTCTCATGAAGTTAAGACGGTTGATGGAAAAGAAATTCAGCTGACAGCTTTGGAATTCGGCATCCTATATTTATTAGCAAGTCATCCAAACCGTGTTTTCAGCGCCGATGAAATTTTCGAACGGGTTTGGAAACAGGAAAGTATTGTCTCAGCGAAAACGGTCATGGTTCATGTCAGCCACTTGCGTGATAAGATCGAAGAAGCGACAGATGGCGAAAAAGTGATCCAAACCGTTTGGGGTGTGGGTTATAAAATAGATGCAAAATAAAGTAGAAAAGAAAAGACGAATCACACTTACCTCAAAAGAAGTCAGTGAATTGATCGCGGAAGGAATCATTACTATTATTTTATTGCTTCTATTAAATGTAGCAATTATGGTTCTTTTTACTCAGATGCTGAATAACTCACCTGATCTGACGGATGCGATCTATCGGTCAAAAGATATTTTTGCAAATAATCTGGGCAGTGATATTTTTTGGAGTGGACGTAATTTTGTGATCCCCCTCTTTACTATTATCGATGTACTGATTATTTTTTGGCGGTTGATTCGCCGCTATCATCAAATGCAGCTGCGGCATATCATCAATGAGCTGCATTATATCGCTAATGGGAATTACGATTACCGGATTCCTTTTGAATTGCGCGGTGATCTCAGCAAAGTCGTTGACAGTATCAACGGTTTGGTTGACAGTACTGTCGCAGCCATTGAAGATGAACGCGAGATTGAAAAATCCAAAGATGAATTGATCACAAATGTCAGTCATGATATTCGGACACCGCTGACTTCGATCATCGGTTATCTCGGTTTAATTGAAGATGGTCAGTATCAAAATGATGAAGAGATCCTGAAATATACGAGTATCGCCTACAACAAAGCCAAGCAAATGAAGTCTTTGGTCGAAGATTTATTCGAATATTCCAAGGTCCGCCAACCTTCTGTTCCCGTCAACAATGTCTCTTTTGACATGGTGCAGCTGCTGGAACAGTTGGCCGCTGATTTTGAGCTGGAAGCTAAGAAAAAAAATATTCAGATTCAAGTGGAGACAACAGAGAGTCAATTGATCATGGACGGCGACACAGAAAAACTCGTACGCGTCTTCAATAATTTGATCACCAATGCGCTGAAATATGGTGCGGACGCTGACAAAATAATTATTGAAATCGAAAAAATGAAAAATGAAGCGGTCGTTACTGTCAAAAACAATGGACAACCAATCCCAAGAGAAGCGCTGGAACAACTTTTTGATCGTTTTTATCGAGTGGACGGCTCCCGTTCGCAAGAAATCAGCGGGACTGGCTTAGGATTGGCCATTGCTCAAAACATTGTGAATCTTCATGGCGGTTATATCTACGCACAATCCAGCAATGACTGGACTTCTTTCATTATTCACTTGCCGCTTTATAAAAATCAAACGAAGACTCTGCCAGATAATCATTGACTTTAAATTTTTGATTGCTTATACTGGTCTCAATAAGAGATGCAGGAAACCAAGTACGTAAGTTTGTTTTTCTAGAGAGTTGATGGCTGGTGGGAATCAACAAAACAACTTAGGGAAATCCAGTTTTATGATCTGCGTTTTTCGAAAGAGAGACCGGGTGACGTCGATAACCGTCGATCAAGTGCAGCTTAGGCTGAATTTGGGTGGTACCGCGAAATTCAACACCGTTTCGTCCCTGTTATATGGGATGAAGCGGTGTTTTTTTATTTTAAAAGGAGGAGAATAGGATGCTAGATGTAAAAATGATCCGCAACAACTTTGCGGAAGTAAACGAAAAATTAGCAACTCGAGGCGTAAAGGAAGAAGTTTTGAAACGGTTCTTAGAATTGGATGAACAACGTCGCCAGCTATTAGTCAAAACAGAAGAATTGAAAAAATATCGTAATGATGTCTCAAATGAAATCGCCAAGTTAAAACGCGAAAAAAATGATGCTGCTGATAAAATCGCAGAGATGAAAGAAGTCGGGACAAAAATCAAAGACTTTGATACTCAAGTAGCCGATATCGACGCGCAATTAACAGAGATCACAACGACATTGCCAAACTTGCCTCATGATTCTGTCCCAGTTGGCGAAGACGAAGATGATAACATTGAAGTACGCCGTTGGAGTACGCCGCGCCAATTTGCTTTCGAACCAAAACCGCACTGGGAAGTCGCAGAAAACTTAGATATTTTAGACTTTGAACGTGGTGCAAAAGTTTCCGGCAGCCGTTTTGTTTATTACAAAGGTTTAGGTGCACGGTTAGAACGTGCAGTTTATAACTTTATGTTGGACGAACACGTCTATGAACAAGGTTATACTGAAATGATTACGCCGTTCTTAGTAAACAGCAAATCAATGTTTGGTACTGGACAATTTCCTAAATTCAAAGAAGATGTCTTCCAAATTGAAGATCGCGATCTAACCTTGATCCCGACTGCGGAAGTTCCTTTAACAAACTATTATGCGGACGAAATTTTAGACGGTAAAGAATTGCCGATCTATTTTACAGCACTATCTCCTTCTTTCCGTTCTGAAGCCGGCAGTGCGGGACGCGATACACGCGGATTGATCCGTTTGCACCAATTCCATAAAGTTGAAATGGTGAAATTCAGCGACAAAGAAACATCATATGACGAATTAGAAAAAATGACACAAAATGCGGAAATTCTTTTACAAAAACTAAACTTGCCGTACCGTGTCATCACGTTATCAACCGGCGATATGGGCTTCTCTGCTGCGAAGACTTATGACTTAGAAGTCTGGGTCCCTGCTCAAAATACGTATCGTGAGATCAGTTCTTGCTCAAATTGTGAAGACTTCCAAGCTCGTCGCGCAATGATCCGTTACCGCGATGAAGCTGGCAAAGTCCAATACGCTCACACATTGAACGGTTCAGGTCTAGCGGTCGGCCGAACAGTGACTGCGATCTTAGAAAACTATCAAAACGAAGATGGTTCAGTAACGATCCCTGAAGTCTTAGTGCCGTACATGGGCAATGTTAAAGTGATTAAAAAAGAAAAATAGTAGATAAAAAAACAGCGGCTTCGCTTTTGCGAAGTCGCTGTTTTTAGTTAAATTTTTATTGTTCAACTGAATAGTTTGGTGCTTCTTTTGTGATTTGAACATCATGGGGATGAGATTCTTTCAAACCATTGCCGCTCATTTGAACAAATTGAGCATTCTCACGTAAATGTTCCAAATTGCCTGCACCGACATAGCCCATACCGGCTTTCAATCCGCCGATCATTTGGAAAATAATATCTGCAGCCGTTCCTTTATAAGCAACTCGACCTTCGATTCCTTCTGGAACTAATTTGTTGGCTTCGTTGACGCCGCTTTGGAAATAGCGATCACTTGAACCTTTTTCCATCGCGCCTAATGAACCCATGCCACGATATGTTTTGAAGCGACGACCTTGATAAATCTCAAATTCACCAGGAGATTCATCTGTCCCGGCTAGCATGGAACCAAGCATGACAGCATGTCCGCCAGCCGCTAAAGCTTTTACGATATCGCCTGAATATTTGATCCCGCCATCAGCAATGATGGCTTTGCCATACTGACGTGCAACAGAAGCTGCATCATAAATCGCAGTCAATTGCGGTACACCAACACCGGCAACCACACGAGTCGTACAAATCGAACCTGGTCCGATTCCGACTTTCACTACATCTACCCCCGCATCATATAATGCTTTTGCACCTTCAGCAGTGGCGATATTGCCAGCGATCAATGTCGCTGTTGGAAATGTCTCACGGATTTCACGAATCTTGCGCAGAACACCGGCACTGTGACCATGTGCGGTATCGATGATGATTGCGTCGGCTCCAGCTTCTAGCAAGGCTTCTGAACGCTCAAAAGTATCGCTTGTCACGCCGACTGCTGCGGCAACTAACAAACGGCCGTGCTCGTCTTTCGCTGCGTTAGGAAATTCGATAACTTTTTCGATGTCTTTGATCGTGATCAAACCGCTTAGACGACCGGCATCATCCACGATCGGTAATTTTTCGATTTTATGTTTTTGTAATATTTTTTCAGCGTCTTGCAACTTTGTACCAACGGGTGCTGTTACTAGACCTTCTTTAGTCATTACTTCGTGGATGGGGATCTCGTAATTTGTCACAAAGCGCATATCGCGGTTCGTAATGATCCCAACTAATTTACGATTTTCCAATGTCTCTACGATTGGTACACCGCTGATCCGGTAACGGCTCATCAAATCTTCGGCATCGCGTACTTTATGTTCTGGTGTTAAGAAAAACGGATCAATGATTACGCCGCTTTCTGATCGTTTTACTTTGCGAACCTCGTCTGCTTGGGCTGCGACGCTCATGTTTTTATGGATGACTCCAAGTCCGCCTTGTCGGGCCATCGCGATCGCCATTTTACTATCTGTCACAGTATCCATACTTGCACTCATCAATGGAATGTTCAATTTGATATTTTTTGCTAATTGCACACTCATATCCACTTCATTCGGCAATACGTGACTCTCCGCCGGAATCAATAAAACATCATCAAATGTCAGACCTTTTTTTGCAAATTTCGTTTCCCAATTAGACATCGTTCATTACCACTCCCCAGAATTATTTTTAATAAAAAAACTAACAGAATGCGCGAGTGAAGTCAACAACTTGTGCCGAAATCCTCATCTAACCCTTATTTTTCTTAATATTCACCTTATTTCCCTAGTGATTCCGTGGTTTCTTTAGCTAGTTGTTCTGTGTTGAAATACTAGTAGAATCCGCACCAAGACAAAAAAGGAAGTTCGTCACCGAACTTCCTTTGATTTTTTTATTTACGTGGTGCTGAGGCTAAACTGCTGATGATGCCAAAACGTTTTTTCAAGTAGTAACGCAAGGCTAAAGCCAAAGCGGATAATATGACTAAGACCATCGGATCAAGAATAGGGTTCAACGTTGGCGGTAACAGTGCCGCACTATTGAATACTAAAAACCAGACAAGTGTAACAGACGCCAGCATTAAGACGGTCTTCCATGTTTTTGGTTTCTTTGATTTATCTGCGCCTGGTTGGTCATACTGGTAAACAAATAAATACATCATGTAAAATACGATCCCACCGATTGCTGAAGCAATGATCAACGCGGTGATCCCATAAGTGACTGGTTGTGTTCCACGTGAAACAAACAAGCCCATCACTCCAGATACGATCCCTAATAAACCAAACAACAACAAGAAATTATCTAGCCACATCAATGACGCAGTAGTAGATTTTTTCTGTTCGACTGGTTTGTTTACGATTGCATCTAATCGTTCGGAGACTGTTCCGAACAATTGTCGAGCGGTCTTTCCTGATTTTTGTTCTTCGACTAAAGTCGGCAGCATTTCATTTAAAGCGGTGATGGTTTGTTCTTCCGTTAAATTTGCTGCTTTTAAAGCTTTTTTCAAGTCAAAAATGTACTGTTCATTCCGCTTGGTCAACTTTGTTTCAAGCTGTACATTTTCTGCTTGCAACGTTTGCAATTTCTCTGGTTCCATTGTTTCTTTCCTCCCTAAACGTTGAAACGGAACAACATTACATCGCCATCTTGCACGACATAATCTTTCCCTTCTAATCTGACACGCCCAGCTTCTTTGGCCGCGTGCATACTGCCGTATTTATCTAAATCTTCAAAAGATACTGTCTCTGCACGAATGAAGCCGCGTTCGAAATCAGTATGGATAATCCCGGCTGCTTGCGGGGCTTTCATCCCTTTACGGAACGTCCAAGCACGAACTTCTTGTTCTCCGGCAGTAAAGTAAGTTGCTAAACCTAATAAATCATAAGCTGTACGAATCAATTGATCCAAGCCTGACTCTTCGATCCCCATCGCTTCTAAAAATTCTGCTTTGTCTTCGTCTTCCAATTCAGCAATTTCTTCTTCTGCTTCGGCACAGACTACGATCACTTCTGAATGCTCGCTAGCAGCGAAATTCCGGACAGTTTGTACGTATTCATTGCCATCTGGATTTGCAACGGTTTCTTCATCAACATTGGCTACATAGAGGACAGGTTTGCTTGTCAGTAAGAATAATCCTTTGACGATTTTTTGTTCGTCTTCAGTAAACTCAACCGTTCGAGCCGATTGCCCTTCTTCCAACACAGGTTTTAGTTTATCTAAAACGGCCAACTCAGCCACTGCATTTTTTTCTTTTGTTCTCGCTACTTTTGCTACTCGAGTATAGCGTTTGTTGATAGAATCCAAGTCCGCTAAAACTAACTCTAAGTTAATCGTTTCAATATCTTCTAGCGGATCAACGCGTCCTTCCACGTGGGTGATGTTTTCATTATCGAAACAACGGACTACATGACAAATGGCGTCTACTTGGCGGATATGGCTTAAAAATTGATTTCCTAATCCTTCACCTTTGCTGGCACCTTTGACGATCCCGGCGATGTCGGTAAATTCAAAAGTCGTTGGAACAGTTTTCTTAGGATGAACTAATTCGGTCAAACGTTCTAAACGCCAATCAGGTACTTCGACCATTCCGACATTGGGGTCGATCGTCGCGAACGGATAGTTAGCAGCTTCTGCTCCTGCTTTAGTAATTGCATTAAATAGGGTAGATTTACCTACGTTAGGTAATCCTACGATTCCGGCTGTTAAGGCCATGGTTCACTTCACTCTTTCTCTACTAAGGAATTATTCTTGAGTTAAATCGATTTTCTTCTCAAGGATTTTTTTCATTTTCTTTTCAAAATCGCGGCGCGTCATCATGACGATATGTCCGCAGTTGATACATTTGATTTTAATATCCGCACCCATCCGAATGATTTCCCAGCGATTTGTCTGGCAGGCATGCGGTTTTTTCATCTCAACGATATCACCTAAGTCATACATCTGGCAAACCTCCTATCTCTATTTAGCTCTATACTTCAATAGAAATCCTATCTGTGCTTTGTTTTTTTAGGATTCATCAAAATGGATATTCAAAATATCTAAGATTCGAGTCAGGTCAGACGGTGATAAATACTCGATCGCAATCTTGCCTTTGCCGTCTTTTTCAACGATCTCGACGCCGGTTCCGAATTTGTCCATCAAGCGATCTTCGCTTTCTCGTAAGTAGTAAGGTTTTTCTTTTGCCAATCGCGGACCTTTTTTCTTGTCCTTGGCTTTGCCTTCGTTGTATTCATTAACGATCTGTTCTAATTGACGCACGGTCAAATTCTCTTTCACCGCTCGATTTGCTAATTTCAAAATTTGATCTTTTTTCTTTAAACCTAACAAAGTCCGAGCTTGGCCCATCGATAGACGTTCATCTTGGACCATCTCTTTTACCAATTTAGGCAACGTCAGTAAGCGCAGATAATTCGCGATATACGGACGGCTTTTGCCTAACCGATTCGCTACATCGGCTTGGGTCAGTTTTAAATTTTTCATCAGCATCTCGTAAGCTTCGGCTTCTTCCAACGGGTTCAAATCTTCCCGCTGCAAGTTTTCCAAAACTGCGACTTGCATCATCGCCTCTTCGTCAAACTCGCGGATGATCGCAGGGATCGTTTCTTTGCCCGCTAGTTTAGAAGCACGGAAACGCCGTTCGCCGGCGATCAGCTCATAGCCTTTCACCGCGGATTTTCTGACGATGATCGGCTGAAAAACACCTGATTGCTCAATCGAGTTGGCTAATTCTTGCAAAGTCGCTTCATCAAATGATTTTCGCGGTTGATAGGGATTGGGGCGTAGATCGCTTAACGGAATCTCGATCACTTGATCTTTTTTCATGTCGACTTCTTCGATCTCAGATAAATCTTGAAACAACGCATCGATTCCGCGGCCTAATCCTTTATTTTTGCTCACGAGCTAACACTTCCTTTGCTAGAGCTTGATAAACTTCGGCACCTTTTGAGCGTGGGTCATAATCAATGATCGGTTTGCCATGACTAGGCGCTTCTGATAAACGAACATTTCTTGGAATGATCGTATCGTATACTTTTTCTTGGAAATAACGGCGAACTTCTTCGACCACTTCCGCGCCTAAGTTGGTCCGGGCATCGTACATCGTCAGCAGTACGCCTTCGATCTCTAAACCGGGATTAAAATGTTTTTGGACCAAACGAACCGTGTTTAGCAACTGGCTCAATCCTTCCAAGGCATAATATTCACATTGAACTGGAATCAAAATCGCATCACTAGCTGTGAAGGCATTGATCGTCAAGTGTCCCAAAGAGGGCGGACAGTCCACCAAAATGAAGTCATAATCGTCACTGATTTCTGCCAGTGCGCTCTTTAAACGGGATTCCCGTGCCATCATAGAAGTTAATTCGATTTCTGCGCCGGCTAATTGCAGCGTCGCAGGAACGATCGATAAATTTTCCCGTGAGGTTTCAATGATCGTCTCTCTGATAGGGACCTCATTGACTAAAACATCATAAATATCTTGTTTCACGTCTGGTTTGCGCACGCCTAGACCGCTTGTAGCATTTCCTTGCGCATCGCTGTCGATCAATAAGACTTTCTTACCATCATAGGCTAAGCACGCACCCAAATTAACAGTCGTTGTCGTTTTTCCGACACCGCCTTTTTGGTTTGCAACAGATATGATCCGTGCCATTTAATTTCCTCCTAGTTCATACTAAAGAATTTATTTTTCTCAAGAAAAATAAGTCTGATTTTCACCGCATAGCCGCTTTTGTATCCTATACAATCCCAGGCAAAACTGGTATTTATATTGGCTTTGAGTTTTCAAAACAAAAGTCAGCTTTTCTCGCATCTTACCTTAAAATAATTCAACTTATTTCAATGGCTGCTTATTCGGTACTCCTGGTTTGCGCGGATATTTTTTCGGGGTCTCTTTCTTTTTTTGCACCGTGATGATGTGTCGCGTATCGCCGTTTGGCAGCGAAACATCTTCAGCTTGGATCAGCTTGCCGCCTAATAACGCGATCGCTGGTCGTGCTTCGGTCAATTCTTCTTCACTTTTTGCTGCTTTTAAAGCAAAGAAGTAGCCGTTTTTTTTCACCAAGGGCAAACAAAGTTCCGTCAAAACATTTAAGCGCGCCACTGCTCGTGCGGTAACAAAATCAAATGCTTCACGAAACTCAGGATTTTGCCCGAAAGTTTCTGCTCGATCATGATAAAGCTGCACGCCATCTAATTGCAAAGCCTCTACTAAGGTGGTTAAAAAAGTGATTCGTTTATTCAATGAATCAACGATTGTAATTTCTAATTCTGGAAATACGATCTTTAACGGCAGACTGGGGAAACCCGCACCTGAACCGACGTCGCATAACTTTCCAACTGGTTCGAACGTATCAGAAAAAGCCAACGTAATCGAATCATAAAAATGCTTCAAATAGACTTCTTCGTGTTCAGTGATCGCGGTAAGATTCATCTTTTGGTTCCATTCAACCAATAACTGAAAATAAGTTGCGAATTGATCCAGCTGTTTTGCGGACAATTCGATTCCTTGTTTCTTTAATTCCGCTTGAAATTCTTCTGGTGTCATAAGAAATCCTTTCATTTTCGTGAAACAGCAAAATGTTTCACAGACTATCCTCTACTTTAACGCATTATTACGTTACATGCAATGGTTTCCGTATGTTTCACAAGGAGATTAAGAAAGCTTTAATCCCCTTTTTTATTGTGGTTTTCCAGACAAAAATCATAGAATTTTTTCAAGACTGGAATTTCCAAATTATTTTTTTTGACCGCTAAATAAATATTGCGATCTTCCAGTGCATCAGTGATCGTGATCTTTTTGACTGGAAATGAATTAATCGACGGGATATTGGGCATAATGGCGATCCCATATCCTTGACCAACAAAGCCCAAAATACTATGATCTTCTTCTAATTCGCAAATGATCTCTGGCTTTAATTTTAAATTTTTGATTTGCCGATCCAGATACGGCCGCAAACCGCTTTGCTTATTATAGTAAACATACGGATATTCCGCCGTTTCAACTAATGAAATACTGTCATAACTTGCCAATGGATGATCCAACGGGACTACCAATACCATCTCTTCTTGTGTTAAAATTTGATAGATTAGCTCAGCTTCATTGCCTACTTTTGAACAGATGCCGATATCGATTCGATCTTCAAGCAGCATCTGAATGATCTGATTCGAATTACCTTGCTGAAATTCAAAAGTGATTTTGTCATTGCCTTGGCGATGGAAAGATTGCGCTAATCGCGGCGCTAATTCAGCCCCCATCGTAAAAATAAAGCCAAACTGGATCTCACCTGAATCAGGATTGACCATCTCTTGTAATTTTTTTTGACCTTTTTCGATCTCGGCTAACGCCGGCGCAACATATTCGTAAAAAATTCGTCCATGACGGGTCAATTGGATGTTCCGTCCTTTTTTCTCAAACAGCGTGACGCCAACTTCTTGTTCCAACATCGTCATCGCGTGGCTGATGTTTGGCTGTGAAGTATTGGATTTCTTGGCTGCTTGGGTCATGTGTTCCGTTTGCGCGAGTGTCACAAAAAATTCTAATTGTCGCAGATTCATTTCTTCACCCCATTACTAAAAATTGTGCCGCTTTCAATAAATAGAGTTTATCAATTTTATTGATATAAATCATTAGTTTTCATAATAAATTTGCGTTAGTATGTGTGTGACTTTAAGTGAAACTAATCACATGAAAGGAGTCTTCAATGAAAAAAGATAATTATCGGCTATTGATCTCAAGTCTCTATTTCAACTATATTTTTCAAGGAATGGCAGCCATTCTTTTGTCACAAAATATGGCTAATTTAAAACTCCACTGGCAAGCCACCACCGCTCAAGTCACTTTAGTTATGAGTGCCATCGGGCTGGGCAGAATTTTGAGCCTGTATTTTTCCGGGTATTTCTCAGATAAATTCGGCCGCAAAAAAACGGTGCTGATCGCCATTGTTTCTTATATGATTTTCTTTGTTGGAATGCTCGTCAGTCCGAACTATCAATTGGCCTTTTTCTTAGCCATGTTCGGCGGTGTCAGCAATGCGTTTTTGGACACTAGTACCTATCCAACTCTTGTGGAAGCGTATCCCGATGAGCGGGTAAATAGTTCTTTGAGTGTCTTGAATAAAGCATTCATCTCACTTGGCCAATTCCTGCTTCCATTTATCACACGCTATTTACTGCAGCACGATCTGTTTTTCGGCTGGCCGTTTATCTTGGCTGCATTGTGTTTGTTTGCCAATATGTTCTATTTATTATTTGCTCGTTTCCCAAAAACCACAACCATCATAAAAAAAGCAACCGACGAGGTCACTGTTCCAACAAGCACTCCGGAAAATCGTGGAAAATTTAAGATTGATGGTGTCGCTTTGCTGATCTTTTCTTTTGTGTCTGTCTCACTATTCAATATTTTTATTTTATGGATTCCGCAGTACGCGGAAAACATGCGGGTCGTTTCTCACGAAAACAGTTTGATCCTTGTCAGTCTTTATAGTACTGGATCCTTCATTTCGGTCTTTTTCACTTCAGGGATCGTAAAAAAGGGCATCAATATTCCAAAGTTCATCAGTTTCTGTCTTATTGTCTCAGGTCTCTCACTGCTGGCTATGCTGCTCCATCCAAACTTTGTCACAGTTGTTTTAGCGGCAATCTGTATCGGGATCTTTGCTGCCGGCGGTATTTGGCAATTAGGACTGGCTTTGATGCTGGAATTGTTTCCGAAACAAAAAGGAAAATGCACTAGCTATTATTCGCTGGCTACCTCTGTTTCGATTATGGTCACCCCTTATATCACTGGACTGCTCAGCGAGCAAAAAATCACTTATGTCTTCTGGTTCGTCATTCTTTTAAACGCGATTGGTTTGGCAGCTTCGCTCGTGATTGTTTATCGCTACAATAAATTAGTAAAACGACTAGTCTTGAGCTAGTCGTTTTATTCATTTGCTTTATTGATTTCATCAATATAAAGCATTAGTTTTTATACAGATTAAATTCTAAAATAGAGATAACAACTTGTGATTTTATTCATAAGCGGTATTTTTAGAAAACGCTTTGCTTGAGAACAAATGAACAAATAAATTTGAAAAGAGGAATTTATCAATGACTGAACGACTTACTGGCCACACTTTGCTAATCAGCTTAATCGCAACTCCGATCCGTCACAGCATGTCCCCTACGATGCACAACGAAGCTTTTGCTAAGTTAGGACTTGATTACGCTTATTTAGCTTTTGAAGTTGGCAACGAAGAATTAAAAGACACAGTCCAAGGAATCCGTGCCCTGGGGATTCGCGGTTCGAACGTTTCAATGCCGAACAAACAAGCGATCATTCCTTATTTAGACGAGGTGTCGCCTGAAGCAACGTTGATTGGTGCAGTCAATACTGTAACTAATCTTGATGGCAAAGGTCATCTTGTAGGGTACAATACAGATGGGATCGGTGCGATGTCCGCATTGAAAGATGAAGGGGTCGAAGTGAAAGATCAAATCATCACCTTAACAGGCGCAGGCGGTGCAGGAACAGCTGTCGCAATTCAAGCAGCCTTCGATGGCGCAAAAGAATTACGAATTTTCAATATCAACGACGGTGTCTTCGCAAACGCGAAAGAAACTGCGCGCAAAATCAACGAGAACACCAATTGTCGCGCAACAGTCACTGATTTAGCCGATCAAGCCGCTTTCAAACAATCGATTGCCGAAAGCAGTATCTACATCGACGCAACGGGTGTCGGCATGAAACCATTAGAAGATTTGAGTTTGATCACGGATCCAGCGGTTATCCGCCCAGACTTAGTTGTTTTTGATGTCGTTTACGCTCCGCGCGAGACGAAATTATTGAAATTCGCGAAAGAACACGGCGCCAAAAAAGCGATCAACGGACTTGGTATGATGCTTTATCAAGGTGCCGCTGCCTTCAAATTATTCACTGGGGAAGAGATGCCGGTCAGCTATATCAAAGAGCTGCTATTTAAAGACTAGGAGGAACAACATGAAAACAGTAACTGTTGGCAACGTTACAATCGGTGCCGGTCTGCCTAAGATCATCGTGCCGATGGTGGGAAAAAATAAAGAAGAACTCTTAACAGAGGCAAAATTGATCCAAACATTGGATTGCGACTTAGTAGAATGGCGGATCGATTTTTTTGAACAAGTTCAAGATGCGCAAGCAGTTGCTGCATTTTCACACACATTAAAAGCGACGCTGGAAAAACCGTTACTGATTACTTTTCGGACAAAAAAAGAAGGCGGCGTGCGTGAATTATCCGACAACGATTACTTCGCTCTGTATCAAACGATCCTCACTGAGGGCGACTTAGACTTATTAGATGTGGAATTATTCATGGCAGAAAAGCAAGTTGCTGAAACGATCGATTTGGCACATCAAAACGATGTTCAAATCATTATGTGCAACCACGATTTTGATCAAACACCTGAAAAAAATGAGATCGTTACACGACTGCAAGCGATGCAAAATAAAGGCGCCGATATTTGCAAAATCGCAGTGATGCCACAGAGTTCCGCTGACGTGCTGACGCTATTAGAAGCCACTCGCGAAATGCACGAAGAACACGCTGAAGTTCCTTTGATTACAATGTCAATGGGCGCGCTAGGCATGATCAGCCGTGTTTCCGGACAACTCTTCGGCTCAGCCGCAACTTTTGGCTCAGCTGCCACAGCTTCTGCTCCAGGACAAGTTCCCGTTGCAGAATTACGAAAAATCTTGACGACGTTGCAATTAGCTTAATCCGCGCTGGCTGATAAACAGAAAATATATTCTCGTTATTCTAATTTTTGTTTATCGTTATTTATATATTGGCTCAAACTAGACTAACGAGAAATTTTTCTTTTAAAAAAGGCTAGGAATGTTTCACATGAAACATTCCTAGCCTTTATTTTTTTCAGTAAGAAAACAACTTGTATACGAACAAAAAATACAGATTCAGTTGCTAAAAATTTTAATATCTCAAAGAAAAATTTGCAAAATTTTTCTTTGACTGAACTATTTGATCGGCCTTTCCACTTACTGTTTCATCCAGATAAAAAAATAATAGATCGGCTATTTTCCCAATATTAGTTTTAGATTGACTCACTTGAAGTGAGCCGCGTGTTTTTCTATCGTTCCAATGATTGTTATCAATTTGATTCATTAAAATTTCTTGTTTTCACCATTTGAACATCTTTCAACTACTCATTGGGACTAACCAAAAAACAACCTTCAAAATTAAATTTAAAGGCTGTTTTTTTAAATTATTTTATTTATAATTTATTTTTACGTTATTCATCCGATAATTCTTCCGTCTTAATAACGACATGATCACTATTTCGGATCGTGTATTTGGTGCTAGGATCATTAGGATAAGAGGCATTACCGCCATAAACGATCAATTCCGTAGTATCACCAACTTTGGTGAATTCATCATAGCTACCGCCTGCCCCAAGATTAGTCCAGTGCAAGACGATTCGATCCCCACTCTGCTCTGTTAAACTCCAACAGCTTCTATCGTAGTTTTCCCAATTTAAATCTTTACTGATTGCATTTGCCGGATTTTTGTAAGTTTCTTCATAAAATTGAATGGCTTCATCCATAGACCACGCATTACTTGTTTGAGTTGCTTGAGTCGTCTGACTCGCTGTACCCGTTGCGATGTTTTGGAAGCCTGCATTCAGCTCTTGATTTTCTGTTGCGCTAAAATGCAATGCCCCATCAGGCATCCCTTGATTTTGCATCGAGACTAGTACGATCGGCTGATTATTATTAAACCCCAAAAAATAAACGTGTTTGCCTGCATAAGCGGCTGTTTCTGCATCTGAATAGACGGAAACAATCATGTACTCAGCCGTTGATTTTCCATTTTCAGACCATTCCGCTGAGACAATCTGGTCGTTGACTGCGATCGGTTGGATTTTAGTATCTCCCAATACGCCATCCGGCAAATCCAACCCATAGAAATCAACGTTTTGCTTCGGCTGATATTCCTTGTACGTTTGCCCCATCGTACTGCCCCAATCATTCATAAAGCTTTGAAGTGCGCTGGCCTTTTGAGAATCCCAAAGAACAGCTTCCTTAGCAGAACTCTTAGACTTTTCCGCTGAAGACTCCACCGTTTTTTCACTCAAACTGCTGGACTTGCGCTCACTTTTTTCAGTTGTTGAATACGTCTCTGATACTTTGATCGTATCTTTGCTTTTTGTTTCACTGGCTTCTTTTTCACTACTACACCCTGCTAAACCAAGCAAACAAAGACCAATGCTGAAACCAACTATTACTTTTTTCACTTAATCACTCCCAGTCTGCCTCTAGCTTAGCAAATAGCCGTCATGATTAAAAGGTCTTTTCATGAATAGCGCTAACAAACTGAAACAGTTCGGAAAAGTTCTAAAAAAAAGAAAAAAACGGCTTAAGACTAAGCCGTTTCACTATCCACTTTTGCAATTTTCCCTTGTTCCACGTAGACCATAAGAATGCTGATATCGGCGGGATTCACACCGCTGATCCGGCTGGCTTGGGCAATTGTTTCTGGTTGGATTTTTTGGAGTTTTTGTTTTGCTTCTGTTGCTAGACCATTGATTGCTTCGTAGTTGATCCGTTCTGGAATACGTTTTGCTTCCATTCGTTTCAATTTTTCTACTTTTTCCATCGCTTTTTTGATGTAGCCTTCATACTTGATTTGGATCTCTACTTGTTCGATTTCTTTTTCTGCTAGTTCATCGTTAGCAGGGATGAATTGCAATAATTCTTGGTAAGAAATCTCTGGTCGTTTTAAGAAATCACTCGCCAAAACACCGTCTTTCAATTCTGCGCTGTTTTTAGCCCGTAGGAAGCTTTGGACCGCTTCGTTAGGTTTTACCCGAATTGATTGTAAACGAGCCAGCTCTGCCTCGATATGGGCCTTTTTGACTAAGTATGCTTGATAGTTCTCTTCTTCTACTAAACCAATCTCATGACCGATCTCAGTCAAACGTAGATCCGCATTGTCATGACGTAAAATCAAGCGGTATTCCGCCCGTGAAGTCAACAGACGGTAAGGTTCATTGGTTCCTTTAGTTACTAAGTCATCGATCATGACGCCGATATAGCCATCACTGCGTTTCATGATAAATGGTTCTTTGTCTTGGATTTTCAATGCTGCGTTGATTCCAGCCATCAAACCTTGGCCGGCAGCTTCTTCGTAGCCGCTCGTTCCATTGGTTTGTCCCGCTGTATAAAGATTTTCAATTACTTTTGTTTCTAAAGTTGGACGCAATTGATGGGGGGCTACCATATCGTATTCAATCGCATAACCTGTCCGCATCATCTCTGCATTTTCCAACCCTTTGATGGAATGCAAAATAGTATTTTGGACATCTTCCGGCAATGATGTAGACAAGCCTTGCACGTAAACTTCTTCTGTATGACGGCCTTCTGGTTCTAAAAACAATTGATGGCGCTCTTTGTCTGAAAAACGTACGATCTTGTCTTCGATTGATGGGCAATAACGCGCGCCTACCCCATCAACGATCCCAGTAAACATCGGTGCACGATGCAAATTGTTTTGAATGATTTCATGACTTTTTAGGTTCGTGTAAGTCAGCCAACAAGGGATCTGTTCTTGCAAGTATTGACTGTCCGGTGTTTGGTAACTAAAATGGTTGGGTTTTTCATCGCCTGGTTGGATCTCTGTTTTGCTGTAGTCGATCGAGCCTGATTTTACTCGCGGCGGCGTTCCCGTTTTGAAGCGATGGATCTCTAAACCTAATTCTTGTAGGTGATCTGCTAATTTGATTGCTGGTTGCGAGTTGTTGGGTCCTGATGAATACTTTAATTCACCGATAATGATCTCGCCGCGCAAGGCAGTTCCTGCTGTAATGATTACGGCTTTGGCTGAATAGACTGCACCAGTCGAAGTCACTACCCCTTTGCAAATCCCGTCTTCAACGACTAAACGATCCACCACACCTTGTTTCAACGTTAGATTTTCCGTTTTTTCGATTGTATGCTTCATTTCTTCTGCGTAAGCATGTTTGTCTGCTTGTGCCCGCAATGCCCGTACTGCGGGACCTTTACCGGTGTTCAGCATCCGCATTTGGATATAGGTCTTGTCGATGTTGCGGCCCATTTCCCCGCCAAGCGCATCGATTTCCCGTACGACGACACCTTTAGCTGGCCCGCCGATCGATGGATTACAAGGCATAAATGCCACCATGTCCAAATTGATCGTAATTAATAAAGTTTTTTGACCCATTCGTGCTGCTGCTAAGGCTGCTTCAGAGCCTGCATGTCCGGCACCAACGACGATTACGTCATAATTTCCTGCTTTGTATTCCATTGCACTGCTCCTTTTATTTTCCTAAACAAAATTGGCTGAATAATTGTGTAATCAGTTCGTCTTGCACACTGTCGCCAACGATCTCGCCTAAATAGTCCCAACAACGCGTCATGTCGATTTGGACTAAGTCTACCGGCATCCCTGCCATGATCCCATTGCGGACTTCGCTCAGCGACTGTCCAGCTTTTTCAAGCAACGCAATGTGGCGCGTGTTCGACACATACGTTGCGTCTTTTTCTCCTGTTTGGCCGCCAAAGAAAAGTTTAGCAATGGCTTCTTCCAATTGATCCAAACCAGCTTTTTCTAAAACTGAGATCGCAAAAACTTCATCTTCGCTTAAATAAGCCGCTAGTTCTGCTTGCGTCAGCTGGCTAGGCAGATCCGTTTTATTTAATAGAACGATTCGTTTCAAGCCTTGCGTGGCTTCCAATAATCCTTTGTCTTCGGCAGTCAAGGCCTCACTTTGATTCAAGACCAACAAGATCAAATCGGCTTCTTTTAACGCCTTTCGGCTGCGTTCCACACCGATTCGTTCTACTACATCATCTGTTTCACGAATTCCCGCCGTATCGATCAATTTCAACGGCACACCGCGAACGTTGACATATTCTTCGATCACATCGCGAGTCGTGCCGGCAATCTCTGTTACGATCGCTTTTTCTTCATGCAGCAAGTAATTCAATAAACTTGATTTTCCAACATTAGGCCGGCCGATAATTGCCGTACTTAGACCTTCTCGCAAGATCTTTCCTTGTTTAGCATTCAGCAACAAAGCATCGATCTGCTGACCGACTTGTTGGGCTTTTTCTAATAATAATTGTGTCGTCAACTCTTCGACATCTTCATATTCCGGATAGTCGATATTTACTTCGACTTGCGCCAATGTTGCTAAAATTTCTTGGCGCAGCTGACGAATCAAATGAGATAAATTGCCGTCCAATTGATTGATCGCAACGTTCATCGCCCGATCGGTCTTGGCCCGAATCAAGTCCATCACTGCTTCTGCTTGAGACAGATCCACACGGCCATTTAAGAACGCTCTTTTAGTGAATTCACCTGGTTCTGCCAAGCGCGCGCCTGATCGCAAAATCAGCTGCAGCAATTGATTAACCACTACGATTCCGCCATGACAATTGATTTCAACGACATCTTCTCTCGTAAACGTCTTCGGTGCCCGCATCACGCTGACCATCACTTCATCAACTACTTGTTGATCTGACGGGTCGACGATGTGTCCATAATGGATCGTATGTGTTGCGACATCTGCCAAACATTTTTTCCCGCTGCGATACACACTGTCCGCGATCGCGATTGCTTGATCGCCGCTCAAACGGACGATACTGATCGCGCCTTCGCCTGGCGGGGTCGAAATCGCTGCGATCGTATCAAATTCTAAGGTGATTTCTGCCACTTTTTTTCCTCCTATTTTGTCTTTAAGAGCATAAAAAAAGTGCCTACTCCACCCCTTAAAGGAGCAGATTGAGCACTTTGACTGCTTTTTCTACAAAATTCTGGTGTAAGGTTAGCATATTTTTTTTAACAATTCAAGTTTCCTTGCCGAAATCCGTTCATTTTCTAAAATTTTAGTAAATAAAAAAGCGGATGTTACTCAATAATCAAAGAATACGCATAAGGACTTTCATAGATCCCCTTTGCTTTGAACGTTAGCGGCTGTGAAAATAGCGGACCATCCGTCACCAATGTATGATACTCCCCGTTTTCCCCGCATACGTCTAATTCATGTTTCACTAAATACTCAACAAAATTTTTATCCAACGGCTTACCTAAAAATTCTAATGGAATGCCTGATTTTTTACTGACAGTCTTGATCATCGCTTGATAACCGCTAGTTAGAAATTCTGCTACAAGTTCTTGCCGGCCGCGCTGCCACAATGGCAGATGAGGCGTTAGTCCTGCACTAGCTGCGATTCGTTTGTCCCAAGCACCGTTTTCTTCGATGTCGATATCGCCAAAACAAATATTCGTGATCCCGGCTTCTTTAATTTTTTTGAGCGCCAGAGTCATTTGTTCTTCATAGTTCTCGCCATTGGTCCGCACGACCACCAACGGTAAGTTTAATGCCACAGCCGCATTTGCTAAAACATTTTCAGGTACTCCATGAAACCAAGAACGGTCGATTTCTTCGTTTAAGCTGGTGATCAATCCAGCCGGCTGAAACCCTTGTTTAGTCAATGTATCCAATGCCAAAATACAGTCTTTTCCAGAACTGTAGCTCAAATAAAATTTTTCCACACTAGCCCTTCTTTCTTCCGATTCATAGTCAGCATTTTTTAAAAAATATTCAAAAAAAGCGCTAAGTAGACGAGAGCTACTTAACGCTGATTAACCATTCCAGGAATTAAAAATATTTCTTCGCTGGTTCGACCACTAAATAACGATAAGGATCTTCGCCTTCAGAATGAGTTTTGATGTAATCGTCTTTACTCAACGCTGAATGGATCATTTTTCGTTCGAAAGCCGGCATTGGTTCTAAAAAGACTGGTCGACCGGTTTCTTTTACTTTTTCTGCCGTACGCTGTGCTAAACGAGTAAGAACTTCTTCACGTTTTTGGCGGTAATTCCCAACGTTCACAATGACTGACAGTTTTTCTTTTGCGATTCGGTGTAAGAAAACTTGTGCTAAGTATTGCAGAGCATTCAAGATTTTTCCGTGTTTACCGATCAGCATCCCTTGCTTGCTGGTTTCTAGATTCATCACGATTAAACCATTCGCTTCATGCTGGATCTTCACCAGTGCCGGTACGCCCATGTCATTAGTGATAGTCGTCAAGTAAAGCGCCAACTCTTTGACGGCTTCCTCTTTTTCTAATTCCTCTAAGTGACTGGCTTGTTTTGGCGCCGCTTCTGCAATTTTTTCTTCAGGTGCTGCTGCAACGGGTTCTTGTACAGATTCTTGTGTGGGTTCTTGTTCAACTTCAACTTTGATCGGTTCGATCGAAACACGCGCCGCTTTTTTTCCCATTCCTAGGAAACCTTTTTTGGCGTCCGTTAAAATTTCAATATCGACCGCTTCTTTCTTCAACCCTAAAGTATGCAACCCGTGGGCGATTGCTTCGTCGATTGTTAGACCTTCATAAACAGGCATTTTCCAAACCTCCTTATTATAAGTGATATCTGTGAAAAATAAGCTGATTCAAATGTGCGCATTCACTGACTAAAACAATGCGTTCCATTTTTGCTATTTCCGTTTTCTCTTCGGATGTTTCGCTTTTTCAAGTGCTCGTTCTCTTTCGCGGATCTGGCGTGCGGCTTCTTCTCTTTCACGACGGATCTTGAACGGATTATTGATCAAGAAAGTTTGAACGACTTGGAAAGCATTTGAAATCACCCAGTAAAGGGATAACCCGCTCGCAAGGTTCAACGCCATCACGAAGATCATGACTGGCATCGCGAAGTTCATGATTTTCATTGAAGCATTGGATTCAAGTTGGCTCATGCTCGATAAGTACGTGCTGGCAAACGTAAAGACTGCCGCAAGGACTGGTAAGATGAAATAAGGATCCGCTTCACTCAAATTTAACCATAAAAAATGACCCGAACGTAATTCTGGAACTCGTAAAATCGCTTGATACAAAGCCATCATGACCGGCATCTGAACTAACAGCGGTAAACAGCCGGCGTAAGGGCTCACATTATTTTCCGCGTATAACTTTTTCGTTTCTTCTTGTAGTTTCTGTTGTGTTTCTTGATCGCGCGTGCTGTATTTTGCTTGCAACGCTTTGATTTTTGGTTGCAGCTCTTGCGTTTTGCGCATGCTCTTCGTTTGGAAATGCATCAACGGCATCAAAATGATCCGAATAATGACCGTAAATAAAATAATCCCGATCCCGACATTGCCAAAAGAGAGTCCTTGGATTGCTTGTCCAAAGTAATAAACTACGTAGCGGTCCCATATACCGGTGCTGTCTGCACTGATATTTTTAGTCCCACAGGCCGATAACAAGAAGACGAGACTCAGTAATCCTGTCATTAATACTATTTTTTTATATTTCTTCACCTAAATCTGTTTCCTTCCTAACTCAATATTTTTGCTAATTTTAAAACGTGTATAAGATTCGAACGCATTTCATCATGAGGCAGATCTTTCGTGGCTGGCCGCGCGATTACAATAAAGTCTAATGGCGGCAATTCTGTTTTCAATTCTTGTAAAATCGCCCGGATTTGGCGTTTCACTTGATTTCGTGCGACAGCATTACCGACTTTTTTACCGACTGACAGACCTACTCGAAAATGTTTTTGACCAGAAGGTTCTAGACGATAAACTACAAATTTTCGATTCGCAAAAGAAGCCCCCTCTTGGAACACCTTTTGAAATTCTCGTTCTTTTTTGACCCGATATTTTTTTTTCATCTAGTTTCCTTCGTTTCTTTTAAATCTATACCTGACAATAATACCATACTTCAATTTAAGGAATCATCCTTATTTAACAGAAAAACTCATTAAAAAGCTGATTTTAGGTACAAAAAAAACCACTGACCGGCAGTGGCTTAAGCAGCAAGTACTTTTCTTCCTTTACGACGACGGCTTGCTAATACACGACGGCCGTTTTTAGTGCTCATGCGTTTACGGAATCCATGAACTTTTTGACGTTTACGTTTATTTGGTTGATAAGTTCTTTTCATTTAAATACACCTCCATATAACATTACATAGACATACTCGAATATTATAGCGACTCCTCCCCCACTTTGTCAATCATGAAATGAAAAAGGATCACTGAACTTGCGTATTTTTCACATTATAGGGACTTATTCCTGCTCATTTTTTAATAAATGCTCCCTTAATTCACAATCTTTGAAGGATTTCCTCGTTTTCCTTGATTTATTTTTCAATTTTTTTCGAAAATGTCTTTTGCAAAAGCTGCTACTAAAAAAGCAACAGTTAGTAACTTTATAGAAATAAAAATTTATCCACAAAATTTGGGGATAAATCCGCTAAAAATGTGCACAACGTTTTTGCGCAAAAAAACTTGTATAGAATTTTTCCAGCGTTTTTCCCCAGAAATAGTTGCTATTAACAACTTGTCCACAAGGTGGATAACTTTTGTTCATAACTCTTTTCTTGTTTGATCTATCAAGGGCTCTATTTTAGTTGATTTGTCGATAATTTCGTGGAAAACAGAAACTTCACACATTATTTCTTAGGGTTGTGGATATGTTTTTACAGGCTAGTTAACAACTTTTTTGTATTTTTATACAATTTGTGGAAAAGATAAAAGCTTTGGCTATTTTCTCTCTGGTTGTGGAAAACTCTTTGAAAAAATGATAAAGTAGGACTATCTGAATTTTATTAATAGGAGGCGACTTATTTGACCTCATTGGACAGTTTCTGGCAAGAATTGAAGGACAGTTATAAAAATGACCTCAATCCCGCCAGTTATGATGCCTGGGTAGGCACCGCTAGACCCTTAGCTTTAACAAACAATCAATTAACGATCGAAGTGACCAGTGATCTGCATAAACGCTACTGGGAGAAACATTTGGCCGCAAAAATCGTTGAGATTGGTTTTAAAGTAACAGGAGACGAAATCATGCCGCTGTTTGTCACACCGGATGAAGCGCCGCCCGTCAGCATTGTAGAAAAAGCAGAAACTCCTAAAGTTGGTACAACCAAGCGAGCAATACTCAATCCAAAATATACTTTTGATACATTCGTCATCGGAAAAGGCAATCAAATGGCCCATGCTGCGGCATTAGTGGTAGCAGAAGAACCAGGATCGATCTACAATCCGCTGTTCTTCTATGGTGGTGTTGGTTTAGGGAAGACCCATTTGATGCATGCCATTGGTCATCAAATGCTGGCTATCAATCCGCAAGCAAAAGTGAAATATGTTTCTAGCGAGACTTTCGCAAATGACTTTATCAATTCAATCAAAAACAAAACATCTGAAGAGTTTCGCCAAGAATATCGTAAAGTTGATTTGCTATTAGTCGATGATATTCAATTTTTCGCGGACAAAGAGGCGACACAAGAAGAATTTTTCCATACTTTTGAAAATCTATATAATGATAATAAACAGATCGTACTAACTAGTGACCGGCTGCCAAATGAGATTCCTAAACTGCAAGAGCGGCTTGTTTCGCGCTTTGCCTGGGGATTGTCTGTCGACATCACACCACCCGATCTAGAAACACGAACAGCGATTTTACGGAAAAAAGCACAAGCAGAAAATCTTGAGATCCCTGATGATACTTTAAGTTATATCGCGGGACAGATCGATTCCAATATCCGCGAATTGGAAGGGGCGTTGGTCCGCGTTCAAGCTTTCGCTACAATGAATAGTGCCGACATCACCACGAGTATCGCGGCAGATGCCCTGAAAAGTTTGAAAGGGACCAGCAATGCGCAGCTTTCCATCAGCAAAATCCAAGAGGAAGTTGCTAAGTTTTATCATATCCAAGTAAAAGACCTTAAAGGGAAGAAACGAGTCAAAGCAATCGTTGTACCGCGACAGATTGCGATGTATTTAGCTCGTGAGATGACTGAAAATTCATTGCCGAAAATCGGAGCTGAATTTGGCGGGAAAGACCATACAACCGTTATCCATGCCCACGAAAAAATTGCCCGTTTGATGAAAGACGACCGCAGTATCCAGCAAGAAATCGCCGAGATTAAAAATCTGCTTCTCGGCTGACCTGTGGAAAATCATTGAAAAAAGACTTTTCTTATCCACACCTTTTCCACAAGTGGAAAACTTAACGGATCAAGCTTTTAGCAGACTTTTCCACATGATCAACAGGCCCTATTACTGTTATTACTTAATTTATTAACTAAATAATAAAACTAACGGCTTGTTCGCCGGACAATCTAAAACAAAACTAGAATCTTAAAATTTAAAACGAACTAATTAAACTGAAAAAGGAGTTCCATTATGAAATTTACGATCAATCGTGCTCGCTTCATTCAAGAATTACAAACTGTTCAACGTGCTATCTCGTCTAAAACGACTATCCCAATCTTAACTGGGGTAAAAATCGAGTTGAATCATGAAGGATTGAACTTAACTGGGAGCAATGCGGACATTTCCATCGAAACGTTTTTAGCTGCTGACGATGAAAAAGCCGAATTACAAATCGCAGAGACCGGCACAATTGTTTTACAAGCACGTTTCTTCAGCGAAATCATCCGCCGCTTGCCAGAAGCGACCTTTACGCTGGAAGTCCAAGAAAATCATCAAGTATTGATCACTTCCGGAGCCGCTCACTTTACCGTGAATGGTTTGGATGCCGACAATTATCCACATCTGCCGGTAGTAGAAGAACAAAATCAATTGAAATTACCTGTCCACATGTTGACAAAGTTGATCGGTGAAACGGTCTTTTCTGTTTCGCAACATGAAAGTCGTCCGATTTTGACTGGTGTTCATTTCACCATGGCAAACGGCCAGCTTTTAGCCGTAGCAACTGATTCTCATCGTTTAAGTCAAAGAATCGTTCCCGTTGAAAATGCGAATAACGATTTTGATATTGTGATTCCAGGAAAAAGTTTAGTGGAACTTTCTCGCTCATTATCTGATGAAGAGGCGGAAGTTGAGATCAGCATCATGGAAAATCAAGTTTTGTTCAAAACACCGTCAATGTATTTCTATTCTCGTTTGCTTGAAGGAAACTATCCTGATACGAATCGTTTGATCCCAACTAGCTTCAATACAGAACTGACTTTCTCAGTCCCAACTTTATTGGCAGCGATCGAACGGGCTTCCTTACTTTCACATGAGGGACGCAATAATATCGTTCGTTTAGCAATTGCCGACAACTCAGTGATTCTTTATGGGAATTCACCAGAAATCGGTAAAGTAGAAGAAGAATTGGTCTATGAAAAAGTGGAAGGCGAACCGTTAGAGATCTCATTCAATCCTGATTACATGAAAGATGCGTTGCGCGCTTTTGGGGATATGAGTATCAAGATTCAGTTCATCTCAGCGATCCGGCCATTTACATTGGAACCTAGCGAAGGCGATGTTTCCTTTATTCAATTGATCACGCCAGTGCGGACAAACTAAAAAAAACACAGTGAGTTTCACAAATTTTTTGAAAAATATGAAAAAATATGAAAAGAATAAAATTCCAGTAAAAGGTCTTAAAATCGTTTTTAAGACCTTTTTCTTTTTTTTGAGTAAAATAATTAAAACGGCTTAAAACTTCTTAAATCGAAAAATACAACAAGTTCATTTGTTTTATCGGTAAAAAAAGGGTATAATAAAGAGGTGTTTCTAGCATGAAAATGAGGGATGAATGTGAAACAAAAAATTTTTTTAGAAACAGAGTTCATGACGCTTGGTCAGTTATTAAAAGAGATCAATGTAATCTCTAGCGGTGGACAAGCCAAGTGGTTTTTAGCGGAAGAAACAGTATTTGTAGATGGCGAGTTGGAAAACCGCCGCGGCCGAAAGCTCTATCCGGGAATGATGATCGAGATTCCTGAGGTAGGAACTTTTTTTATGGTCAAAAATAAGGAAGAACAAGATGCGGCTGAATAAGCTTGAGCTGAGAAATTATCGTAATTATCTAGAGCTTCAGTTGGAATTTCCCAATCGTTTGAATATTTTTTTAGGGGAGAATGCCCAAGGAAAAACCAATCTTTTGGAAAGTATCTATGTTTTAGCGTTGACTCGCAGCCACCGAACCAGCAGTGAGCAGGAGTTGATCGGTTGGCAGGATGATTTTGCTCAGATTAAAGGTCGAATTGAACGCAAGACGAGTGAGCTGGAGTTGGAACTACTATTAACCAAAAAAGGTCGCAAATCCAAAGTCAATCATATCGAACAAAAGAAACTGAGCAGCTATATTGGTCAATTGAACGTCATTTTATTTGCGCCAGAAGATCTTTCCTTAGTGAAGGGGAGCCCGCAAACGAGACGACGCTTCATCGACATGGAATTAGGCCAGATCAATCCGGTCTATCTTTATGATCTGGCACAATATCAGCAGACATTGAAACAGCGCAACCTTTATTTGAAACAGCTGTCCGAGAAAAAGCAGACAGATGAGATCTATCTCGATATCTTAACGGAGCAGTTAGTGGATTTTGGCAGCAAGGTCTTAGCCAGTCGTCTTCTATTTGTTAAAAAGCTGGAATATTGGTCCAATGATCTTCACAGCAAGATCACCAATCAAAAAGAAGCATTGGCGATTGAATATGCTGCAAGTATCCCTTTGAAAGGCGAGAGTGTTGAAGAAATCCGTAGTGTTTTCCTGGCTGAATTACAGAAAAACCGCAAACGGGAGATTTTTAAAGGCAATACATTCTTAGGCCCTCATCGAGATGATTTGATTTTTAAGGTCAATCAGCAAAACGTGCAGACGTATGGGTCGCAAGGTCAGCAGCGGACTACTGCATTAAGTGTCAAATTGGCAGAGATCGATTTGATGAAAGAAGAAACAGGCGAATATCCGATTTTACTTTTAGATGACGTCATGAGCGAGCTTGATGATAGCCGTCAGATCCATTTATTGGAGACGATCGAAAACAAAGTCCAGACGTTTTTGACAACGACGACGTTGAATCATGTTGAAGGAAAGATGACGGTCCATCCGGATATTTTTTATGTCCAGCAAGGACAGATAGAAAGGAAAGAAACGTAGATGACAGAAGAGGAAAAGAGTTTACTAGAACGTGCTCAAGAGTACGACGCTAGTCAGATCCAGGTATTAGAAGGACTAGAAGCTGTCCGGAAGCGTCCTGGGATGTATATTGGTTCGACCAGTACGGAAGGATTGCACCACCTTGTATGGGAAATCGTAGATAACTCTATCGATGAAGCGTTAGCAGGTTTTGCGACGCATATCCATGTGGTGATTGAAGAAGATGACAGTATCACAGTCAGCGATGACGGACGCGGGATTCCAGTAGATATCCAAGCGAAAACGGGTCGTCCAGCGGTCGAAACTGTTTATACGATCTTGCATGCCGGCGGAAAATTCGGCGGCGGCGGATACAAAGTTTCTGGCGGGTTGCACGGTGTTGGGGCTTCTGTCGTGAATGCCTTGTCTGCCAGCTTAGATTTGCGTGTTTTCAAAAATGGTAAAATCTATTTCCAAGAATATCGTCGCGGAGCAGTCGTAGACGATTTAAAAGTGATCGGTGATACTGATCAGCACGGGACAACGGTTCACTTTGTACCTGATCCTGAAATTTTTACTGAATCGACTGTTTTCAATTTTGATAAATTGGCTACTCGTGTTCGTGAATTGGCGTTTTTGAATCGCGGATTGAAAATTTCGATTGAAGACAAACGGGCAGAAAATCCTGTTTTGCGTGAATTTCATTACGAAGGCGGGATCAAAAGTTATGTTGAACATCTAAACCATAGCAAAGCGGTTATTTTTGACGAACCGGTTTATGTGGAAGGCGAACAGCACGATATCACGGTCGAAGTCGCTATGCAGTATACAGACGGCTATCACACCAATATCTTGAGTTTTGCAAACAACATTCATACTTATGAAGGCGGGACCCATGAATTCGGGTTTAAAACAGCGTTGACTCGCGTGATCAATGATTATGCTCGTAAGCAAAAAATCATGAAAGACAACGACGAAAATCTTTCCGGTGAAGATGTGCGAGAAGGTTTGACGGCGGTTATCTCGATCAAGCATCCGGAACCACAGTTTGAAGGTCAGACTAAAACAAAACTTGGTAATTCTGAAGTTCGGACCGTTACGGACCGTCTTTTCTCAGAGAATTTCTTGAAGTTTTTGATGGAAAACCCATCAGTCGGCCGCCGGATCGTCGAAAAAGGCATGCTGGCAGCAAAAGCACGCTTAGCTGCTAAGCGCGCTCGGGAAGTGACTCGGCGCAAAGGCGCATTGGAGATCAGCAATCTGCCAGGGAAATTAGCCGATTGTTCAAGCAATGATCCAGAAAAATGTGAATTGTTTATCGTCGAAGGAGATTCCGCCGGCGGTTCAGCTAAACAGGGTCGCAGTCGAGAATTCCAAGCGATCTTGCCGATTCGTGGGAAAATCTTGAATGTGGAAAAAGCCTCAATGGATAAAATTTTGGCTAATGAAGAGATTCGGTCATTGTTTACCGCGATGGGAACTGGTTTTGGCGCCGATTTTGATGTGTCGAAAGCTCGTTACCACAAATTAGTTATCATGACGGATGCCGATGTCGATGGTGCGCATATTCGTACGTTGCTGTTGACGTTGTTCTATCGCTACATGCGTCCAATCGTGGAAGCCGGTTATGTTTATATCGCACAGCCACCATTGTACGGGATCAAACAAGGCAAAAATATTACGTATATCCAACCAGGTAAAAATGCAGAAGAAGAATTGGCGCAAAAAATCTCAGAATTGCCTGCGTCGCCTAAACCAAATATCCAACGTTACAAAGGGCTAGGTGAAATGGACGATCATCAATTGTGGGAAACAACGATGGATCCAGAAAATCGTTTGATGCTGCGGGTCAGTGTTGATGACGCGATCGAAGCGGATCAAGTCTTTGAAATGTTGATGGGGGATCGTGTAGAACCTCGTCGCGCGTTCATTGAAGAAAATGCACATTACGTTAAGAATTTGGATATTTAGTGAAGAGCTCAGTTTCTCATCACGTTTGTGTGATCAGCGAAATGACTTGCGTGATGAGAAACAGATTTATTTTTTAAGAAAAAATAAATTCATTAACACGAACTAGGAGGATCAATTTGGAAGATCGAAGAGAGAATATACATGACGTCAACCTAACCAGTGAGATGCGAGAATCCTTCATTGATTATGCAATGAGCGTTATTGTGGCACGTGCTTTACCCGATGTACGGGATGGTTTGAAACCTGTTCATCGTCGAATTTTATACGGAATGAATGAACTAGGGGTAACGCCTGATAAGCCTCATAAAAAATCTGCACGTATCGTTGGGGATGTAATGGGTAAGTATCATCCTCACGGCGACAGTGCGATCTATGAATCAATGGTGCGGATGGCGCAGTCATTCAGCTACCGCAATATGCTAGTCGACGGTCACGGAAACTTTGGTTCTGTCGATGGCGACGGCGCGGCAGCAATGCGTTATACCGAAGCGCGGTTAAGTAAAATCGCGATGGAAATGCTGCGAGATATCAATAAAGATACGGTTGATTTCCATGGCAACTATGACGACAGCGAACGAGAACCAGATGTATTGCCGGCACGTTTTCCTAATTTATTAGTCAACGGAGCTACTGGGATCGCGGTCGGGATGGCAACCAATATCCCACCGCACAATCTTAAAGAAGTCACAGCCGGAATCGAATTATTGATGGAAAATCCTGATGTTACGACCCAAGAATTGATGGAAGTGATTCCAGGACCAGATTTCCCAACTGGCGGTTTAGTTATGGGGAAATCCGGCATTCGTCGGGCCTATGAAACAGGTAAAGGTTCGATCACTGTCCGAGCAAAAATCGAGATTGAAGAACAAAAGAACGGCAAGGAACGAATCATCGTTACTGAATTGCCTTATATGGTCAATAAAGCCAAATTAATCGAACGGATTTCTGAATTGCACCGTGATAAACGGATCGAAGGAATCACTGATCTGCGGGATGAATCTTCTCGCGAAGGCATGCGGATCATGATTGAAGTTCGCCGCGATGTCAGCGCATCAGTTGTTTTGAATAATTTGTATAAAATGACTTCCTTGCAAACATCATTTAGTTTCAACATGTTGGCGATCGAAAAAGGTGTCCCTCGTATTTTAAATTTGAAACAAATCTTGGAA
Organism: Enterococcus pingfangensis; assembly: GCF_005405205.1. Taxonomy (GTDB): domain Bacteria; phylum Bacillota; class Bacilli; order Lactobacillales; family Enterococcaceae; genus Enterococcus_A; species Enterococcus_A pingfangensis. The sequence continues at coordinate 199,501 of NZ_BJDP01000005.1, read as the reverse complement.
AACTATATCGAACACCAAAAAGAAGTTATCACTCGCCGGACGATTTTTGATAAGAAAAAAGCTGAAGCACGCGCACATATTTTAGAAGGATTGCGAATCGCATTGGATCATATTGATGAGATCATTGCGACGATCCGCAGTTCCGCTTCAGATGATATTGCGAAAGCGACTTTGATCGAACGTTTCAATTTATCCGATCGTCAAGCACAAGCAATCTTAGATATGCGTCTGCGCCGTTTAACAGGCTTAGAACGCGAGAAAATAGAAAATGAATACCAAGAGCTGTTGAAGACGATCAGCGACTTAGAAGACATTTTAGCGCGCCCTGAGCGTGTGACAGAAATCATTCGTACAGAACTAGCAGAAATTGCCGGCAAATTCGGTGATGCACGCCGCACGGAACTATTGATCGGTGAAGTTTTGAGCTTAGAAGACGAAGACTTGATTGAAGAAGAAGATGTCGTTATTACGTTGACCAGCAACGGGTATATCAAACGGGTTGCATCAACAGAGTTCCGCGCACAACGCCGCGGCGGACGAGGCGTGCAAGGAATGGGCATCCACAATGATGATTTCGTGAAGACGCTGATCTCTTGTTCGACGCATGATACGTTGCTGTTCTTTACAAACAGCGGTCGTGTTTATCGGGCGAAAGGTTACGAAGTGCCTGAATATGGACGTACAGCTAAAGGAATCCCTATTATTAATTTGCTGGGAATCGATTCAAATGAAACGATCCAAGCGGTGATTTCGGTCAATGGACAAGCAGAAGACGGTCATTTCTTATTCTTCGTTACGAAAAAAGGAACGGTCAAACGGACGACAGTCACCGCCTTTTCAAATATTCGAGCAAATGGTCTGATTGCAATCGGCTTGCGCGAAGGCGATGAATTGGTAAATGTGATGTCAACAGAAGGTGATGAAACGATTATTATCGGGACACACAATGGTTACTCGGTGACATTCAAAGAAGAAGCCGTCCGTGATATGGGGCGGACAGCAAGCGGGGTTCGCGGTATCCGGCTGCGTGAGGAAGACTATGTGATCGGTTCAGCGATGCTGAAGAAAGATCAAGAAGTTTTAGTCATCACGGAAAAAGGTTACGGCAAACGGACGAGAGCTGCTGAATATCCAATCAAAGGCCGCGGCGGTAAAGGAATCAAGACCGCCAACATCAAAGAAAAGAATGGCCCATTAGCCGGCTTGGCTACGGTTAACGGCGATGAAGATATCTTATTGATCACAGACAAAGGTGTTATCATCCGCTTCAACGTTGGCAGTGTTTCTCAAACCGGCCGTGCAACGTTAGGTGTCCGTCTGATGAAGATGGAAGAAAACACAAAAGTTGTCACGATGGCAATCGTTGAAAAAGAAGAAGAAGTACCTGAGACTGAGACACCTGAGCTAGCTGAAACAAGCGAGGTTATTGAAGTTTCTGAAGAAACAACGGATACAGAAGAATAAAATTTTAGAGGCTGGGAGCAATCCCAGTCTTTTTTCGTAACTTAAAGTAAAGAAACAATTGATTTTTGCAGGATGATTATGTATAATGAATATTTGTGAGTAGTCTATATATTTTAGATCGCTCTCCTTGCTCTTAAGACATTTAAGAGCCTTATAGTCCATAGGGAGGTGAAAATCAATGAGTCAAAACACGAAGTATGAAATCACATACATCATTCGTCCGAACATTGATGAAGAAGCAAAAACTGCTTTAGTAGAACGTTTCGATACAATTTTGAAAGATAATGGAGCAGAAATTATCGATTCAAAAGATTGGGAAAAACGCCGTTTCGCTTACGAAATGAACGGATTCCGTGAAGGCATCTACCATATCGTCAATGCAACTGCGCCAACAACAGCTAGTGCAGTTAACGAATTCGATCGTCTTGCAAAAATCAATGACGATATTATTCGTCACATGATCGTTAAGATTGAAGAATAATTGTTTCACGTGAAACAATTGACGAGAAGGGAGCTGGCTTTACTTTGATTAATAATGTTGTATTAGTTGGTCGTTTAACGAAAGATCCTGATTTACGTTATACAGCAAATGGGACAGGTGTTGCAACGTTTACCCTAGCGGTGAATCGTAATTTTACGAATCAAAGCGGGAATCGCGAAGCGGACTTTATCAATTGTGTGATTTGGCGGAAATCAGCTGAAACTTTAGCTAATTATGCGCGCAAGGGAACTCTTTTAGGTGTGACTGGCCGTATCCAAACCAGAAATTATGAAAATCAGCAAGGACAACGTGTCTATGTGACAGAAGTTGTTGCTGAAAACTTCCAGTTATTGGAATCACGTTCTGCAAATGAACAGCGTCAACAGAATCCAAATACAGGTTCTAGCGACAACTTCCAAGGCGGAGGAAATAATTTTGACAACAATTATAATCAATCCTCTCAGTCAGCTAAGAACACTATGCCTGACTTCGATCGAGATTCAGATCCTTTTAGCGGATCCTCAATCGACATTTCAGATGATGATTTACCATTCTAACAATTGAATAGGAGGGAAACGGAATGGCACAACAAAGAAGAGGTCGCAAACGTCGTAAAGTAGACTATATTGCTGCAAATCATATCGAACACATCGATTATAAAGATATCGAATTATTAAAACGTTTCATCAGCGAACGTGGTAAAATTTTACCTCGTCGTGTAACTGGAACAAGCGCTAAAAACCAACGTAAATTAACGATCGCCATCAAACGCGCACGTATTATGGGCTTATTAGCATTCGTTTCTGAAGAATAAAAAGTAATTTTCAAAAGAGACTTCGTTATGAAGTCTCTTTTTTGTGTTCCACGTGAAACATTCAAGAAAGTCGCATGCACAAGTAGACTGTGATAAAATTACACTGTTAGCTTGTCTGATCTTAAAGATAAGGAGTAGGAGGTCATAGATGAAAAAGAATCCTCAGTTGAAATGGTCCTTTTTCTTGCTCTGTTTACTGCTGATTCAATTAGCTGCACTTTTTTTGCTGCCGATTACTTTTAATATTTTGACGGCGGGAATTGTTCTAATAATTGATCTTTTGTTGTGGATCTATACAGTCGTTTTGCGTAATCGAATCGAGATCACCAATCAACAAAAAATCCAATACGCTTCTCGACGTGCGCAAGAAGCTTTAGCTTATGTATCTGATGACATGCCGGTGGGGATCATCACGTGGGATGATAACAACACGTTCAGTTGGACCAATCCAGCGATAACCGAGCGCGTCCGAAATTTAACTAAAGAAGATCAGCAAGATATGATCAACGAGTTGCTGCAGCGAGCAGAAAAAGGCAAGAGTATTTACAAGATAGATACGATTTTGTATCATTTTGAATTGAATCAGGAAAAGCGCGTCGTTTATTTAATCGATGTTACCAAAGAAAATACATTGGAAAATAAGGAAAAACAACAGCAAGCTGTTGTTGGGATCCTCTCAGTCGATAATTACGATGATGTGATCGATCGGCGGGATGATAAGGAAATTTCTAATTTGAACTCATTTATCACAACGATCATCTCTGATTGGATGGATTCTTATCATATCTTTTACAAACGTGTGAATCCCGAGCGCTTTTTTATTTTTGCGCGGTATGATGATTTAGAAAAAATGATTGAGAACAATTTTGATTTATTGGAACATATCCGGGTCTCAGCTGAAAAACAAGATATGCTGATCACGGTCAGCATGGGAATCAGCTATGGGACAGAATCAGTGGAAGTAATTGGTGCGGAGGCGCAAAATAATTTAGATATTGCATTAGTCCGCGGCGGTGATCAAGTCGTTGTTAAAAACGCGCAAGAAGGGCAAAAGCCGATCTTTTATGGCGGTAATTCTGCCAGCGCGGCGAAACGGACAAGGGTTCGTTCGCGTGCCATGTCAATGGCGCTGAAAAAAGTATTCGATCGAACAGGAAATGTCTTCGTGATGGGGCACCGTTTTCCTGATATGGATGCGATTGGTTCAGCTTTCGGAGTTGCCTGTCTAGCTCGCTACCATGATAAAAAAGTTCAGATCGTTATCAATGAAGAGGAAACAATCCCTGATGTGGAGCGTTGTTTGAAGGAAATTCATAAAAACGGTGAGCTGGAAGATCTATTGATCGCACCGGATGCTGCCAAAAAACAGCGTCGATCAGGTGATTTATTAGTGATGGTAGATTATCATCGTCCTTCTTTATCGATTGATCAAGAATTATATGAACAGTTTGAAAACATCGTCATCATTGATCATCACCGCAGAGGCGAAGAGTTTCCTGAAAAATCTTTATTGACCTATATCGAGTCTTCTGCATCTTCAGCTTCAGAATTAGTCACAGAGCTGATCCAATTTGAAAGCAATGAGCGGCAAAGAATGAGTAAAATGGAAGCAAGTCTGTTATTAGCGGGCATCACGGTCGATACAAAAAATTTCGCAGTCAGAACAACGGCGCGAACGTTCGATGTTGCCAGTTATTTAAAGACTTGTGGAGCAGATGCTTCTTTAGTACAATATTTATTGAGTACGGATATTCAATCCTATTTGGAAATTAGTAAACTAGTCGGCGAAAGCGAGTACGTCAAAGAGGATATTGTGGTTGCAACCGGAACGGATGAACAAGAGTATGACAGCGTAACTGCCGCAAAAACGGCGGATACATTATTATCGATGGTAGATATCAATGCCGCGTTTGTCATTATTAGACGAACCGATGGAGTAATCGCAATCAGCGCACGCAGTTCTGGGACGATTAACGTCCAAATAGTGATGGAAGCATTAGGCGGCGGTGGACATTTTACCAACGCGGCTACCCAATTGACGGATAGTACGATCGCGGAAGCGAAGAAACAGTTATTAGAGGTCATTAATCAACAGTTGACGGAGGGGACAGAAGAATGAAAGTAATTTTTTTACAAGATGTCAAAGGCAAAGGTAAAAAGGGCGATATTAAAGAAGTCCCAACGGGTTATGCCCAAAATTATTTATTAAAAAATAATTTAGCTAAAGAAGCGACTAAAGGCAGTATTTCTGAATTGAGCGGTCAAAAGAAAGCTCAAGATAAAAAAGCGGCAGAAGTTTTAGCCGAAGCTAAAGAACTAGCCGAATTTTTAGCCAAAGAAGAAACAGTCGTTGAAATCAAAGCAAAAGGCGGCGAAGACGGTCGTTTGTTTGGTTCGATCCCTTCAAAACAAATTGCGGAAGGTTTGAAGAAACAATATAATCTAAAAATCGACAAACGCAAAATCGAATTAGAAAATCCTATTCGCACACTTGGCTATACAAAGGTTCCAGTCAAACTTCATACTGAAGTTGAAGGAATCATTAAGGTGCATGTAATCGAGGAATAACTTATAGTAAACGAATAATTGCAAGAGAGTATGAGAGTTCTTGAAATTAAGAGAATTCCTCGTACTCTTTGTTGTATTTAGTGGGTAGATTTTGTAAAATAGATGGACGAAGAGGAGCGTAAATAGACATGAGCGAAATGTTACAAGATCGTGTGCCACCCCAAAGCATTGAAGCCGAACAAGCGACGCTAGGCTCTATTTTTTTGGAGACTGATGCTTTGATTACAGCCATGGAGTACATAGTTCCAGAAGATTTTTATCGTCGCGGTCATCAATTGATTTTCCGCAGTATGATTCAATTAAATGATCGCAATGAAGCGATCGATGTCGTAACGGTTAAAGAATTGCTAGAGCAGCAAAATCAGCTGGAAGACGCTGGCGGCTTGAGCTACTTATCTGAGCTAGCTTTGAGTGTTCCAACCGCAGCGAATGTAGGCTATTATGCCAAAATCGTCGAAGAAAAATCGTTATTGCGAAATTTGATCCAAACAGCTACGAATATCGTGACCCAAGGATTTGAGCAAGGAGACGACGTACAGACCATTTTAGATACTGCCGAACGGGATATTATGGAAGTATCGGAACGCCGCAACAAGAGCGGTTTTTTGACCATCAGCGAGGTGCTGAACACCGCGATCGAAAATATCGATCAGCTAGCGCGAAACAATGAAGAAATCACCGGCTTGCCGACGGGTTACGCGGCACTGGATAAAATGACCGCTGGTTTGCAAGCGGAAGAATTGATCATCTTAGCGGCGCGGCCTGCGGTAGGGAAAACGGCGTTTGCTTTGAATATCGCGCAAAATGTCGGAACGAAGACGGATAAATCTGTTGCTATTTTCAGTTTGGAAATGGGGGCAGAGTCGTTAGTCAACCGGATGCTTTGTGCGGAAGGTTCGATTGAAGCGAGCCATCTCAGAACCGGGCAATTGTCTGAAGAAGAATGGCAAAACTTGATCGTTGCGATGGGAAGTTTGTCCCGTGCGAATATTTTTATTGATGATACACCCGGTATCAAAATTTCTGAGATTCGGGCGAAATGCCATAAATTAGCAAAAGAAAAAGGCAACCTTGGATTGATTTTAATTGATTATCTGCAATTGATTGAAGGAACAGGTCGCGAAAACCGGCAGCAAGAAGTTTCTGAGATCTCACGGCAGTTAAAGAAGCTAGCCAAAGAATTAAAAGTACCGATCATTGCATTGTCACAGCTTTCTCGTGGTGTCGAACAGCGTCAAGATAAGCGCCCAGTATTAAGTGACATCCGTGAGTCTGGATCCATTGAGCAAGATGCCGATATCGTCGCGTTCTTATACCGTGAAGACTACTACGAACGTGAAGGCGAAGAAGAGGAAGAATCGACCGCCAACCGGAACGTGATTGAAGTGATCATCGAAAAAAACCGGAGCGGAGCACGGGGAACCGTCGAGTTGCTCTTTATCAAACAATACAATAAGTTTTCTTCGTTATCACCTAGAGAAGAATTTTAGCGCAAGTTTTGAACTTGCGCTTTTTTTTGTTTATTTTGCGTTTTATCGGTACAGTCTCTGGCTCTTAAAAAAAGCTTATCGCGGCGGGTCTTCACCAGATTTATCCAATAATCTAAAAATAATGTTCGTGATTTACTCGTTTTTTTCATATATATTATTTTAATATTCGAATTTTAATTGAAGTATTAGGCTATTCTTGATACAATGATTCAGGATTAAATAAAATTGAATGAGGTGTTCAGATGTCATCTGTAGTAGTTGTAGGGACGCAGTGGGGCGATGAAGGTAAAGGAAAGATCACAGACTTTTTGAGTGAGAATGCAGAAGTCATTGCTCGCTACCAAGGTGGAGACAATGCAGGTCATACAATCAAATTTGACAATGAAACATATAAATTGCACTTGATTCCTTCAGGGATCTTCTACAAAGAAAAGATCAGTGTTATTGGGAATGGTGTTGTAGTCAACCCGAAATCATTAGTGACAGAACTGGCGTATTTACATGAACGCGGCATTGTGACGGATAATTTACGAATCTCTGATCGCGCGCACGTGATTTTGCCTTACCATATCAAGTTGGATCAATTGCAAGAAGATGCAAAAGGCGAAAACAAGATTGGTACAACGATCAAAGGGATCGGACCAGCTTACATGGACAAAGCTGCTCGTGTCGGTATCCGGATTGCCGATTTATTAGACAAGGAAATTTTTGAAGAACGCTTGAAAATCAATTTAGAAGAAAAGAATCGTCAATTCGTTAAAATGTTTGATGATGAAGCATTGAACTTTGATGATATTTTTGAAGAATATTATGAATACGGCCAACAAATCAAAAAATATGTAACCGATACTTCAGTTATTTTGAATGATGCGTTGGATCATGGCAAACGTGTATTGTTTGAAGGTGCCCAAGGGGTTATGTTAGATATCGATCAAGGAACATATCCATTTGTTACGTCATCTAACCCAGTTGCCGGCGGTGTAACGATCGGTAGCGGTGTCGGCCCATCGAAGATCGATAAAGTTGTCGGTGTCTGTAAAGCCTACACCTCACGTGTTGGTGATGGACCTTTCCCAACAGAATTATTTGATGAAGTTGGTGAACAGATCCGTGAAGTTGGTCATGAATATGGAACGACAACTGGCCGTCCGCGTCGTGTTGGCTGGTTTGATTCTGTTGTTATGCGTCATTCTAAACGTGTTTCAGGCATTACCAATCTTTCTTTGAATTCAATCGATGTCTTGAGCGGATTAGAAACGGTCAGAATTTGTACCGCTTATGAATTAGACGGTGAATTGATTTATCACTATCCAGCAAGTTTGAAAGAATTGAATCGCTGCAAACCAGTTTATGAAGAATTACCTGGCTGGAGCGAAGATATTACTGGTTGTCGTGATCTAGCAGATCTGCCGGAAAATGCGAGAAACTATGTTCGTCGTGTTTCTGAACTTGTCGGTGTTCGGATCTCAACGTTTTCTGTCGGTCCCGATCGGACACAAACAAACATTATGGAGAGTGTTTGGGCACAAATCTAACATATTGTGAGACAAGCAACCAATTATCTAGTAAAATAGATTTACTATTAAGTGGGTATTTGGAGGACTTTAAAAATGTATCAGATTCTGACAGATTCATGTTGTGATGTGCCTTATGAATTACTAGAAGAAAACAACGTTGATTTTATTTCAATGCATGTTTCGATCGGCGGTACTGAATTCGCTGATGATTTAGGGCGTCATTTTAAAATCACTGATTTTTATCAACAAATCAAAGATGGAGCGATGCCGACAACTTCACAAGTGAATGTTGGCCGTTATGTCGAATTTTTCCGCAGTTATGCGGAGAAAAACATCCCGATTTTGTATATTTGCTTCTCTTCTGGTATGAGTGGATCATACCAAAGTGCGATGCAGGCAGTTGCGATCTTGAAAGAAGATTTGCCAGCGGCAGAAGTCTACGTAGTCGATTCGTTAGCTGCCAGCGGCGGTGAAGGTCTGATGGTTTATGAAGCGGCTCAGAAACAGCAAGCAGGAATGTCTCTGACCGATTTGTACGAATGGCTGGAAGAAAACAAACTGACTTATCATCATTGGGTAACTGTCGATGATTTGAAACATTTGCAACGCGGCGGGCGCATTTCTAAAACGAGTGCCGCAATCGGCGGATTGATGAATATCAAGCCGATCATCACGGTTGATGTTGAAGGTCGATTGCAAAATGTTGAAAAAGTGCGGGGACGCAAAAAAGCGTTGCAGTTAGTTGCTGACAAAATCAGCGAAGCAACGAAAGATCCCGCAAACCAAACGATTTTTATCACCACTAGTGCTGACCAAGAAGGGGCAGAAGAAGTGAAGCGCCACTTAGAAGAAAGTATCCAGCCAAAAGAAGTTCGGATCTTTCCTTTAGGCACGACGATCGCCAGTCATACAGGACTTGGCTGTATCGCAGTCTTTACTCGCGGTGAAAAACGCAATTAAAAAGAAACAGTTGTGACTGAAGTGGACAGCTTCAAGAAATAAGCAGGAATTTTCGAAAACTGTTTCTCAAATTTTTGTGAAATTTCGGCTGATTTCCAAAGAAGCTGCTGGAACACCGTTTAAACGAAAAAGGCTATGACAAAAATTTTTGTCATAGCCTTTTTTGTTTAATACAATTGACTCAATTGTTTTTGAACTTCAGGATTTTCTAAGAATTCATCGTACGTCGTTTCAGCACGATCCACGACACCATTTTCAGAAATCGCGATGATACGGTTAGCGATCGTTTGGATAAATTGATGGTCATGGGAAGCAAATAAAAGCGAACCTTTATAAGAAATCAAGCCATCATTCAATGCTGAGATCGATTCTAAGTCTAAATGATTTGTTGGATCATCTAAGACTAAGACGTTTGATTTTGACAGCATCAATTTTGATAACATACAACGAACTTTTTCGCCACCGGATAAGACGTTGACTGGTTTCATGACTTCGTCGCCAGAAAACAACATCCGGCCTAAGAAACTGCGTAAGAAAGTATTGTCGTCTTCTTCTTTGCTGGCATATTGACGCAGCCAGTCGAGGATCGGCATCGTGTTATCGAATTCTTTCGTCGTATCTTTTGGCAAGTACGCTTGACTAGTCGTTACTCCCCAGCGGATCGTACCTGTATCGGGCTTAAGATCGCCCATGATGACTTTGAACAAGGTCGTCGTCACTAAGTCGCTTTCAGCGATGAACGCCACTTTGTCGTCGCGATTCAACGTAAAAGAGATGTTGTCAAGAATCTTCTTGCCGTCGAGTGTCACACTGACATTGTCCACTTGCAATAAATCATTGCCAATTTCTCGTTCTGGTTTAAATTGAACGAATGGGTAGCGGCGAGAAGAAGGTTGAATATCATCTAGTGTGATTTTATCCAACATTTTCTTCCGAGAAGTCGCTTGTTTTGATTTTGATGCGTTGGCGCTGAAACGAGCGATAAAGTCTTGCAATTCTTTGATCTGCTCTTCTTTTTTAGTGTTTTGCTGTGATTGTAATTTTGCTGCTAATTGGCTTGATTCCAACCAGAAGTCGTAGTTGCCGACATATAATTTGATTTTGCCGAAATCAAGGTCGGCCATGTGCGTACACACTTTGTTTAAGAAGTGGCGGTCATGGGATACGACGATCACGGTATTTTCAAAATTGATCAAGAATTCTTCCAGCCAGTTGATTGATTGGATGTCTAAGCCGTTCGTTGGTTCGTCTAACAAAAGAACGTCGGGCTTACCGAAAAGTGATTGCGCCAAAAGAACTTTGATTCTTTGTCCGGCAGTCAATTCACTCATTTTTTGTTGATGCAAATCTTCAGGAATGTTCAAGCCTTGTAATAGGACAGCTGCTTCAGGCTCAGCTTCCCAGCCGTCTAGCTCGGCAAATTCGCCTTCTAGTTCAGCTGCGCGAATACCGTCTTCGTCAGAAAAATCTTCCTTCATATAAATGGCGTCTTTTTCTTGCATGACTTGGTATAAACGTTGGTGGCCCATGATGACTGTTTCCATAACAGTGTATTCTTCAAAGTCAAAATGGTTTTGTTTCAACACAGCCATTCGTTCGTTCGGACCCAAAATAACAGAGCCGGTCGAAGGCTGGATATCACCTGCTAAAATCTTAAGAAAAGTTGATTTGCCGGCACCATTTGCACCAATCAACCCGTAACAATTGCCGGGAGTGAATTTAATATTTACGTCATCAAATAATTTACGGTCAGGAAACTGTAAACTAACGTCACTTACTGTAATCAATGATTTTCCTCGCTTTATCAGTATTGGCTTAAGGCCTCTTTGCATTATATCGGGGAACATCTGAAGTTTCAAGCTTCCTTAAGAATTTACTTGCAGTTTAAAATAGGATAGACTGGAAAATTGAAGGGATGTGTCAGTATGATTGGGATAGTAATCGCGACCCATGACCATTTAGCAGACAGTTTGTTGAAAACAGCTGAAGCTATTTTGGGTGAGCAAAGCTATGTAAAAACAGTAAATATTGATCCTGGGGCAACAGGGCTGCAAAAAAAAATTGAAGATTTGGCTAAAGCTTTATTGACGGAAGTCGATGAACTCGTTTGGTTAGTAGATATGTTCGGCGGTACACCATTTCGCTATGCCAGCTATTGTGTGATGAATGATTCGCGGCAAGCTTTAGTGACTGGAGTCAATTTGCCGATGGTCTTACAAGCCTTAGTGAATCGCGAGCTGTCAGCTGAAGCGTTGACAAAACAGTTAGAATTAGAAACAAAACAAACGATTCGGAGAATGTAAAAGGAGCTATGACAAAGTCTGTCACAGCTCCTTTTATTTTATTTCAATAATTCTCGCAAAGTCGGCATGTCATGAACTTGGTATTTTTCTTTGAATGCAGTGATTTGTTCTGCTGAGAATTTTTCTGGTTCTAATTCTAAAGCTTCGACCGGCAATGGCCGTTCATCTTTGATTTTGACATCAATCACGACCGGACGTTTGCTTGCTTTAGCAGCAGTGAAAGCTGGTTCTAATTGACTGTATTCAGTGATCGTGAAGCCGTCAGCACCTAGCGCTTCACCGACTTTACCAAAATCCGCTCCTTCTAGAAAGACACCGAATTTTTGTTGTTCCGTATCTTCTTGTTCGGCTTCGATAAAACCAAAAGCATTGTTAGAAAAAACAACGTTGATGATTGGCAAATCATATTTTACTTGTGTGATGATATCTTGCATTTGCATTGCAAAGCCGCCATCGCCGCTGAATGTAAAGACTTGTTTGTTTGGATAACTTAATTGGGCCGCGATTCCGCCAGGCACACCATTGCCCATCGTCGCAAACCAGCCGGAAGTAGTAAATTGCTGCTCGCCGTTCATTTCTAAGTGGCGGATCGCATTCAAGGTAACATTGCCCACATCGGCAACATAGACGGCATCTTTTTCAGCGATACGATTGACTTCTTTAAAGACAGGTTCCGCGCGCAATGGCGTCGAATCATCATTGTAGAAGCTCTTGCGCCAAGCATGCCAGTTGCTGATGTTTGCTTGATTGGCTTTCAACCAGTCATCGGCTGGGCGAGCTTTTCCAAGTTCAACCCACCGGCGAAGCGCTGTCGCGCCATCCCCTAAAACAGAGTAATCGACAGGATGACGCCGGCCGAATTTTGCTGCATCAATATCGACTTGGATAAATTTCGCATCGGGATTAAAGAAGTAACGGCCAAATGGAAAATCGCTGCCGACAAATAGAATCAAGTCTGCCTCAGCTAGTGCTTCATTTGCTGGTTTCGTTGCTACTCGTGCCGCAAAGCCTAAAAAGTTTTCGTACAGATCTGTAATGATTCCTTTGGCTAAGACGGCTGATGCAACCGGCATTGAAAAATGTTCGGTGAATGCTTTGACCGCATCAAATCCGCCGCGAACGCCTTGACCGATATAAAGTACTGGTTTTTTAGCCGCTTCGATCAACGGCAGCGCTGCTTTCAAATCTGCTTCAGCCGGAAGAAGTACGCCGGTCTTATGATTTTTCGCAGTCGCAATCTCCGCCTCTTCAATTACTTCAAACCCAAAATCGACGGGGATAGTAACGACGGCAACCCCTTTTTGCTGGTACGCCGCTTTGATCGCCTCATCGATTACATGCGGCAAACTTTCCGGAGTCATTACCGTCCGATTGTACACGCTGACATCTGCGAACATCGGATTTTCATTTAATTCTTGAAAAGCATTGTAGTTCATCGAAGTGGAAGGGACTTGTCCTAACAAAGCTAAAAGTGGGACATGGTCCATTTGTGCATCATAAAGACCATTGATCAAATGACTAGCACCAGGACCCGCAGAACCAAAGACCGCTCCGACTTTACCAGTCAATTTTGCATCCGCCGCCGCCGCAAGTGCTCCGGCTTCTTCATGGCGAACTTGGATATATTTGATTGATTCACGTTCGTGATAAAGCGCATCCATCGTTGAGTTGAAAGAACCGCCGGGAATTCCATAAATATGATCGATTCCCCAAGCTTCTAAAACTTTGACCATTGCAACGCCTGCATTAATTTCTGACATCATCTTCACTCACTTTCTTTTTGTAAGTTTCATATTAAAAATTATAACGTGTCTTAAAAAAACCGGCAAAGAAAGTGTCTCGGAAGAAAAAGTTTACAGGTATACCTAAAATATGATAAAGTTAGTACGAACAAAACGGTTTCAGGAGAAATTTTAGCTGATTTTATTACTTATTCTAAAATAATCAATAAAACCGGCTGCAATTGAATCACTACTCCTAAGCTGAGTTACTAAAGTAATCAATTAAAAAAATGTGTCATGGAGTCATCAGATCAAATTTTCTGTAATAATCAATAGTAGAATAATGAAAATTAGGAGGACGTTATGATTGGGTGGTTATTAGGTTTAGCGGCTTGGCAGCAGGCACTGGTGGGAACACTGTTTACTTGGGGGATGACGGCATTAGGTGCCGCGTTGGTCTTCTTCTTTAAAAATATCAACCGCAATGTCTTAAACTTGATGTTAGGTTTTGCTTCGGGTGTAATGATCGCAGCTAGTTTTTGGTCATTATTAGACCCAGCGATCGCAGCCGCAGAAGAGAACGGTTCGATTCCGTGGCTAGTAGTTAGTTTAGGCTTTGGATTAGGCGGACTGTTTTTATACATCGCAGATAAAACGATTCCCCATATGCACTTTGGACCGAATAAAGAAAAAGAAGGCTTGCCAAGTCATTTGAAACGGACGATTTTGCTAGTGTTTTCGATCACCTTGCACAATATTCCGGAAGGGTTAGCAGTCGGAGTGGCATTTGGGGCTGCAAGTGAAGCAGCGAATCCAGCGGTGGCAGTTTTAGCAGCGATCTCTGTTTCATTAGGGATTGGGATCCAAAATTTCCCAGAAGGCGCTGCAGTCTCGATTCCTTTGCGACAAGAAGGTTTGAGCCGAACAAAGTCTTTCCTTTATGGCCAAGCATCCGGCCTAGTAGAGCCAATCGCCGCTGTGATTGGGGCGCTGCTAGTAACTAGTGTCGAACCGCTCTTGCCGTATGCACTATCGTTTGCAGCGGGTGCTATGATCTATGTGGTAGTGGAAGAGTTGATCCCAGAAGCGCAAGCAACAACAGACAGCAAACATCATTTCGGTGTGTTTGGTGCGATGACCGGTTTTATTATTATGATGATCCTAGACGTTGCACTGGGATAAAGAGTCTAATTAGCTGGAAACCTTGATACATGAGGCTTCCAGTTTTTTTGTTTAATAATAGAAAGTCTAAGACAGTTAAAAATATTTTTTATGCAGCAAAAAAGTAATTTTACAATGACTCAAAGTAATCAAAAAATCCTGCTAGTATGTGAGGCTAGCAGGGAGATAGTCAGCTGATAAAAAAAGGGTGCCAGTCACCGAAGCAACTGGCAAAAATGAAAAAGATTATTTGGGATGAACATAATATAATAGCCGAAGCTTAATTGAAGCTTAAACGGATCTGAATAAATCGCAGCTCAGATGAATAGTAAAAAAATCGTAGACAGCATCGGCGAAAAGCCCACTGTCTACGATTTTTGATTAATAAGTCCGTCTGCGGTGTTTGGTCAACCATTTGACCAAGAAATAGGCTACGGCTAACGGAATAGCGATCTTGAAAAATAATTTGATCAAACCTGCGAGTACCGGCCCAACAATACTTAAAATCAAGCTGCCGACTAAAAAGAAGCCAATAACAGCTAAAATTCGGACAACTAGAGGATATTCTTTCATCATTTTAAATTCCTTCTTTCCATTTGTTTAACTGAATCTAGTTTAGCAAATTGTTTTTTCATTTACGTCCAACTTAAGACGTATTTATGCTCAGTTTTCTCCTGATTAAAGTTAGGAATCAGCATTAATTAATGAGAAACGACTGATAAGCCCCCAATAGTACAGTATTATCCTTGATATTTTACATTTTTTTTTGTTTAATAGAAGCCGTAGAGGAAACTTATTTTTTGTTAGTAACATTGGAATAAAAAAGAGTTAGGAGAAAAAAATGTCAAAATCACGAATAGAAGCGTTTACCGACGCGGTCATTGCGATCATTATGACGTTGCTCGTTTTGGAACTGCATGAACCTGCTTCAGCGGAATGGTCAGCTTTTTTGGTTATGAAACATAAGTTTATTGTCTATCTGATCAGTTTTGTTAGTTTGGCGATTTATTGGAACAATCATCATCATCTCTTTCAAGTAGTAAAAAAAGTCGACGGCTGGGTATTGTGGGCCAATAATTTTTTGATTTTGATGATGACCATGTTTCCGTATGCGACAGCTTGGGTCGGCAATTATCCCTTTGATTGGGCGCCGCAAGCTTTATATGGACTGATCATCTTAGGGACCGATTTTGCTTATTATTTACTAGTCCGAGCATTGGTTCGCGCGAATGGAAAAGATTCCCAGATCGGCCAGATGTTCAGACATTATCCTAAATTGTATTTAACCATCGGTTTAGCCATCGTAGCGCTGATTTTAGGCAAGCTGATCGCTCCGATCGCGGTATTGATCGTCAATGTTTTGATTTTATTGATGTGGTTTATTCCGGAAAAGGCAATTGAAAAAATATTATAAAACGGCTAGTGTTGCAAAAAATTAATTAACACATGGAATGCTTGAACGCTCCTTGAAGCGCAAAAAAGGTTGTGAGAAATCACAGCTTTTTTGTTTGGGAAAATTTAGAAGGAGTTAAAGTACGAAGCAATAGAACAGGTCAGCGGAAGTCTTTTCGCTAGAAGGCTACCCACTTTTTGAGATCTATGGTAGAGTTTAAACAAATACTTGTATGGAGGAATGGAATGTTAGCAGCGATTATTTTCGATATGGATGGCGTGTTAGTCGATTCAGAATATACGTATTTTCAAAGCAAATCACAGATTTTAAAAGAAGCGGGTCATGAAGTAGCCGAAAGCTACCATTTTCAATTTATGGGAACAACTGGCGAGTATATGTGGGAGCAGATGAAACAAGAATTTTCATTGCCTTTATCCGTACCAGAATATGTTCAGCAAATGACGTCTTTGCGCCAAGCGATGATCGAACGTGACGGGATCAAAGTCATTCCGCATGTGCAGGAATTTGTTAAACGATTGCATGAAAGCGGATTAAAATTAGCGGTAGCTTCCTCTTCTTCGTTAGCAGAGATCAAAATAAATTTGGCAGCGATCGGGTTGATCGAGTATTTTTCAGAAGTCGTTAGCACTGAAGAAGTGGCGCATTCAAAACCCGCACCAGATGTCTATTTAGCGGCCGCCAAACGGTTAGGGGTAGAGCCTGAAAAGTGTTTAGGGATTGAAGACACGAAAAACGGTACGGGCGCTGTTTCTAATGCCGGAATGGTTTGTGTCGGCTTTGCCAACCCAGCGTTTCCTAAGCAAGATTTAGCTTTTGCAGATCAAGTCATAACGACTTTTGCTGAGCTGGATGCGAAAGCGCTCAGTACTATTTATCAGAAAGGAAGAGAGCAGCATGGCTAAAGCAGCAATTTCCAGTAGCGCTTTTTTAGTTGATGGCGGGTGCAATGCCTGCAAGATGCAAAATACGGAGACATTCACTATTCATTTTGAAGACCGCTTGTCTGAAGTGCTGGATAATTTTGATGTTCCGTCACTTGTCCAAACGCTTGCCCAGAAAAATGGGTGGCGGGAGACAGTCATTCCGACTGGGATCGGGGAAGAGACGCTCGTTTTAAAAAAAGGCAGCGACATGATCGAACCTAAACGGCTTGGGGATCAAATCGTTTATCAAGCAGCCGCACAACGAATTCAAACAAAACAAACATTTGAAGACAACGACCAATTGTTTGATCAAGTCAATCAAATTTTAGCGCAACTGTTCAAGATCGAACCTTACGAAATCAAACTAGCAGTTGATTAGCGAAGTTATGAGCTTCAAGCAATTTCAGCTTGTTTCTTGAAGCTGGAACACTAGTTATTTAGCAAAAAGGAGCTGTGACAATTTTTGTCACAGTTCCTTTTTGCTTTACTGAAGAAAAAAACTAATTGTTGCTAAATTTATTAAGGTCGACCGATCCTAGCAAGCCTATTTTTTGCTTTTTATTGAAAACGTATTCTATGATAAAAAGATAGGAGGGATGGAAACTATGGAAAGACAGTTCGACAAGCAGTTTATTGGCGGCAAATGGAAGCCAGGCAATGATTTAGATCAGGTGAATGAAGATAGAAATCCGTATACTCAAGAGACGCTCACTACGATCCAAGGTGCAAATACCCAAGATGTTAATGAGGCCTATCAAGCCGCTCAAGAAGCGCAAAAAGAATGGATCGCCAAAACACCTAAAGAACGCAGTCAAGTAATAAAAAAAGCGGCGGCTTTGATCGAAGCGCAGCAAGCTGAAATTATGGAATGGCTGGTCAAAGAAGGCGGCGCCACAAAAATCAAAGCCGGACTTGAAGTCAATTTGGCAAAAGGCATCACCGAAGAAGCGGCTAGTTTTCCGCTGCGGATTGAGAGCCGAATCTTGCCGACAAGCAGCGGCACAGAAAGTTTTGTGATGCGTCGGCCGGTTGGTGTCGTTGGAATCATCAGTCCTTGGAATTTTCCTTTTCATTTGACGATGCGCTCATTAGCCCCTGCGCTTGCTGCGGTGGTCATCAAGCCGGCAAGTGACAGTCCGGTGACCGGCGGCCTGCTGCCAGCTAAAATTTTTGAAGAGGCTGGTGTTCCGCAAGGCTTGGTGAATGTGACGATCGGTAGCGGCAGTGAGATCGGGGATTATTTTGTCAGCCATCCCATTCCTAATTTCATTTCCTTTACCGGTTCGACACCCGTCGGAAAAAATATCGCCAGTCATGCACTGAGCGGAAAAAGGATCAAACAAGTGGCCTTGGAATTAGGTGGAAATTCTCCATTTATCGTATTGGCAGACGCTAATCTGGATGAAGCTGCCCATGCGTTGGTCGTCAGCAAATTTATGCATTCCGGTCAAATTTGTATGGCTGCCAATCGAGCCATCGTAGTGGAAGCGGTCTTTGACAAGTTTGTTGCTAAAGTAGTGGAGCGAGTAAAAAAATTAGTTGTTGGAAACCCTGCCGATACGCAGACGATCATCGGTCCGATCATCAATCAAAAACAAACGGACCATATCGAAGAGATCATCCAGCAGGCCCAATCAGCCAAAGCTGAATTTTTAGTAGAAGGAATGATCAAAGGTCAGGTCGTAGAGCCGTTCGTTTTAGTTTCAGAAGATCCAACACTAACAGTTTTTCATGAGGAAATTTTTGGTCCAGTCCTGCCGATCTTAAAAGTAAAAGACACAACCGCCGCGATCACAGCAGCAAACGACACTGACTACGGGTTGTCCAGCGCCCTGTTCACCAGTGATTTAACTAAAGGTAGGATGTTAGCCAATGAGTTGGAGTCCGGCATGTGTCACATTAATGGATTGACCGTTGCTGATGAACCCAACGCACCATTCGGCGGCGAAAAAAATTCTGGGATTGGACGGTTCAACGGTGAATGGGTATTAGAAGAATTCACCCGTGTTCAATGGGTGACAACCAAAACCGGGAAAAACCAGTATCCATTTTAAATTATCGTTGAAAAAGGTATCAATGGGATCATGACGTGTAAAAAAAAGAGACTGAAGGATGAATTATTCGTCCATTTCAGTTTTTTTTTCGGATTATTTAGCGTTTAGACCTATGCTAAAGCTATTTTTACTGTAAAAATGAGAAAGTCTCGTTTACATAAAAAACAGACAAATAATGAGACTACTGATAGAATAAGTAGAAAATAAGAGAATCAAGTTGCATAATACGTAGTAAAAAATAGGAATGTAAGGATTCTTTATTGCTGCTATTCAAGCATTTCTTATTTCTGCTTATTTTTTTTGTGAAAAAAAAGTATCTGTCAGCACCAGGTTGCATAAAAAACACTGAATTAATTGTGAACAAATAAGCTAGAATTGTAAGCGTTTTTCATTTAAATTTAAGAATGTAAAGAGGGATAAGGATGAACTTAGAAGAACGAACTAATCAGATTTTTGTTGAGTTAATCAACAATCCGCAGATCACTAGTAAAACATTGTGCGAGAAATTCGACTTGACGCGTGGGCAATTGAATTACGCGTTGAAGAAGATCAATGATTCTTTACTAGATGAAAAGTTGAGTGAGATTAAACGAACAAAAAACGGTCACTTTCTCATCGCAAATGAGATTCTCTCAAATTATAAGGGTGGTGATGAACAGCTCGGGGAATCAACAGAAAATTATGTTTTTTCTGGTAAAGAACGAGCGTCCATAATTGAATTGATGTTACTTAGCAAAGAAGATTATTTATCGCTGAATCATTTTATTGATGAATTGAATGTTAGCCGCAACACTGTGCTACGGGATTTGAAAGAAGTCACGCAGCAGTTGCAGAAAAATCAATTGGTCTTGAAATATACTCGTCAAAAAGGGTATTTCATTCAAGGAGATGAGTGGAACAAACGCAATGTCCTTTCTGATTTATTGAACAATTTAGCGGCGATGTACAATGGGATCAATTTTATTAGCCAATTTGCCAATATTGATTTGCAGCAGATCGAAGTCTTTCGCAAACGCGTGGAGTTAGTAGAAGAAGAGTTGAAAGTCCAGTTTACAGACGAACGACTAAAAACCTTACCGCTATTGATCATTTTAGTGATTCGACGGGCGCAAAAAGGTAAGTTGATCTCTTACAGTTTTAAAGTCAATTATCGCGAACTTGCAGATACGAAAGAATATTTAGCTGCTGATCGGGTCATTTGGGATGTTGATGGTTTAAGTGAAAATGAACGCGTTTACTTAACGATGCTGCTGCTGACGACCAATCTTTCCCGCGGTGATATTTTATCGGTGAAAGAGATCAATAAAATGAAAGAAGCTTTAGAACAAGTCATCGCAAATTTTGAACAGATCGCTAGTGTCAGCTTAGAGGAAAAGGAAAAATTATTAGAGCGATTGCTTGTCCACATGCGTCCAGCTTACTATCGCATCAAATATCGCTTGAATCTGCAGGCACAATATTATCAAGAAAATAAAGATGCCAATTTATTTTCACTATTTTATTTAGTCAAAGAAGCCAGCGGGCCGTTGGAAATCTATTTTGAGCAACCAGTTCCAGATGCGGAATTATTTTTCATTTCGCTGTTTATTGGCAGCCACATCGTGGAGAGCTCAGAAATCGTCCATCCGGAAAATCGGAAGCAAGCAATCGTCGTTTGTCCGAATGGGATCTCAATCACGGTTTTATTGGAAAACACATTGAAAAATTTATTGCCGGAAATTGATTTTGTCACATCGATGTCAGCACGTGAATTTTATCGGAATGATTATGATGTAGACTTCGTTTTCTCAGCGGTTCCGTTAAAAACGGAAAAGAAAGTTTTCGTCGTGAACAATTTTTTATCAGAACAAGAAAAGCGGCAATTAAGAGAACGTGTGTTACGTTCGACAGCGATCATTCAGACGGAGATCGTTACACCGGAGAAAATCTTGGCAGTGGTAAAAAAACACGCGGTCATCGCGGACGAAATGAGTTTTTATGACGAATTGCTAAGCCTGTTTGCACCAAAAGAATCTAAAATCTTGGAAAAGAAACGGCCGCATTTGATCGATCTTTTAAAAGGAGAAACGATCCAAATTTTTGAAGAAGCGATCAGCTGGTCAGAAGTTTTAGATGCATTGGCGCAACCGTTGGAACGGCAACAAGTTATCACGACAGATTACGTGCAGACGTTGAAAAAAGAAATGCCGTTACCGCCAGCCTATACCGTTTTACGTCATAAGATCGCGTTGCCGCATACAGTAGCTGAGGCAGGAGCAATCGGTGTAGGAATCAGTTTAGGACTGGTGAAAAAAGGAATTCTCACTGAAGATGGCAAAAAAATCCATACGGTGATTTTACTCGCTTCAAATGATAAAGAGGAACACCTGGATTTGATTTTTGAAATGATGAGTTTAGCAGGTGCCGATGAGTTGGCACAATTAGAGAAGGCAACAACGAAAGAAGAAATTCGGGAATCGTTGATCGATTTCAACGATGAGTATTGGAGGGCAAAATAATGACAGAAACGACACTAAGTTCATATGTGAAAGAACCGTTAGTTTTCGCACAAGAGAACTTTTCTTCAAGTGATGAGTTGTTTGAACAAGTTAATCAAAAAGCCTCAGACCTAGGGTGGGTCCGAGAAGACTTTTTAGAACGGATTAAAAAACGGGAAGAAACTTTTCCTACCGGTATTCAATTAATGAATTTCGGCGCGGCGATCCCGCATACTGATGCGGAATGTGTGTTGGAAGAATTTGTAGCAGTAGTGACTTTGCAAGACCCAGTAGCTTTCAAAAGCATGGAAGACAACAGCAAGCAAGTGGAAGCTCAGATCGTCTTTGTATTAGGACTGAATCAACCCCATGCGCAATTAGAGATGCTGCAATCGTTGATGGGATTATTACAAAATGAAGCAGTTTTATCAGAATTATTATTAGCGACAACAGCGACTGAGTTAATCAGCACGATCAAAAACAATCAATTATAAAAAGGGAGAGAAATATTATGAAACCAATTCGCGTATTAGTAGCATGTGGAGCAGGAATCGCAACATCAACGGTAGTGATGAAAAAAGTCGAGGAATTATTCGCTAAAAACAATTTGCCGGTAGAGATTACACAAATCAAAATTTCAGAAGCAGCCGGAAGACAAGACAGTGCAGACATGTTGATTTCAACAACAATGTTGCCAACACAATACAAAATTCCAGCAATTTCTGCGATGGCATTTTTAACAGGGATCGGAACAGAAAAAATCGAAAATCAAATTCTTGAAGTAGCTAAAGGAATTTAATAACTTTGGATAAGGCGCTAGTTCATGAGTTTCAAAGCACGTTCGTTTATCTGTAAGCGAATGTCTGCTGCTTGGCGACTAGCGCGATTTTCTAATGCTGTTTTTTACAGTTGACGCAGCTGGGAATAAAGATTTTGAATAAGACGAAGTACAGCGTAATTGATGTACGGGAAATATTAGTAACATTTGAAGATCGTTTGCTGGATAGTTGAACAACAGCAAGGTCTTTAGAAACCTAGACTAAAACGAATTGGGAGGAAGGAATTTATGGATAGTTTAATGAACGCAGTACAGAGTGTTTTAGGTGCTGGCGCAAGTGTTATGCTGCCAATCATTATCTTCATTGTTGGGATTATCTTTAGAGTTCCAGTTAAAAAAGCAATTATTTCAGGGATCACTGTAGGTATCGGGATGATCGGGATCAACTTGGTCATCAATGTCTTGACCACAAATGTAGGTCCAGCAGCACAAGCGATGGTTGAACGGTTCGGATTGAACTTGACGATCATTGACGCAGGCTGGCCAGCAGTCTCAGCCGGGACATGGGCGCAACCAATCGCGGCTGTAATGATTCCAGTCATTTTAGTGGTAAATTTGATCATGTTAGCATTGAATCGGACCAAAACACTAAACATCGATATCTGGAACTACTGGCACGTTAGTTCTGTAGCAGCAACTGGTTATATTGTAACAAAAAGCTTTTTCTTTGGCATCTTATGCGGCATCTTATTCACGATTATCATTCAAATTATCGCGGATAAAACAGCACCAAAAGTTCAAGAGTATTACGGATTAGAAGGAATCAGTATCACAACCGGTTCTGCTCAAGGTTATGCTATTTTGGCATTACCAGTTGGCTGGTTAGTCGATAAAATTCCTGGTATCAACAAATTAGACGTGAAACCAGAAACAATTCAAAAACGTTTTGGTATTTTTGGGGAACCAATGATCATGGGTATTATCATCGGGATGTTCCTTGGCTTGCTAGGCGGTTATGACTTTATTGGCATTTTACAAATGGGAATGAACATGGGCGGTGTAATGTTCTTGATGCCACGGATGGTAAAAATCTTGATGGAAGGTTTGATCCCAATTCAAGAAGGCGCACAAAAATTATTACAAAGCCGTTATGGCGATCGCGAAATCTATCTAGGAATGGATGCAGCTTTAGCAACCGGTTCACCCGCAGCATTATCGACAGGTCTTTTGATGGTACCGATCACATTGTTCTTAGCTGTCATTTTACCAGGAAACCGTGTATTGCCATTTGGTGACTTAGCAACGATTCCATTCTTTGCAGCTTTAGTTGTACCTAGCCGTAAAGGAAATATCTTGCACTCAGTTATTTCTTTGACTGTCGTTATGGCTTTAGCATTATTGATGGCGACTGATTTTTCACCAGTTATTACTGAAATGGCGCAAGGAATCGTAAAATTCCCTGACGGCGCAGCTCAAATCACAAACTTAGACACTGGCGGTAACTTCTTGAAGTGGATCTTCTTGAAATTCTCAGAATTAGTTGCACAAGTGATCTAATCTTTGGCGAATAATTACAAAAACAAAAGGCATTTAAATTTAAAAAAATAGTAATCAAAATAATTTTTTCGATAAAAATTATTTTCCTTAATATGAATGAGGAGAGACAGAAATGACGAAAATGATGAAGGGCGTTTCAAAACAAGAACCAGGATATGACAAAATGGCATTTATCGATCTGCCAGTTCCCACAGCGGCAGAAGACAAAGTCTTGATTAAAGTTGCTTACACCGGTATTTGCGGTTCAGACATCCATACTTTTAAGGGCGAATATAAAAATCCTACCACACCAGTTGTGCTGGGTCATGAATTTTCCGGTGAAGTTGTTGAAGTCGGCGATAAGGTAACCAAAGTCAAAGTCGGTGATCGGGTAACAAGTGAAACTACTTTTTATGTTTGCGGCGAATGTGACTACTGTAAAGAAAAACAATACAATTTGTGTCCGCACCGTAAAGGAATCGGGACGCAGCAAAATGGCTCGATGGCAAATTACGTATTGGCACGAGAAGAAAGTATCCATCTATTGCCAGACCATTTAAGTTATGAAGGTGCTGCGATGAGTGAACCATTGGCTTGTTGTGTCCATGCGATGTATCAAAAAAGCCATCTAGAACTAAAAGATACAATCATTATCATGGGACCTGGTCCAATCGGCTTATTCCTGTTACAAATCGCTAAAGAAATTGGTGCTTTTGTCATCATGACAGGGATCACTAAAGACGCTCATCGCTTAGCTTTGGCTAAAAAACTTGGCGCAGATATCGTAGTCGACACAATGAAAGAAGACTTAGCAGCGATCGTCAATGAAGTAACAGACGGTTACGGTGTTGATAAAGTGTACGACGCATCAGGAGCTGTACCAGCAGTTAATGCCAGCTTACCATTGCTCCGCAAACAAGGACAATTCGTCCAAGTCGGTCTGTTTGCTAATAAAATGGTGGACTTAGATACTGAATCGATTATCCAACGAGAAATTGAGTACATTGGCAGCCGGTCACAAAATCCTTACGATTGGCCAATCGCGATCCATCTATTAGCCAAAGGCGCGATCAATATCGATGAAATGATCACGAAGAAATACCCATTAACAGAATGGCGTGAAGCCTTTGATAAAGTAATGGAAGGCAATGAGATCAAAGTAATGATCGAATCCAATCCTGGAGAATTCTAATTAAATTAAGAAAGCTATACCAGAAATTCTGGTATAGCTTTTTTTCTTTTCACAAATTAGTCTCTCTTTTTTTTTAATGACAAAAAAAAGAGTGTATTAATCATTTTCGGAAAGCGCTTTATACTTGGTTTGTAAATAAGAGGAGGGAACAATGAATGTCAGATTGGTTAGACATTGCAGGAAAGAAAGTAATCGTAACGGGAGGTTCTTCAGGGATTGGCGCTAGCATTATTGATGAGTTGTTGGAGCAAGGTGTAGCGGTAGCGAATTTTGATCTTCAAGAAGGTAAGCAGGCTCATGAGAATCTGCATTTTTACCAAACAGATATTTCGGATCGTCAACAAGTAGAAGAAAACGTGGCGCGAGTCATTAAAGATTTAGGTCAGATCGATGGTTTAGTGAATAACGCGGGAATCAATGTGCCGCGGTTATTAGTAGATTCAGCTGATCCGCATGGAGAATTTGAATTGTCAGATGCAGTCTTTGATAAAATTATAGCCATCAATCAAAAAGGCGTATTTTTAATGACTCAGGCCGTTGTGCGCAACATGGTGGGAAGAAGCGAAGGCGTCATCATCAATATGTCATCTGAAAGTGGGCTCGAAGGTTCAGAAGGTCAGAGCCCATATGCCGCAACAAAAGCGGCAGTTAATAGTTATACACGTTCTTGGGCAAAAGAATTAGGCAAAAAAGGAATTCGCGTAGTGGGAATCGCTCCGGGTATTATGGAAGAAACAGGCTTGCGAACGGTAAAATATGAAACAGCATTAGCCTATACCCGCGGAATCAGTGTTGATGATTTGCGTAAAAATTATAGCAAAACAACTACCATCCCGTTAGGCCGCAGTGGAAAACTCAGTGAAGTTGCCGATTTGGTATGCTATTATCTATCTAACCGGTCTAGTTATATTACTGGTATTACAACCAATGTTGCTGGAGGAAAAACTCGCGGATAAACAGAAGGTGGGGTAACAAGATGGCATTGATCAATCGCTGGTATCAATTACTGCAACATTTTATTACCCAAGATTATTTGAGTTTAGAGGAATTGCAGAAAATAACTGGTACGAGTGCTCAAACCACCAAAAAAACGATTCAATTATTAAACGATCAGATGGAATGTACGGCAATGATCGAAGAAAATAACGCAATTTATTCATTGAAAATAATCGACTCTCAACAATTTTCAGAGATCATGAATGGAAGTTTAAAACAACAAACAGATTTTAATTCAAGTACGAAGCGAATGGCTGTTTTGATCGATTGTTTTATGAAACAAACCGATTATATCGTAATTGATGATCTATCTGAAATTTTAGGAGTTAGCCGATCGACGGTAAACAAGGATTTAAGTCATCTAAAAAAAATTATGAAAAGCTATCAGGTCTCTTTAATTGGTACACCTAATAAAGGACTATTGATGGATGGAACGGAAGCACAGCTGCGCATATTGTATTTGCATCATGCTTACGATTACTTGAAGCAGCCGAATTTGAGTGAGGAATTATTACGCCAAATTGATTCAATCGCGTTGGATAAAAAATTAGATTTCCGAACCTTGGGTTTGATGAAAAAAACAATAACTTTGACTATTCAACGGATTCGTTCAGGCAATGCTCTTGCACAAAGTGTTCCTCATTATATCAATTATTTTGAAGGTGACCCGCTGCTAGAAGACTTGTTTGTCAGTTTGGCGACAGAATATAGTTTGACAATCAGTCAATTTGATTTTGACTTTCTATGTTTTCCACTGAATATTTTTAATAATAATTTAGTACTTGAAACAAAAGCCGATAATACCGAAGTGAAAAAAGTGTTTCAATTCATGATGGATCAGATCAATGCAGCGGTCCTTATTAATTTGGATCAAGCAGAATTGTTCATTAATCTGCGTACTCATTTCATGTTTTTAATCAATCGGTTGATTTTTCAAGTAGAGACGTATGATATCTTTCACGAGGAATTCAAGCAAAAACATGCCTTTGCTCATGAACTGGCAGAATTAGGAATCAATGCTTTGGCACAATTTTTACAAAAGCCAAAGCAAATTTCAGAGATCTCTTACTTGGCGATCTATTTTGAACTCGCATTAAAATCTGATAATCAGACAAAGATGAAAGAAATCGCCGTCGTCTGCAATACAGGCAAAGGAACAGCATTGATGATCAAACGTCAACTAGAGACCGTCCTAGGTCCCAACATTCGAATCTCGCATTATTCTGAAGAAGAATATGAGACCAAGGATCTGGATCGTTATTTTGCAGTTTTTACCACGGTTCCATTGAAGCATACAAAGGCGACGACCGTAGTGATCAAGCTGACAGATTTGTTCAATGAAAATTGGCTGCTGAGCGAGTGGAAACGGATCGTTGCGACGAAAGCAGCTATTTTTGATCACATTCAGATGAACTTCATGCAGCTGGATAAGCAACTTTCTTATGAAGAAAATCTAACAATGATGTTAGATGAATTAGTAATCAAGCAGAAGGTCGATGAGACATTTAAAAGTTATATTTTAGAAAAGGCTAAAGAAGAATCTGCCGTAATCGGGAATGGAATCGCTTTTCCTCACGGAATCAATCATCAGATCGAAGAAATTTTAGTAATGATTGGAACCTATGCAGAAGGCTCTTCTTTGGAAGACATTGAATTAGTTTTTTTAGTGGCGATTCCGGAAAATTTAACACTCGCTATGGAAAAAGAATTATTGAGTTTTTATGATACGATCTTTGTTATTTCAGCAAATGATACGCTGCGAAAAGAAGTCAAGCAAATCAATAATAAAGAAGATTACTGTCAGTTAATTGTGGAAGGAGACGGGATCAAATGAACATCATCGTTTTAGGAGTTATTGCCATTATTGCTTACATTTTTCAGATTTTGTTAGGAATGAAGCAAATCAAAAATTTTAACACAGTCTATATCAGGATGAAACGTAAAGGAAAAGTGGCTATTGGCCGCCGACCTGGAAAAATTGCTTCGGGAACGATTTTATTATTAGGCGTTTCAGATAAGGGAATCATTCAAGAAGCAGAGATGATGCAAGGAATCTCCGTAGTGGCTCGGTTTAAAGCGCGTCCCCAATTTGTCGGGATCGATATCCATCAATTAATGGAGTCAGCTATCTTAACAAAAGAGAATAAATTGACGCGTCAAGCAGCAGAAAATGCACAAAAGGTCTATTTAGCAGTTGAAAAGGGAAATTATCAAGAAACGAAACCTATTTCTCCACTGATGAATCTAGGGACGCAGTTATCGTTGATGAAACATTCGATTCAAACAAAATTTACTAAAGGACGTGTATAAGAATGGATTATATTACAAAGTTTGCGGAAGGATTTATGAGTCTCTTCCAAACCGGAGCAGAAACCTTTATTAGTTGGATGACTGGGATCGTCCCCGTTGTTTTGATGTTGATGGTTGCCATGAACACACTGATCGCCTTTTTAGGAGAAGAACGTGTAACGAAAATTGCTAAAGCGTCTTCTAAAAATCCATTTACTCGCTATTTGATTTTGCCATTTGTTTCCGCTTTTATGTTAGGAAATCCAATGTCTTTCACTATGGCTCGCTTTTTACCAGAATATTACAAACCAAGTTATTACGCTTCCCAAGCACAGTTTTGTCATACGAGTAATGGTGTTTTCCCTCATATCAATCCCGGTGAATTATTTGTTTGGATGGGGATTGCCCAAGGAATCACTCAATTAGGTCTAAACTCGATGGAACTAGCCATACGCTATATGTTTGTTGGGATCGTAATGAACTTTATCGGCGGCTGGGTAACAGACTTCACGACAGCATTCGTTTGCAAGCAGCAAGGAATCGAACTAAGCAAAGAAGTTAAATTAGTCGACTAATACGACCTATGACGTTGTATCCAAGATAAAAAGTAGAGAAGAATCTATTAGGAGGAACAAACATGGCTTATAATAGTATTAAAGTAGTGAAGGGAAATGGCGGTTTCGGCGGCCCTTTAGTGATCACACCAACTGAAGAAAAACACAAATTTATCTATGTAACAGGCGGCGGCGAAAAACCGGCGATCGTAGATAAAATTGCTGAATTAACTGGTATGGAAGCTGTTAATGGATTCAAAACATCTATTCCTGATGATGAAATCGCTTTAGCGATCATCGACTGCGGCGGGACGTTACGCTGCGGGATCTACCCAAAGAAAAATATTCCAACGATCAATATCGTCCCAACTGGAAAAAGCGGTCCGTTAGCGCAATACATTACTGAAGATATTTATGTTTCCGCAGTAGGCCTTAATCAAATCACATTGACTGAAGAGAGCGCAACACTTCACGCAACGGAAGAACCGGCTGAAAAGAAATACAAATATTCAACTGACAAAAAAATTACGGAACAACGAGCAGAACAGCAAAGTTTTATCGCTAAAATCGGGATGGGCGCCGGGAAAGTTGTAGCAACCTTCAATCAATCCGCTCGTGAAGGCGTACAGACAATGATCAATACTGTGATTCCGTTCATGGCTTTTGTTTCATTATTGATTGGGATTATTCAAGGTTCAGGGATCGGAACGGTTTTTGCTAATTTAATGAAACCGCTGGCAGGAAATGTTTTTGGATTGATCATTATTGGTTTTATCTGTTCATTGCCATTCTTATCACCGTTATTAGGACCTGGGGCGGTTATCAGCCAAATTTTGGGAACTTTGATCGGGGTTGAGATTGGAAAAGGAAACATTCCACCGCAATTAGCATTGCCAGCATTGTTTGCGATCAATACGCAAAATGCCTGCGATTTTATCCCAGTTGGTTTAGGATTAGAAGAAGCTGAAGCAGAAACAGTTGAAGTTGGGGTACCATCCGTTTTATATTCCCGCTTCTTAAATGGTGTGCCAAGAGTAATTGTTGCTTGGTTAGCAAGTTTTGGATTATATAGTTAAAAATGTTTGGAGAGATGAAGGATGATTTTTGAGACACACGTTACCCATATTGGACCTGAAGCAGAGATGTTTCGACAAGAAAAAATGTTGATTCTCTTTGGAAATGACGCGCCGGAAACATTAGCAGATTACTGTTACAATATCCAGTTGTCGCCATCGACCGATGAGATCACCGCAGGAATGAATTTTTCTTTTGACGATCAAAGCTACAAAATCACCGCAGTCGGAGATGTGGTAAAGAAAAATTTGGATGACTTAGGCCATATCACCTTACGCTTTGATGGATCAGAAACGGCGGAACTTCCGGGTACACTCTACGTAGAAGATAAAGAGCTACCGACCATCACCATCGGCACAAAAATTATGATTAAATAAGAACACTCACCGAAAAGTTGCATTTGACTTGTTTAAATGTAAACTTTTAGGTGGGTGTTTTTTTCTTAATAAAATGAATTTTGTGGACGATAAGCAAAAGAAAAAAACATAACGTACTAGAAGCTGATCGAGTTTGTGAGACGTTTCTCGATAGTAAAATGAAATGAATGAGGTGATATTATGAGGATCACACCGAATGAAACAACGACATATCAAGAGCATTTTTTAATGGACAGCGCAGCGGTCAAAAAATATGTGGTGGAGAAATTGGGTGCTTTTTCCAGCGCGGATCCGTTAACGGTGACTGAGATTGGCGATGGGAACATCAATTATATTTTTCGGGTGGTAAATCAAGCGACGCAAGAAAGTCTGATCATCAAGCAAGCGGATGTCTTGTTGCGTTCTTCTGGGCGGCCATTGACCATCGACCGCAATCGGATCGAAGCAGAGATCTTATGGTTGCAAAATGAGTTGGCACCGCGGTTTGTACCGGAAGTATATCATTATGATCAAAAAATGTATGCCTTGACGATGGAAGATATCTCAGATTATCAAAACATGCGTTATGAATTGATCGAAAAGAAAATCTTTCCTGACTTTAGTGAGGAAATCACGGAATATTTGGCTCGGACACTGCTTTTTACGAGTGATCTTGTTTTGGACCGCGAGGTGAAAAAGCTGCGGGTCAAAGATTTCATTAATCCTGAGATGTGCGATATCAGCGAAGATTTGGTCTTTACCGAACCTTACGATGACTATAAGCAGCAAAATGTTTTGACTCCCGGTAATGAGTCGTTTGTCATCAAAAATTTATACGAGAATGCCCCGTTGCAAGCCGAGGTCGCGCTGTTGCGCAATAACTTTATGAACAATGCTCAATCATTGGTGCATGGCGATCTTCATACCGGTTCTATTTTTATCAATCAAACCGGTTTGAAAGTCATTGATCCGGAGTTTGCTTTTTATGGACCGGCGGGCTATGACATCGGTAATGTTATCGCCCATCTTTATTTTCCGCTAGTCAAAAATTTGTTTGACCCGACAGTCGATCAAGTGTTCCATCAGTGGATCAAACAAACGATCGGGACAGTTTATGATCAAGTTCGACAAAAATTAGCTGAATACTACGATGAAGCGGTGACTTTTTCGCTTTATCGAAACCAAGCATTTAAAGAGGCGCTACTGCAAGAGATTTTGACAGATGCGGTTGGGTATGCTGGAACAGAGATCATTCGGCGGGTGGTAGGCAATTCAAAGGTCAAAGAATTATCTTTGATCCCGTTAGAGAAAAAAGCAGAAGCAGAGCAAATGTTATTAAAATTAGGAATCCAATTAATTATCGATCGCAAGCACATTACTAGCGGCAGTCAACTGATCGATAGAATCAATGAATTAGAAGGTGAGTAAGTTGGAAAGACAAGATTATACGATGCCGACATTGCTGCAATATGAAAATGTCGCTTGGTATGAAGATGGCAAGGTTCGTATTTTAGATCGGCGAATCTATCCGACACGGGTAGAATTTGTCGAATGCGAGACCCATCAAGCAGTCGCGCAAGCCATCACAGATATGGTGACGCAAAGTGCGGGACCATACACGGCGGCAGGAATGGGCATGGCATTGGCGGCAGAAGAAAGCAAAAATTTAACGCCTGCAGCTCAGCTGTTGTATTTAAAAAAAGCAGCAGCAACGATTGCTAATGCGCGTCCAACGACTGCTAATCGGATGACCTTGATCACTGAAAAGTGTGTGGCAGTCGCAGAAACAGCATTAGCAAAAGGCGAAGACCCCACAGGAGCAATCAAGCAAAATACGATTGATTCTTTGAACCGCCGCTATTATACGATGAATCAAGTGGCGAAATACTTGATCGCAAAAATCCCTGACAACGGGACAGTTCTAACGCAATGTTTCGGAGAAACGATCATCGGAATGCTGTTGCGTGAAGCGCTTGAACAACAAAAAACGCTGCGCTTTTTTTGTGCCGAAACACGCCCGTATTTGCAAGGGGCGCAGCTGACTGCCAGTTGTTGTGCGGAAATGGGATTTGATACGACCGTCGTTTCTGATAACATGATCGCGTATTTGATGGAACATGAACAGATCGATCTCTTTACTTCGGCAGCCGACACGATCGCTCAAGACGGCTATATCGCCAATAAAGTCGGTACATATCAAATCGCGATTTTAGCGCAGCGTTTTGGTATCCCTTATTTTGTTACTGGAATTCCAGATACAGATAAACTGACGCACGAAAGCATCAAGATCGAGATGCGCGATCCGGAGCAAGTCATGGAATTAAATGGGATCAAACACACGTTAGCAGGAGTCAAAGCGATTTATCCATCTTTTGACATTACGCCGCCAGAATTGATCGGTGCGGTCGTGACTGATCGGGGAATTTTTTCACCTTATGATTTAAAACGCTATTTAACGGAACAACCTGAAAATAATTTTTATTGATAGGAGCAAAAAAATGAAGTACCAAAAAGAACGCGAGTTGATTGTTGAATACGGCAAAAAGCTGATTACTGAAAATTTGACTACCGGAACTGGCGGCAATATCAGTCTGTATTTGCCTGAAGAACAAGTCATGCTGATCAGTCCAAGCGGCGTCCCTTATTTTGAAACAAAATCCGCAGACATCGTTTTGATGGATCTAGAGGGCAACGTTTTGGAAGGAACGCGCAAACCATCAAGTGAGTATGAGCTGCATAGTATTTTTTATGCGAATCGACCAGAGGTACGGTCTGTCGTTCATACACATTCAGAATACGCGACGACTTTTGCCTGTCTGCAGCAAGCAATTGAGCCGCTGCATTACATCATCGGTTCCGTAGGTGAACAAGTCCGCTGTTGCGCGTACAAAACCTTTGGAACTTACGAATTAGCTGAAGAAGCCTTTAATTTTATCCACGAAGACAATGGAATCTTATTAGGAAATCATGGCGTCCTAACGATCGGTCCAGATCTTCCCAGCGCCTTCAGTGTGGCAAAAGATATTGAATTTTTAGCAAAACTGGATTATCGCGCCCGCTCCATCGGGACGCCGAAACTATTAAATCAAGCACAAATGCAAGAAGTCTTGGAGAAATTTGCGACATATGGTCAACAATAAAAAAACGTATCTTTGACGAACACGCCAAAGATACGTTTTTTTAACTAAAAGAGATCAGGGAACATATTGCTGAACAAAATGGGCGACTTTTGCCTGGTACATATCGGGGTCTTTGCTTAATGATCCGGCGTGTTTGGCACCGTGAACGACATAGCGTTCTTTCGGTCCTTTTGTTGCGTGGTAGACCTCATCGAGCATCGAATAAGGGACAAAATCATCTTTGTCGCCGTGAATAAAGAGCATTGGACGATGATTTTTTTTCAATTGTTTGATTGCGTCTGCTTCGCCCCAAAAATAACCTGCTCGAATTTTTGTGATCAAACTAGTAACGGGGACCAACGGAAATGCGGGGAGATTGAAGAGTTGTTTTAATTGATAACTCAATTCAGCCGTAACTGAGCTGTAACCGCAGTCTTCCACGAAGGCTTTGACATTGTTCGGTAATTTTTCACCGCTAGTCATCATTACCGTTGCTCCGCCCATGCTGACTCCATGAAGTATGATTTCAGCATGGGGATCTTTTTCAATGATTCGATCGATCCATTGAAGATAATCTTTTCGTTCCGGCCAGCCGAAACCGATATAAGCACCTTCGCTTTTGCCGTGTCCGCGAGCATCGGGCAGCAAAATATTATAGCCGAGATCATGATAGATCTTGGCGTATTGCGGCATATCAGCGGCTTGGCCCATATAGCCGTGGGCAATGATAACTGTTTTATGCTGAGTCGTTTTAGCGGGCAGATAATACGCCGCTAGTTTCAAGCCGTCTTTTGAGGTGAGCCGCCAAGTACTGTGATTATTTTTGAACCATTTTTCAGCGGCAGCTAATTGGGTTGATTTTTTCTCAGAACGCGTCGCGATAAAGTCTTTTTTAGTTGGAACGACCGCATACGTGTAAAAATAATTTCCCGCAATGATCAGTCCAACGACTAGAAACAAAGCGATCCCTAAAAGGATTTTTGCTGTCCGATTCATGCCTTCACTTCTTTCTATTTTTAAACAGTTGATTGATCGATTGAAAATGTAAAAAAATAAGCTGAAAACATTGATTGATCCATCATTAGCAGTATAAAAAAATCTGCACGGCATAGCAAGTTTACAATGAGCGTATTTACAGGGTTGATTATTCATGAGAAAATGTAGCAGAGTTTGAGGTAGGAGAGATCAGATGAAAAACAAAAAAATCACCATCAAAGATGTTGCCAAAAGATCAGGGGTTTCAATTGCAACGGTCTCCCAGATTTTAAACGGAAATGATCAAAAGTTCAGTCCGAAAACAGTTGAAAAAGTCTTGGCAGCTAAAGCCGAATTACATTATGAACCGGATTATTTTGCGCGCCGGATGATCATGAAAAAAAGCAAGACCATAGGTGTGTTGGTTCCAGATATCACGAATCCGTTTTTTAGTACGCTGGTTCGCGGGATTGAAGGCGTTTTATATCGTGAGAATTTTGTGACGATGCTGTGCAACGCCGATTTGGATACAAAAAAAGAGACCGATTATTTAGAAGAATTGAGTCGCCGCGGGGTCGACGGCTATATTATCGCTAGTTCAGCGATTTCTAATCGAGCGATCAACGAGACGCTGCGAAAAAAGAATTTTCCATACATTGTTTTGGATCAAAAAAAAGCAGAAGGATTTAGTGACGCAGTTTTGACTGATGATTTTTCAGGCGGAAAAATGGCAGCGGAACATTTGAAACAATTGGAGCATCAAAAAGTCGCCGTTGTTTTACCAGAAAATGCGACAGAAAATATCCAGACACGGCTGATAGGTTTTCAAACAATTTATCCAGAAGCTGTTTTAATTTATGCAAAAATGTCCAAAAAGGGCGGACGCCAAGCAGCCAACGCCGTTGTGGAGACAGATGTGACGGCGGTGTTTGCGATCAATGATGAATTAGCTTTTGGATTGTATTTAGGTTTTGCCGAGTTGGGAAAAAAAATTCCGCAAGACTATAGTGTGATCGGTTACGATGATGTCGACATGTGTGAATACGTCACGCCGCAATTGACGACGATCGCTCAGCCCATCTATGAATTGGGGCAGACGACGGCGGGATTATTACTGGAAAGAGTGGAACGACCTGAGAAAGATTGGGAAGAGAAAACCTTGCCTGTACAATTAGTTAAACGTTTTTCAACTGCACACTTGAAATAGTTTTCAAGCTGTGCTATATTTTTGGTGTCGAATTAAAACGTTTTAATAAAACGTTTTAATTCAAACTAAATGAGCAAATAAATCTTAAGAATTAGAGATGGAGTGAACAAAATGAATACGATTACAATTATTGGAAGTATAAATCTTGATCGCACGATCCGAGTGAAGCAAATGCCAAAACCAGGTGAAACGATGCACACGAAAGAAATTTTCTCAGCCGGCGGAGGCAAAGGCGCAAACCAAGCCGTTGCAGCTAAACGTTCTGAAGCAGCGACAAATTTCATCGGTGCTGTCGGCAACGATGCAGCAGGGGAAATGATGCGCGGATTATTAGCAGATGAAGGCATTGAATTAGCTGGTGTGCAAACATTAGAAAAACAAGCAACCGGTCAAGCTTACATCATTGTGGATGATCAAGGTGAAAACAGCATCATGATCCATTCAGGCGCCAACAACGTGTTTACGCCGCAACAAGTGCAAGAACAAGCCGACGTGATCAAAGCAAGCGACTTTGTGATTGCCCAATTTGAAAGCACTTTAGAAAGCACGGTCGAAGCTTTTAAAATCGCCCGCGAAGCTGGAGTAAAAACAATTTTAAATCCAGCACCCGCTTTAGAACACGTTCCTGAAGAATTATTGAAAGTTACAGATATGATCGTTCCAAATGAAACTGAGACAGAAATTTTGACTGGAATCAAAGTTACAGATGAAGCTAGTTTGAAGGCTGCAGCAGAGCAGTTACATCAATTGGGAATCGAAGCCGTGATCATCACGATCGGCAGCAAAGGAGCCTATTATGATGTGCAAGGCCGAAGCGGAATCGTACCAGCTTTCAAAGTGAATGCTGTGGATACGACTGCGGCGGGAGACACATTTATCGGCGCAATGAGCAGTGTCTTAGCCACTGATTTTAGTAATTTAGAAGAAGCCATCGAATATGGAAACAAAGCATCATCACTAACTGTTCAACGTTTTGGTGCGCAACCTTCTATCCCATACAAAAATGAATTGAAATAAGGAAAGGATGTTTACAATGAAAAAAGGAAAAGTTATTAATTCAGATATTTTACGCGTGATCTCACAAATGGGGCACTTCGATCAAATAAGTATCGGTGATGCTGGTATGCCAGTCCCGATGACAACAGAAAAAATCGATTTAGCCGTCGATAATGGTATTCCAAGTTTTATGGATGTTTTAAATAATGTTTTGGAAGAATTAGAAGTTCAAAGAATTTATTTAGCTGAAGAAATCAAAACAGAAAATCCAGCAATGTTGAAACAAATTCAAGAGCGATTACCAGAAATGCCGGTAACATTTATCCCGCATAGTGAAATGAAAGCGGCACTGCACGATAGCCGAGCATTTATTCGGACAGGAGAAATGACTCCTTATGCCAATATTTTATTGGAAAGCGGCGTCGTATTCTAGACAGGTGAAGGGAGAAAAAATATGAACGCAACAGCACTTTTAATCGGATTAGGACCATTACTTGGTTGGGGATTGTATCCTACGATCGCATCAAAAATCGGCGGTCGGCCAGTTAATCAAATTTTAGGTTCAACTTTAGGAACATTGATTTTTGCTTTAGTTTTTGCGGCAGTTAACGGTATCAGCCTGCCAACTGGAATGGATCTAGTCTTCTCGATTCTTTCAGGGATCGGCTGGGCAACTGCACAGATCATTACTTTCCAATCATTTACAATGGTCGGCTCATCACGAGCAATGCCGATCACTACAGCTTTCCAATTGCTAGGAGCTTCTCTTTGGGGCGTATTCGCATTAGGAAACTGGCCAGGAACGAGCGCTAAATTATTAGGCGGACTAGCTTTGATCTTGATTATTCTTGGTGCATGGATGACTGTTTGGACAGAGGAAAAAACGCAAGAAAAAGCCAGCATCTTGAAAAAAGCTGTGATCTTATTAGCAGTCGGCGAAATCGGTTATTGGGCATATTCAGCTGCACCGCAAGCAACAAGCATTGACGGCATGCATGCCTTCTTACCGCAAGCAATCGGAATGCTCTTAGTTGCTGTTGTTTATTCAGTATATTTGAGTGTGAAAGGCAAAGACAAATCGGCTTTTGCAGAAGCTGTTTCTTATAAACATATTTTCTCTGGTTTCTTTTTCGCCTTCGCTGCATTGACTTACTTGATCTCTGCACAACCAAATATGAATGGTTTAGCGACCGGCTTCATTTTATCTCAAACATCAGTTGTTTTAGCAACGTTGACAGGTATTTGGTTCTTAGGACAAAAGAAAACAAAAAAAGAAATGACGATTACGATCATCGGCTTGGTATTGATTTTAGCTGCCGCAACGATGACAGTGATGCTCTAAGCGGTTGTAACAGACTACTTATTCGGAAAAAAGGATGCGACTTTTGTCGCATCCTTTTTTTGCTGGAGATAAATCAAAGTAAAAAAGCTGAAGGCAATGTTATAATCAAAATATAGAAAAGAAGACTGTTTTTGGAAATTCCTTCAGTAAAGAAGAGGAGAAGTTATGAAACTGACGATCTCATTAGATATTTTAGAAGAGGCTTTTTATTATGTATCGCCGGTCAAACCGGTATCGACGGTACCATTGATCTATACGACTTTTTCAGCAGAAAAGGCAGAAGTAGCTTACACAACTGATAATGAAGCAAAATTTGCCCGCAAAATTGAACGATCTTTTAAGGCGGCTTTTCATGAAATCGTTCAAGCAAATCAAGATTATCGCAAAATACTTGATCAAGATACGCTGTTAGCGCCACAAGAATATTTAGCGATGCAAGGGAAATTGATTGATTCGATTGTTACATCAATCAAAAAATATCCGGAATTAGCATTGATTCGGGTGGAATTTGCCGGCAGTTGGCCAGCATATCAGACAGCAGCAGGGCATCTGGACTTGGCTGACTAAGCGAGTCTTTAAAATAAATGCAGGAGAGGGCGGAGAAAATGGATAAGACCTATTTTGAAGGACAAACGGCATTTTTAGCAGATTATCAAAACGTGGCAAAAACGGCAATGACCGATCAGCAAGTGATCGATGAAGTGATGGAGCAGTTGAACAAACCGATCCCTGACAAAAAACTCGTCTACATTTTACCCGGAGATCAAACGATCAATGGCCAAGCAGTCAGATTCCCGTTTCGCAAAGAACTGATCGCGCAAGATAATGAAGCAACGGTTTCGAATCAATTTTTCTATGAAGGTTCACCATATGAATATGGAGTTGTTGAAGACGAACAGCCGTAAACCTAAAGACTTTTGAGTTTAGCAAAACTCGAAAGTCTTTTTTTGGCTTGCTTTAAAATTAGAAGCTGATATGATAGATACAATGTGATTTGTTATTTTTTTGCAAGAATGGGAGGTGATGGTCTTGCATGATTTACCAGCAGCAGGGCTATTTCCTGCAAGCGATAAATTAAAATCTGAAAGGAAGTTAATCAATTGTTTACTCTTGAAAAGAAAGCGGAACCAGCACAACAACTATGGAACCATATCAAACGTCACTATCAAGGTGAAAAAGTCGCCGTTGTAGGAGTGAAAAAAAGTCTGCCGCAGACTTTCTTACGCAACAAACAAGTTATTTTTTATGAAAGTCTGACTGGAGAATCGTTACTCGTTGAAGGAAAACAGTTTTTAGAGCGGTTTGCTAAAAATTATACAGCGTTCGTCTTTTATTTAGATTGCCCTGCAAAAATTGCTGAACAGCTGATCGACACTGGCCGTGCTTTAGG
This sequence comes from Enterococcus pingfangensis, assembly GCF_005405205.1. Lineage (GTDB taxonomy): Bacteria > Bacillota > Bacilli > Lactobacillales > Enterococcaceae > Enterococcus_A > Enterococcus_A pingfangensis. The sequence continues at coordinate 160,350 of NZ_BJDP01000005.1, read as the reverse complement.
AGTCAGAGTGACGGTCACAGTGAAAGAGCAGGCGGCTTAGCCGATGATGTGGAAAGAAGTTGTTCGCCAAAAAACGATTCAAAACACTATCTTAAGAAATGGACTGCGACTGTTGCGCCAAAAAAATTGGTATCAAAACCAAGATAAGCAGACAGTCCTAGAAATCTCAAGCAAATTACAAAATGTGATGCAATTGCATTTAGAAACAGAAAACTTAGTCGTAGGAATTCCCGGCTTTGGCAAAGAAGTCACTTTATTGGAGATCGATGAGCCGCAATTTGTCCCTCACTATCAAGTAGAACAAGTTATTGAATCTGCCGCGGGACACTTTATTAAATTAAAAACAATCTAATCGTTTAAAAGAAGCTGCACGAATATGCAACGTCATTAACTTAAGAGACTTGTTTTTTTTAAAGTGGAAATTCGTAAATTTCATGGATTCCTACTTCTTTTTCTTCCTTACAAGATATACTTAAGAAAAGAGCGTCCCGGTGTGTACTGACTCCAAAAAGTTAGACCAAAATTGGAAATGTTAAGATGGAATTGTCAAGAAAAACTAGACACTTAGTTAAGAGAATAAGTGTCTAGTTTTTTTCAAAGTCTCTAGGAGATTGATAGCCAAGAGCAGAATGCATTCGTTTGGTGTTATAGTAAGTTTCAATATATTTAAATATTTTCTGTTGAGCTTGATCAATAGCCGCAAAGTTTGCGTTATTGATCAGCTCTCTTTTTTTGACTCGTAATGTGGTGTTGTAGTAATACTTAGGAATACTTAAATATTAATCGTATTCAAAAAATGGTTAGGTTCTCAAAAGGTCCATTTTAAAAAATAAAGAGAGTATCTATCTTGATGATGGAACGCTACTGTATAATGGATCGTATGTAGAAATAGAAACAAAAACTAGTAATATCATGAAGCGTCCATTTCACAATTATTTGGAGAATTCAAAGCAATGGGGACACACACGTATACATGGTGAGAATTAAAAATTGGCAAATCTTAGAATAAAAAATTGAAAGTGTGAAATATGATTAGAATTCAGTTGAGGTTGAAACGGTTGGAAACAGTTTTCGGACTTGCTGTAGAATCTAATTATAACGAAAATTCAATATTTATAAGCATGATTATTTTTCTAAGTGGGGATAGAATCTGAATAATTTCTCTAATATTTCTGCTAATCTTCTCCAAGTGAGGTTTAGGATGAACGAGATTTTTTTATAAAATAAATTCAAAACCAGATATAATCCTACTAAAATAAGATTTTATCTGGTTTCTTGGTATAAGGATTTACAATATTTTAAAAATATTAAAATCTATTTATTTTTTTATGATTTTAAATGCTGCGGTTTGTTCTCGGATACCCTTTTCTGCCGCAAAGCGTTCAATACTTGAGGCACCAAAGAAGCCATCAATGCCTTTTGTTTTCTCAATAACATATTTTGCATCTTCTGGTTCAGCAATTGGGCCACCATGACAAATTACCATGATTTCAGGATTAACGGCTCTCCCAGCTTCGATGATAGCTTCAATTTTTTCTACACAATCATCTAAGGTCAGCGCAGTTTTGGCACCAATCGTTCCTTTAGTTGTTAGGCCCATATGAGCAACTAGAATATCTGCTCCAGCTTCCGCCATTTTTTTAGCTTGCTCCGGATCAAATACATAAGGAGTGGTTAACATATCTAACTCGTGAGCTTTTTTAATCATCTCAACTTCTAAATCATAACCCATTCCTGTTTCTTCAAGATTCTGTCTGAATACACCATCAATTAATCCAACTGTTGGGAAATTTTGTACGCCATTGAATCCTTGATTTTTTAATTGTTTTAAATAGATATCCATTACACGGAAGGGATCAGTCCCACAAACCCCAGCTAATACGGGAGTTTCTTTTACTACTGGAAGGACTTCTTGTCCCATTTCCACAACAATTTGATTTGCATCACCATAAGATAGAAGCCCCGCTAAAGATCCTCTACCGGCCATGCGATAACGACCAGAATTATAGATGATTAGCATATCTGCGCCACCAGCTTCACTACTTTTGGCGGTTATTCCAGTTCCTGCTCCTACACCGACAAGGATCTCTCCAGTGTTAATTTTTTCTTTAAACGAAGCAACTACTTCTTTTCTTGTTTGAGTATTCATGATTTAAATTCCTTCCTTATTTATTAGATTAATCAGTTTTTGCGCAGAAAATTCCGCAAATTCCTGATCATTAATTGCATTGTTTAATTCAATTAATTGAACATTTTTATTATTTAAATGTTCCTTTATCGAATTGATTAATGCCAGGTCTGCTTCTGGTGAATAAAAAGGACCATCGACTATATCGATTCCTGAAAAGCCATCTTTTGGGATAATTAAAATAGTTTCTATTTGTGATTGGTTTAGCTTTTCGGCAATTATTACACCTAGCTTTTTATTCTCCTCAACAGTTGTTCTCATCAAAGTAACCGTAGGATTATGTTTATAGAATAATCTTTCCTTAAATTTCTCTGGCACAGTGTCAAATGGACCAAAGTTGACCATGTCTAGCGCACCAAGTGAGACTACTTGAGGAACTTTTGCGGCTACTGCTGCGTCAAGTCTCTTTTCCCCGGCATTTAGAATTCCACCTACTAGTTGGTCAGCCCATTCAGTCGTTGTGAGGTCAAGTACGCCTTTAAAATAGCCATCTGCTATCAAGGACTCCATTGTCCTACCGCCAACTCCGGTAGCATGGAAGACCAAAACTTCAAAGCCATTTTTTTCAAGATATTCTCTAGCAAAATTAACAGCTGGAGTAGTCACGCCAAACATTGTTGTAGCAATCAATGGGCGTGCATCTTCCTCCGATTCAAAACGATAATTCAATAATCCGGCCATAGCAGATACCGCATTCCCAAAGATTCTTTTTGATATCTTATTTAGGCCAGAAACATCTACGATTGAAGGCATCATGATAATATCGCTTGTACCAACATAGACACTAGTATCTCCTGAAGCTACTGTCGAAACAATCAATTTTGGAACTCCAATTGGCAGCTGCCGCATTCCGGGAGCCACCAATGAAGTTCCTCCTGTACCACCAAAAGATAAGACCCCGTCAAATAAATTTTTGGCATACAACTTAGGCAAAAGAATCTCTAATCCTTTTGACAATACATCTGTTGCGTAAGCCCTATCATTTCGTTTGCGGATCAACTCAATATTCTCATTCACTTGTTCAGCGACTTCAGAGACATCGATGTCTGGAACAAATGAAGGTTCAAAAACTCCAATATGGATAGTAAAGACGTTCAGATCGAGATCTTCCAAAAGTTTTTTAATATATTGATACTCTGTCCCTTTTGAATCAAAAGTCCCAACTAAAGCTACCGTTTTCAATTGTTTATACCTCCTTATTCGGTAATATTTACTGTTTACAAGGTAATTATAGGGGGATAAGTATGGTTTGAAAACGTTTTATTAAACTAGAAAATAGTTTATATATTAGATTCTCTGTAATTTTTGGGTGATTGATGTATATATTTTTTGAAGATTTTATTGAATTGTGCATAATCCGGGTAACCAACTAGAGTAGCTATTTCAACTAATCTCAAATCAGTGGAGTTCATTAGTTCAATCGATTTATTCAACCGAAATTTGATTAGGTATTCTGTAAAGCTTATTCCAGTTTTTTTCTTAAACAGATCACTCAGGTAACTTGGGGACAAATTCGAAAATTCAGCTAATTCGCTAATATAGATAGTAGTAGAATAATTCTCACTAATATATTTTTTGACGAAGTCCACAGGATCATAGTATTTTTCAATACCTTCTAAAATTTGTATCGTCAAATTATTATGATGAGTATGTGTCGCGTCTTTAAAAGACTTGATTTGTGAGGATAAAATCTGTTCCGAATTGATTCTTTCGAATGTTGATCCACCAATATATCCTTTTATCTCTGGAAATTTATTATAAATATAACGAGCTTCTATCAGGTCGTTGATTGGCCCACCATAAACCATAATAATACTTGTTGAATTTTGTTTTTTTAGCAAGGCGCATATTCCTTGAATCGTCATCAGCATATTCTCAAAAGAGCGCATTTTCTTGGCACCCAAACTACCACCCTCAGTGAGACCGAGATGAATACAAAGAATATCAGGACGTATTTGATCCATCATTTCTGCCTCATGAGTATTTGTGACAAAGCCCATCGTAAATAAACCAAATTTTTTTGCAGCGGCAATAAATTCTATTTCTTGATTAAAAGTAATTCCATCTTCCTCCAAAGCTTCTCTAAATTGTCCATCAATCAGACTAATCGTTGGATAATTCACTATGCCAGCAAAATTATTTTCATAGATATATTTAATCAACCCTGTTGAATCCATTAAGGGATCAGTCGTATTCACACCAAATAAAACAGGAAAATTCTCAAGAAGGGGTAGTATCTCTCTTGTAGAAAAATCTCGTACTAAATCATTACTATTAGCGAATGGAAGGTAGCCACCTAATGAGCTTCTGCCCATCTGCCTAAATTTACCAGAATTTAAAGCTAAAATTATATCTGCTCCGCCATTTTTAGCATTGACTGCGCTCATTCCCGTCGCGGTAGCCACGCCTAAAAGATATTTTCCTTCATAGATTTGCCTCTTAAGCTTCTTTAAGACTATTTGCTTTTTCATATTTGCCTCACGCTTTCACTATCAACAATAGATTCACTTTTCTCATTACTATTATACTTTAGTTAGGAAAAAAAAATAAACCTATGTTTACCTAAAAAAGTGGCAAGGATGCTTTGAGATATCCCCAGTCAATTGGACAACTAAATTCGTTCAATATTTTGCTGAATTAAAATGAAAGGACAGTATCATCATGAAAAAAACACTAGGGAAAAAGATACAGAATGCTTTTTATAGAGAAAATTCCCAAACGTTTTGCAGATGGAGTGCATGCCAATGCTCATCAGATTGGCACGATTAGCAGCCCTTAGATCACACGCCAAGGGGGCGCATGATCTAAGGGCTGCTTCTCTCCATTTCGAGAAGGAAAGAGATACAGATTAAAATTTTTTATCGCAAGAACTTCAGAGAAATTCTTTTGGTATAGTCTAAAATTAATTTCTGCAATTTTTTTGAGATAAACGCAAATTATATTTGTCGGTATTCTTTTCTTGATATTTTCAGGGGGACTACACCATCCCGTTTTGGAATGGTGATCGGTGTTTTTGACTTAGAAGATCAAGCCTGTAATAATCGCACTTAAAAAGCTGACTAAACTGGCACTTAACAAAATTTTCAAACCATGCTTGGCAACTAAATTGCCTTTTTCTTCATTCAAACCTTTCATAGCACCGGAGATGATCCCGATGGAAGAGAAGTTGGCAAAAGAGACTAAGAAAACGGAAATGATCGCTGTCGTACGAGCTGAGAAATCCCAATTGCCGTTTGCTAACTCAGTCATAGCTACAAATTCGTTGGTCACTAATTTTGTAGCCATCAAGCTACCGGCGTCAACCGCTTCTTTCCAAGGAATCCCTGTGATGAAAGCCAATGGCGCAAATACATAACCTAAAATCTCTTGAAAGGTCAGACCGGTGATCTGAGCAAAAATAAAGTTAATCATCGCGATTAATGCGACAAAACCAATCAACATCGCGGCCACAGTCACAGCTACGTGGAAGCCGTCTAAAATATATTCGCCCAACATTTGGAAAAAGGTTTGTTCTTTGTCTTCTTCGATCACCAATTCGTCATTTTCCAATTGATAAGGATTCACGATTGAGGCAATCAAAAAGCCGCCGAATAGATTCAAGATTAGCGCAGTGATCACATACCGCGGCTGGATCAATGCCATATAAGAACCAACGATCGACATGGAAACAGTCGACATCGCTGAGATTCCCATAGTCGTTAAACGTTGTTCAGATAATGAAGGAAGTTCTTTTTTAATGGAAATAAATACTTCAGACTGTCCTAAGATCGCCGAAGCAATCCCGTTGTAAGATTCTAATTTTCCCATTCCATTGATCTTGCTGAGCGCAAGCCCGATCCCTTTCATGAAGAGCGGTAAAATCTTAATGTAACGCAAGATTCCGATGATCGCAGAGATGAAGACAATCGGCATCAGAACATTTAGGAAAAACGGAAAACTGCCTTTGTTGGCGATCCCGCCAAAAACAAATGCGACTCCTGAACCGGCAAAACTCAGCAAGGAATCAAACACACCGGCCAACCCACTGACGATGGTCGTTCCTACAGTCGTTCGTAATAAAATAAATCCTAATAAAAATTGCAATACTAACATGACCAAAATCGGCGTATAGCGAATTTTTTTACGATCATTGCTGATCAAAAAACTTAAGGCTAAAACAAGAATCAACCCAATAATACCTATCAAAAAATGCAAAAAATCACTCCTAATTTCTGTAGAATTACTTCATTTTTTTCATGCCGTTTTGCTAGTCATGCTGCCGTAACATTCAGCAGAATCGGCAATCTGGGATAGCGTAACTTTTTTTAGCCGAAATTGCGAAAGATATCTTAAAAAAATTTGTTTCTATGATTAAATTCTAAAGAGGAAAACACTAACAACTTCATTTTTACCGATACATAGTGATTACAGCTTTTCTGAAAAAAATATGCTATGCTTGGAAAGAATTCTGCAGAAAAAGAGGGATAGGAATGGAAGGGGAAAACAAGAAGCGGATTTTACTGCCGCGCTATCAACAAGTAGCAGTAGAGATCGCCGAACGAATCGCCGATAAACGGTATCAAGTAGGAGAAAAAATCCATGCACGCTCGACATTGGCCAGCAATTTCAATGTTTCGCCAGAAACGGCACGCAAAGCGATCAATGTTTTAGTGGATCTTGGGATCATGGAAGTCCGCCACGGCAGCGGAGCGTATGTCCGCTCGCGGGAAAAAGCGCAAGTTTATTTTGAAAAATATCAAGATGTGCAATCGATCCAAGAAATAAATACTGAGATTCAAGCCAGTGTTGAGAAACAAAAGCAAGAGCTGGATTCTGTCAGTAAACTGTTGAATCAATTGATCTTGCAAACGAAACGCGTTCATAACGTTGCGCCGTTTGTTCCTTATGAATTGACGCTGACGGAAGTTGCGGCACACTTGGAAAAAACGATCAATGAGTTGAATATTTGGCATGAAACCGGTGCGACCATCATCGCGATCCAACAGAAGAACGAATTATTGTTATCTCCCGGACCTTATGCCAAGATCTGTGCTGGCGACACGTTGTTTTTTGTCGGCAATGAATTAGTTTTACAGCGGATGCAGCATTTGTTTTATCCAGATAAATAATTCAATCCAAAAGAAAAAGCCGCGGTTTTTTCTTTTTTTGTTTGCAGAAAATTTTCAGCATCTTTTTTGACAAAAGTGACCACATGATGTTAAGGTTGTATGGTCACTTTTTAAGAGGAGGATATTTTTTTGAGTAAAGTTAAGGTAGAACATCTGACTAAAATCTTTGGTAAGAAACAGCAACAAGCCCTTGCGATGATTCAAGAAAATCGTGCAAAGACTGAAATTTTAGAACAAACAGGTGCAACTGTTGGTGTGTATGATGCAAATTTTGAAGTCAATGAAGGAGAAATTTTTGTTATTATGGGACTTTCCGGCAGCGGGAAATCCACGCTGATCCGTTTATTAAATCGCTTGATCGATCCAACTTCAGGGGAGATCTATATCGATGGAGAAAATATTGCTCAAATGGATAAAGAGGCACTGCGTGAAGTGCGCCGCCATAAAATCAATATGGTTTTTCAAAACTTTGGTTTGTTTCCTCATCGGACGATTTTAGAAAATACAGAATACGGACTTGAAGTGCGCGGCGTACCAAAAGCCGAGCGTCAAGCTAAAGCAGAACAAGCATTAGAAAATTCTGGGTTATTGAGCTTCAAAGATCAATATCCTAATCAATTATCCGGCGGAATGCAGCAGCGGGTCGGCTTGGCACGAGCGCTAGCCAATGATCCTGAAATTTTATTGATGGACGAGGCGTTCTCTGCGTTGGATCCGTTGATTCGCCGTGAGATGCAAGATGAATTGTTAGATTTGCAATCAAATGTACAAAAAACGATCATCTTCATCACGCATGATTTGAATGAAGCGTTGCGGATCGGTGATCGGATCGCGTTGATGAAAGATGGTCAAATCATGCAGATCGGTACCGGCGAAGAAATTTTGACTCATCCAGCCAATCAATATGTACGCGATTTTGTCGAAGATGTGGATCGTTCAAAAGTGTTAACTGCACAAAATATCATGGTTCCGGCGTTTACGACAAATATCGAAGTCGACGGACCAAATGTCGCGTTGAATCGGATGCGTAAAGAAGAAGTCAGCATGCTTTTAGCAGTGGATCGCAAACGAAAATTAAAAGGCAGTCTGACGGCGGAAAAAGCGTTAGAAGCCCGTAAAAATAATTTAACACTGAAAGAAGTCATCGATAAAAATGTCCGCCGGATCCCTAAAGATATGCTGGTCACGGACATTTTCAATCTGATTTTTGATTCGCCGGCACCGCTAGCGGTAGTCGAAGGCGACCGCTTAGTCGGAGTCGTTATTCGCGGCAGTGTGTTAGAAGCATTGGCCAATACAGAAACGGAAGAGGTGGAAGCCCATGTTTAATTTTTTACAACAAGCCTTGCCTGTCGCCGATTGGGTCGAAGGATTTACTAATTGGCTGACGGGAACTTTTGCCGGACTATTTTCTGTCTTGCAGCATGCAGGGCAATTTTTGATGGATGGAATGACCAATCTATTAACAATGATTCCACCGTTATTATTTATTCTTGTCTTGACGGTTATCGCCTTTTTTATCTCGAATAAAAAATGGGGACTGACGAGTTTTACATTGGTTGGATTATTGTTTATTTATAATCAGGGATTATGGACCGATCTGATGAGTACCGTTACATTAGTTCTTTTATCCAGTCTATTGTCGATCATCATCGGAGTACCGCTTGGAATTTTAATGGCTAAAAATGAAACAGCTAAAAAAATTATCACGCCGGTTTTAGATTTCATGCAGACGATGCCGGGATTTGTCTATTTGATTCCAGCCGTTGCTTTCTTTGGGATTGGAATGGTGCCGGGGGTGTTTGCCTCCGTGATCTTTGCGTTGCCGCCAACTGTTCGTTTTACTAATTTAGGGATCCGTCAAATTCCTAAAGAATTGATCGAAGCTTCGGATTCATTTGGCGGAACTGGAAAACAAAAACTGTTTAAACTAGAATTGCCGCTAGCTAAGAGCACGATTTTAGCCGGGATCAACCAAACGACGATGTTGGCTTTATCAATGGTTGTGATCGCATCGATGATTGGTGCTCCCGGTCTAGGCCGCGGCGTCTTGTCCGCTTTACAGCGCGCACAAGTCGGAAATGGCTTTGTCAATGGATTGGCGTTAGTAATTTTAGCCATTATCATTGACCGCTTTACACAAAATATCAACAAACCAAAACAACACGTGGTTGAAAAGAAAGCGAAAACAAACAAGAAAAAAATCGGGATCATCGCAGGTGTAGTCGCAGCAGTTATCTTGTTCGCTTCATTTGGTCTTAATGGAATGTCTAAAGAAACAAAAGGCACGATCAATCTGACTTATGTTGAGTGGGATACAGAAGTCGCTTCCACCCACGTGGTCGGCGAAGTCTTAAAAGAGATGGGCTACGATGTCAATCTGACACCGCTGGATAACGCGATCATGTGGGAATCTGTAGTAAAAGGCGAATCGGATGCGATGGTCGCTGCATGGCTGCCAAATACCCACAAATCACAATTTGCTCAATACAAAGATCAAGTAAATGATCTTGGCGTCAATTTAAAAGGTGCCAAAGTCGGAATCGTTGTACCAGACTATATGGCTGTGGATTCGATCGAAGACTTGACGGACCAAGCCGATAAAACGATCACGGGAATCGAACCTGGCGCCGGAGTAGTCACTGCAGCTGAGAATACAGTGAAGACTTATCCAAACCTTGCTGATTGGAAAGTTTCAACGTCATCTTCAGGCGCCATGACCGTTGCACTCAGTCAAGCAATCAAAAAGAAACAACCGATCGTCATTACAGGCTGGTCTCCCCATTGGATGTTTGCTAAATACGGATTGAAATACTTAGAAGATCCCAAAGGCGCGATGGGAACAGCAGAAGCCATTCATACAATCGCACGCAAAGGATTGAAAAAAGATCAACCTGAAGCGTACAACGTATTAAATAATTTCCATTGGAACCAAAAAGATATGGAGAGCGTCATGCTGGCAATCAACGAAGGCGAAGACCCTTCCCAAGCCGCAAAAGATTGGATCAAAGACCACCAAAAAGAAGTTGCAGAGTGGAAGAAATAAAAATCAACAACCGCCAAACATTAGATTTTAGTCTGATGCTTGGCGGTTGTTTTTTATCACTTAAGATAGAACACATATATTGGTTTAAATTATTTCTTCCCTAATTCTTCGTCTTTGCGAATGGTGGCGTCGATTCCTTTGATCACGGTGGAGATGAAACCGTGGTCTTCTAATTCGACAATGCCTGCGACGGTTGTTCCACCGGGAGAACTGACGCGGTCGATCAGGGTCCACGGATTTTCTTTGCTCTGAGCCAACGTTTCTGCACTGCCTAAAATGGCTTGGGTCGCCATTTCTAAAGCAAGGTCTTTTGGCAAACCGTTTTTCACCGCGGCACGAGCGATGGAATCGATGAATAAAAAGGCATAGGCGGGAGAGCTTCCAGCAATCGCTGTGAAGATAGAAAAATATTTTTCTTCTAGCGGCCAAGCTTTGCCTACGGCGTTGAATAGGTCGATGATCGTTGATATATCTGTTTGTGTGGCACTTGGATTTCCGCAAACAGCGGCGGCACCTTCACCGACCATCGCATTCATATTCGGCATCACGCGAACGATCCGAATCGGCTGATTGGTCTCAAAGACTTCATAAATCGCTTCGGTACTAGTTCCTGCGGCAATCGAAACGATCAGCGGATCATTTTTTAAGATCGCGTCTTTTGCGGCGAGCAAAACGCCTTTGATGACGTTCGGTTTGACCGCTAAAATCAAAGTGTCGACGGTTTCGATGACTTCTTGCGGATTTTCCAACGCATGTGCACCAACTTCTTTTGCAAAGGCTTGGACTTTCTCAGTTGATATATCGTATAGATAAATGTTTTCTGGTTGACTGAAGCCTTTTTGGATGATTCCTGTAACGATTGCCGTCGCCATATTGCCGGCACCGATAAAACCAATTTTCATATTTATTCCTCCTAAATTTTTTAGCTAGTTTTTAATCTACAAAATTAAACTAGTGATCAAAGTGTTTGAATCAAATGTTTAAAATTTGAAAAGATGGTACAATCAATAAAACAAGTATATGCTGATAGGCATTTATTTAAAATAGTTTAGAAACAGAAGAAAGTGTTTGATTCTAAGGTGGGAAAGTTCATTGGATGTAACCGTGACACAATATACTGATTTTTATCGCTTTCTAAAAACATTGGATTGCTATTTAGCTGACAATGACAAAATGATCGACGAAGTTCGGCGTTTTACAGAAAACCCGCAGCGGGAAATCGCGGCGTTCGTGACTAAAAAAACGGGTGATCAAATTACTGTTCCTACAGGTTTTGTTCGGATCTTATACGTGCTAAAAGGTTCGGCGGTTGTTAGAACAGAGGACGTAGCAACAACGCTGACTACCGGCGGTCTGATCATCACGAATGCTGTTGCAGATCTTTCTTACGGCGCTGAGTTTGATTCTGAGGTGATCGCCTTTTATTTCAAGTCGAGCTACTTTACTGAGTCGCTGCTGGGCCAATTTTTTGAAGAACCGCTGCTTTATCGTTTTTTTATCGAGGCATTAAGTGATGAATTTAGCGGTATCGGTCGTTATTTGATCTATGATTTTGCTGAGGTGACAGATGTCCATTTTTATGCGTTACTTTTGTTGAAACAAATCGTCAAAATGGCTTATTTTAATAATAAAGTAACGAAATCAGCGTTTGTGCTCTTGATCGTTGAGATCAGTCAGGCGGCGCCGGAACGTTTGGTTGCTAAGGATACTTTTGTTTCGAATGGGCAATTGACTGAAGAAATATTAGCGTACATCGATGCTCGGTTAGAACAAGTGACATTAGCAGAAGTTGCGCAAAAATTTCACTTCCATCCGAATTATTTATCTAATTTACTAAAGGAAAAAACGGGTCAGTCTTTTACCGAAGTTGTTTTATTTCGAAAAATCGAACGATGCAAAAGTTATTTAGCACAGACAGAACTAACAGTGCAAACGATCGTGGAACGCTTAGGTTATAAAGACAAAGCTTTTTTCTATAAACGTTTCAAACAGATTGAAGGAGTCACACCGAGTCAGTATCGAAAAAATGAGAGGAAGAAACTAAATGTATGAAGAAATTTTTGCTGAAGTTCAGCTGACTGTCGCAGAACAGCCGATCGAATGGGTCGACGGCTTGCCGTTTTATCGCGGACACATCAAAGAACTGCCTTTTATCACTGGTGCAGGTCCCTCAAAAAAGGCGATGTATCGTCAATTGGCAGAACAATACCAAGAATATGCGGCCTTGAATCAAGTTGAGGATAAAGAAGAGGAAATGACGTCTTCTTTATTGACGGCTGATCAGTTGTTGAAATATTATGACGGCGAAACGTTTGACGGTTTTTCATTGGGTGATTTATTGAAAGAGTAGAGCAAATTTCTATCGCTTTTTAGTCATTTTCGCTAAACTAACTGAAAAGGCTATTACGAATAAGGAGCTGAATGTATGTCACCGATTGAGATCTACATCAATGATGCTGAAAAAGAGCAACAACCTTTGCTGAAAGAGCTTTATCAGCTCATCAAAGAAATTGTTCCAGCAGAAACAACGGAAAAAATCTCTTATGGGATGCCGACTTTCTATTTAAAAGAAAATCTGGTCCATTTTGGCGCGATGAAAAAACATTTAGGATTTTACCCGACACCTAGCGTGTTGACGGTTTTTCAAGAACAACTGGAAGACTACAAAACTTCAAAAGGTGCCGTGCAGTTTCCGTATGAACAAGAATTGCCGAGCGATTTGATTAAAAAAATGGTTCATTTTCGTTTAGAAGAGGTGGTGGCTAACTATGCTTAAAGAAATCGAAATCATGTTGTATGTCAATGATGTCGCTGCTAGTGCGGCTTTTTGGCAAGAAGGGCTGGGTGGAACGATCCGCTCGCAGCAAACGATGGTCGATGGCTCGCTGCAAGTAACGGTAGAATTGTTTGAATCGGTCCAGTTAGTTTTGTTTGATCGGGCGTTCATTGCGGAGTATTCTCCGGAAGTCATCAATAATGTTCCTTCATTATTATTAAAAGTATCGGACCTGGATAGTTATCATAAACGGCTGCAAAAAATCAGTCCAGTGGTAAATCCAATCGCGGAACAAGCGGGTAAAAGACTATTTAATTTTTCAGATCCTGAGAATAATTATTTTGTCTTGAGTGAAGAATGATCAGATTTTATACTGAGTGATTTGCGACTTTGAGGGTGTGACAAGAATCTTGTCACACTCTCTTTTTTCGAATAAACGGTGTTTCAGTGGCATCTTTAGAAATGCGCCGAGATTTCACAAAAATTTGAGCAACGATTTTCAAAACTGTCCGTTGATTTCTTGAAACTGCCCACTTCTGTCATCCTCACTTTTTTTATGGAAATCGATTTGACAGTCCACTTTGAATAATGTACTGTTTATTGGATGAATATCATCAAACTGTTAGTTGATTTAAGTTAAATTCCTTATGAAGTGCTGTATTATTTTATAAGGAAAAAGCGCTTTATTATTAAATTGTTAAAGGAGAAAATCATGGTACAAATTTTGTTGGGGTTGCTAGGCGTCCTATTAGTTTATTATCTTTTTTATTTTATTCGCGATTTAGCTGCAGAACGAGGAAATTGGGGCAGCGGAAACGCCATAGTCTCAGGAGTGATCGGTCTGGTGACCGATGCGATGGACACGTTAGGAATTGGAAGTTTCGCACCGACGACGATGTTGTTGGAAATGACGAAACAGTTAGATAATGACCGCAAACTGCCGGGAACATTGAATGTTGCCCATACGGTTCCAGTAATTATTGAAGCATTTATTTTTATTACAGTTGTAAAAGTGGCACCGTTAACATTGTTCTCACTAGTTATCGCTGCGATCGTTGGTTCATATGTAGGTTCTAAAACGGTCAGCAAATTGCCAGAGAAAAAGGTGCAGTTCTACATGGGGATCGCTCTGATCATCACGGCTGGTTTGATGGCGTTGAAACAATTAGGCTTGCTTGATATGTTAGGAACAGGCAATGCGTTGACTGGCTTGACGGGGATCAAATTGATCATCGGGATCGTTGGGAACTTTATCTTAGGCGCGTTGATGACGATTGGAGTTGGCTTGTATGCACCATGTATGGCTTTAGTTTATATGCTGGGCTTGAATCCATTGGTCGCTTTTCCAATCATGATGGCTTCATGTGCGGGCTTGATGCCGGTTGCCGGTGTGAATTTCATCAAATCTGGCGACTATGCCCGGAAAGTTAGTTTGGCAATTACGATCGGTGGGATCATCGGTGTGGTGATTGCGACTAAATTCGTTACTGGATTAAACATGAATGTTTTAACGTGGATCGTGATCGCAGTAGTTATCTACTCAGGCGTTACCTATATCCGCAAAGGCTTGCGTTAAGTTCAGTTCGGACAGTTATGAAAAATTTTTAAAACCGCTCGACCCCTTGCTCAGTTTGAGAAAGGGGTCTTTTGCTGCTTACAAATTTTGTTTGAATAAATATTTTGAAATGTTTACAATAAGGATGATTTAAGGAAAAGAGGCGATTTCATGGAATTAACAAACGATGACTTTCAATTATTTGAGCGTGATTTTTTTGCCTTCAAACAATTAAAGGAATTTTATTCAATAGATGAAGTGGAAGAAATAAAACAAGAGTATAAAGAACACTGGCAAAAATGGAAAGCGTGGCAGCAAGCCGTTGCGAAGGCGTTGCCAGCAGAGTATCGTATGGAAAAACCAAAGATTGAAAGTTGGACCAATGGGTGGAATTTACGGAACCACTTTTGGAGCGCCTATCGTGATCCGCAGAGCAGAAATCAAAATGCCTGTCTAGCAGCATTGCTGAATAGAAAACAATTTCAAGTCTATTTGATGTTTCAACATTATAAAAGCGATGAACGTGCCGGGAGTTTAGCTGAATACAACGAATTGCTGACCAGCTTGCATGAATGGAGCAAAGGCGTGGCAAATATTGAGGAGTATTATATTTGGCCGCAAGTGGAACATGAATTAGAAGACCATTTGCCGCTGACAGAATTTTTAGCCGACAACAACCAGCCGCAAAAATTACAAGCAGCGATGCAGGATCGCAGTTTCCAATTAGGAAGATTAATTTTTAAAGCTACACCGAACATCGTTCAAGAAACGCTGCAAACATTAGAAGAACTTGCGCCTTTGTATTTTACGTTAAGCTGATTTATCAGATACGATATTTTTGCAAAGTTTTTTTAACAAGTGCTGTGAAATGCTTAGGTTATGCGTATAATGAGTAAACAGCATGTAAAGGAGAGCCGTATATGAAGGAATTAGACTTATCTAAATCTCTATTCGAATTAGTCACGCTTTATCCTGAAGTTAAGGATTTAATGTATAAATTAGGTTTTGACACAATCGCAAAACCGGGGATGCTGCAAACGGCAGGTCGCTATGTAACGATCCCTAAAGGAGCAAAAATGAAACACATCCCGATGGAACAGATCATCGAAACATTTGAAGCAAATGGATTCACAGTGAAAGGAGCGGTTTAATGGAACGAACAAGAGAACAGCGCCAAGAAAGAATCGTAGAGATTTTGTCGCTGCTGCACAAAGGCGGTTCATTTGAAGAAGCCAAAGACTTATTCAACCAAGAATTTGAAGGAGTAGATGTCACCGAGATCACCTCTGCTGAAAAGGCGTTGATCCAAGGCGGCTTGAATCCGCAAGAAATCCAAAAATTATGCAACATCCATGCAGCGGTCTTCAAAGGATCGATCAATGAGATCCATCGTTCCAATCTAGAACATGAACAACCGGGACATCCGATCCATACGCTGAAATTGGAAAACCAAGTCTTGCAATCTTTATTGACAGACGAAATCGATGGTCTTTTAGCAAAGGTCAAAGCGGGGGATTGGTCGCAAAAAGACCGCCTGCTACATGCATTAGGGGATCTGATGCAGATCGATAAACACTATGCCCGCAAAGAAACATTGATTTTTTCTTACATGGAAAAATATGGGATCACAGCGCCGCCTAAAGTTATGTGGGGAGTGGACGATGATGTTCGTGATCAAGTCAAAGCGCTGATCCAATTAGTCGCTTCAGAAAAAGTTGCTTACAACCCGCTAGCTGAAAAATGGGAAGAAGCAAAAAATGAAATTGAAGAGATGATTTTTAAAGAAGAAGAAATCATGGCACCCATGACGCTTGATGTTTTTAGTCTGAAAGATTGGGAAAAAATTGCCGCAGACAGTTTTGATATCGGTTTTGCCTTCATTCCGGAACCACTGCCTTGGAAAGCCAGCAAATCTGCGTTAGAAAAAGAACAAGAACGCGAGCCGGCACGTCAGTTGGCAATCCAGCAAGCGAAAGAAACAACCGAAGGAATCGCGGCAGGTCTTGCTGAAGCCGAAGCAGCCGTACTTGAAGAGCATTATGATTGGGAAAATGAAACATCAGCAGAAACGATCGTCTTGCCGACTGGGACTATGAAGCTGGAAGAAATGATCGCGATGTTCCAAGTATTGCCAGTCGATTTGACTTTTGTAGATAAAGATGACCGCGTACGCTTTTTCTCAGAAGGAAAAAATCGTGTCTTTCCACGGACAAAATCCGTTGTCGGTCGGGAAGTCGTGAATTGTCATCCGCCAAAAAGCATGCATATCGTTCAGCAGATTTTAGATGATTTTCGTTCTGGCGCTCGCTCAGAAGCCGATTTTTGGATCGATATCCGCGGCAAGAAAGTCTATATCCGCTACTTTGCACTAAAAAATGAACAAGGGGAGTATCTGGGCTGTTTAGAAGCAACCCAAGATATCACCGAAATTCAAGCAATCGAAGGCCAAAATCGTTTATTGGATGGAAAAACAGAATAAGAATCAGCAGAGTTCTCGTCACGGCGGGAACTCTTTTTTTATTTGTTCCAAAATAAATCGTTTTGAGTATTCGCTGATTTTTTGCTAATGATCAAATAAAAAAGTCAAAACTTGATAGAGGTCAATTTATTAAGTCCAAAGACCCGCTAGAATAAGAGTATCAAATGAACGAGGAGGAAACAGTCATGCAAAAAGTAATCATCCAATTAGGAACATTAACTTGTCCATCATGTATGCAAAAAATCGAAAATGCGGTGGGACAACAATCAGGTGTCGATAAAGTCAAAGTTTTATTCAATGCCAGCAAGGTCAAAGCCGAGATTCAACCAGATAAGACGAGTCCAGAAGCCTTAAAACAAGTGATCGAGAATTTAGGTTATGAAGTAGAAGGAATCAAAGTAAAGGAGTTGGCATAAGATGACGGTTGAAGAAAAGTATCAAGCAGAGAAAATCAAAAGCGATCAAGATCACCACATTCCTACAGCCGGCGCGATGATCAGCCACATTTTGTCCAATTTATTTGTCCATAGAGTCAAATTACGGCAAGCGGATTATTATTTGAAAGGATCTGTCCGGAGTTTTGCAGAACCTAAGCTAGCAGCTATGATCGCTGAAGAAGATCAGTTATTTGACGAATTAAGCCAGAAGGTGTTAGATGAAGGGGAACTGATTCCAACGACTTTGGCTGAGTTTACAGAGTATGCTATGATCAAAGACAGCGGCAAGTTGAAATATGAGGACGCCGAAACGATCCTCAATGAGCTCGTAGCCGATTTAGCTACACAAAACTTGTTTATCACTCGCGGGATCGCATTAGCTGAAAAAGAAGAAAAATTCGGTTTAGCTGAATTTCTAAAAAAATTGTATGCTTGGATCAAACATCAAGTCTTAGTTTGGCAACGTTATTTAGGAAATGACGTAACAGAACTTGAAGAGGACGAAGACGATTAATTGAGGAGGATTTCCATGAGTCAAGAACACCTATGCGTTTCTTTAGTACCATTATTCAATCATCTGGAGGTAGCAGATCAAAAAAAGATCCATGCGCTGGTCAAACATCGGATGGTAGCTAAAGGTGAGCAGATCTTCACACCTGACGGCGAGAAACAGCTGGTCATCGTTGCTCGTGGAAATATGAAAGTGTACCAGCTTTCTTCCAATGGAAAAGAACAAGTTTTACGGGTAGTAGAGCCGGGCGAATATGAAGGGGAAAACCAATTATTCGGCGTGCAAAATGATGCGCTGTTCGGCGAAGCGTTAGAACCTACCGAAGTCTGTATTTTAAGACATCAAGATTTTTCTAACTTGTTATTAAAATATCCGCAGTTAAGTCTAAAACTATTAGAAATCAATGCGACAAAGATGGTGAAGACGGAACAGCAGACCCAATTTTTGATGATGGAAAAAGTCGAGGAACGTCTAGCGACTTATTTACTTGATTTGGCAAAAGTAGCGGATTCTAATGAACTAGTCTTGCCGATGAAAATGAAAGAGCTAGCTTTGTTTTTGGGAACGACGCCAGAAACATTGTCAAGAAAACTGAAACTGTTAGAAAGCAAGCAGTTGATCAGTCGTAAGAAACGAACGATTATTTTATTGGATCAGGATGGATTAGAAGATCTATAGTTTTTTGAAAAGAAAAATGTTTGGGAAGTCATTTTTCAATCAGCAAAAAGGGTTGTGACAAAATCTTGTCGCAACCCTTTTTCTGAATTTATTGTTATTCAAATGCTTGATTGACGTCTTCTAGCATCATTTTAGCAGATTCTAAACCGCCGCCGCTTAAATACCAAACGTCGGGCTGCAATGTGATGACTTTGTTATTTTTACCAGCTGTTGTCTGGGCAACTAATTCATTGTCCGCGACATTGTTAGCGCTAGTGTCGCCGCCGATTGCTTTTGTCCGGTCTACGACGAAGATGATCTCTGGATTCTTGTCTAAGACATATTCATAAGCAACACTTTGACCGTGAGTAGAGGCTTTGATCGCGTCATCAGCTTCTGCAAAACCAAACGTATCATAAATAATCCCAAAACGTGAATCTTTTCCATAAGTAGACAATTGTCCTTCGTTAATCAAAACAGTCAAAGCTTTATCTTGGCTTTCTTCTGCTTTAGCTTTTGTTTCTTTGATGTCTGCTTCTAGTGCAGATAATTGTTTTTCGGCAGCTTTTTCTTTGTCAAAGATTTGTCCTAGCGTCGTCACGTTTTGCTTGATTGAATTCCAAGTATCAGAAGTATCCACAGCTAAATACATCGTTGGTGCGATCGCTTTTAATTGCTCTAGAAAATCACTTTGCCGACCAGAAATAATAATCAAATCGGGTTTTATCTGATTGATTTTTTCTAAATCAGGTTCTTTGATCCCGCCGGCCGATTCCACTTTTTTATAATCTTCTAAATACGCTGGCAAATTATCGGTTGCTGCCGCTACGACTTTATCGCCGACCCCCAAAGCATCCAAAGTATCTAGCGAGCCATTATCGAAAACGACGACTTTCTCAGGATTTTTTGGAACGGTCACTTTGCCGTTAGAATCAGTTACTTCGATGGTTTTTTCTACACTGCTAGTTGTCTTGGCCGAATCATCGGTCTCAGCGCTATTGGTCGAACCGCAGCCCGCCAATCCTAGACTTAGTAAGGCAATCGACAATCCAACGATATATTTTTTCATTTTGTTTCCTCCTGATTTCTGTGTGATGTATTGATTTTATAAAACTAGTCCCGAGATGAGGATTAGTTATTATTTTTTTAATTGAAATACATGCAAAAACGTTTGCCGTCTAGTTCGCAAATCTTGATATCCATTTCGTATAATGCATTCAAAATCTGTGGTTGGATCATTTCATCGGTCGTTCCGTGGGCAAAAATTTGACCGGCTTTCATCGCAACGATCTCATCCGCGTAACTGGCCGCAAAATTAATATCATGAATGACCAGCAGCACCGTCTTATGATCTTCTTCTACTAATCGTCGCAAAGTCTGCATAAGATGGACCGCATGATTCATATCCAAGTTGTTCAGCGGTTCATCCAGCAAAATATAATCCGTATCTTGTGCCAAGATCATGGCGATGTATGCCCGTTGCAGCTGTCCACCAGATAAAGTGTCAATCATTGCTTCCGCCATTTCATTCAATCCTAGTTTTTCTAAGGCATAATCAATCCAGGCTTGATCTTCAGCCGATAAGCGGCCTTTTGAATAAGGAAAGCGGCCAAAACTGACCAGTTCACGGACAGTAATCCGCAAATTGACGCCGTTGCTCTGTTTTAAGATTGATAATTTTTTTGACAATTCATTGGAGCGCCAAGCTTTCACTTCATTATGATCGAGGTAAATTTGTCCCGCATCGATCGTGATCAATCGGCTAATCATTGAAAGCAAGGTGCTTTTTCCAGCGCCATTAGGTCCGATAAACGCGGTCAGCTGTCCTTCTTTGATCGGCAAGCAGATTTCGGAGATCACTTTTTTTGTTCCATAATTTTTTGATACGTCGTTGATATCGATCATTTTTGTCTCCTCCGCTCATAAATAATTTTCCAAATAAAATACAGACCACCGATAAATTGAGTGACCACACTGACTGTCGTCTTTAATTGAAAAATTTGTTCGACTAAAAATTGGCTGCCGACTAAAAAAATAATCCCGAGTAAAATCGCGGTGGGAAACAGATAACGGTGACGATACGTCGGCATCAATTGGTAACTGATATTCGCGACGATGAAACCTAAAAACGTAATTGGTCCAACTAAAGCCGTCGCGGTCCCAGTCAAAAGGCTAATCAAAAACAATAGCAAGATCTGAAATTTATTGAGCGAGATCCCTAAGTTAGTCGCTTGATCACTGCCTAAATGCAAAACATCCAAATAACGATTCGCCGCAAATAAAATAAGTGACCCCAGTAAAATGATTCCAGCCGCCCAGTTCAGATGGACGGTATTGATATTACTGAAGCTGGCAAAAAGCCGACCTTGCAGCAGATCATATTCATTCGGATCCATCATCACCTGCAAGAAATTACTCGTACTGCTGAATAAAGTTCCTAAAATCATGCCCAGCATCAGCAGGATAAACAAATCATTTTGCTGACGTTTCAATAACGTTTTTGCTAGCAATAAACTCAAGAGTGCCATCAATAAAATGCTGGTCAAAAAAGTCGCCGTTTGTTTTTGCGCCAGCATGTTGACGCCGCCCGCGCTGAAAAACAGTAGAGTTTGGATCAAAACGTACAAGGAATCCAGACCAAGAATGTTTGGCGTCAAAAATTGATTTTGGGTCATTGTTTGAAAACTAACCGTAGCCGCTCCCGTTGCTAAAGCGACTAATAAGAAAGCGGCGATTTTTTTTCCGCGCAGCATCCACGCAAATTGAAAATTTCCGTAAGTATTATAAGTTAAATAAAGTCCGCATAAGAGTACCGCAAGAATACCAAGGCTGATCAAAAGTAGTGATTTTTTTGGCAGAGAAAGGTTCATGCGCGCCGCCTCCTTACCAACAAATAAATAAAGATCAGGCTGCCTAAAATGCCTACGGTCAAGCTGACGGGAACTTCATAAGGCGCAATGACTACGCGTGAAAGAATGTCGCAGAACATTAGGAAGAGGCTGCCACACAATGCAGTGATCAATAAATTTTGTTTTACATGGTCGCCGTAAATCAGTGAGACGATATTTGGCACGATCACGCCTAAAAAAGGAACAGTCCCGACCATGATCAAGACTAATCCGCTGGCAGCGGCAACCAGCCCGATTCCAAAAAGCTGGATCAAAGGATAATTGATCCCTAAATTAACCGCCAAATCTTCACCCAAACCAATAATTGTGAAGAAGTAAGCAAATACATAAATAATAAAAAACAGCGGGATCGTCAGATAGAGTAATTCATAGCTGCCTTTAGCCACTAATGAAAAATTTCCTTGCAGCCACGAGGACATGTTTTGAATCAATTGAAATTGATAGGCAAAAAAAGTAGCGACTGACCCAACGATGTTGCCAAACATCACACCTAATAACGGCAGAAAAATGGGATCTTTTGTCGGAAGCAAGCGACTCAATGCTAAAAAGATCATCGTTCCAAAAAAGGCGAAGACAAACGCCGCAAAGGTTCGAATAGTAGTAGAAGCATTCGGTAAAAAAAGCATCACGATCAAAATTCCTAAGCGCGCGCTGTCCATTGTTCCGGCAGTTGTCGGTGAAACAAATTTATTTTGAGTCAGGTGCTGCATGATTAATCCGCAGACACTCATCGTTGCTCCAGCTAAAATCAAACTAACCGTTCGCGGGATCCGTGTGGTCAAGAGGATCAACCACTGTTGGGCATCACCTTGAAGCAAGGCTTGCAGCACCAAATCTTTTACTCCGATAAAAATCGAGAGAGCGCTTAACAAAAATAATGAAAAAAAAATTCCACTTCGTCTCAATCACTCATCCCTTTCATAAATGATAATGATTCTCATTCTCTTTAATTATAAAGTTTAGGGGAAAAACAAAACAAATGCAAGTTGTTTTTTACAAAAAAAAATCTTCTTTTCATAACAGATCAGGTTCCAACAAAATATTCAACAGAATAAATTAAAAAGAACACTCAGCGATTTTATTTTAACTAACTCGTTGAAACAAATAAATTAAGTGACAAATCAGAAGGTAAAAGGTTTTTCCTAGATTAGACATAGATGTTATTTATTGCGGTTTTTAAAGGTTGCGTAAGGGAGTATTTTGATTGAAATTTTGTATGATTAGAAAAAATCGACTTTTTAAAAAAATAAAATTGGTGAAAATTAACACAATCAAAAATCAGTCGTTCTCTATCAGAAATGAGCTCTTTTTTTCAGCCGGAACTAAAAAATCCTTTTTTAATCAGCATTTTTGGCAGAAGCTCTTGACAGACATACATCATTTTAGGTACCGTTAATAAAACGATTGTGAATACGTTATCATGAAGCGGAGGAATGTTCGATGTTTGATTTGAATGGAAAAGTAGCAGTGGTAACAGGTGCGAGCAGCGGGTTAGGTCGCGATGCGGCAATCGCCTATGCAGAAGCGGGAGCAAATTTAGTTTTATTAGCGAGACGTTTGGAACGATTAGAAGAAGTAGCAGCAGAGATCAAAAAAATGGGGCGCGATGTGTTAGCCATCAAAATGGATGTGACCGATGAAGCCAATGTCAAAGCCGGAATCCAACAAGCCTATGATCATTTTGGGCAGCTGGATATTTTATTGAACAACGCTGGAATCGCCGTGCGTGGCGGAGTAGACTCTTTATCGGTGGAAGATTTCGACAAGTCGATGGATGTCAATGTGAAAGGAATTTTCTTAGTCAGTAAATACGTAGTGAAACATATGATCGCTAATAATTATGGTAGAATCGTCAACATTGCTTCGATCAATGCGATCATGGCTGACAAAGAAGACATGTTTATCCGCCACTCATACAATGCCAGCAAAGCAGCAGTTTTAGGTTTAACTAAAGGTATGGCGGCTAGTTATGGAAAATATAATATTACTACTAACGCTATTGGGCCAGGTTTATTCGAATCTGAGATGACCACCGATACTTTATTTAAATCAGCAGATTTCCTCAATCTTTATCAAGGCTTGAATCCAATGAGCCGTCCAGGAAAACACAAAGAGTTGAATGGAACAATTCTTTATTTTTCAAGTGATGCATCAAGTTATACGAATGGTCAATTCATCGTCGTTGATGGCGGCATGTCGATTGTTTAGAGCAAATCTTCAAGAAGAGCGTGTGGCAAAAGCCTTGTCACACGCTCTTTTGATCTTCCAGCAGCCTTTTTCGAAAATCAGTCGCAGTTTCATAAGATTTGAAAAGTAATTTTGGGGAATTTTGGCTAATTTCTTGAAGCTGTCCACTTTTGTCACAACCGCGTCTATTTTATAAAAAAATCCCTTTTTTGACAGGATATTTGCTACAATTAATAAATAATTCTTGTATTATTAAGTGGTTGAAATCAAGGTTAAAAGAACAGGGTGAGATAAATGAAAAATTGTCCTAAGTGTGGTCACGAAAATCCGGCGAATGCCCGTTTTTGTGAAGAATGCGGACAGGTGTTTGAAGGGGAAGATTCTAAAGAAACAAAAGTTTTACAAGAGGAGACGGTGGAAAATAAATCAGCCGACAAACAATTTTGTCCCAATTGCGGAAAAACGATTCCACCGAATGTTGCGTTTTGTCCTAACTGCGGACATGGATTGAAACCAGTGATCCGACCAGCCGCTACTGTAAAGCGGTCATTATCAAAGAAACAAAAAATTGGATTGGGTGCGGGACTGGCAGTTTTTATATTATTAGTAAGCGGTTTGATATTTGGCCGTCATTATTATAGTTATCCGCAGCAGTTGAGCCGCTTTGCAGCGACTTTTAAAACACAAGATCCAAATAAAATCGCAGAGATCACTACTTCAGAAGATCCAAACTACAAAGTGTCAGCGACAGAGCTTAAAAAATTTGTCAGTTATTATCAAGAAGACGCGCATAAGAAAGATTTTGCCGATTTTTTGAACGATTTAAAAAATGATCCAAGTCAGCTAGCAGATTTTTCAATTCAGGAAAAAGGAAAATTTTTAGGCTTGTTTCCACGTTATCAATTAGTGATCCAGCCGGTTTATTTGACGGTTGCAACAGATCAAGCGGACATGCGGCTGGCATTGGATAATAAAAAATTGGCAACTTCTAAAGGGCATGATTACCAAACGACTTTTGGACCGTTGACGCCAGGAAGTTATCAAGTTGAAGGGGATTTGGCTGGTGAAAAAGCGGTATCTACCCAAAATTTAGTTCGTTATCATAATTCTGAATTTGAGACTGATAGTCATCTTACGATCAATTTGCATAAGATTTCTTTCAAAGTTACTTCGAACATCGACGGAGCAAAAGTTTTGCTGAATGATAAAGAAGTCGGAACGATCAGCGATGGACAAGCAGAGATCAAAGATGTTGTCTGGCATCAAGGATTGGATGTGCAACTAT
Source organism: Enterococcus pingfangensis (assembly GCF_005405205.1). Classification (GTDB taxonomy): domain Bacteria; phylum Bacillota; class Bacilli; order Lactobacillales; family Enterococcaceae; genus Enterococcus_A; species Enterococcus_A pingfangensis. The sequence continues at coordinate 135,212 of NZ_BJDP01000005.1, read as the reverse complement.
CCTTCGCTACGACAAACGATCAGCTGAAAAGTGATTCGTATCAAATTGGCGGCAACGAGTATTTAGCTGACGATTACAGCGAAGACAGCTACTCCTCAGAAATTAATTTAGATTTTGCTGATGTCCAATCAAAAGCGGATGTTCAGAATTACTTGGATAGTCTATACAGTGATGTAGCTTCATACACTTCAACGTACAGTGATTTTGGCGCGTCAGAAAAAAGCGATCTGGCTGAGTATTTCGTCAATGGACTGAACAATGCAGAGGAAAAAGATTTCGAGAAATTTATCAACGACATTCGGACGAGCAAAAAGAAATCACGAGTCGATGCCGAAGCCGAAGTAGAAACCTTCAGCATGATAGGAAAAGATACGTATACCGTGCAATATTTGATTTATTACGACACAATCTATCTTGATGATACCGCTGATGTAAACCAAGTCTTCCGTTACAAAAAAGCCACACTGCATTATAACGAGGACGAAGACCTGTTTCAGATCGATAACCTCGGCGGCTTTGAAAACTTCGAGACTGTTGATGCTGGAAACTAATAAAAAAAGGATGCCATATGCGGCATCCTTTTTTTATTAGAAAGATTCTGAGACTATCATTTATATTAAAAATTAAGTTAAGTATTTAAATAATTTTGTATCAATTGCATGGGTTAGCCGTAAATCCATCTCTACGACATTTTGCGCCTGACCACCTTGTGTAGGTTTTAATAATTGTTGAATAGTATCTTGGATAGGTTTAACTTCTCCAAGGTAATAAAATTCTGTACCCTCATCATCTGATTTTTTTACAAATAGATAAATTGTCCAATTTTCAGAGTCTTGCAACCGTTGTACTTCTGGAGATTTCAAGGTTCGAGGTGATTTAGTAAACCAATGCATAGTAGACTCATCAATTAATTCATCTTCATAAGCCATTTGTGCGCCTTTAAAAGCTTCTCCCTTTTGTAGTGTGATAAAGATAATAAATTTACCATCTTTATAAGTATAGCCACCGATATTCTGATCCACCATTTGTTCGTGCCAATTTAACATGCGTAAAACATCACGTCGTCGATATTTAGCATATCGGGTTAATGTGTTATCAGTATCAAAAACCTCTGATTTATAAAAACTAGCAGTTAATAAATCATCTAGTAATTTTTTGAAATATTTATTTTCTAATGCACTGCAGAATTGTTCAGTAAGTTTAATGGTACCATCCTTTGTCTCGATGATTTCTGCACCGCTGTAAGATTTCTTTATCCCACCAGTAAAAAACTGTAAAGATAATGTTCTCAATACAGACTGAACTGTTTTTTCATCGCTTTGAAGATGACATTTTGTAAATATTTGCTGAATTTCTTCAAAGGATAAATTTTGTTTCTCATTAACTAGCTTAGATAATAAAATGATTTCATGCCGTCTAATACCGGGTAAAATTTCTCGCGAAAGAACCATCAAATATTTATTTTCATGTTCATTTAAGAGTCCTTCTGCCTCGCCAATTTTTTCTAAAAAAGTATAGTAAGATTGAAATTTAGTTGCAATTAACATCGGGTCAAGGATTTTTTGCTGAACAAAATCGTTCAAATAAGGAACACGATTTAATCGATTTTTAGTAGTTGAATAAATGTTTTTTAGTTCCCTCATAGAGTCAAGAGCAGCTTCATCAATGGATTTGAAGATGCGTTCCTTAGCAATTTTTTCAAAATTAATCGAAGAAAGACCAGAAATGAAATTCGTATCAAAAGTATCTTTTCTCAAAGAATCTTTATTTCGTGTGATATCGCCAGAAAGAGCCATCGGGATCATATAATTATTTTTATAGTTACCAATAAAATCAATAATAGTTACGAAATCTTTGGAAGAATCTTTCCGCAAGCCTCGTCCTAGTTGTTGGACAAAGATGATACTTGATTGAGTATTACGCAACATGATTACTTGATTAATTTTTGGAATATCGATTCCTTCATTAAAAATATCTACAGTAAAAATATAGTTGATTTCACCAGATTCAAGTCGTTTAATTTGGATCTCTCGTTCCTGGATCGAGTGTTCAGCTGTTAAATACGTACTAGGAATCATTCGTTGATTAAAATGATCGGATAGTTCTTTTGCCTCTTCCTTTCGACTACAGAAAATGAGTCCTTTTGGGGTATTTCGTGAACAACCATAGTACTTTATTTTTTCTAAAAGAAAGGAGACGCGATCAGCTGCAGCTAAGTATTTTAAATCAGTCGTTTCGGAGATAACCATACCATCTTTTTCATAATCGGAAACGCCAAAATAATGAAATGGACATAGTAAATCTTCTTCTAATGCTTCTTGTAAACGGATTTCATAAGCTATATTGTAGTCAAATAGTTCAAAAATATTGAATTTATCAGTTCTTTCTGGAGTAGCGGTCATTCCTAATAAAAAATCTGGTGTAAAATAATCTATTGTATTGATATAAGACTGCGCACCAGCTTTGTGAACTTCGTCAATTAAAATATAGTCGAAGTGATCTTTTTCAAATAGTTCATGATAAGCAGGTTTTGAAATTGTTTGAATTGTTGCAAATAAATATTTTGCATCTATCTTTTTTTGACTGCCTGATAGAATTCCAAAATTTTCTTCAGGCTCAGCTAATATTTTTTGAAAAGACTCTTTGGCTTTGTTCAAAATTTGTTCGCGATGAACGATAAACAACATTCTTTTTGGTTTAGTTTGCAAGACGTCAAAAGCAGCAAGATAAGTTTTTCCTGTGCCAGTGGCGGATATAATTAATCCTTTTTTTGCACCAGAATTTCTTAGGTCCTGTAAATTCTCCAGAGCAACTTTTTGCATTTTATTTGGAACAATATATTGTGAATTAGGCTGGTCAATCTTAACAACTTCTGTACGATCTTGAGTATTCACTAGAGGTTGATAACCAGCTTGATATTTTTTAATCCATTCAGTAGACAATAACTCTGCTTGATCCCATTCAGTAGCTAGATGTTTCTGAATTTGATGAATTACTTCGCCGTGTTCATATGAGGTTAAACGAATATTCCATTCATAATTTAATTTTAAGGCATTCATTGTTAAGTTAGAGCTACCGATGATGAAAGAGTGATAGTCATTTTGAGAAAAAAGGTAACCTTTGGAATGAAATCCGTTTTTTGTAGAAATGCGTACTTCGAGATTAGGAATAGTCAAAAGTGATTCAAACATATCAGGGTGATTAAATCCTAAGTAAGTGGATGTCAATAGACGTCCGCTTATTCCTCGTGAGGCTAAATCAGTGAGCTGTGATTTGAGAGCATTCAAACCATCTTGCGTTACAAAAGCTACCGAAAAGAAGAAATCATTACATGTATCTATTTCTTCTTGTAAAACATTTAGCAAGAATTCTTTCTGCTCGGGTTGGTTAATAATAATTTTTGGATCATATTGAGAGCCTTCAAATTTCCGATCGATAAAAGCTTTTTTTAATGATTGCTCCAAACTATTCATAAGAGAGCTCCTTTAAAGTGCTAGTTTTAATTTTTTTACGGTAGGAATATCGGCAGGGGCCCATTCAAGGGTGTCGAGTTCATCCGAATATAACCATTTGATAGCAACATGTTCTGTAAGGGTAGGTTTGCCCGCCAATAAATGGCAAACAAAAGTAGTTAAATGAACAGTGCCAAAATCATATTCAAATTTTGTCGATTCAAATGCTTTTTCTTCCACATCGACAGAAATTAAAAGTTCTTCCGTCAATTCTCGTTTTAGTGCCTCTATAGGTGTTTCATTAACTTCAATTTTACCTCCGGGAAATTCCCAAAAGTTTGCTAATGATTTTTCTGGTCCACGTTGGGCACATAATATTCTTTTATTATCAACAATAATTGCACCAACTACTTCAATTGTTTTTTTCATAGTGTACTTCCTTCTAGCATAATGTGAGTAAAACTATTATAGCTGAATACAGTTAAAAGTCCTATTATCTATAGGAATGTAAAGTGAATAAAAATTATCTTACCTTATGAATTGCAGGAAAGATCATGAAAAGGCGAGTGATTTAACGAGACATCAAAATATTTAAGAATTTTTTTGGCAATAAAGGGAGAAAAGATCTATTTGCGAGAAGATAAGATTGGAAATAACTTCTTTTTTATTTATGGAGCATAATAGTTGAACTGAAGAGTAATCAAGTTAGTTTATGAAGAATACAACGATACTGGCTGCTTCAGAATTAAAAGAAGAAAAAATAAAAAAAGATGCTGCTAGTTAGCCACATCTTTTTTATTTTTCTTCTCTGACCAATGCAAGGCAAGGTAGTAACCGGTAATACCCATACCAATTAAAAAGCACGCGGCATCGAAACTATTTATGTCTGGTTTGAAGAGGGCATCGAGGATCACGACAATCAGCCAATTTGTGGTACCCCATAATACATTTGTGGGAGCAGAAGCGGCTTTTTTCCAAGGAACATCCCATCTTTCAGCGGTGATTCCTTTGATAAAATGCGGGATACCATTCGCAAACAGCATGCCTAAAACGATACAAATAATTGAATCCATCGTATTTTTCTCCTTCTTACGTGTTCAATTTGTAGTATACCTCTTTCATCGTTTTTTTTCTGCCTATTTTTAAAAGAAACTTTTATAAATTGCAACGCTGGATAAAAAAATGGAGTGGATTTCTCCACTCCGAAAAAATACTTTGGCAGCTGATCGATTACGGCGTTTTTAGTTTCCACCCATCAGAAAGTCAAGGACATTCCAGCCGTCAGTAGTTGCATTGCGATAAAGTTCTGTGTACCCGCAGCGATTACAGCTGATGGTAGTAAATTTTTTGTTTTGGACGTCGAACATTTTTGCAAAATTTCCGCCAGTCGCTTGGAACTGATCGGAAGTATATTCTTGCCCGCCGCATTTATCACAAACATATTGTTTCCGTTCCATCTTTTCCACACTCCTCTTTGATAATTTGATTATAGCAAATCTACGGTGATCTTCCTCCGTCTTTAGGAGTATTCTGGAAAGTAAATGGTTGGCTGAGTGATGATCTGTCATTGAAATCATATGATTTAGACTGGAAGTCCAAAATTTCTGCGCATTAGATCACGTAGCTAACTTGTTTAGAGGTTTTGTTTTTATGATTTTTACTTTCTGTCTTATAATAGAAAAGAATTAGGAAGTGAGTGAACCACATGGAAGAAGGAAAAACGCAAGGGTCGATTGCAGTCTTGGCGGCTTTACTGGCCAATGTGCTAGTGGCGGTCAGCAAATTTATCGGCTATATGCTTAGCGGTAGTGCCGCGATGATGAATGAAAGTATCCACAGTGTTGTTGATTGCAGCAATCAAATTTTATTATTATTTGGCAATCGCCGAGCAGCTCGTGGACAAAGTGAGCTGCACCAGTTTGGTGAAGGGCGAGCAAAATATTTTTTTAGTACGATCGTAGCGACGATGCTGTTTTTTGGTGGGGGTGCGTTAGGGATCTGGGAAGCGCTGGAAAAATTGTTCCATCCCAGTCATGAAGTTACAAATCCTTTGATCGTATTAGCAATCTTGATTTTTGGGATCTTAGTTGAAGGCAGTTCTTTGCGAGTAGCCGTCAAAGAAATTCGCGAGTTGAATACAGAAAAGTTGCCGCTCCTGCAGTTTTTGCATGAAAGTCGGCACAGCGAGATCTTGATTATTTTTACGGAAGATTTTTGTGCGGTGATCGGTTTAGTCTTAGCGGTGGTCGGAACCCTACTGACGATGGCAACGGGCAATCCGATGTTTGATGCACTGAGCGGGTTATTGATTGGACTGATGTTATTATTTGCTTCCATCTTTTTAGCTCGGGAATTTTATAGTCTGATCATTGGCGAAAGTGTTTCTAAAAATGATTTAGAAAAAATTCGGAATGCCTTCAAACGCGCTGAAGTGAAAAAAGTGATCGACATCAAAACCGTTCATTTGGGACCGACTGAGGTCATGATTGCGGCTAAGATCGACATTGCGGATGCGTATGAAGGGGTCAGTTATGATGTTGTGAATCAGATTGAACGGGTGATCCGTCGAGCTTTGCCTGATAAAAAGGCGTATATTTATATTGAGACCGACGAGTTCGATCCTGACTATGATCGAAAACGTCAAAATCCATCGGGCACATAATTTTTGTGCCCGATTTTTTACCATTTTTGCAGTAAAAGCATAAGTTTTTGGATAGACCGCAAGGAAAAAGATTCTCCAAATTTTTCGAAATCATTTTCTTTACGCCTTGTCACAATAAGAATTCGTATCAAGTGTTTGAAAGGAGGGGCAAGAGATGTCTTCATTACGCTTTTTCTTTACTTATTCAAGAGAGTTTTTACGCCATTGGGGGAGTTACATTCTTCTGATCGTTGGAACGAATATCGCTTTAGAAATGATCGTTATTCCTTGCGTTCAATTTTTGATCGCATTTATTTTGCAGCAAGGGAACATCCCTTATGTGTCAAATACAAATATATTAACGATTTTAACGCAGCATCCGGCGGTTTTAGCGGCTTTGTTACTGCTTTTAGCGTTAGTTTTGACTCTGATTTTTTTGCAATTTACTTTTCAGTTATTTGGGATCAAAAGTATTCAAACAAAAGAAGACCGTTCATTGTGGGAGTTGTTTAAACAATCGCTGTATCACATGCGGCATTTGCGTCCAGGAACATTCTTTTTCTTTCTATTTTATTTTTTGCTGATCTTGCCATTTGCCAATGCTATTTTTCGGACGCCGTTGTTGAGCAAAGTGACGATCCCGGTTTTCGTTTTGGAACATTTGAGTGAAAATCTATTGATCCTGCCGCTCTTATTGATTGCTTCATTAGTCGTCACTTATATCGGGATTCGTCTGTTGTTCGTGCTACCGCTGATGATTTTTTCAGATCAAACACCAAAACAAGCAGTCGCTAAAAGCATGGCGCTGACTCATCATCGTTTTTGGCATTATGGTTGGCGGATCTTTATTTTGACGCTGTTTTTAACGCTGGTGTCTTATGCCGGCTACGGCGTAAGTTTTATCGTGCAAGCCATTCTAGATTTGTTGCCGCAGCCGTTTCCGGCAATCGGTGCGATGATCACGTTGACGAGTATCCAATTTTTCAGTCAGCTGATGTTGGCGTGGGCGACTGTTTTATACTTCAGTATCTTAGTTCAAAAATTTTATCCGCTGGTGATCAGCGGGGAACGTCCATTGCAGATGATCCGGCCCAGTTTGTGGACGCGGATCGCGGCGATCATCTTGTGCATCTTTTTTGGCGGCTCACAGCTGTTTAACAATGTCCTTTATTTAGCGGGATTAAAAGATTCTATTCCATTAACGATCTCTCACCGCGGTGTCGATAATGGAAATGGTGTTCAAAATACGATTCCGGCGATGGCGGCTACGATCAAAGAAAAACCAGATTATATTGAGATGGATGTACAAGAAACCAAAGACCATCAATTTGTTGTGTTTCATGATGAAAATCTAAAAAATTTGACTGGTGAGGACAAAACGACGCATGATTTGACTTTAAGCGAATTGCAAAGTCTCCAAGCCGTTGAAAATGGTCACATTGCTCCGATCGCGAGTTTTGATGATTATTTAGCTTTTGCTAATGAACACCAGCAGAAGTTGTTGATTGAAATCAAAACGACTTCTGCCGATTCGAAGCAGATGATAGCTAGGTTCGTTAAAAAATACCAACAAACTATTTTGACTCATCAGCATCGGATACATTCTTTGGACTATGACGTAGTGACTGAGTTGAAACAAAAAGCCCCCAAATTGTATGTCAGTTATGTTTTGCCATACAATTTGGTGTTTCCACAAACGTCGGCTGACGCGTATACAATGGAAGAAACAACGTTGACGGGAGATTTTGTTCAGCAAGCGCATCAAGCGGGAAAAGATGTTTATGCTTGGACGGTCAATGATGCGGATTCGATGGATCGAATGGTGTCGTTGAATGTCAATGGCATTGTGACCGATGATCTGAAAACGTTGCAAAAACAAATCAAAATATACAAGGAAAATCCTTCCTATGCGAAGCGGATCGATATCTATATCAACCGTTTGCCTTCGCTGAGTGAACGAATCAGTGAGCAATAAAATAAGGCGAAAAAAATTCATTAAATTTCCATAGAGTTTTCGTAAAAGATTTTCGAAGTGCCGCCTGCTCTATGGTAGAATAACAATAGATTTCACAATGGGGATCTGTTCCACTTTTCGCAGTTTTCAGCACGAATTAAAGCAATCAATCGAGCGGAAGAGCGCTTCAAGTAGTGTGAGAGTTTCCGAGTTGAAAATAGAGTTGGTTTTCCTAGAAAATCGGTTCTTTATAAAAAGGAGTTTACAATGAAAAAACGAGGTTTTGAAGTGATCGCGGCTTATCAAGATCAGGCGATCAATTTACCGAAACGCGCAACAAAAAATGCGGCAGGTTATGATTTTGAAGCCGCAGAGGATATCGTGATCCCAGCAGTTTGGAAACAAATCATCCAGCATTTCGCCAAAGGTTCGGCTGCCGCTGAAAAAATTGTCAAACCAGTCTTAGTTCCTACCGGTATCAAGGCGTACATGGACCAGGATGAATATTTACAATTGGCCAATCGTTCGAGCAATCCGTTGAAACGTTTTTTGGCGTTAAGCAATGGTGTGGGCGTGATCGATAGCGACTATTACAATAATCCTGATAATGAAGGACATATCATGTTCCAATTTTCAAATTTTGGTTTGACTGACGTTCAAATCAAAAAAGGCGAACGGATCGGGCAAGGAATCTTTTTGCCGTTTCTTAAAGCCGATAATGATGAAGCAACCGTTGAACGGACTGGAGGATTCGGTTCTTCAGACAATCAATAAAAATTTAAACAAACGAGTGAGGCGAATATTTTGGCAAAAAAATCCAAGACCCAATTTATCTGCCAAGAATGCGGGTACGTTTCGCCTAAGTATTTAGGCCGATGTCCTAACTGCGGCAATTGGAATACAATGGTGGAAGAAGTAGAACAAAATACTGAAGATCGGCGCAATCGGGTCAGTCTGACGGGAGAACGCGCGCAGCCTACGAAACTAAAAGATGTCGTTTTTAAAAAAGAAACGCGGGTTCAAACAGAATTAGTCGAATTGAATCGTGTTTTAGGCGGTGGCGTGGTTCCAGGCTCATTAGTACTGATCGGCGGCGACCCCGGTATCGGGAAATCGACTTTGCTACTGCAAGTCTCTCATCAATTAGCGGCAACTGGCGGCAATGTTTTGTATGTTTCCGGTGAAGAAAGTGCGCAGCAAATAAAATTGCGGGCGGAACGTCTAGGTTCAAGTGATACTGATTTTTATTTGTATGCGGAAACGGACATGGGCGAGATCAGTCGGACGATCGAAAATCTAAAACCAGATTATGTGATCATCGACTCGATCCAAACGATGACCCAACCAGATATTTCCAGTGTGGCGGGTTCAGTCAGTCAAGTTCGCGAAACTACCGCAGAGTTGTTAAAGCTGGCAAAAACGAACGGCATTGCGATCTTTATCGTAGGTCATGTAACGAAAGAAGGAAACATCGCGGGACCGCGGATGCTGGAGCACATGGTCGATACTGTTTTGTATTTTGAAGGCGAAAAACATCACAGCTTCCGAATTTTACGAGCAGTAAAAAATCGTTTCGGCTCGACCAATGAAATCGGAATTTTTGAAATGCGAGAAGGCGGGCTAGTCGAAGTCGCTAATCCTTCTCAAGTTTTCTTGGAAGAACGGTTAGAAGGGGCGACTGGCTCAGCAATCGTGGTAGCGATGGAAGGCAGCCGGCCGATTTTAGTCGAGGTACAGGCGTTAGTGACACCAACTGTTTTCGGTAATGCCAAACGAACGACGACCGGATTAGATTTCAATCGTGTCTCATTGATCATGGCAGTTTTGGAAAAACGCGCGGGCTTGCTGCTGCAAAATCAAGATGCGTATTTAAAAGCTGCCGGCGGCGTGAAGCTGAATGAACCAGCGATCGATTTGGCTGTCGCGGTGGCGATCGCTTCCAGTTATAAAGAAAATGGTACGGATGCGACCGAATGTTTTATCGGTGAAATTGGTTTGACCGGTGAGATCCGCCGGGTCAACAGTATCGAACAACGGGTCAAAGAAGCGAGCAAATTAGGTTTTAAGAAAATTTATTTGCCTAAGAACAACATGGGCGATTGGACGCCGCCAAAAGGAATCGAATTGATTCCGGTGGCAACGTTAGCAGAAACATTGAGAAAAGTCTTTCGTTAATAAACGGCAGTGCCAGAGTTGATTTCTGGCACGCCTATAAAAAAATAGTTTGATAGAATTTAGGAGGGATGGCATGCAAAAACGTGTGTTGACAGTAATCGTGTTACTGGTTGGGATCAGCTTAGGAATTACTTTCTTACCAGCGGCATGGACAGCAATTGGCTATGCAGACAACATATGGCTGAATAATTCACTTACGGATGGCCTAATCGGTGCAATTATTTTTTATATTATTTCTTTGGCGATCGTAGAACCAATCTCTGTTGGTGTGAAAAGAATTGAAAAACAATTAAATGAATTCAGCTTGACTTATATTTTATTTGGAGTGGTCGGTGCGATCTTAGGCTTGACCTTAGGGTTGATCGGAACATCACCGCTTTATCAGATTCCGATTCCTTTTATCAATAACGCGCTGCCGATTTTGATTATGCTGCTGCTTGGTTATTTGGGATTTCGGATGGGTACGACACGAATCGATGAACTGAAGAAATTTTTCAGCAGCCGCAATAAAAAAGCTGAAACAAATGAAGGCGAAGTGCTTGAACGCAAAGCCGATGATCATTTTCATAAATACAAAATTTTAGACACGAGCGTCATTATCGATGGTCGAATCTATGATATTGCGAAGACCGGGTTTTTAGAAGGAGTCTTGATGATTCCTAATTTTGTTTTGTATGAATTGCAATACATTGCCGATTCTGGCGACAGTTTGAAACGTGTCCGAGGCCGTCGCGGGTTAGACATCTTGAACGCGTTGCAAAAAGAAGAAGGAATCGTCGTTGAGATGTATGACGGTGATTTTGAAGACATCAGCGAAGTTGATAGCAAGTTGATCAAATTAGCTAAACTATTAGATGGTGTCATTGTGACGAACGATTACAATTTGAATAAAGTTTCAGAGTTCCAAAACGTCGCTGTGTTGAATATCAATGCGCTGGCAAATGCTGTGAAACCAGTCGTGATCCCAGGTGAGAACATGAATGTCTTAGTTGTAAAAGCGGGAACTGAACGACAACAAGGGGTCGCTTATTTGGATGACGGCACGATGGTAGTCGTAGAAGACGGTCAGCATTACATGAACGAACATATCGAAGTTGTCGTGACGAGCGCCTTGCAAACGGCTGCCGGCCGAATGATTTTTGCCAAGCCAGCACATTCAAGCCGCAACATCAAAGATGAATCACCGGATAAAAAATTGGATTACACGCAAGAAAAAGCAGCAAAATAGCGGTGCAGCTTTACTAAACAGTCGATTGATTGTACAATTTGGGTTGAGTAGTAAATGATTTTGATTTGCTAAATAAGCGGGAAAGAGGAACTATATATGTCGAAAATTCGTGTGCGCTACGCACCAAGTCCAACCGGACACTTACACATCGGAAACGCCCGAACAGCTTTGTTCAATTATTTATTTGCTCGCCACAATGATGGAGATTTCATCATTCGAATCGAGGACACTGATTTAAAAAGAAATATTGAAGACGGCGAAAAAAGCCAGCTGGAAAATTTAGCATGGTTGGGGATCGACTGGGATGAATCACCAGAAAATCCTGGCGATTATGGTCCTTACCGTCAATCAGAGCGGCGTGAAATCTATCAACCGTTAGTTGATCAATTACTAGCCAGCAACTTAGCTTACAAGTGCTACTGTACATCTGAAGAGTTGGAAGCTGAACGTGAAGCGCAACGTGCGCGCGGCGAGATGCCTCACTACTCAGGAAAATGTGCAAACTTAACACCAGAAGAACAAGCAGAAAAAGAAGCACAAGGATTAGAATCAGTTATTCGTTTCCGTGTTCCTCGCAATACTAGCTTTGCTTTTGACGACATGGTCAAAGGTGAGATCAGTTTTGAATCTGATAATATCGGCGGCGACTACATCATCCAAAAACGTGATGGAATGCCGACTTACAACTTTGCAGTGGCTGTAGATGATCATTTGATGAAGATCACGCATGTCCTGCGAGGCGATGATCATATCGCTAATACACCAAAACAATTAATGATCTATGATGCATTTGGCTGGCCGCGTCCGATTTTTGGGCACATGACGCTGATTATCAATACTGAAACCGGTAAAAAATTAAGCAAACGCGATGAAAGTATTTTACAATTCATCGAACAATACCGTGAATTAGGCTATTTGCCAGAAGCAATGTTCAATTTTATCGCTTTGCTTGGCTGGTCGCCAGTGGGTGAAGAAGAGATCTTCCCGCAAGATGAATTGATCAAGATTTTTGATACTGAACGTTTGAGCAAGTCACCGGCTGCGTTTGATCAGAAGAAATTAGAATGGGTGAACAACCATTACATCAAAGCACTGGACTTGGATAAATTGACAGAATTATGCTTGCCTTATTTGATCAAGGCTGGTAAAGTCGAAGAAAATCCGACACCCGAACGCAAAGCTTGGGTGAAACGAGTAGTCAGCTTGTATCAACCGCAAATGAGCTACACAGCAGAAATCACTGAAATTTCTAGTTTGTTCTTCCAAGAACAACTTGATTTAGCGGATGAAGCGAAAGAAGTTTTAGCTGGCGAGGATGTTTCAACTGTATTGAATGCATTTAAAGCACAATTAGAAGCGTTGGAAACAGTGGACGCGGCAAGTGTCTTGGCAGCGATCAAAGCAGTTCAAAAAGAGACAGGCATAAAAGGTAAAAATCTTTGGATGCCGATTCGTGTAGCGGTTAGCGGTATGGTGCACGGACCAGAATTACCAGAAACAGTTGAATTATTAGGCAAAGAAAAAGCCTTAGCACATTTAAACCAAGTAATCTAAACATGATGAAGAGAAGAAGTAGCAAGCGGCGATTTTCCAGAGAGACTGCGGGTGGTGAGAGCAGTCAAATCAACGCTTACGAAATGCATCTCGGAGTGGTCTCGGCGATATGTAGCTGGGGACGGTTCACAGACGTTACCTGTTTCAAGGCATAACTGCAAACAAAAGTGGAACCACGTAAAAGCGTCTTTTGAGGAAACTCAAAAGATGCTTTTTTTTCACTAATAAAAGTCTGATGAACAAGAATACATAAAAAATGTCGCAAAAAAATAGTTGTCAAAGTCAGCATTTGAAGAGCTGACAACAGTTAAAAAAAATGAAGGTGAAGGAGTTGAAGTGAATGAACTGGTGGCAAGAAGCGATTACAGCTGCGAAAAAAAATGACCCGGCAGTCAAGTCAGGCTTAGAAGTAGTTCTTACATATCCGGGAGTCCATGCATTATTTTTTCATAAATTTTCGCATTTTCTTTATCGACATCGGCGCTTTTTATTGGCACGGATTCACTCGCAGATTTGGCGCTGTTTGACGGGGATCGAGATCCATCCCGGTGCTAAGATCGCCCCGGGTGTTTTTATCGATCACGGCATGGGTGTAGTAATCGGCGAAACGGCGGAGATTGAACGCGATGTGGTTTTGTTTCACGGTGTGACATTGGGCGGAACGGGAAAAGATACGGGAAAACGCCATCCCACAGTACGGCAAGGCGCATTTATTTCTGCTAATGTCCAAATTTTAGGTCCCGTCGAAATTGGTGAAAAAGCCAAGATCGGTGCTGGAGCCGTAGTTTTAAAAAATGTACCAGCTGAGACGACTGCTGTAGGAGTACCAGCAAAAGTAGTCAGAATAAAAGGAAAGAAGGTTCAACATGATTAAAATACACAATACGTTGACACGAGAAAAAGAACTGTTTAAACCAATTGAAGAGAATAAAGTCCGAATGTACATCTGCGGACCGACAGTTTATAACTATATCCATATCGGCAATGCCCGTAGCACGATCGCATTTGATGTCATTCGCCGCTACTTTGAGTATCGTGGATACGAAGTAAATTATGTATCGAATTTTACCGATGTGGATGACAAGATCATCAAAGCCGCCAAAGAATTATCGATTACTGCGCCTGAAGTAGCGGATCGCTTTATCGCCGCTTTTGAAGAAGATACGGCGGCATTGAATGTGAAACCTGCGACCTTGCACCCGCGAGTGATCAATCATATTCCAGATATTATCGCCTTCATCGAAGTTTTGATTGAAAAAGGCTATGCGTATGAAGCTGAAGGCGACGTCTATTATCGGACGCGCAAATTTGAGCATTATGGTGAGTTGAGTGACCAATCGATCGATGAATTAGAAGTTGGCGCGAGCCAGCGGACAGGTGCTGAACAAGCGATCAAAGAAGATCCGTTAGACTTTGCTTTATGGAAAAGCGCCAAACCAGATGAGATCCATTGGGAATCTCCTTGGGGCGAAGGACGTCCAGGCTGGCATATTGAATGTTCTGTAATGGCGACCAAACATTTAGGCAACACGATCGATATTCATGGCGGCGGTCAAGACTTGGAGTTTCCGCATCATGAAAATGAGATCGCGCAAAGTGAAGCGAAGACCGGTCAACGTTTTGCTAATTATTGGATGCATAACGGCTATGTAACAATTGGCGAGGACGATGCGAAGATGAGCAAGTCACTAGGCAACTTTGTGACGGTTCATGATCTAGTCAAAGAGATCGATCCGCAAGTGTTACGTTTCTTCATGGCGACAACTCAATATCGCCGTCCGATCCGCTACAGTCAGGCGACGATGAAAGACGCACAAGCAAATCTTCAAAAATTGCGGACAGCTTTTGAAAATGCGAATTTCCGTCAAGCGGGCGCTGAAGCAGAATTACCTGATGATCAAGAAAAAGCAGCAGAATTGCAGCACTTAAAAAATCGTTTTATTGAAGAGATGGACGATGATTTTAACGCGGCTAATGGGATCACAGTCGTTTATGAAGTTGCCAAATGGTTGAATCACTATAGCGAACAAGTACATGTTTCCACAGCGATTTTATCTACTGCACTGGATGAATTTCTAAAAATGCTGACCGTATTTGGAATCGAATTTCAAACAGCGGGATTATTGGATGAAGAGATCGATCAATTGATCGAAGAACGCAATCAAGCGCGCAAAGATAAAAACTTCGCTCGCAGCGATGAGATTCGTGATCAATTAAAAGAACAAGGAATTATTTTAGAGGACACCCCGCAAGGCGTCCGTTGGAGACGAGCATAATGACAGATTACAAACAATTGAATGCACTGGCATTGGCTTATGTGGGCGATGCGATTTATGAAACGTATGTCCGAGACCATCTCGTTCGCAAAGGCCAGACACGGCCCAATAAACTGCATCATTTAGCGACTCATTATGTTTCAGCCAAAGCTCAAGCAACACTGATTCAAAAAATGTTGGCTGATGATATGCTGTCAGAAGAAGAGCAAGGGATCTATCGTCGCGGGCGGAATGCTAAAAGTTATACTTCTGCTAAAAATACCGATATCATGACGTATCGAATGTCGACAGGATTCGAGGCGTTGATGGGTTATCTACATTTATTGGAACGGCAGGAACGATTAGAAGAATTGATTACATGGTGTTTAGAGAAAGCAGGTGAAGCAAGTGAAGGATAAAAAACAATGGCCAAAAAATGATCGGCGCAAGCAAAGAAACACACGTCCCAAAGAACGGCACGAACCTGTCGAGGCAGCTGAAGCAGAAGAAAATAACTTTGCTTTCGGTCATCACGCCAGCGTTGAGGCGCTGCAAGCGGGTCGAGGAAATAAATTATTTTTACAAGAAGACGCGCATGGCGATAAAATCGATCTATTAAAAAAATTAGCGAAAGAACAAGCGGTCCCAGTGAAATGGGTACCAAAACAAAAATTAGACACTTTGAGTGACGGCGGTGTTCATCAAGGCGTCGTTTTAGGGATCACGCCTTATGAATATTTGACGCTGGAAGATCTATTAGCAAAAACCTCTTCAGAAGACGCGCCTTTTCTGCTTATTTTAGATAGTTTAGAAGATCCCCATAATTTTGGGTCGATTTTACGAACGGCAGATGCCAGCGGGGTGTCAGGTGTTATCATTCCGAAACATCGATCAGTCGGGATCACGCCGGTTGTGACGAAGGCGTCGACGGGTGCGGTAGAATATGTACCGATTGCGCGAGTGACAAATTTAGCTCAAAGTATCAAACAATTAAAAGAGGCAGGTTATTGGATCTTCGGTACGGACATGGCAGGAACCGATTATCGTCAATGGAAAGTGGCGGGACCAATCGCTCTAATCATCGGCAATGAAGGAAAAGGCATGAGTGCCGGCTTGAAAAAAGAAGTCGATGAAATGCTGACGATCCCCATGACAGGACATGTCCAAAGTTTGAACGCGGGTGTGGCTGCGGGATTATTGATGTATGAAGTTTTCCGAAAGCGAAGTGAACTGTAATGAAAAAACAGTTACTGATTGTTGACGGATACAATATGATCGGTGCTTGGCCAGAATTGGTCACGTTGAAAAACCAAGATCGATTGGAAGAAGCACGGGAAGCACTGTTATTTCGGCTGTCTAACTTTGCCAAGTATCAGGGCTTAGAAACGATTATTGTTTTTGATGCGCAATTTGTTCCAGGGATCACGCAGAGTTATAAAAAATATCAGCTGACCGTCGTTTTTACAAAAGAAGATGAGACCGCCGATAGTTACATCGAGCGGATCGCCGGCGAGCTGAATGATCGCTTGACACAAGTGACAGTAGCGACTAGCGATTTGGCTGAACAATGGACCATTTTTTCTCAAGGGGCACTTCGAACATCTGCCCGTGAATTGTACAAAACGGTCCAACAAACCGAAGCATTGATTGCTGGAGATACTGAAGATACGCATTTTCAAAATTTTCGCCGCAATTCTCCATGGGATAATGAACAATTACAAAAATTGTCGCAAAAATTAGACGAATTGAGCCGAAAAAAATAAATCGGCGAGTATTTTCCCCTGGTCATCCTCTCAACGTGTATGCTTTTGTTGAGAGGAGTGTGGAAAATGAAAGAGACAACGTGTTTGGAAGAAATCGATGGTGTAGCTTTTGAAGAAATATTCAGTCAGTATTTGCCAATTGTTTACAGCATGCAGTCGCGCTATCTGATTCGTGATTTTGAGTCTGATGATTGGCTGCAAGAGGGGCGGATTGCGCTAAACGATGCGTTGCGCAGTTATCGTCAAGGACAAGGAACGACGTTTGGACTTTATTATAAGATGATTTTTGAAAATCGGATTCGTTCTCTTTTGCGTCGTCAGCAGGCCAAAAAACGATTAGCGCAACAACAAGCCGTGTCAATTGAAAAAGTTGGCTTGGAGACTTTCAGCGAGCAGTTCCACTATCATGAGTGTGTAGAAGAAAGCATTTATATCAGCGAGATGTTGCTGAGTGGCGAGGTCGCGCTCTCTTCTTTAGAAAATCGTTCGTTGTATTATTATTTAAAAGGGGAAGAACCTTGGATGATCGCACAGCGATTAGATGAATCTGAAAAGGCGATTCACAATGCGCTGAATCGTGCGAAAAATAAACTAAAGAAAAAACTCAGTGCTGCGAAAATATAAGTTGAATTGAGTGTTCGATTAGATAGACAAAAGTTTGCAAATCTTTTTATCTTATGATAACATTGTAAAGTTTTGGAATTGTGCTATAATGTATATTGAGGTGAACTGTATGCCAACAACTTTAGCGTCTATCAAGAAAAATTTGGAAGATCGGATTGGTGCGCCAATCATGCTCGTAGCTCAAACAGGGCGCAAGCGTCAAACTCAACGCAAAGGAATCTTAACTGAGACATACCCTTCCGTATTTGTAGTTGATTTGGATCAAGAGGAAAATTCTTTCGAACGTGTTTCATACAGCTATTCCGATGTATTGACTCGCACAGTAGAAATCGAATTTCTAGAAGCAATTTAAAAACCATGGAGCAGTTGCTCCATGGTTTTTATTTGTCTTCGCGTGGTGCTTGCGCAGCTTTTTTTTGTTCAACTAAAAGATCGCGAATATCCGCTAAATAATCTTCGGCTGTCGGAATTTGTACTTCGGGAACCACCGCTTCTTTTTTAGCTGCGGTTTCTCTGGCTTTATTCGCAGCTTTAACGATCAAGAATAATACAAAACCCGTGATAATAAAGGTGATCAACGCGCTGACAACATCGCCAAAAGCAAAAGTTACACCATTGACCGGTGTCCAGTCCAAGACAGACATTGCCTCGTTCAAATCTTTTCCTTTAGTGAATAACGAAACGATCAATCCAACTAGCGGCGTGATCAATCCATTGACGACATTTGTTACGATCGCGGTAAAAGCAGTCCCAATGACTACACCAACGGCAAGATCGATGACGTTGCCGCGCATCAAGAACTCTTTAAATTCTTTAAACATCTTGTCACTCCTCTCTTTCTTATTTTCAGTATAGCGAAAGAAGAAAAATTTTGAAATAAAAGCGATCCTCAGCTAGCGCTGATCGCGATTCTTAGTCTATCCCTGTGCTATAATTAGGCTTAGTATGAAGACTAAAAATATCATTTAGATTTTTTAATAAGAATCAGCTTTTTTAGCAAAAAATTGGCTGATCCTGTACAAAAATAAATCTATTAATAAGGAGATTTGTAATGATCGAACTAAAAAAAGGCGTGCGTCTGCACGTTATTCCGACCAAAAAATATAAAACGATTCAAATCTACGGACGTTTTACGACCCGTTTGACTAAAGAGATCATGACTAAACGAGCATTGTTGGCTAATCTATTGGAGACAAACTCGCTGCATTACCCCGACCAAACCAAATTAAGCGGCCAACTGGCAGAACTTTACGGTGCCAGTTTCGGCTTGAACGTTGGGCGCAAAGGAAATTTACACTGGCTAGACATCGGCTTAGGCGTCGTTAATGGAAAATATGTTGACGATCCAACACTTTTACCGGCGGCGCTGGCTTTCTTGAAAGAAGTGCTGTTTTATCCCAATATTCAGGATGGAAAATTTGAAGAGGCTACTTTTCAATTAGAAAAAGAAAATCTGCAAAGCTATATTGAAACGTTGCAAGAAGATAAACAAACACTGGCTTCTTTAAAAATCAAAGAGACTTATTTCACGGATGAAGCACAAAAGTTGCCAAGTTTTGGTACTGTAGCAGCTTTAGCAGCTGAGACTAGTGCGAGTCTGGCAGCTTATTACCAAGCGATGATCACACAAGACCAAGTTGATCTGTTTGTGATCGGTGATGTGAACGAAGCAGAGATAGCAGACTTGTTCCAGCAACTGCCATTTGTTGAACGGGAAGAAAATTCTCCGGAAATTTATTATTATCAGACGCAAGATAATGTGATTCGGGAACAACAAATGCAAGAAGCGGTGATCCAAGGAAAATTGAATCTCGCTTACGCCACAGATGTTTACTATGAAGATCCGGATCGCTTTGCGTTGTTAGTTTTTAACGGTTTATTCGGCGGCTTCCCGCATTCGAAATTGTTTATGAATGTCCGGGAAAAAGCCGGATTGGCTTATTATACGTCTAGTTCGCTAGATACTTTCCGTGGATATTTGCAAGTACAGACAGGTATCAACGGCGACAATCGCGAAAAAGTGCTGCGCTTGATTAATGAACAATTACTTGAATTGCAAGCCGGCAAGTTTACCGAATTGGCTTTCCAACAAACGAAGGCGATGTTAAAAAATCATTACTTGCTTGGTTTAGATAGTATGCAAAATACGATTGAGACAACTTACTTGGCGCACTGGCTGCCGCAAAGTAAACTAACAGATGAAGAATGGCTGAGACATTTGACGGCTGTGACACCGCAAGATGTCCAAAAAGTCGCAAAGAAAATTCGTCTGCAAGCGATCTTCTTTTTAGATGGAGGGCAGCAAAATGGATAAAGTAGCATATCAAAAAATCAATGAGACCTTATATAAAGAAGTTTTACCGAATGGTTTGACGGTCTATCTATTGCCAAAAGCAGGGTATCACAAGACTTACGGTTTGTTTAGTACGAATTATGGTTCAATCGACAATGAGTTTATCCCCCGCGGCGGAAAAGACTATATCAAAGTTCCTGATGGGATCGCCCATTTTTTAGAGCATAAGATGTTTGAAAAAGAAGATGGGGATGTTTTCCAAAAGTTTGGCGAGCAAGGCGCGTCAGCTAATGCATTCACTAGTTTTACACGAACCAGCTATTTGTTTTCTACTACGGATCAATTGGAATTGAACTTGGCGACATTATTGGACTTTGTTCAAGCACCTTATTTTACGGAAGAATCGGTCCAAAAAGAGCAAGGAATCATTGGACAGGAAATCCAAATGTACCAAGACGATCCAAGCTGGCAGCAATTTTTTGCTATTTTGAAAAATATGTATCCCAAGCATCCGCTGCACATCGACATCGCTGGGACGATTGACTCGATCGCACAGATCACAGCTGAAGATCTGTATATTTGCTACAATACGTTCTACCATCCTAGCAATATGACCTTGTTTGTCGTAGGTAATTTGGAACCGGAAGCTTTGATGACTTTTATTCGTGAAAATCAAGCGGCCAAAACATTTGAAGCACCCGAACCGATTCAGCGGCGTTTCCCAGAAGAAACTGTCGAAGAGATCATCAAACTCAGTGAAGAAAAAATGCCGATCACACTGCCGAAAGCTATTGTTGGGATCAAGGGACTAGCAGAACTGCCTGAAGACGATAAAAAACGGCTGATTTTCAAAGTCTCATTGGATTTATTGTTCCAAATGCTGGTGGGTCCGACTTCACAAAATTACTTGCATTTGTACAATGAAGGGCTATTAGACGACAGTTTCGGCTTTGAATTTTCACTGGACCGCAGTTTTTATTTTGCAGATTTTGGCGGAGATAGCGAAGAGCCACAAAAACTGGCGGATCATTTGACTGAGATCTTACAGGGCTTTGCCAGCGATTCAGAAGTTAATCAAGAGAATCTAGACTTATTAAAGAAAAAAATGTTAGGGAAATATTTCCAATCGTTGAATTCGTTAGAATATGTAGCGAATCAATTTACGCAGTCGTTATTTGGTGAATGGACGCTGTTCGATATGCCGGAGATCATTCAAGCCATTGAATTGACCGATGTCTTGGCTGCCGGTGAATTATTCATCAAAGAAGAAGCCTTTACTCGGTTTTATATGGAAAAAGCAGTTAGTTTGGATTAAGTCAGACAAAAACAATTTGAAAAACAAGGCGAAGGGCTGCTGGACTAGTGAGCCCGTCAGCGTCCAAAAGCTGTTTACAAAAAGTCAGTAGGGCAAGGTGAATCTGCAGGCTGCTCCGATCAGTGAAAAAAAGTCTTAAATTTCGTTTCAGACTTACTGAAACGTTATCCTCAGCAAGTTTTTTTTATGGTATCCTTAGACATGTTGAAAGCAGCAAAAATTTCATTATTACGAACTAGGAGTAGAAAATTAAGTGGCTAGTATTAATATTGGAGAAACGTTACGCGAAGCCCGTATCGATAAAAAAATTGGTTTAGATGAACTGCAGCAGCGTACAAAGATTCAGAAACGTTATTTGCTGGCGATTGAAGAAAATGATTTTCAAGCGTTGCCCAGTGAGTATTATTTGCGGACGTTTATTCGACAATATGCTGACGAGGTAGAACTTGACAGCGATTATTTGATCGATGTGCTGGACGGCAAGGATCGGCCGTTGCCGTCGTATCCTGAGCTTGAGACAGTTGACGAACTGAGAAAAAATAAACATGCTGAAAATCCTGCTCATGCTCGTTTCAGAGCGACGTTGCCGATGATTTCTTTAGGGCTTGTAGCGTTGGCTATTATCGCAGTGGTAGGTTATGTGACTTGGCTGGATCATCAAGAGACCGCCATTATCCCAGAAAACAGTTCCGTTCAAGTCGAGCGCTCCGGCGTTTCTTCATCAACGGAACAAGTTTCATCTCAAACAGAGCAAACGACGGAATCCTCTCAAAAACAGGAAAAACCTCAAATGGCCTTTGCGATGGAATCGAACACGACAAATGCAGCGACGATGAAAGTTGAGCATGCGGAGAAACCGTTAAAGATCACGTTTACTGGTAAACAGCGCGTGTGGGTCGGTGTGCAGATCAACGGTACTTTGACTTATCAATATACTTTGCAAGTAGGAGAGTCGCAAACAACAGAACTGCCTGCAGACACTGCACAAGCGGTCATCACAGTTGGCATGGCAAAATATGCAGAAATCAAAGTCAATGATCAAGCGCTTGATTTCCAGCCGGGTGATTCACTGTTGCAAAAGAATGTGACGTTGAACATCGCCTACGCAACTTGATGACGTGTTTAAGCAGCAATCAAGTTGTGGTGCGTTTTCTATAATTAAAGACGACCAGAACAACACACTTTTGCTGAAGAGAAATAAGTATATCAGTAAGAATTAGGAGGAAATACAATGAATCTACCCAATAAATTGACCGTTGTTCGAATCTTTATGATTCCATTGTTTATGGTCATTGTTTTAGTCCCATGGGATTGGGGGACACTGCAAGCTGGCAATACGAGTTTAGCGGTAACACAATTAGTCGGAGCCATTATTTTCGCAATCGCCAGTTATACCGATCATTTAGATGGAAAAATCGCGCGCGCGCGGGGCTTGGTCACTAATTTCGGAAAATTTGCGGACCCGCTGGCGGATAAAATGCTAGTGATGACGGCGTTTATTATTTTAGTAGAACAAGGCAAAGCCCCTTCTTGGGTAATCGCCATTATTGTTTGTCGGGAGTTAGCAGTGACTGGCCTGCGGTTGTTGATCGTAGAGCAAGGCGGTGGGGTTATGGCAGCGGCAATGCCTGGTAAAATCAAAACTGCCACACAAATGGTTGGGATCGTATTGTTGTACTTGAACAATGTGCCGTTTAATTTCATCGGTATTCCGATGGACCAAATCATGTTGTACATCTGCTTATTCTTTACAGTTTATTCAGGTTATGACTACTTTGCTAAAAATACAGCTCTTTTCAAAGGTTCAATGTAAGAAAAAAGTAAGAAAAAAACGGTTCGTGCGATATGAAATTTGTCGCACCGATCGTTTTTTCTGTTATAGTTGAGGAAAAATGGCGTATGTTAGAAAGAAGAGAAAAAAATGAGAGCAGAGATCATTGCTGTAGGCACAGAACTTTTATTGGGACAAGTCGTAAATACTAACGCGACCTTTTTATCAGAAAAATTAGCGGATATGGGGATCGAGGTGTATTTTCACACAGTCGTAGGAGACAATCCTAAACGTTTGGAAGAATTACTTCAATTAGCGGATACGCGCAGTGAATTGATTGTTTTGTGTGGCGGCTTAGGACCAACAGATGATGATTTAACGAAAAATGTTTTGGCGGATCATGTAGGTGTGCCGCTAGTCCAAAATCAAGCCGGATTAACAGCCTTGAACGAATTTTTTGAACAACGTCAAAGTACGATGACACCAAATAACTTGCGTCAGATCGAAACTTTGCAAGACGGGATTCCATTACCGAATCGGACGGGTCTGGCGATCGGCTCTTTATATAAAGGTGAGAAAAATAATTATATTTTATTACCAGGACCGCCAAGTGAATTAAAACCAATGTTCTTAGAACAAGCGCGTCCGCTGCTGGAAAAAGAATTTCCGACAACGGAAAAATTAACATCACGGGTTTTACGATTCTTCGGGATTGGGGAATCAAAATTAGTGACCGAGCTGGCAGAAATGATCGAACACCAATCTAATCCAACGATCGCTCCTTATGCTAAGCCCAATGAAGTAACGTTGCGAATCACAGCGAAAACAGAAGATGCGATCTCGGCTAATACTTTATTAGATCAAGCAGAAGCGGAGATCCTAGCAAAAGTCGGCGAATTTTTCTACGGTTACGGAGAAGAAAATAGTTTAGTAGAAGTCGTAGTCGGACTTTTAAAAGAAAATCAGGCGACAATCACTGCTGCTGAAAGTTTAACAGCCGGCGAATTCCAAGCCACTTTAGGAACAATCGTAGGTGTTTCTGAAGTCTTTCCAGGCGGCTTTGTAACGTATTCTTCAGCAACGAAAGCAAGTTTCTTAGGCATCAATCCTGCAGTGTTAGAGCGTGTCGGGGTCGTCAGTGAAGAATGTGCGAAACTGATGGCAGAAGCAGCGCTGCAACTTGCAAAAACGGACTATGCCTTGTCATTTACCGGTGTAGCAGGTCCGGATGAACTAGAAGGCCAAGCAAAAGGGACCGTTTATATTGGACTAGCACAAAAAAATGGCGAGACTATCGTTACTGAAAATCACTTTACCCGCGATCGCTCGTATATTCGTCACAGTTCAGTAATGAAAGGTTTAGACATGGTTCGTCGAACAATTCTAAATAAAAATTAAAAAACCGAATGTTTGTTCGCTTTTTGCTTGATTTTTTGATTTCAAACCGATAAACTAAGGATATTGAAAAAGCAATAATGATGTGAACGTATAATTGATAGAGATAAGCGGCTGCTGATTCTTTTGCTAGATCAGAAAGAGTATGCAGCAAGAATATCAAAATCATTTTTTATAAACGAAACAAATTCCATCAAGAAATAGGAGGATCAGCTATTGGCTAATGATCGTAAAGCGGCTTTAGATGCTGCAATGAAGAAGATTGAAAAGAATTACGGTAAAGGTTCGATCATGAAATTAGGGGAAAAGATCGATCAACAAATCTCAACAATCCCAAGTGGCTCTTTGGCATTGGATGTCGCGTTAGGTGTAGGCGGCTATCCACGCGGACGGATCATCGAAGTATACGGTCCAGAAAGTTCAGGTAAAACAACTGTTGCGTTGCATGCAATCGCAGAAGTACAAAAACATGGCGGCACGGCGGCATTTATTGACGCTGAGCATGCGTTAGATCCGCAATATGCACAACGTCTGGGCGTAAACATTGACGATCTATTGCTTTCACAACCGGATACGGGTGAACAAGGATTGGAAATTGCTGATGCCTTAGTTTCTAGTGGTGCGATTGATATCATCGTAATCGACTCTGTAGCGGCGCTAGTTCCGCGTGCTGAAATCGATGGTGAGATGGGAGATGCACACGTTGGGTTGCAAGCTCGTCTGATGTCGCAAGCCTTGCGTAAACTATCAGGTTCGATCAATAAAACTAAAACGATCGCGGTCTTTATCAACCAAATTCGTGAAAAAGTCGGTGTCATGTTTGGGAATCCAGAGATCACACCAGGGGGACGCGCATTGAAATTCTACGCAACGGTTCGTTTAGAAGTGCGTCGTGCGGAACAATTGAAAAACGGAACGGATATCATTGGTAACCGGACGAAGATCAAAGTCGTGAAAAACAAAGTTGCACCGCCTTTCAAAGTTGCTGAAGTTGATATCATGTATGGCTTAGGGATCTCACAAGAAGGTGAACTTTTAGACATGGCAGTTGAACAGGACATTGTCGATAAGAGTGGTGCTTGGTATGGTTATAAAGAAGATCGGATTGGTCAAGGCCGTGAAAACGCGAAGAAATATCTTGCAGATCATCCAGAGATGATGGCAGAAGTTGCGAAACGTGTCCGGGCAGCTTATGGTATTGGTGAAGAGCTGGAAACAGAAACGGATAAAAAAGAAGATGCTGGGCAAGAAGAATTGCCTTTAGAAGAATAAAAATGAAATCAACACTAATGACATCGTGCTTTTGCACAGTTATTAGTGTTTTTTTCGCACTATTTTACGCTAAACGGAAGCCGTGCATTGCTGAAAGCGTCAAAAGAGAAATAAAGTTGACACGCTATCAGACAAACATTAGAATAAAGTTGTGTGACAAGCACATATGCAAGTAGGCATATTGATAATTTGACATTCGTTTATCAAAAAACTACAGATAGGTAAATAAGATAGTACGGAGGTGGATTTAATGTTAGTTCCTATTCTCCTCGCTATCATCGGTTTAATTGTCGGTCTTGGTTTGGGTTTCATGGCAGCGAAAGCACGTCATGAAAAGGAAATTGATGGGGCACAAAACACAGCTAGAGGAATCATTACGCATGCAAATAAAGAAGCGGAA
This sequence comes from Enterococcus pingfangensis, assembly GCF_005405205.1. Taxonomy (GTDB): domain Bacteria; phylum Bacillota; class Bacilli; order Lactobacillales; family Enterococcaceae; genus Enterococcus_A; species Enterococcus_A pingfangensis. Next base: position 109,120 of record NZ_BJDP01000005.1, on the reverse strand, counting down.
ACCTTGAAGAAAGAAGCTTTGTTGGAAGCCAAGGAAGAAAACCAGCAGTATCGCGCACAAGTTGAAAGTGAGTTGAAAGAAAGCAGACAAGAATTAAAATCACAAGAAAATCGCTTGCTTCAAAGAGAACAGACTTTAGATCGTAAAGACGACTCTCTCGAGAAGCGTGAGCACTCACTGGAAGAAAAAGAAACAAAAATCAGTGCTAGACAGCAATTAATTGACGAGCGAGAAAAAGATGTAGAACAACTAATTGAAGAACAACAAACAAAATTGGAACACGTCGCTGCTTTAACGAAAGATGAAGCAAAAGAAATAATCATGAAGACGACTGAAGAGGAATTGAATCATGAGTTAACTGTTATGGTCAAGGAATCTGAACAACGTGCTAAGGAAGAAGCGGATCGCAAAGCGAAAAATCTTTTGGCGATGGCGATTCAACGTTGCGGTGCGGATGCTGTTTCTGAAACGACTGTTTCGGTAGTCACATTGCCAAATGATGAGATGAAAGGTCGCATTATTGGACGTGAAGGCCGTAACATTCGCACATTAGAGACGTTGACGGGAATCGATTTGATCATCGATGACACACCAGAAGCGGTTGTTTTATCCGGTTTTGATCCAATCAGACGGGAAATTGCCCGGATGACATTGGAAAAATTGATTCAAGATGGTCGGATCCATCCGGCTCGGATTGAAGAAATGGTTGAAAAATCTCGCAAAGAAATGGATGAACGTATTCGCGAATACGGGGAACAAGCGGCCTTTGAAGTGGGCGCCCACACCTTGCATCCAGACTTGATCAAGATTTTAGGCCGATTGCATTTCCGTACCAGTTATGGTCAAAATGTGTTGAATCACTCGATTGAAGTTGCTAAATTGACAGGCGTTTTAGCCGCAGAACTCGGCGAAAATGTTCAGTTAGCGCAACGGGCAGGTTTGCTACATGATATCGGTAAAGCACTGGATCACGAGATCGAAGGCTCACACGTTGAGATTGGGGCAGAACTTGCCGCTAAATACCGTGAAAATCCGGTTGTGATCAATGCGATCGCCTCTCACCATGGAGATACAGAAGCAACTTCAGTTATTTCTGTTTTAGTTGCCGCTGCGGATGCAGTGTCTGCTGCTAGACCAGGTGCACGGAGCGAGTCGCTAGAAAACTACATCCGTCGTTTAGAAAACTTAGAAAATATTTCAAATAGTTTTGATGGAGTGGATTCAAGCTTCGCTGTTCAAGCTGGACGTGAAGTTCGTGTCATGGTCAAACCAGAAGAAATCTCTGATTTAGATACGACTCGTTTAGTTCGCGATATTCGTCGCAGAATCGAAGATGAATTGGATTATCCAGGACACATCAAAGTGGTCGTTATTCGCGAAACACGAGCAACTGACTACGCAAAATAAACTAGTTGTGAAAAGAAGCATTTAGCTTTGAAAAGAAATTAATTTAAACGATTTCTTAAACATTTGTAGTTAAAAGGGGTGTGACAAAAGTCTTGTCACATCCTTTTTTTCGAATAAAGGTGTTCAAACTTCAAAAAATAAGCTGAAATCTCACAAAAATTTTAGCAGCAATTCGCAGAACGGCTTTTTTAGTTCTGATAGCTGCTCGCCGCTATCACAATTTCTTTTTCTTGTTGCTGGAGTCTCGGGGATTCGTTCAGTCCGCTTTGAATCAGAAGAGCGAATTATTTTTGCTGGAGCTAAATTTAAAAGAATAGCTTCAAAACAAGAATTCATTTAAAATAGATTATAAGAAAAAAGAATGGGAGTAGAAGGATGACGACAATCAGTCGCTGGTTTAAACGTTATGCCACCTTGCTCAAAATTATATTCTTCGGAATTGTCTTATTTTTCGTTGCCAATCAAGTGAAAAATATTGCCCATGGGATGAGCTGGCAGACAGTTTGGCAAACAATTCAGCAACAAGATCACATTGCTTTGTTCAGTATGTTCGGAATCGGGCTGTGCGGTGTTCTGCCCATGCTTTTGTATGATCATGTGGCGATCACGATACTCGAATCAGCGGGACGGCCGCGGATGAACCGCAAAGAGTGGTTCGTTTCTGCTTGGACTACGAATACGATCAATAACTTAGCCGGTTTTGGCGGGGTCGTTGGTGTGAGCTTGCGTTCAAGTTTTTATGGTAAAGGGATGGAAAAGAAAAAAGTCTTGGCTGTAATCTCTAAGATCGCTATTTTTATGTTAGCGGGACTTTCGATCATGGCATTTATCACATCTTTAGACCTGCTGTTTTTTCGAACGGAAAATTCATTTGTCCGCTATCGTTTTTGGTTGCTAGCCGGTGGAGCATTTGCACCGCTGCTGTTTGGTTTAGTTTATGGCCGCCGCCGCACGCTATTCAAAGAATTTCGGCTGAAACAAATTTTTGAATTGTATTTAGCTTCTTTAGGTCAATGGCTGGGCGCGTTGATGGTCTTTTTAGTCGTTGGTTATTTGATGGGCGTGGAATTGAATATCGGTGAAGTTTATCCGATGTTTGTGATTGCGACTGGGTTAGGAATGCTGACGATGGTACCAGGCGGAGCAGGGACCTTTGATGTCATGATGATTTTAGGACTCGGACATCTCGGGTTAGATCAAAGCACCGCCGTAGTTTGGATCTTGTTTTATCGGATCTTTTATTATCTGATTCCTTTTATCACAGGGATCGTGATCTTTTTGACGAATACGAGTGTTAAAATGAATCGCTACTTTGATAATTTGCCGCGCGTACTTTCACAAAAAGTTGCCCATGTGATCATGGTCAGTGCCGTTTATTTCGCGGGAATCATGATGATCTTATTGTCTACACTGACTAATTTATCCAACATCAGCCGGCTGTTCCAAGTCTTGTTGCCGTTTTCTTTTGATTTTTTGGATCAGACACTGAATTTATTGATCGGTTTTTTACTACTAGGCTTTGCACGGGGGATCTCACAAAAAGTAAAACGGGCGTTTTGGCCGACGATCGTGCTATTGATCTTTGGGATCATTAATACTGTCGCACGAACAGCATCGATTCGGCTGATCGTCGTGTACTTAGTGATCTTATTGATCGTTTGGCTATCGCGCCGGGAATTTTATCGCGAACGCTTTGTTTATTCTTGGGGCGCACTAGTTTTTGATGGCATTTTGTTTGGCTTGCTATTTGTTTTTTACGCAGTAGCAGGGTATCACAGCGGTCAGATTTGGAGTACTGAACGCTTAACAACCAAATATTTTGCTTTTCCTTCAGGCGAGATTTGGTTTTCAGGATTAGTCGGCTTGATTTTATCTATTTTATGTTTGGCACTTTTGTATCAATATTTGACGCAAAGTGAGACGAAACTAGGCGATCTTTGGGATGAAAAACGCTTCAATTATTTGATCAATCGTTACGGCGGAACACCGGCGAGTCATTATTTACGCGTGTCGGGATATCAGTATTTTTATTACCAAGAAAATGGGAACGATCAAATCATTTTTGGTTTCCAAACACGTGCCAATAAATGTTTCGTATTAGGCGATCCGGTGGGGAATCCTGAGAAATGGCAAGCCGCCACATTTGCTTTTATGGAGCATGCCGATAGACTTGGTTATCAGTTGGCTTTTTATAAGATATCGGAAAAATATGTGCTGCTGTTACATGATTTGGGCTTTCATTTTGATAAAATCGGCGAGACGGGAGTCACGGATTTCACGCGTCATGAACACGATGTTTTTTCTGACCGTTTCGAATTCAAACGTTTGGCGAATGAAGGTTATCAATTTATTTATTTTGAAAAATTGCCGGAAGAGGTCTTTGAAGAACTAGAAGAGATTTCAGATGAGTGGTTGAATGGGGAAAAAGAGAAATGTTTCTCAGTAGGACTGTTTGACCGCGCCTATATCGAGACTAGCAATGTTGGGATCGCACGAGATCCGCAGAATCGAATCGTTGGCTTTATCACTGAACAACCGGTCAACCAAGAAAAAGCTTCATTTGATCTTTTACGTTTTCGAAATGATGTTCCTAATGAATTGCCGATTTTCTTGAAATTGCATTTGATGGATGAATTGAAAGAACAAGGGTACCGGGAAGTGTATCAAGGAATGGCGCCGTTAGCAAAAGTCGGTGAGACTTCATTTGCCTTTTTAGGCGAGCGGATTATGAATTTGATCTATAAATACGGTCATTCAATCTACGCTTTTCAACAAGTGGCAGAAGAAAAGACCGTCTATGTCGATCGCTGGCGGCCGCGCTACTTTGCTTATATGAAAGACAGCAGCTTCTTATTTTCTGCTTTGCAGTTGCTGCTGCTGATTGGTCGGGGAAAAAACAAAGGAGTGACCATTTCAGAAGAAATGATCGAACTTTAAAAAGACGAGCCGTGGCTCGTCTTTTTTTGCTAATCAATGGCGATAGAGCTACCTTTTTTCTCTTCGTGAGGAGCTTTGGGCAGTTTCAAAGTAAGTACGCCGTTTTCAAATTTTGCGTTGATTTGGTCTGCAAGAATATCTTTGACAACAAATTGCCGGCGATAAGCACTGCTGGAACGTTCTCTGCGAACAAAACGACCATCGTCTTTGACTTCACTTTCCGCTGTATGTTCGGCATCAATAGAAAGCAGGTCATTGTTGTAGTGTACGGCAATCTCTGATTTTTCAAATCCCGGCAAGTCCGCTTTGACTTCATAAGAATCATCCAAATCACGAATATCGACACTCATTTTTCGATCTTCCCAAAAGGTGTTCATCAGTTTCCCAACTAAATCTTCGCCATCCAACCAATCATTTTTCGGTAGTAAATTCATACACTATTCCTCCTAAATTATAATTTTTTGGATCTTATGGAAATCAGATCATACTAAAAAATTTGGAACATATTACAGAGCTGATGACAGCCCTTTCTTTAATAATAAAATCTCAGCTGAAAATATTCAAATTATTTGGAGCGTCTATGCTAAAATGAATTATCTATACATTTATTATGGGCTATGATAGAATCGTCTAATGAAAAATTTGAACGGGTGAGAAAATGGAAATTATGGAGAAAGCCCCAGCGAAGATTAATTTAGGCCTCGACATTTTAGGCAAACGACCGGATGGGTTGCATGAGTTGGCGATGGTTATGGCGAGCATCGATCTGGCAGATCGTTTGTACTTAGAAGAGATTCCTGAAGATAAAATCATCATTGAGACCAACAAGGCTTTTTTGCCCACGGATAAAAAGAACCACGTCTATGAAGCGTTGGAATTAGTCAAAGAACGTTTTGATATAAAAAAGGGCCTGCAAGTTAAAATTCATAAGGAAATTCCAGTGGCAGCCGGCTTAGGGGGCGGTTCGACAGACTCAGCCGCGGCTTTGCGCGCGGTCAATCGTTTGTGGGACTTAGGGTTGTCGATCGAAGAACTGGCTCGTCTTGGCGCTGAGGTTGGATCTGATGTTCCTTATTGTGTTTATGGTCAGACTTCGTTGGTAGAAGGTTTCGGCGAAAAAGTAACACCGCTTGCACCGATGCCCCAGTGTTGGGTCGTGGTAGTCAAACCGCGGATGAGTGTGTCGACACGAACGATTTTTGCAAAGATCGTGATGGAAGATTTGTATCATCCTGATATCGCAGCGCTCGTATCTGCTATTGAAGAAAATGATTATCAAAAGATGACTGAAAACTTGGGCAATTCGATGGAAGTCGTGACAATCAAAAAGCATCCGGTTATCCAGCAGTTGAAAGATCGAATGCTGAAATATGGCGCGGATGCGGCAATGATGAGCGGCAGCGGTCCTACGGTTTATGCCTTGTGTCATAAATACTCGCGCGCTAAACATGTATTCAATGCGTTAAAAGGTTTTTGCGAGGAAGTCTATCTTGTTCGGACGTTGAAGTAGATCCTGTGGGTCTGCTTTTTTTATAGACTGCTTAATCAAAGCGAAATATAAAAGATAAGATCTGACCATAATAGCGGTGTTCGATTAAAAAAGTTCCCAACAAACTGCCGTATTTTTAAGCGATCTGTTTCAAAAAAATAAATCCTTATTTTGCATAAATTAACAATTAAATAACATGAATATACTTTTTAAGCGGATACAGGTTTCGTTCTACATATGAATGAAATGTCATCTATATTACGGTTTATCACGTTTATCACGACTTAAATCGTAAATTTTACGGTTTGTGTTGACGGATAGAAAAACATCTGTTAAATTAAATCTTGTCTTAAAAAGCGAAGAGAAGGTGTGTAGATAAATGAAAATGCAAAAAGGACTACTTTTACTAGGAACTGTGTTAGTATCAATCTTGCTGACCGCTTGCGGCAGCGAAGAAAAAAAAGAGGCATCAGCTGATGATAAGATTCAAGTGATGACGACTTTCTATCCCATGTATGAATTCACCAAAGAAGTAGTGGGAGATAAAGGGGACGTGGAACTGCTGATTCCAGCAGGGACTGAACCACATGATTTTGAACCTTCTGCCAAAGACTTGGCAAAGATTTCAGATTCTGATGTGTTTGTGTATAATAGTCCAGAACTAGAAACATGGACAGAAAACCTGACTGATACGATCGATACTGACAAGACGAAGATCATTCAAGCTGCGAAAGAAATCGAGCTGATGGATGGCGCAGAACATGATCATGAAGACGAAGAGGATCACGATCACGACCATGAACACGAACTAGATCCGCATGTTTGGTTAGATCCAGCATTAGCAATCAAAGAAGTTGAAACAATTCGTGATCAATTAAGTAAAAAATATCCTGATGATCAAGCGGCATTTGAAAAGAACGCTGCAAGTTATATCGATGAATTAAAAGCATTGGATGCTGAGTACCAAACAGCCTTTAAAGATGCGAAAAATAAAACATTCGTGACACAGCATGCGGCTTTTGGGTATTTGGCGAAACAATATGGTTTGACACAAGAAGCGATTTCTGGGGTCTCACCAGATCAAGAACCGTCGCCAAGTCGTTTGAGTGAATTGAAGCATTATGTTGACGATCATCAAGTTGAAGTAATCTATTTTGAAGAAAATGCTTCATCAAAAGTTGCCGAAACACTGTCTGAAGAAACGGGTGTAAAATTAGCAGTATTAAATCCGTTAGAAAGTTTGACGGAAAAACAAATCAAAGCTGGCGAAAATTATCTCTCCATTATGCGTGAGAATCTGACAGCGCTGAAGCAAGCCATTCATTAGTATTAGCAGGAAAAGGATGCCAGTTCCTCTTTCGCTAGTTCGACTCTTGCATTTGCAAGGTTAGTCGAATGGTGTGCGTACGAGATTTTTTGAATTTTTACGCTAGAAAAATTCGATCATTGCTTGCGAGTTAGCTTAATAAAGACAAGCAAGAATTTTAGAGGAATGGTAAACTTGACTACAGTTGTCTTTCTCAAAGATTGAAAAAGACGACATTAGTAGGAAAAAGGATGCTAGTTCCTCTTTGTTTAATGAATAAAACCAGCAATCTTTTACAAAAAAATAGAGATAATCAAAGTCAGTATACTTAGAGGAATGGTATACAGCTTGACGATAGTGGTCTTTTTCATTCATTGAAAAAGACGACATTAGTAGGAAAAAGGATGCCAGTTCCTCTTTGTTCGATGAATAAAGCCAATAATCTTTTACAAAAATAGAAATAATCAAAGTCAGTATACTTAGAGGAATGGTATACGGCTTGACGATAGTGGTCTTTTTTATTCATTGAAAAAGACGACATTAGCAGGAAAAAGGAGAGACGAAAATGTCGTATATCGAGGTGGAAGATCTTTCGTTTTATTATGACAACGAACCGGTTTTAGAAAATGTGTCTTATCATGTAGATCCGGGTGAGTTCGTCATTTTAACTGGAGAAAATGGTGCCGCAAAATCAACATTGATAAAAGCGACATTAGGTTTATTAAAACCAAGCAGCGGGAAAGTAACGATTGCAAAAAAAAATGCGCAAGGGAAAAAATTGAGTATCGGCTATATCCCGCAGCAGGTAGCGTCATTCAACGCGGGTTTTCCCAGCACAGTTTTGGAGCTGGTATCATCCGGGCGTTATCCGCAAGGCAAATGGTTTAAAAAATTATCAGCACGCGACCATGAACATGTCCAAAAAGCTTTAGAATCAGTGGATATGTGGAACATGCGTCATAAAAAAGTTGGAGAATTATCCGGTGGACAAAAACAACGGATCAGTTTGGCGCGTTTATTCGCTAAAGATCCTGATTTGTTGATCTTGGATGAACCGACAACCGGGATGGATGAAAAGTCACGGAATGATTTTTATGAGTTGTTGCGACATAGTGCCCATGCACATGGAAAAAGTATTTTAATGATCACTCACGATCATGAAGATACAAAGAAATATATCGATCGTCATATCCGATTGGTGCGAAAGGAGAATTCTAAATGGCGTTGCTTTCATATGAGTTCATGAGACGAGCCTTCCTAGCAGCAATTTTTATTGCTGGGATTGCACCAATGCTGGGAGTCTTTTTAGTTATTCGCCGCCAGTCTTTGATGGCAGATACATTGTCGCACGTTTCGTTGGCTGGGGTCGCGTTAGGATTTTTCTTGAATTTGAATCCTACGGGAACTACCTTGCTCGTCGTTGTGATCGCGGCGATCATTATGGAATATTTGCAAAATATGTACCGCTCTTATTCTGAGATATCGATCGCGATTTTGATGGCGGCTGGGTTAGCTGTCGCGTTGGTGTTGATGAGTTTGGCACCAGGGAATTCCGCAGTCAGCATCCAATCATATTTGTTTGGTTCGATCGTAACAATTACCCAGCAACAAGTTATTTTTCTAGGGATTTTATTTGTTTTAGTCGGCATCTTATTCTTATTGTTCAAGCGTCCGATGTACGTATTGACGTTTGATGAAGATATCGCCGCCGTAGATGGACTGCCGATTCGCATGATGTCGATGATTTTTAATGTGGTGACTGGAATCGCGATCGCAATCATGATTCCGATTGCTGGAGCTTTATTGATCTCGGCGATCATGGTATTGCCGGCAGCGATTGGTATGCGGGTAGGAAAAAGTTTTAATATCGTGATCTTAGTCAGCGTCCTTGTTGGATTCGTTGGGATGATCGGCGGATTGACCAGTTCTTACTATTTAGATACACCGCCAGGAGCGACAATCACGCTTGGTTTTATCTTATTGTTCTTAATACTCAACGGAATTCGACAATTACGGATAATGATTCAACGAAAACAAGCACAAAAATAGAGGAAAGCGAAAGCTTTTCCTCTTTTTTTGTAGAATAATTAATAAACTACGAACTTTTCAACTTAAAAATGAGAAAATGCTCGAATTTTGTCAACTAAACCCTTATAATGAGAAACGATAAATCAGAATGTGTTGTCACTGCCCTTTGCTCGCATGAGGAAAGCCATGACAGACGATGAAATCAAAATTATTTTTCGTGCTGAAAAATAATTATACTAAAATGAAATAGGAGTGAATTACGTGAAAGTGCGTCGAAGCGAACGATTGATCGACATGACACAATATTTATTGGATCATCCACATGACTTGATCCCATTGACTTTTTTTGCGGCCAGATATGATTCGGCGAAATCTTCAATCAGTGAAGATTTGGCCATTGTCAAGAAGACTTTCAGAGAACGGGGAACGGGATTTTTAGAAACGATTCCTGGGGCTGCCGGCGGTGTCGTTTTTACACCGAGTATTACGGACGAAGAGGCGCAAGAATATATCGAATCTTTAGCCGAACGTCTATCGGAGGAAGACCGTTTATTGCCAGGCGGGTATGTATATTTATCTGATATGTTAGGACAACCCGACTTATTACGTAAAGTTGGTCGGATCATTGCGGCTCAATATTTAGACAAAAAAGTTGATGCTGTTATGACGGTTGCAACGAAAGGTGTACCGATCGCCCAAGCCGTTTCTTATTATTTGAATGCGCCGTTTGTGATCGTTCGACGTGATTCTAAAATCACGGAAGGCTCAACAGTTAGTGTGAATTATGTTTCAGGCTCTTCTGAGCGAATCGAAAAAATGGAATTGTCAAAACGCAGCTTGAAACGCGGCTCAAAAGTCTTGATCGTGGATGACTTCATGAAAGGCGGCGGGACCGTCAACGGCATGAAGAGCTTGATTGAAGAATTTGAGGCAGAACTTGTAGGGATTACGGTCTTTGCTGAATCAAAGTTTAAAGGTGAACGTGCCATTGACGACTATAATTCATTATTATTTGTGCAAGATGTTGATACAAGCACAAAAACAATTACGGTTGTTCCTGGCAACTGCTTTGATAAATAGCTAAAAGAAATGCTAAGCTGGTTGGATTTTTTACAGAGAATCTGACCGGCTAGCCTTTTTTGCGTCAGGCTAGTAAAATGATAAAAGACAAAAGTAAATAATCATTAAATCGAAATAGGGTGCCAGTTCTACTTCGTACTTCTAGTACGTTAGTAGAAGGATATAGGGAATGAAAATCAGAGATAGTTTTTTTCGAAAAATTATTTCCACTAAATTGAAATAGGAGTGACTTCTTTTGGAAAATCGTTATGCGATTATTTTAGCAGCGGGTAAAGGGACCCGAATGAAATCAAAGTTATATAAAGTCTTGCATTCGGTTGCAGGAAAGCCGATGGTGGAACATATTATTGAACGAGTAATCGAGACGCAGCCGACGGAGATCGTAACGATTGTCGGTCATGGTGCGGAAATGGTCAAAGAGCAGTTGGGCGAGCGCAGCGAATATGCACTGCAAGCGGAACAATTAGGAACGGGGCATGCGGTCATGCAAGCCGCTGAATTTTTAAAAGGAAAAAAAGGAACGACCTTAGTTATCAGCGGAGATACACCGCTGCTCACAACGCAGACGTTGAACAATCTATTTGATTATCATCAAGGGAAAAAAGCGAGTGCGACGATCTTGACGGCTCATGCAGATGATCCAACCAGTTATGGCCGAATCTTACGTGACCATGTCGGCATCGTGAAAAAAATCGTCGAACAAAAAGACGCGACAGCCGAAGAAGCACGTGTACAAGAAATCAATACGGGAACGTATTGTTTTGATAATGAACAGTTATTTGCGGCGTTGGAAAAAATCGGCACGAACAATGCGCAAGGCGAATATTATTTAACGGATATCGTCGAGATTTTAAAAAATGAAGGGCAAACAGTTGCAGCCTATCAAACAGATGATTTTGAAGAATCAATCGGTGTGAACGACCGAATCGCTTTAGCTACGGCTAATGAGATCATGCGCCGCCGGATCAATCGCCAACATATGGTCAACGGTGTGACGTTTATTGATCCAGCAACGACGTATATTGATGCCGGCATCGAGATCGGTTCAGACACGATCATTGAACCAGGTGTACTGATCCAAGGAAATACCGTGATCGGTTCTGATTGTATCATCGGAGCTCATTCAAAAATTGTGGACAGCACGATTGAAGATGAAGTAGAGATCAAAGCGTCTGTTTTAGAAGAAGCTATCGTACGCAAAAATGCGGATGTTGGTCCGAATGCCCATTTACGTCCGCAAGCAGAAATCGGCGAAAATGCGCACATCGGTAATTATGTTGAAGTTAAAAAAGCGACGATTGGTGAAAACACTAAAGTCGGTCATTTAACTTACGTCGGGGATGCAACACTTGGCAAGGATATCAATGTCGGCTGCGGCGTTGTTTTTGTCAATTACGATGGCAAGAACAAACATCATACGACTGTGGGCGACCACGTTTTCATCGGTTCGGGAACAAATATTATCGCACCGGTCACGATCGCAGATAACAGCGTGACGGCAGCGGGTTCGACGATCACAGAAGATATTGCTGCTGGTGATATGGCGATCGCACGCGCGCGTCAAATAAATAAAGCCGGCTATGCCAGCCGTTTGCCATTCTAAGGGAAATCTCTTGATTTCTTAAATGGAAATGACTAGTATTTTATTTGAAATGGTATATAATCGATAACGTATGTTTAAAAAGAAAGTGGAGGTCCCCATGTCGAAACATTATTTTGATCCAAGATTGAAAATTTTTGCTTTGAATTCAAATCGTCACTTAGCTGAGAAAATTGCCGAAGAAGTTGGTGTTGAGCTAGGAAAAAGTTCAGTGAACCAATTTAGCGATGGTGAAATTCAAGTAAACATTGAAGAAAGTATTCGTGGCTGTCATGTCTATGTGGTTCAGTCAACAAGTAGTCCCGTAAATGATAATTTAATGGAACTTTTGATTATGATTGATGCTTTAAAACGGGCGAGTGCAAAAACAATCAACGTTGTAATGCCATATTACGGTTATGCCCGTCAGGATCGTAAAGCACGTGCACGGGAACCAATCACTGCTAAACTTGTTGCCAATATGATTGAAAAAGCTGGCGCAACACGTCTATTGACTTTAGATTTGCATGCTTCTCAAATTCAAGGATTTTTTGATATCCCTGTGGATCATTTAATGGGTGCACCATTAATCGCTAACTATTTCTTGGAAAAAGGAATTTACGGTGATGATGTTGTTGTCGTATCGCCTGACCATGGCGGCGTAACGCGCGCACGTAAATTGGCAGAATTTTTGAAAGCACCAATCGCGATCATCGACAAACGTCGTCCGAAAGCGAACGTTGCCGAAGTAATGAATATTATCGGAAAAGTCGATGGCAAAACTTGTGTCATCATCGATGATATGATCGATACAGCGGGTACGATCACACTAGCCGCAAATGCTTTGAAAGAAGCTGGCGCAAAACAAGTCTATGCTTCATGTACGCATCCTGTTTTATCTGGTCCAGCAATGCAGCGGATCCAAGATTCAGCGATCGAACATTTAGTTGTGACAGATTCGATCTACTTATCTAATGAACGTAAAATCGATAAAATCGACGAAATCAGTGTTGGTGAATTAATGGGTGATGCGATCAAGCGTATCCACGAAAACAAACCAGTTAGTCCATTATTTGAAACACCTAAAAAATAGTTCTATCCACTAGGTACTCCACGCGGGGTACCTATTTTTTTGTGAGTTGCTAATCCAACTTCTTGCAGTTTGTGAAGAGCTAAGTCAAATTTAGTCAGACCATGATTTATTTTAGTTGTTTCTTTGAATGGGTATGTCGGAAAAGTTATAAGTGTTCATTTCAATCCGTTGAAATTTTTTTACGGCTCAAAGGAATTTGAAGAAACGCTTTCAGAATGGTCGTCTTCTGCTATGATAATAAGTAGAAAAGATCATTGGGGTGGGTGTCATGCAAAAAAGAATGGACCGGATTTCGATCATCGCCGGTTATGGGATTTTAGCAATCACTGTGTTTCTTAAACTAATCGGCGGAAAAAATCAGTCGTTTAGTTTGATCGGTGTCTGGCTCGATAGTTTAATGAGCGGGGATTTTCTTGGTTTTTGGCAAACAGAATTTGCTGCCGGAATCGGTGTTTTAGTCGGTACAGGGATTTTTTTACTTTTGACCGTGCTCTATGTGTTCGATGCCGCACTTATCAAATTTCAGCGGAGAATTGGGTGGTTGCAATCATTTAAAACGGCTTGGTTGTATTTTACGATCTTTTTCTATCTAATTTTTATCCAGTTTTATTCCAGCAGTATTTGGCTGGGACTGATCTTGATCGTCTGTGCAGTAGAATTTCTTTTGAATCGGTATTTGGAAGATAAGATCGAACGTGATCGAAAGTATGCGAAGCTGCAGGAAAAAGAAAAAGCCTACAAAGCAGATCGCCAACGACGCTTAGCTTTTCCAGGCAACTATCCGCCGGAGTTTCATCAGATCATTCGCAAAAATTTTCGTTATTATCAGAAAAATTACTGGTTATTGATCTTTGCGAATGCTGTGACCTTTTTTGCGTTAGTCATCCTCTTTTTCACGTATCAAAAATTTAGTCACACGCACACGCAAGACGCAATTTTTGATAAGACCGGCCTTTTGCGGATCTTTATCGAATCTGGTGGAATCCTCTTATTGTTGTTTTTATTGTTTTTATCGTTTATGGATGGATTGTATATCGACTTTAAAGCAAAACAAATGAATTTATTTATTCAGTTAGGGATTCGCAAAAGAACTTTTTTGACCATGCTGCTGGAGGAATTTAGTTTTTGTGCGTTGGCCGGTGTTCTGCTTGGCGGGATACTTAGCTTATTGATCACTAAAGGGAGCGGTTTTGGTTGGGCATTGCTGTTGTATGCGGGGTTAGTAATTCTTGCGATGGCTTTCCATCAAGAAAAAATCGTGCGGCTACTTCAATTCAGCCCCCAAGCATCTGCAAAATCTGATCACCCAAATCAGCGTTTAACGCCGTGGTTTTTACTGATTGGTTTAATTGCATTAGCGATTACTTTCTGGTGGTTCGATCGGCGCAAGTCAACTGAGACAGTATTAGTGATCGGTCCGCTGATCATCGCCTTGTGGGGACTGTTTTTTGGTGTCGGAGGGCTTTACGTCAAACATAATCGCGGCAAACAAGCATTATTACTTTCCCGCACTGATTTGTTTTATCGTTTTCATAAAAGCATCAAGGTATTGATCTTAGCTGCTTTGTTGCAAGTTTTAGCAACTGGGTTCTTCTTGCCGCGTTTAGTGACTTTTCAGTTGACCACAGCCGCGGAGTTATTTCCCTATGAATTAGTGGCCAAAGTCAAACGACCCGAAGTCCAGCAAGTTGAAACTGTCCTGGATCGTGCCGAGGTTTCGTGGGAAAAATATCCTTTCTTTCCTGTAACGTCGGTTGATGGTGATTCTGAATGGGAAGTTTTTGGAACGGTGCGGCCGGTGATGTTTATCCAAGGTCAGCATATTGGAATATCTGAATCAACGTATCAACAATTACGGCAGGCAAAGCATTTGGATAAGCGACCTTTAAATTTGAAAAAAGGGCAATGGCATGTTGTTTACCAACAAGCAATCAGTATCCGCGGGCAGCCGATCGATTGGGATCCGCAAAGTATACGTCCACGTCTGCGAGTCGGGACGCCGCTGGAACAGTATAATACAACAAATGTCGATTTGATTTTTCCAATGCGTCAGATCAAAAGTCAAGAACGTTTGATCTTGACGGGAATGTTCCAACGCGGATTGCAAGAGAATATCCTAGTCTTTTCCGATGAGGAATTCGGCGGATTGGTTCAAGAAAAACAGCCCAACCAATTATTTTTGATTGACGGTGATAAAAAACTGGCGACGTCGCTGACCTTTTTGCAGAAAAAATATGAAGATGATCAGCGTTGGGATACGACGATCAAGCCTGTGTATGAAAGAAGCCAGCGGAGAAATAATGTGGTCACTGAAAATCAGCTGCAAGTCTTGCTGTTAATTTTTACATTAGTTGTTTGTGTCTTTATGAATGCGGGGATCTTAATAGCGAAATTTGAAAGTGAACAGCGCAGTTTGATAGCACAAAGGAAGTTATTAGATCAACTAGGGATGCGGCAAAAAGAACAGCATAGGGTGTTGAAGCAACAAGTGAATCTTTTTATCTGTGTACCGATCATCAGCGGTCTGTTATTGAGTCTTGGGTTTATTGGGATCATGGGGCATTTGCGTTTCTTTTCAATCACAGACTGGCAGCAATTTAGCCGCGTCTTTTTGCTAGATTACGCGCTCTACTCGGTGGGCTGGAAACTCATCGCTCATTTTATTTATCGCAGAATTAAAAAGTGGAGGTAAGTAAATGAATTCAATCATCAAAGCTTCAGCAATCACTAAAACATACAATCAGCAAGAAGTATTGAAGGGACTGGACCTGACGATCGAAGCGGGTGATTTCACTTGTATTATGGGGCGTTCTGGCTGCGGCAAAACAACGTTGTTAAAGATCTTAGGTCTGATGCAACCGCCGACTGCCGGAGAAGTCTTATTTGAAGACAGACCGGTCCAAGAACTTTTTCCCGATGAGATCTCCGACATTCGCAGACAAAAAATCGGTTTCGTCTTTCAAGATTTCAACTTGATGGAAAGTATCACTGTACGGGAAAATATTCTTTTGCCAGCGATCCTAGATAAGCAAGCAACCGAAAAAGCGCTAGTGCGAATGGAACCTTTTTTCAAAGTGTTGCGAATTGAACATTTGATGGATAAGCTGCCGCATGAGTTGTCCGTAGGTGAAAAACAGCGGGCAGCGATTTGTCGAGCGTTGATGAATGAGCCGCAGATCATTTTTGCAGATGAACCGACAGGGAATTTAGACAGCAATGCAGGAGCCGAAGTAATCAAAATTTTTCAGCAGATCAATCAAGAATTAGGCATTACTATCGTGATGATTACCCATGACAGCAAGGTTGCACAAGCCGCTCGTGAAGTCATCTTCTTAAAAGATGGCCAAATCTATGATCGGTTGAAAAATTTTGTTGGTTCGGAAGCTCAGATCGCAGAAAAAATGTTGGAAGTCTGATTGAATAGTCAAACAAGCGGTTGTAGAAGTGAATGACTTTAAGAAATAAGCCGGAATTTGCGAGAATTCCTTTTCAAATTTTTGTGAAATTTTTGGCTGATATTTGAAGAATGGAACACCATTTATTCAAAAAAGGCTATGACAAAATTTTTGTCATAGCCTTTTTAAGATTTATCGACAAAAAAAGAGCTCATCGGTGGGTGGCCGATGAGCAAAGGAGTTAAAAAATGAAAAAGTGTTAGGGTTGTTTGTTGGTATGCTTATATAATAGCAACTAATTATGAATTATTTGTGAACGAAGTTTGTCAAAAAAATTAAAAATTATTAAAGAAAATGCAATTTAATCGCGTGAGCCTGTTAAATAAAAAAAGAGCTCATCGGTGGGTGGCCGACGAGCAAAGGAGTTAAAAATGAAAAAGTGTTAGGGTTGTTTGTTGGTATGTCTATATAATAGCAACTAGTTGTGAATTATTTGTGAATGAAGTTTGCCATAAAAATAAAATAATTTTAAAGAAAATGGAAGATATTTTAACTGATGAGCGGACAAAAAAAGAACCCATCGGTGGGTGGCCGATGAGTAGAGGAGTTAAAAAATGAAAAAGTGTTAGGGTTGTTTGTTGGTATGTCTATATAATAGCAACTAGTTATGAATAAAATGTGATGAAAAAATAGCGAAACTATTAATTCTCAAAAACTATGCCGGCAGAGCCTTTAAAAACAACAATCTGCTTTTAATGCTGGAAAAAAGACAGGATTTGATCAAAAAAAAGAGTGTGACAAAAATCTTGTCACACCCGTCTCTTATTCATAAAGCTGCCGACTGCTGCAATCTTTATTCGTAGACCCGATTTTTTTTATCGTAAATGCTGCGCAGATCCAAATACAAGGAGATAAGTTCGGCCTTTGTATAAGGAAAGTCCAATTGATACAATGGAATATTGGGTTTTTCTTTTTTCAACAGCGATGAAGTACTGATAATCAAATCATAATCATCCTTCAAGGAAATATCATACGGCTCCGCATCGACAAAGCGCAAATCTTCTAAAAAGCGATACAATTCGCGGACAAAGATAGCGTTGTGTTCTAAAGCGATCCCGATTTTTAGATTATGGGTGTAAGGAAACTGGTTGAAATACGGCAATAGCAATCGTTTGAACGCCCGTGTAATCAATGGATGAACGGAGCTGATAAAGCTGTAAGACGGATTGTCTTTTGCCATTTGGATAAAGTTTTGGATATTTTGGAACAAAATATATTCTCCGCGCGTTTGTTTCTCGTTTGGATCCATTACTAAATCAATGATATTTGGAAACGGCTGCCGGAAAATAAAGTAGCCGAAAGTGATATTCAGTAAATTGGCGATGACCAATGGATCGTCCATTATTTCGGTTCGATCGGGAAACAATGCTTTTTTCGCAAAATTACGGAACTCCATGACAAAGTCGTTCACGGGGTTTTGTCTAGCATCAAAATCATGCAATGCTTGTTTTAAACTTTGGTCCTCGCGAATTGTATAGAACGGCGCAAAATGTGCTAAGAAATAAATAAAGCTAGCTTCGCCTTTCAACTGACGCGTTGTCATCGGAACATCGATCAGCTCACGCAATGACGTAAAATCATAATACGAATTGTCCTTCATCAAGAAATTATAGCGCGGATCGTATTTGACAAACTTTTTATTTTTGATGCGGATCAAATCGATAGCAGCGAATAATCTGAGTTCTTGCGTACCAAAATAGGTCCGTGACAACGGAAAATAATCTTTATAACTGTCGACTAGCCGATTTAATTGATGCGGCTCAACGTTCACCGGACATTCAATCCCGCGGGTTCCAAGCCATAAAAGATCAAATAAAGCTAACCGGATCAAGCGTTCATCACCAGACATCCCAGCTTCGGTATAAGTAAAACGAATATTGAAACGTTTTAAATGTTTTTTTAGTTTATCGATCTTACGGGAAACGGTGGAGCGGCTCACAAAGTATTTCTCACAAAATTGTTCAATCGTAGGTTCTTCTTCATTCAAGAAATATAAAATAAATTGAAAAGGCACCGCTTGTTGCAGCAGGTGATAGCGGTACTCATCAATTGAAGCGTTCAGATTTTCCAGATTTACTTTCCCTGCCCGCATCATGATCGATTCATAATTTGGCCGGATTTCTGCTAATTCTTGATCTATTTCATTTAATTCGATAACGCTTTGTTGATAATTTAAATCTAAGTCTTCTGACAATTGGCTGATCGCCAAAACTTTTTTAGTCGATTGGTTCAAGTATTTAAAGATACTAAAACGTAAGAGGAGCGACGTATCAAACATAAGTTCCTCGTATAACATCTTTTTTCCCCCTTTATTAAATAAGGTTATTAATCTGAATTTTTTTAAGCATATTCTCTTATATTGTACTTTATTTACATAAACCTGTCAGTTATTAATTGATAAAGAGCGGGTAAAATTATACAGGAAAAAATAAATTTCATGTTCTTCTAAGAAAGAAAGCAAAAAACGACCAGATTGCGATTGACAGCGTTTCTAAATAGAGAAGTTGTGTTCATTTTTCTGTTTTTTATACAAGTTATTTGAACACTCACGGGTGTTATTGTTGTATATTATTAAAAAAACGCGACAGAAGGAATTTCTGTCGCGTTTTTTTTTAAGGTTGCGGATGCAATACTCGATGTAAGAATTCTTTGGTTCGAGCTTCTTTTGGATGAACAAAGATGTCTTCTGAGCTGCCTTCTTCGGCAATGACGCCTTTATCCATGAAGATCACCCGATCAGAAACTTCTTTGGCAAAAGCCATTTCGTGGGTAACGATCACCATCGTCAAGCCGCTTTCTGCTAATTTTTTCATGATCTGCAACACATCGCCGACCATTTCTGGATCAAGCGCAGAAGTCGGTTCATCAAACAACATTACTTCCGGATTCATCGATAACGCACGTGCAATCGCGACCCGTTGTTTTTGTCCGCCGGAAAGTTGTGCTGGTTTGGCATCGATAAAACGATCCATGCCAACTTTTTCCAAGTTTTCCAATGCGATTTTTTTGGCTTCTGCTTCTTTTCTGCCTAAGACAGTCATTTGCCCGCTCGTACAGTTTTGCAAAACATTCATATTGTTGAAGAGATTGAATGATTGGAAAACCATTCCTAAATGCGTCCGGTATTTTGGCAAGTTATAACCGGGGGTCAAAACATTTTCTCCTTGGTACATGATTTTTCCGTCAGTCGGTGTCTCCAATAAATTAATACACCGCAGCAGCGTCGATTTACCAGAACCGGATGCACCGATGATGGTCACGACTTCTCCTTTGTTGACGTTCATGCTGATATCTTTTAAGACGAGATTATCGCCGAAACTTTTTTTCAAATGTTCAATTTCAATGATACTGCTCATAATGATCCTCCTTATTCGATTCAAAATCATTTTCGCTGAAACTTCAGCCGTTCGCTAAATCCAAAGCAACATTTACCAATTAAAATGGACGAGAATTAGTTGTCTTCAACTGCTGTGTCAACATCATCTAAACGAACATAAGCTGAAGGACCATCCATCTTCTTCTCAACTGCCCGCAAAATACGAGAAGCTGTGAACGTTAAGACGAAGTAAATCACACAAATGATGAAGTATGTTTGGAAGAACATGTAGTTGGTTCCTGCTGCTGATTTACCTTGGAAGAATAATTCAGAAACAGAGATGATACTCAATACGGAAGTATCTTTGATATTGATGATCAATTCATTCCCGGTCGCCGGTAAGATATTACGCAATACTTGCGGCAACACGACTTTGCGCATTGTTTGGCCATGAGTCATACCGATTGCATGAGCGGCTTCGAATTGTCCTTGATCCACAGCGAAGATCCCGCCGCGGACGATCTCAGACATATAGGCACCCGTATTAATAGAAACAATGAATAAAGCGGCCGCTATCCGATTCAAATCGATCCCAAAAGCCATCGCGATCCCGTAGTAGATAACCGCTGATTGAACGATCATCGGTGTTCCGCGGAAAATTTCGATATAGGCATTCAACAACCAGCCGAAGACTTTTTGCAGTCCGCGTTTTGTGCGGTTTGCTGATTCGGGAATTGTCCGAAAGACGCCGACTAATAATCCAATCAATGTTCCGACGGTCGTACCAACAATCGCCAACAATAAAGTTACACCGGTCCCACGCAAGAACATCGAACCATTTTGTTTCAAGATACGGACAAAAACATTTTCTTTTTTGCCAGACGAGCTTTCTGTTTCATCTGCTGCTGGTTGATCTTTGATTGCTTGGTCCATGATGTCGACCCGATCATCTTGTGAAATCCCAGCTAAAATTTGGTTTACTTGTGCGATGTCAGTATCGCCTTTGCGCATACCGACTGAAACTTGAACATCTTCTGGATTTGTTTGGAAGCCGTTTGCTTCATCGAATTCCACCATTTTTAAATCTGGGTTGACACTTTCAGCCGTTACGCCTTCAGGTCGTTCGCTGACATAACCATCGATCGTACCAGATTCTAAAGCGACCCGCATTGCTGGAAAATTATCCATGGCACTTTGTTTTTCCACATCAGGGATCTGCGGGATCACATCATAATGAAACGTACTTAATTGTGCGGTGATTTTTGCACCGGCGAAATCTTTAATAGAAGTAGCTTTCGCATAACTTGTATCTTTGCGTGTAACGATAACTAGTTGTGATTCATAATAAGGATCAGAAAAATCAACTTCTTTGCGTCGTTCAGCAGTTGGCGACATCCCGGCGATGATAGCGTCGATTTTGCCTGATTGCAAAGCAGGCAGCAAACCGTCCCATTCAGTTTTGACTACGACTAGTTCACGATTCATCTTCTCGGCGATCTTTTTCGCCATTTGGACATCGTAGCCGCCGGCATACGCTTTGTCTCCTTGGATCGGCACAGCGCCATTTCGATCATCTTTTTGCGTCCAGTTGAACGGCGCATAGCCAGCCTCCATCCCAACGCGCAATTCTCCATCAGGTGTTTTTTCGTCAGCCTGTGTGATCAGCGGTGCACCTAAAAATGCGACAAACAATGCGACAAGTGCGATAACTGAAAATTTTCTTTTATTCATAATTTCTCCCTTTCTTGAAATAACGAGATTGGGTAAGGATGATTTTGAAAATCTGCAACAAAAAAAGCCGCCGATTGAATATAAGGCCGCTTGCAGATAATAAGAAGATGGTGTCCCCTCTCACAAAAACATAGCGCAACTTAGCATCACTGCTAAGACAGTCCGCAAGTTATTTGCTTGCGTCCCAACATACAGAACAAAGAGAATCCTGCATATTTCGGCGAAACTTCCTAGACCTATCTCAACGTGTCTCTACACTCCATAGGGTTAATAAGGTTCGCGACCTCTACCTCATTGTACTGAGGCATCTCGTATTCAGTTATTATGTTTCACAGTCTAAAGGCAAAAAATGAAAAAGTCAATGGAAACCAGTTGAAATGGATAAAAACGGACCCGAAATTTTAATTTAGCAATTAGGGTTATACGCAAACTAAAAAAATCCATTGAAAAATCTGCGAAATAGACAAGATTCTTCAAAAATAGTCAGTTAAACACAAAAATATAAACGATTCTGCAAGCAGAGCACGATCTGAGAATTGGAAAAATGGTATAATTTTTCTAGCGAGTTTCTTTGGAAAAAGGACGAAGACACTCTTTTTTCAACTAAAAAGAGACTAGAAGAACAAAATGATCTAAGAAAAGATGAGGTGAGTTGAATGGAAAACAAAGAGCGTGAAGCATTTGTAAAAGCACTTGAAAAATCTGCGAAATAGACAAGATTCTTCAAAAATAGTCAGTTAAACACAAAAATATAAACGATTCTGCAAGCAGAGCACGATCTGAGAATTGGAAAAATGGTATAATTTTTCTAGCGAGTTTCTTTGGAAAAAGGACGAAGACACTCTTTTTTCAACTAAAAAGAGACTAGAAGAACAAAATGATCTAAGAAAAGATGAGGTGAGTTGAATGGAAAACAAAGAGCGTGAAGCATTTGTAAAAGCACTCAAGCAACATTCTTATGAAAAGAGCCGCCACTTTATGGATTTTCATATAGCGGGATTTGCTTATTATGAAGGAATCGATGTTATCGAGGAATTGACTTTGGGCAAACCGGTCAGCCTCGTAGCGGAACCTGATAACCCTTATGATCCGGAAGCTGTAGCAATTTACTATCAAGACCAAAAAATAGGCTATGTCCCGAAAGATAAAAATGAGTATTTAAGCAAGTTCCTTTATTTTGGGCACGGTGAGATTTTCGAAGCCAAAATTCAATATATCAATAAAGAAACTCATCCTGAAAGACAATTTCGTGTGGTGGTAAAAATAGCGGACAATCGCTAAATAATTATTTATTAGATTGAGGGAGTGCGACAAGAATTTTGTCACACTCTTTTTTTCAATAAAGGATGTTCTAGCCGCTTCGGAAATCAGCCGAAATTTTTTGAAGCGGATCACTTCAGCTGCAACCTTTTTTTATTTTCCCACTTTTTATACTATACTTATTTGTGAGGTGACAAAAATGGAAATTACGATCGATCAAGCGGTAGAGATGATTCAGCAAAGTAAGGCGATCACATTTTTAACAGGGGCAGGTGTCTCGACGCCTTCAGGGGTGCCGGATTATCGTTCATTGCAAGGAGTGTATCATGGTTTGGAAGCACCGGAGTATTTATTGAGTAAGGAATGTTTGCTGCGGGAACCGGAGAAGTTTTATGGTTTTGTGAAACATTTGTATCATGAAGAGGCGCAACCCAACGTCATTCATCAAGCGATGGCGCGGTTGGAAAAAACGAAAAAAACTTGGATCGTCTCACAAAATATTGATGGCTTGCATGAAGCAGCTGGAAGTCAGCGGCTGGTGAATTTTCACGGGTCGCTTTATGATTGTTATTGTCAAAAATGTCATCAGGCGGTGGCTTGGCAAGATTATTTAAAGTCGGATTCGCACAAAGATTGCGGCGGGCAGATTCGGCCGAATATCGTTTTGTACGGTGAAGGATTTGAAGAGTCGGTTATTCAGCAAGCAATAAGAGCGGTCAAAGAAGCAGAGTTGGTCGTAATTGTCGGAACGAGCTTCCAAGTTCATCCATTTTGTGATTTAATTTATGAAAAACGTGGAACGGCAAACGTTTTGGTGATCAATCAAACGCCGATCCAATTAGCAGGTGAATACAATTTTGTCCAAGCAAATGGCGTGGCGGTGTTTGAAAAACTGTAAACTACCGGCGGCGTTGCAGACGCAAGCTATTCGCTGAAAATACTAACTAGGAGGCACGTAATGGAGCTGACTGAAAAAGAAAAAATGGTTGCTGGTAAATTATATTTTGCAGGTGATCCTGAATTAATCGCTGATCGAAAAGATGCGCGTGTTAAATTGCATGCGATCAATCACGAACAAGATAAGAAAAAACGGGAAGCCTTTGTAAAATCAGCTTTCGGCGGAACGAAAAAGCATGTGTATGTGGAACCTTCGATTTCGTTTGACTATGGCTACAATATTTTTGTAGGAGAGAACTTCTATTGCAACTTCCATAATATCTTTTTAGATTCTTGTCCGATCATAATCGGTGACAATTGTATGTTTGGTCCGAATGTTCAATTATATACGGCCAGTCATCCGATCGAACCTGTAAAGCGCAACAGCGGATTGGAACTAGGAAAACCCATCAAAATCGGCAACAATGTTTGGATTGGTGGCTCGGCAGTGATTGTTCCCGGCGTCACGCTAGGCGACAATGTAGTCGTAGCTGCAGGGGCAGTCGTGACCAAATCATTTCCAAACAATGTCGTGGTCGGCGGAAATCCTGCACAGATCATCCAAACGATTGAGGAAGAACCTGAAAAAGATGCGTTGCTCCAAGCACGGGAAAAGATCGATCATATCGACCGCGAGATCGTAGCGTTGTTAGAAAAACGGATGTCGGCAGTCAGTGAGGTTGTTGCTTACAAAGCACAGACCAAAAAAGCTGTCTTAGACACTAGCCGTGAAGAAACAGTTTTGAAAAATGTCGCGGATTTGGTACAAGATGAAAAGTATCGTGAGACGATCGTTGAGACCTTCAAAGATATTATGAAGCAGTCGCGAAACTATCAAGGAGGGCGGTTGAAACAAGATGATTGATGGTGATCAGCGGAAAGCCGCTATTTTAGCCGCCTTGCAGCAGGCAACAAAACCGATCAGTGCGACAAATTTTGCGAAAAAATTTGGTGTGAGCCGTCAAATCGTTGTCGGCGACGTGGCGTTGTTGCGAGCATCCGGCGCGACGATCATCGCCACTGCACGCGGGTATTTGCTGGAACGTGAATCTGAAAAATTGATCAGCAAACTGGCAGTTCAACACACCCCTGAACAAACGGAAGAAGAATTGCGGACAATCATCGAGCATGGCGGTGAAGTCATCGATGTGGTAGTGGAGCATCCTTTATATGGTGAATTAGTCGGCGGTCTGCATTTGGCGACACCGCAAGACGTTGATACTTTTATCAAAGAAGCGGACAGTTTAGGCGTGACACTTTTATCGGAACTGACAGCAGGAATCCATCTGCACACGATCGCTTATGAATCATTAGAGGATCTGGCAAAGATCAAACAGGCACTTTCGGAAAAAGGTATTTTATATGAAGAGAACCGTCACGCGTAAACGTGACGGTTCTTTTTTTTTTTTGAAAAAATGACGACTGCATATTTGTGTAAGCGGATTTTTTGGCGCTGATTTTTGTTCATGGTAGGGTAGTAATAAGGAAAGAAAACTTCAATTCTGTTGTAAAAGTTAATGAAAGAATTTTTCTAGAAAATGAATTTCCTAGGAAACAGGAGGAGATGGACGATGGACAACCGTAATTTACCAAAAGTTGAAACACATCTGTATATTGATGGTAAGTGGGTCGAAGGATCCGAAGAGCCAGTCGCAGTCACTAATCCAGCAACGGGTGAGGCTTTAGAAAAGATTCAGCAAGGCGGTGTAGCAGAAACAAAACAGGCAATTCAAGCGGCCAAGCGCAGTTTTTCTACTTGGTCCAAAACATCCCCTAAAAAGCGCGCGGAACTGATGAACAAGGTTGCAGATCTGATTGAAGAAGATACCGAACGATTAGCTAAAATCATGACGATGGAACAAGGAAAGCCTTTGTCGCAAGCAAAGAGTGAAATTCAAACAGATGTTGAGAACATGCGCTGGAATGCTTCAGAAGGACAACGGTTAGTCGGCGAGATTATTCCGTCACCAGACACGAATCTTTGGCAAGTTCGTAAACAGCCAGTGGGGGTCGTCGGAGCAATCACACCATGGAATTTTCCTTCAAATATGATCATCCGAAAAATTTCTCCAGCAATCGCCGCCGGTTGTACAGTTGTTTTGAAGCCGTCAAGCGAGACACCGTTGTCAGCGTTAGCCTTGATGGAGTTGTTTCATAAGGCAGAATTTCCCGCGGGTGTTGTAAATATCGTCCTAGGTGAATCTGGTCCAATTGGCGAAACTTTATCTGAATCAGAAGATGTCCAAAAAATCACATTCACTGGATCAACGGAGATTGGGAAAAAATTAAGTGAACAGGCGGCACCTAGTTTAAAAAAAGTTTCACTGGAACTAGGTGGCCATGCACCGTACATTATTTTTCCAGATGCCGACTTAGAGCTGGCGGTCAAGACACTGATCAAGACTAAATTTATTAACAATGGTCAGGTATGTACGTCGCCAAATCGAATTTTTATCCATAAAGATGTCAAAGCAGAAGTCACGAAAATGATCCTCAAAGCGATGGAAGAGGTGACTGTGGGGAATGGATTGGATGATCCTACCGTAGGACCGCTGATTAACCAAGCAGGACTTGAAAAAGTTGAAGAGCAACTTGAAGATGCTCAGAAAAAAGGCGGGAAAATATTATTCGGCGGAAAAAAATTGGAAGAAGGGAACTATGCAAAAGGTTATTTCTTTGAACCAACGGTCGTAGACAATGTCACACCAGAGATGTCGATTTATTATAATGAAACATTTGGTCCGGTCATACCATTGATTTCCTTCGATGAAGAAGAGGCGGTCATCACAGCGGCCAACGATACCCCATTTGGGTTAGCCAGCTATTTCTTTACCCAAAGTATTCAGACTATTGATAATGTCAGCAAAAAATTGGCTTATGGGATGGTAGGGGTCAATGATACTAGTATTTCTCATTCTGCGACCCCGTTTGGCGGAGTGAAGCATTCAGGCTTTGGTCGTGAAAATGGCACATACGGGGTAGAAGAATATATAGATGTGAAGTTCATCAATATTCGTACTGCGAAATAAACACAAAAAAATTCTCAGGAGTAATGAACCGACCCCAAAAGATTAGATTTTTGGTCTAACTTTTTGGGGGTCACTACATAATTCCTGAGAATTTTTATTCGATGACTAAAACGCCGTCTTTCAACTGTAATGGATTTTTCTCATCGATATGATCGTAAAACATGATGCCGTTGATATGATCAATCTCGTGTTGTACGACGATCGCTTCATAGTTTTTTAAGCGGATCTTGTGTTTTTCGCCTGCTTCATCAAAATAAGAAACAGTGATTCGTGCCGCACGAACAACGTAGCCTGGTACTTCACGATCAACGGATAAACAGCCTTCACCTTCACCTAAGCAAGCTTCTTGGACTGAATGGCTTAAGATTTTTGGATTGTACATCACCGTACTGAGTCCATTTTCTGGTTTCTCTGGATCCATACTTGGAACGTGGACCGCGATGATCCGTTTTGAAATATCTAATTGGGGAGCTGCCAGTCCAACACCGCCGCGCAAATGCAATTCTTCTGATTTTACGGGATCCTGACTATTTTTAAGAAATTGCAGCATTTCTTTTCCAAGCTCTACTTCTTCAGCAGCTGGAGGAAGCGGGACTTCTTTGGCAACTGCCCGCAAGGTTGGATGGCCTTCCCGAATAATATCATCCATTGTAATCAATAAAAAGTCTCCTCTCAGACATGATTTCATCACGTTAGTTTAACACAAAAAGTAAGTAAGGTAAAAAAACTATTTTTATCAGCAAGCGTCTTTAAAAAAATATAATGATTATAAAAAATCAGCTTAAATTAGTGTACAGCTTGATTTTTTGGAACAAATCAAGTAAAGTGTTAAAGTGTGTATAACGCACTACCTATCACTTGGTTAGGCGATTCACCAACGCTTTACTCAGTCATAGGAAGAAAAAAGGAAGAGGTGAAAACCATGGCATTATCAAAAGAACGTAAAAACGAAATCATCAATGAATTTGCTCGCCATGAAGGAGATACTGGTTCTCCAGAAGTACAAATCGCTGTATTAACGGAAGAAATCAATCAACTAAATGAGCATGCACGTGTCCACAAAAAAGACCACCATTCATACCGCGGTCTAATGAAAAAAGTTGGTCATCGTCGTAACTTGTTAGCTTACCTACGTAAGAACGAAGTACAACGTTACCGTGAATTAATCCAACGTCTAGGACTACGTCGTTAATTCGTACTACTATGAAAGTGAGGTTCCTAGGAATCTCACTTTTTTTGACAGTTAGGCTTTTTGCAGTAGAGAAAGGCCGCGGTCTGGCAATAGATTTTATGCATCCGAAGATCCGTTCATTTTTCTTATTTGTAGAAAAATAATTTGGAAATGAGCAGACTGCTGGATGATAGTGTAAAGCTCAACGTATTCGCTAATTGTTTCTAAATCAATCTAACACTGAGAGTGCTCAGAAAAATAAAAAACCTTTGATTGGCGTGTTGTCACTCTACTAACCAAATGCAAGAAGCGAAATTTTCGCTGTTTCCATTTGTTTAGTAGCGTCGCACTGGTCAAGGGAAGAGGAGAAATTATGTCAGAAAAACAAGTTTTTAAAACCACTTGGGGCGGACGCCCTCTGCAAGTTGAAATCGGTCAACTTGCCAAACAAGCCAATGGTGCAGTATTAGTTCGCTATGGTGACACAGTTGTATTAAGTGCGGCAGTCGCTTCAAAAGAAGCTAAAGATACCGACTTTTTCCCATTGACGATCAACTATGAAGAAAAAATGTATGCAGTAGGAAAGATCCCTGGCGGTTTCATTAAACGCGAAGGTCGTCCAAGTACCGAAGCAACATTGACGGCTCGTTTGATCGACCGTCCAATCCGTCCAATGTTCGCAGATGGCTTCCGGAATGAAGTACAAGTAACAAATGTTGTTATGAGTGTAGAACAAGATTGTTCTCCTTCAATGGCAGCGATGTTTGGTTCTTCATTGGCATTATCGATCTCAGATATCCCATTCAATGGCCCAATCGCAGGTGTCGATGTTGGTCGGGTAAATGGCGAATATGTATTGAATCCTACAGTAGAACAACATGCAGAATCAGATATTGATTTGACTGTTGCCGGAACGAAACAAGCGATCAACATGGTTGAATCTGGTGCGAAAGAAGTTTCTGAAGAAGACATGTTAGGTGCATTGCTATTCGGTTTTGACGCTATCAAAGAATTAGTTGCTTTCCAAGAAGAAATCGTTGCCGCTGTCGGCAAAGAAAAAATGGAAGTTGCTTTATTACAAGTCGATCCTGAGTTGAAAAAAGAAATCTTTGCCAGCTATTATCAAACAATGAAAACGGCTGTTATGACGATGGACAAATTGGCCCGTGAAGACGAGATCGAAAAAGTAAAAGAAACGGTCAAAGAAGTCTACGCAGAAAAATTTGCAGCAGTTGAAACAGAAGACATCGTTCAAATCACAAAAGAAGTGAAACAAATCGCTGAAGACCTTGAAAAAGATGTTGTTCGCGAATTGATCACGATCGACAAGATCCGTCCGGATGGTCGTAAGTTGGATGAAATTCGTCCGTTGGCTGCTGAAACTGGTTTGTTGCCGCGTGTTCATGGTTCAGGACTGTTCACTCGTGGACAAACGCAAGCATTGTCTGCTTGTACATTGGCGCCGCTTGGCGAACATCAAATCATTGACGGTTTAGGTTCAGTTGAAAGCAAACGATTCATCCATCACTATAACTTCCCACAATTTTCTGTTGGTTCAACAGGACGTGCCGGATCTCCTGGTCGTCGTGAAATTGGCCACGGAGCATTGGGTGAACGTGCGTTAGCACAAATTATTCCAAGTGAAGAAGATTTCCCTTATACAATCCGTTTAGTAGCAGAAGTATTGGAATCAAACGGTTCTTCTTCACAAGCAAGTATCTGTGCTGGAACATTGGCTTTAATGGATGCAGGTGTGCCGATCAAAGCACCAGTTGCTGGGATCGCGATGGGACTTGTTTCTGATGGCGAAAATTACACGATTTTAACAGATATCCAAGGGTTGGAAGATCACCTAGGTGATATGGACTTTAAAGTTGCCGGAACAAAAGCAGGGATCACTGCCTTACAAATGGATATCAAAATCCAAGGGATTACTGAACAAATCTTGACAGAAGCATTGACGCAAGCGAAAAAAGCGCGGATGGAAATCCTTGAAGTGTTGACAGATACACTAGCTGCTCCGCGTGAAGAATTAAGCCAATATGCACCGAAAATCGAAATGATCCAAATCGACCCAGATAAGATCAAGACAGTTATCGGTAAAGGCGGCGACACAATCAACGGTATCATTGATGAAACCGGCGTGAAGATCGACATTGATCAAGATGGAAATGTCAGCATCGCTTCTTCTGATGCAGATATGATTAAAAAAGCTATCAAGATCATTGAAGAATTAACTAAAGAAGTCAAAGTCGGCGAAGTTTACTTAGGTAAAGTCGTTCGAATCGAAAAATTTGGTGCGTTTGTAAACTTGATCAAAGGCAAAGACGCATTGGTGCACATCTCACAACTTGCTAACGAACGTGTAAACAAAGTAGAAGATGTTGTGAAATTAGGCGACGAAGTATTAGTCAAAGTAACAGAAATCGATCGTCAAGGTCGTGTGAATGCTTCTCGCAAAGCATTATTGAAAGACGAAGAAAGCAAAAAAGAAGAAAAATAGTCTATATTTTGAGGATATTCGTTGACAATTCTTTCTGCAAACTGGATAATACGAGATAAGTTTTAGGGGAGTAGCAACATAGAATAGCTTCTATGCTTTTAGATCAACAACTAGCGTATCGCGCTGGTCTAAGAGATAATTTGCAAGACCTAAACAATAGTGAAAGCTGTTGTTTAGGTCTTTTTTTAATTCAATTGTTTTGATTGAGCAGTTGCCTCAGCAAACGTAAAACTTAACAAGTATCAAAAAGGAAAGAGAAATTCAGTAGTTAGCTGTAATAGGAGTGTGCAAAATGGAAAAAAAGAAAGATCATGCCAAAAAGCTTTCAGCAGCCGGGTTATTGATCACATTAGGTGTCGTCTATGGAGACATCGGAACGAGTCCACTGTATGTAATGAAAGCTATTTTAGAAGAAAACGGCGGACTGAGTACGGTTACGGAAAATTTTGTATTGGGAGCTGTCTCGTTAGTTTTTTGGACGGTGATGCTTTTAACGACAGTCAAATATGTATTGATCGCTTTAAGGGCGGACAATCATGGTGAAGGCGGAATTTTCTCTTTATATACCTTAGTGCGTAAAGGCGGAAAATATTTAATCGTGCCGGCGATGATCGGCGGGGCCGCCTTATTGGCTGACGGTGTATTGACACCAGCGGTAACTGTGACGACAGCGATCGAAGGTCTGCGGGGGATACCGAGTTTTTATCAAGAGTTTGGCAATAATCAAACCATTATTGTGGTCATTACATTAGTGATCCTGCTCTTTTTATTTTTGATCCAACGTTTTGGGACTGATTTTGTCGGCAAAGCTTTTGGCCCGATCATGTTTTTGTGGTTCACGTTTTTAGGATTGATGGGACTTTTGAATATCCCTTATGATTTTGGTGTAATTCGAGCATTGAATCCTTATTACGCGATCCACTTGCTGTTTGATCCTACTAATAAAATGGGGATCTTTATTTTAGGCAGTATCTTTTTGGCAACGACGGGTGCCGAAGCGTTGTATTCTGATATGGGCCATGTCGGCAAGAAAAATATTCATTTCAGCTGGCCGTATGTCTTGCTTTGCTTGATGTTGAATTATGCTGGACAAGCGGCGTGGATCTTACATGCAAAAGGGAATCCAGCGATTGAAGGGATCGAGAATTTGAATCCATTTTTCCAAATTTTACCGGAAGGTTGGATGATTTTCGGCGTGGTCTTTGCAACGATCGCGGCGATCATCGCTTCGCAGGCGTTGATTTCCGGTTCGTTCACCTTAGTCTCTGAAGCAATCAAATTAAAATTGCTGCCAAGAATGCGAATCATTTATCCCGGAAAAAGTATCGGACAGATGTATATTCCAGCAGTCAATATGATTTTATGGGCGGCTTGTTCATTGATCGTACTAACATTCCGGACTTCTAGTCATATGGAGGCGGCTTACGGTCTGTCGATCACGGTCACCATGTTGATGACGACTTTCTTGCTGTATCATTATTTACTGCAAAATGGGACACCGAAAATTTTAGCTAGTTTAATGCTGCTCTTTTTCGGCACGCTAGAAGGCTTCTTCTTTATCTCAAGTGTCACGAAATTTTTCCATGGCGGTTTTGTAGCAGTAGCGATGGCCTTGCTGATCTTAGCTATCATGTATATTTGGCATCGCAGCAATCGCGTACAAGAAGACGCCAGCCAAGACGTCAGTCTGAAAGAGTATCTGCCGCAATTGCAAGAGCTGCATGAAGACGATACGATTCCTTATTACCAAACCAATGTCGTTTTCCTAGTTCCTCGTTTGGAAGGAGATATGATTCCGCAACAATTTGTTTATTCAATTTTAGATAAACGCTTGAAACGGGCAAAAGTTTATTGGTTCGTCAATGTCGAAGTGACTGATGAGCCTTACACCGAAGAATACAGTGTTGATATGATGGGAACTGATTTCATCGTGAAAGTAAAACTGTATTTAGGCTTCCGGATCGCACAAGAGGTCAATGTTTATTTGCGTCAGATCATTCATGACTTGATGAAACAAGGCCGATTGCCAAAACAACCGCAGCACTATTCATTGACACCAGGCCGAGAAGTCGGTGATTTTCGTTTTGTGATGATTCAAGAAGAGCTGTCGAATATGACGAGAATTGATAAATGGGACCGTCAAGTCATGCAAGCACGGCTTGCGATCAAACATCATGCAGTCGCACCAGAACGCTGGTTTGGAATCGAATACAGCGAGGTCACCTATGAGACAGTACCGCTAGTCGTTGGTGAGGCAAGAAAAACTTGGTTGAAAGAACGGAAACAATAAAGGTAAAAATTACTTCTCACTGTGTTTATTTGAAGCTGCGATTACAGCAATAATTTTTGTTGTGATCGCAGCTTTTGTTATACTTGAAAAAAGGGTGGTGGAGAAAATGAGCTTGATTATTTACGGAACACAATATGGAACAAGCAAGAACTATGCAGAAAAATTAGCGGCGATCATGGGAGCTACGGTCATTGATTATCGCGAGTTGCCGCGGAAAATTGAAGAGCCGGAAGTGATTTTTGTCGGCGCGCTTTATGTTGGACGCATGACAGGACTGAAAAAAGTTTTGCAAGTATTGGAACCGCAGAAACATCGTTTGACCCTTGTGACAGTCGGAATGACTGATCCAGCCCATCCCACGTTGCTTACCGAGCTTCAACAACCGCTACGTAAAAAAATCGCGGAAAAACAGTTGGAATTAAGAGGGATCTACCATCTTCAAGGTGCGGTAGATTATGAAGCGTTGGCTTTGAAACACAAAATGCTTATTAAACCGATGCTGTTAGCTTTTAAAAAGCAAAAACCCGAAGAATTAGATGCTCAAGCTCAAATGATGCTGCAAGCTTTTGATGGATTGCCGCCAGCTGTTATTGATTTTGCAGCCTTTGCGGAAGAAATCCAAAATTAAAAGGGAGGTGACAAGATTTTTGTCACCTCCCTTTTCTTGGGATGATCGGTATGCCAGTGGCTTCGGAAATAAGTCGAAATGCCACAAAAAAATTGAGCCGCGATTTTTGTAAATGCCTGTTTATTTCTTGAAACTGCTTACTTTTTTAACAACGTTGTTAAAAATTTCATCAGGAATCCGATGCCTCGCTTTTGATTTGCTGTGCCTGATCTAACTGTTTCAAATGGTGCATTGCTTTAAAATAAGAAGCCAACAAGACAGCGGTCGAACCAATCCACGCCAGCGGCGAAGCAAAGGCGGCACCGATAAAACCAAAAGCGTTAGTCAAGATAATTGCAGCAAAAGAACGCATGACCAGCTCCATGATTCCGGCGATCGTGGGGATCGTTGCTTGGCCTAGACCTTGCAAGGTGTAACGCAAAATAAATAAAATGGCTAAGATCCAGTACAAGGAACCGTTGATGTTGAAATAGACTTGTGCCAGCTCAAAGACCCGCGTTTCGCTGCGACTGACAAAAAGAGCAACAAAGTAGTGACCGCAAGTTATCACCAAAATTCCCGCAAAGATACTGAAGGCTCCACTCATCAGCAAACACTGTTTCACACCTTTTAAAATCCGACCGTATTCTTTTGCGCCTAAATTTTGGGCGGTGAAAGTCGCCATGGTAATGCCAAAAGACATCATCGGCAAAATGGCAAATTGATCGATGCGATTGGCAGTCGTTTGAGCCGCTACGACATCGGTTCCTAAGGTATTCAGTGCCGCTTGCAAGATGACTGCTCCAATTGCGATGATCGATGATTGAAATCCCATCGGTAGTGCCGCATTCAAATGAATTCGGAAATTATTTTTTTCAAAAACAAAATTTTTGCGGCTGATTTGCAGCAAAGGGATCTTTCGTTGAATGAACCAGAGACACATTAAGCTTGCTAAAATTTGCGCGATCACGGTAGCGTAACCGGCACCTGCGACGCCCATATGAAAACGAGTAATAAAAATTAGATCCAAGACCACATTGACTACTACCGCAAAGGCCAAGAAAAACAGCGGTGTTCGGCTGTCACCCAAGGCTCTGACCATGTTTGATAAGAGATTGAAACTCATTGCGGCAAAGATCCCGCCAAGGATCACTGAAATAAATTCTTGTGCCTGATCTAAAAGTTCCGGTGGAGTTTGCATCAAAAGCAATAGTGGACGTAAGAAGACGAGACTTAACGTCGTTAAAACAATCGTTACACCCAAGCTGATGATAATGGAGATCGCAAAACTTTTTCGGACACCTTGAGCATCTTTTGCCCCGAAGCGCTGCGCCGTTATGATCGACAGGCCAGCAGTCAAACCTTGCGCAAACCCAATGATCAAAAAGCTCACGCTGCTGGTAGCGCCTACAGCCGCCAGCGCTTCTTTACCTAATGTTTGCCCAACGACGACCATGTCGACCATACTGTAAAATTGCTGAAAAACATTTCCCACAAATAACGGCAAGGCAAATAAAATAATCAGTTTTGCCGGATTCCCGTGCGTCAATTCTTTCATCTTTTTCCCGCTCTCTAATAAATTTTTCTGCTTGATCGTACCATAAAAATTATCGGAAACAAATCTTTTACCCAAAAAAAAGACAACCTCTAGGGCTGTCTGGATAAATTAGCGTTGACGAATCTCGTTGGGCAACAAGATCGTTTGGCGGCTGCCGTCGTCGTAAGCATAGACTTCTTGCGGGAAATCGTAAGAATAACCAAATGGCAAGTCGATCCCCATTTCAACTTCACTGCCTTCTTGTGAAAAGTGCATCGTGACACGGCCGTCGTTGTTGACCAAATCAAAACTTAAGATATTGTCTAAGGGAATCAGTCCCTTTAAGTCTAAGTCAATGATATACCAGATACTATCAATCAGCTCGCCTGGCAAGCTGGATACCACACCGACAGAGGCATAACGGCTTTTTTTCGAATCGAATGTTTCAAACATAGATGTTTCCTCCTTTAGTTGGAATCACTTACTTAAAGTACAAATAAACTTTGTAGTGTCTAATTGTAATTCTTTTTGGCAAAAAAAACCACTCATTACGCTCAATCCATAAAAAATAATTTTTTATCACAAGCGGCAGAGGGGATTGATGAGCTGAATCGTCTGTACAAAAAAGAGGTTGCGACAAGACTCTTGTCACAACCTCTGGTCAATAGCTTATTCTTTAGTTTCGCCGATAACTTCTGGTTCAGCGCCTTCAGTTGCTGTTTCTTCAGGAAGCTCTTGTGCTTCTTGGATCGCAACGATTTGTTCTTCTGCATCGGTAACGATCGTGTAGTCAGCGTTCTTAGGTAGATCGCTGATTGCGATTGTTTGACCAATCTCTAATTTAGAGATATCGACATCAATGCCTTCAGGCAATTTTTCTGGAGTTGCAGAAACGGTAACGGTGTAAAGTGTTTGAGTCAACACGCCGCCTGCTTTCGCACCAGCTGCTTCACCAACTAGGTTGATTTCTGTTTCAGCTTCAGTTTGTTCTGTTAAGTTAACGGATAATAACTCAACGTGGCTTAAGTGACGAGTGAAGGTATCTAATTGTGCATCGCGTAATAACGTATTTACCTTTTTTCCACCAATTTCAATGGCAAAAACTGTGTTTGCGCCATTTTCACGTAATAATTTTGAAAATTCACGTTCGTCGATCGAGATAGTGGTGCTTTCCACTTGGTAGCCGTTAACGACTGCGGGAACTCTGCCTTCATGACGAAGTTTATTACGAATGGAACGGGGACGAGTTGCTCTTTCTTCTACTTTTAATGATACTGCCATAACCAAATTCCTCCTTAAAATGTGACTGTCTGCGGTTGTCAGACAGATTTTATTTAAGTGATGGGTTATTCTCAGCACAATGGCTTTGCGAAAAGAACGCAAAAAGACAGTTGTCTACACAACTGTCCAAAAAAGTCTAAGTTCAACTTTCTCTACCAGGTCGTAACGCTGTGTATGAGAAACCTTTGACACCGGAGTGTCGATTCACTTAATATACGAATCTTTAACTCGTATATTAAAAGTGTAGGACTCCTTCCGATAAAAAGCAAGGATAATCCCTTTTTTATTTAAGCAAAAATAAGATTTTTTTTTATTATAAATGGATTTTCGGAATTTGGTCTGTTTTGCATGGTTGGTCTTTGCAGAAAATTTCGGTATAATAAGGCCGGTATATTTGGAGGGTTGCGAGATGCGGTTAGACAAAGTGATCGAACAAAGTTTACAAACGACGCGCAAAGAGATGAAGCGTCTCTTTTTAATGAAAAAAGTTTTTGTCGATGGAACAGTCGAGCTTAATCCGCAACGTAATGTGGATAGCCGTCTGCATAAAATCACTGTCGAAGGACAAGCGTTAATGACCAATCATGTCTATTATTTGCTGAACAAACCAGCCGGCGTCGTAACAGCCAAAAAAGATTCAAACTTTCAAACCGCAACTGAGTTGATCGCAAAAACAGAACGACCTAGTGATTTGTATCCGGTCGGACGATTGGATCGTGACACGACCGGCTTGCTGCTGTTGACCGATAATGGGCAGCTAGGCTACGATCTTTTACAACCTCATGCAAAAGTTGAGAAGACTTATCGGGCGGTAGTCAATGAGCAGGTGACGGTAGCAGATGTAGCTGCTTTTGCCAATGGAATCATTTTTCATGGCGGCGTTCGCTGTCAACCGGCACAACTAAAAATTTTAAGCGCAAAACCGGGACATTCGGAAGTTTTGCTGGCAATCAAAGAAGGCAAGTTCCATCAAGTGAAAAAAATGTTTTTGGCCCGCGGAAAAAAAGTAACCAGTCTAACACGGTTGACGATGGGGCCGTTAGAATTACCGCAAGAATTAGCTGAAGGCGAGTATCGTTCATTAACACTTGCCGAACTCCAACAATTAAAAACATATTTTAGATAGAAGGTTTGAAGATGAGTTACGAGACGATTTTATTTTATATTGACGATACGCTGTTAGATTTCAAAGCGGCAGAAGAGCAGGCATTGAGCTGGCTGTTCCAAGACATGGGGGTAGAACCTTCATTAGCGGTAAAAAACATGTATAAAGAAATGAACCAAGGCTTTTGGCGCGACCATGAAGCCGGCTTGCTGTCGCGGCAAGAATTGCTAGATAATCGCTTCCGTTTATTTTTTGCCCAATACGAGCAAGCAGTGGACGGTCCGCAGACCGAAGCGCGCTACCGTCAGTATTTGAACCAAGGTCATCAGCTGATCGCTAACAGTTTAGAAGTTGTCACAAATTTGAGCCGACAAAAAGATCTGTATATAGTGACTAACGGAGTTTCTGCAACGCAACACCAGCGTTTGACCCAATCAGGCTTGGCGCCTTATTTTAAAAAGTTCTTTATTTCTGAAGAGCTGGGTGTTCATAAACCGATGAAAGAGTTTTTTGATATTGTTTTTGCTGAGATTCCGCATTTTGACAAAGAAAAAACGGTGATTGTCGGAGATTCCTTGACTTCAGATATCAAAGGCGGGCAAGTGGCGGGGATTGATACGATCTGGATGAATCCGCAAGCAAAGAAAGCGCAAGAGATCAAGCCGACATTTCAGATCGAAAAATTGACTGACCTCTATCAGATTTTGGAAGAATTTTAAGTTTTTGATAGTAATTTGACGGTGTTTCGCTATAATAGGACTAATGAAAAACGAAAGAGGTTTTATTTACATGAAAAACAAGCCGATCATTATTGGTGTAACGGGCGGTTCAGGAAGCGGAAAAACCAGCGTCAGCCGCGCGATTTACAATCGGTTTCCCAATCATTCCATCATGATGTTGGAGCACGATTCTTATTATAAGGACCAAAGCGGTATCAGTTTTGAAGAACGATTAGAAACAAATTACGACCATCCTTTTGCTTTTGATACGGATCTCTTGATCGAACATTTAAAAGAATTGACACAATACCAAACGGTCGAAGTTCCGATCTACGATTATGTTGCCCACACGCGTAGTGAAAAAGTGTATGTTCAAGAGCCAAAAGAAGTCATCATATTAGAGGGAATCTTGATTTTAGAAGATGAACGTTTGCGAGATATGATGGACATCAAAATCTACGTAGACACCGATGACGACATCCGGATCATTCGCCGCATCAAACGCGATATGAACGAACGGGGCCGGACGTTGGAATCAGTCATCGGCCAATATTTGACTGTAGTAAAACCAATGTATCACCAATTTATTGAGCCAACGAAGCGCTATGCCGATATCATCGTGCCAGAAGGCGGCGAAAATCATGTAGCGATTGATTTGATTGCTACTAAGGTTGCAAGTTTTTTGAATCATGATTAAATCAAATGTCTCAAAAAAATAATTTTAAATGCAAAAAGGGTCTATGACAGCGCGTCACAGACCCTTTTCGCGAAATTTATGCGGCCGAGAAGACTCGAACTTCCACGATATTGCTATCACTAGCGCCTGAAGCTAGCGCGTCTGCCAATTCCGCCACGACCGCAAATAATTTACTTATTTATTTTAGCACAAAAAAAATATTATGAAAGGATTAGTCTAGTTACTAGCAAATAAAAATCCCGACTCAAGTTCGAGCCGGGAAAAATTTCTATAAGTAGTATTTTTTGGCAACAGTTAAGTCATCATTCAAATCATAAACAAGCGGTTGGCCTGTTGGGATTTCTAAATCCATGATGTCTTCGTCAGAAATACCTTCAATGTGTTTAGCTAATGCACGTAATGAGTTACCATGAGCTGCAACTAAGACAGTTTTTCCGTCTTTCAATGCAGGAGCGATTTCATCTTGCCAGAAAGGCAATGCACGTTCCAAAGTAACTTTCAAGTTTTCTCCACCAGGAATATCGCGAGGATCTAATGCCGCGTAACGACGTTCTTGTGCAGCAGAACCTTCGTCCGTCGCTTCCATCAATGGAGGTAATACATCGTAAGAACGACGCCAGATATGAACTTGTTCGTCCCCGTATTTTTCAGCGGTTTCTTTTTTGTTCAATCCTTGTAATTTACCGTAATGACGTTCGTTTAAGCGCCAAGATTTTAGAGTTGGTACCCAAAGTTGATCTGAATATTCTAAGATCAAGTCACAAGTTTTGATTGCACGAGTTAAAACAGATGTATAAGCTACATCAAATTCAATTCCTGCTTCTTTAATTTTACGGCCGCCTTCTTTTGCTTCTTCGACACCTTCTGGAGCCAAATCAACGTCTGCCCAGCCTGTGAATTGGTTTAATTTGTTCCATTCGCTCAAGCCATGACGAGAAAAAACTAATTTTGGCATATCATTCTCTCCTTTTGAAATTTCTGAAATTTTCAATTCCTGATTCATTGTACAATGTTTCTGTCATGATTTCCATTAAATTGAGTTCATTTTTGTCAAAATCAGGAGCTTTAAGGAGACTTTTGTAAAATTAGTTTGGAACTTCTAAAGTTTTTGGTCCTTCTGGTGTACCGACGATCACACGCGAAATCATATCGATAAATAAGCCATGCTCGACTACACCGACATAAGTATCCAACTCTTTTGCTAAAGCTCGCGGATCTTCAATGACGTCTAAGTGCAGATCGATGATGTAATGACCGCCGTCAGTTGTTAAAAGTTCGTTGGCTTCATTTTTACGCCAAGCTGGATTGTAGCCTTTTGCTTCGAATAAACGAAAAATGTTGTGGCTGCCAAAAGGAACGACTTCAACCGGTAACGGGAATTTTCCTAATTTGTCGACCATTTTGCTTTCATCGACGATCCAAATGCAATCTTTTGAATATGTTGCGACTACTTTTTCAAAAAGCAAAGCTGCGCCGCCGCCTTTGATCCCTTGAAAATCTGCACTGATCTCATCAGCACCATCGATTGTAAGGTCAACTGATTCTACTTCATCGATCGCTTTTAACGGAATGCCTAATTCTTTTGCTTGTTCTTCAGTTTTTGAAGAGGTCACGACGCCCGTGATCTTTAAGCCTTCTTCATTTACACGGCGACCTAGCTCTTTGACTAAATAATAAGCTGTTGAACCAGTTCCTAAGCCCACAGTCATCCCATCTTTAACAAATTTAGCCGCCTCGATCCCAACTAACTCTTTCAAATTCATTGAAATATCCCACCTTTTATTAAGTTGTTTCTATTGTAATCGCAAAAAAAGAAAAAAGATAGGTTTTTAAGTAGAAAAGACCAAAAACAAAAAAGCGTTTTATTCAGCGGTGTTACAATAAAGAACCAATTTTTACTTTAGAATAAGAATTTTCTTATCAAGCGATTATCAATAAAAAGATCGGCTTAGAATGACAGGGAAAAACTCTTGGATAGTTTGTTGACAGTTAAAACTAATCGTGGTATGCTATCAAAGGTGCTTTGTGAACAGGTCTCTCACATGAGACGTGCTGACTGTGTCGAAGTACACTTGATAGAGAATGCAGGGATGCATTATTTTTTATCGCTAAAAAAGAACCACCAGGATGTGTGGTACTAGAATGCGAATCGAGGAAGGAGGAAACAAGGAATGCCTACAATTAACCAATTAGTACGTAAACCTCGTAAATCAAAGGTGGAAAAATCAAATTCACCAGCATTGAACAAAGGATATAACAGCTTTAAGAAGACTCAAACAAACGTGAACTCACCTCAAAAACGTGGGGTAGCTACACGTGTTGGTACTATGACGCCTAAAAAACCGAACTCCGCTTTACGTAAATATGCGCGTGTTCGTTTGTCTAACTTAATCGAAGTAACAGCTTATATTCCAGGTATCGGCCATAACCTACAAGAACATAGTGTTGTTCTATTACGTGGTGGACGTGTAAAAGATTTACCAGGAGTACGTTATCATATCGTTCGTGGTGCGCTAGATACTGCCGGCGTTAACGATCGTAAACAAAGCCGTTCTAAATACGGTACTAAAAAACCTAAAGCTTAATCAAACGAATAGATAAGATATATTTTCGGAAGGAGGAGTTACGTATGACTCGTAAAGGAATTATTGCAAAACGTGATGTTTTGCCAGATCCTATGTATAACTCTAAGTTAGTAACTCGTTTAATCAACCGTGTAATGGTTGACGGCAAACGTGGTACTGCTTCAAATATCGTATACAACGCTTTTAGCACAATCAAAGAATCAACAGGAAATGATCCGTTGGAAGTTTTCGAACAAGCAATGGAAAACATCATGCCTGTATTAGAAGTTAAAGCTCGCCGTGTTGGGGGTTCTAACTATCAAGTTCCCGTTGAAGTACGTCCAGAACGTCGGACTACTTTAGGATTGCGTTGGGTTGTAAACTTCGCACGTTTGCGCGGCGAACACACAATGGAAGAACGCTTAGCGAAAGAACTTATGGATGCAGCTAACAACACTGGTGCTTCTGTGAAAAAACGCGAAGATACACACAAAATGGCGGAAGCCAACCGTGCATTTGCTCATTATCGTTGGTAAGATTTTTTCTGTTGGTTTTGACCAGCAGAAAAATGATTAGACAATGCTGAATTTAATTTAAGAGAGGAGCAAACAAAGAAATGGCAAGAGAATTTTCTCTAGACAATACTCGTAATATCGGGATTATGGCCCACGTTGATGCAGGTAAAACTACAGCAACTGAGCGTATCTTGTACTACACTGGTAAAATCCATAAAATTGGTGAAACCCACGAAGGCGCTTCTCAAATGGACTGGATGGAACAAGAACAAGAACGCGGAATCACGATCACTTCTGCCGCTACAACAGCGCAATGGAAAGGTCACCGCGTAAACATCATCGATACTCCAGGACACGTGGACTTCACAATCGAAGTACAACGTTCATTACGTGTTCTTGATGGCGCAGTAACTGTATTGGACTCACAATCAGGTGTAGAACCACAAACAGAAACTGTTTGGCGTCAAGCAACAGAATACTCTGTTCCACGTATTGTATTCTGTAATAAAATGGATAAAATCGGTGCTGACTTCCTTTATTCAGTAGG
Organism: Enterococcus pingfangensis; assembly: GCF_005405205.1. Lineage (GTDB taxonomy): Bacteria > Bacillota > Bacilli > Lactobacillales > Enterococcaceae > Enterococcus_A > Enterococcus_A pingfangensis. The sequence goes on along the minus strand of NZ_BJDP01000005.1, from coordinate 66,938 downwards.
CACTTTACATGATCGTTTACAAGCGAATGCTCATCCAATCCAATTACCAATTGGTGCAGAAGATGACTTCACTGGTATCATCGACCTAGTTAAAATGAAAGCTGAAATCTACACAAATGACTTAGGAACTGAAATCCAAGAGACTGAAATTCCTGAAGAATATAAAGAACAAGCTGAAGAATGGCGCGAAAAATTAGTAGAAGCTGTTTCTGATACTGATGAAGACCTAATGATGAAATTCTTGGAAGGTGAAGAAATCACTGAAGAAGAATTAAAAGCAGGTATCCGTAATGCTACTTTAGCTGTAGACTTCTTCCCAGTTCTATGTGGATCAGCCTTCAAAAACAAAGGTGTTCAATTGATGTTGGATGCAGTCATCGACTATCTTCCAGCCCCAACTGACGTAAAAGCAATCCAAGGATTCAACCCTAAAACTGACGAAGAAACTGAACGTCCAGCTGATGATTCAGCTCCATTCTCATCACTAGCGTTTAAAGTTATGACTGACCCATTCGTAGGCCGTCTAACATTCTTCCGTGTTTACTCAGGTGTACTAAATTCTGGTTCATACGTCTTGAACGCATCAAAAGGCAAACGCGAACGTATCGGACGTATCCTACAAATGCACGCGAATACTCGTAAAGAAATCGAAACGGTTTACTCAGGCGATATCGCTGCTGCTGTTGGTTTGAAAGATACAACTACTGGAGATACACTTTGTGATGAAAAATCACCAGTTATCTTAGAATCTATCGAATTCCCTGATCCAGTTATCGAAGTTGCGGTTGAACCTAAATCAAAAGCTGACCAAGATAAAATGGGTGTTGCTTTACAAAAACTTGCTGAAGAAGATCCTTCATTCCGCGTTGAAACAAACGTTGAAACTGGCGAAACTGTTATCGCTGGTATGGGTGAACTTCACTTGGACGTTTTAGTTGACCGTATGCGTCGTGAATTCAAAGTAGAGGCAAACGTTGGTGCGCCTCAAGTATCTTACCGTGAAACATTCCGTTCTGCGACAAAAGCAGAAGGTAAGTTTGTACGTCAGTCTGGTGGTAAAGGTCAATACGGTCACGTATGGGTCGAATTTACACCAAACGAAGAAGGTGCCGGCTTCGAATTCGAAAACGCAATTGTCGGTGGTGTGGTTCCTCGTGAATACATCCCAGCAGTTGAAAAAGGATTAGAAGATGCAATGGCAAACGGTGTATTAGCTGGTTATCCATTAGTTGACATCAAAGCTAAGCTTTATGATGGTTCATACCATGATGTCGATTCAAATGAAACAGCCTTCCGTGTAGCTGCTTCTATGGCGCTACGTGCTGCTGCTAAAAAAGCTAGCCCAGCAATTCTTGAACCAATGATGAAAGTTACGATTACTGTTCCAGAAGATTACTTAGGTGATGTAATGGGTCACGTAACTGCACGTCGTGGTCGAGTTGAAGGTATGGAAGCGCATGGTAATTCACAAATCGTGAATGCGATCGTACCGTTGGCTGAAATGTTCGGCTATGCAACAACTCTTCGTTCTTCTACGCAAGGACGCGGAACATTCATGATGGTCTTTGACCACTATGAAGATGTACCTAAATCAGTTCAAGAAGAAATCATTAAGAAAAACGGCGGAAAAGCTGAATAATTCTTAAAAGTCAATTGAATTTGGCTGGATTTCTACCAAAAGAACTATATTTTTCAAGGTATTTCATGTAATATTATTAACTGATGATATGGGCTCGTACTGTATTTTGCAGTACGACCTATCAAAAAAAACTAATCTCATTTACTAGGAGGAACATTTTAAATGGCTAAAGAAAAATTTGACCGTTCAAAACCCCATGTTAACATTGGTACTATCGGACACGTTGACCATGGTAAAACAACTTTAACAGCTGCAATTACAACTGTACTTGCTAAACAAGGCGGCGCGACTGCTATGGATTACGCTTCAATCGATGGCGCTCCAGAAGAACGCGAACGCGGAATCACAATCAACACTTCACACGTTGAGTATGAAACAGAAAACCGTCACTATGCTCACGTTGACTGCCCAGGTCACGCGGACTACGTTAAAAACATGATCACTGGTGCTGCTCAAATGGACGGAGCTATCTTAGTAGTATCTGCTGCTGATGGCCCTATGCCTCAAACACGTGAACACATCTTGTTATCACGTAACGTTGGTGTTCCTTACATCGTTGTATTCTTAAACAAAATGGATATGGTTGATGATGAAGAATTACTAGAATTAGTTGAAATGGAAGTTCGTGATCTATTAACAGAATACGATTTCCCAGGCGACGACACTCCAGTTGTTGCAGGTTCAGCTTTGAAAGCCTTAGAAGGCGACGCTTCATACGAAGAAAAAATCTTAGAATTAATGGCTGCTGTTGACGAATACATCCCAACACCAGTTCGTGATACTGACAAACCATTCATGATGCCAGTCGAAGACGTATTCTCAATCACTGGTCGTGGTACTGTTGCAACTGGTCGTGTTGAACGTGGACAAGTTCGCGTTGGTGACGAAGTTGAAATCGTAGGTATCGCTGAAGAAACACCTAAAACAACTGTTACAGGTGTTGAAATGTTCCGTAAATTGTTAGACTACGCTGAAGCCGGCGATAACATCGGTGCATTATTACGTGGTGTTGCACGTGAAGATATCCAACGTGGACAAGTTTTAGCTAAACCAGCTTCAATCACTCCACATACAAAATTCTCTGCAGAAGTTTACGTTTTAACAAAAGAAGAAGGCGGACGTCACACTCCATTCTTCACTAACTACCGTCCTCAGTTCTACTTCCGTACAACTGACGTAACTGGTGTAGTTGATCTACCAGAAGGTACTGAAATGGTAATGCCTGGTGATAACGTAACTATGGAAGTTGAATTAATCCACCCAATCGCTATCGAAGACGGAACTCGTTTCTCAATTCGTGAAGGCGGACGTACTGTTGGTTCAGGCGTTGTAACTGCAATCAAAGCTTAATCAGCTTTACCTTTTAAACTTATGCTCGGACGTAAAGAGCCGCCAATTTTTGGTGGCTCTTTTTTTGTCATTTTAATTGATAAAATCGATAAGCGGGAAACGATGGGGCTTTAAATTAAGAATAGATCTATTAGAAAGATTTTTAACGAAATCGATCGCAACGGTTTTGCGTGGCGAAAAAATAAAATAAAACGGTTGTTGACGCACTAATTTTTTTTAGAAGGTGAAGATCGGTTTTGTTAAACAAAATAAATACTATTACTATAGAAGGAAAAAGTTATCAGTTGTGTATTTCGAATATTTTCTGAAAATACACTAGAAAATCTAAAAAGGCTGAGAAAATCCTTGCAATCGTTAACCTCATGTAATATAATCATAAAGGTGCTGTTTGCAGAAGTGTGAATGACACTGGGGGTTCGAAAAAGAATCCACTGGCTTTGAAACGAGAGGTTGCGACACGCCCGGACGCTTTGCCACGAACGAGCGTGACGGAGATTTTCGTGGAGCTATGTCTACTTTTAAAATAGGCGAAGGAGGGAATAAGATGGCAAAACAAAAAATTCGTATCCGTTTAAAAGCGTATGAACATGGTATTTTAGATCAATCAGCGGATAAAATTGTGGAAACTGCAAAAAGAACTGGAGCTAGCGTATCTGGTCCAATTCCATTACCAACAGAACGCAGTCTTTACACTGTAATCCGTGCGACTCATAAATACAAAGATTCGCGTGAACAATTCGAAATGCGTACTCACAAACGTCTGATTGACATTGTGAACCCAACACCGAAGACAGTTGATGCTTTAATGAAGCTTGACTTACCATCAGGTGTGAACATTGAAATCAAACTATAATAAGAAAATGGAGGTGTAATCATGACCAAAGGAATCTTAGGGAAAAAAGTGGGAATGACTCAAATCTTCACAGAATCTGGCGAACTTATTCCAGTTACTGTTATCGAAGCTACTCCAAACGTTGTTTTACAAGTGAAAACAATGGAGAACGATGGCTACGAAGCTGTTCAATTAGGTTACCAAGATATGCGTGAAGTTTTGTCTAACAAACCTGCGAAAGGTCATGTTGCAAAAGCAAACACGGCTCCTAAGCGCTTCATTCGAGAATTCAAAGATGTTGAGCTAGGAGACTATGAAGTAGGTAAAGAAGTGAAAGTTGATACTTTCCAAGCTGGAGACATCATTGATGTTACCGGAACGACTAAAGGTAAAGGATTCCAAGGCGTTATCAAACGTTATGGACAAAGCCGCGGCCCAATGGCTCACGGATCTCGTTACCACCGTCGTCCTGGATCTATGGGTCCTGTTGCACCGAACCGTGTATTTAAAAACAAACGTTTAGCTGGCCGTATGGGTGGCAACCGCGTGACAATTCAAAATCTTGAAGTTGTTCGTGTTGACGCTGACCGCAACGTTATCTTAGTTAAAGGAAATGTTCCTGGCGCTAAAAAATCTTTAATCACTATCAAATCAGCTGTGAAAGCTAAATAATTAGTTATAGGAAAGGAGGAACTAAGGAATGCCAACTGTAGCATTATTCAAACAAGATGGAACTCAAAATGGTGACATCACTTTAAATGAAGAAATCTTCGGAATCGAACCAAATGAAAATGTTGTTTACGACGCAATCGTTATGCAACGTGCTTCATTAAGACAAGGAACACACGCTGTGAAAAATCGTAGCGCAGTTCGTGGCGGTGGTCGCAAACCATGGCGCCAAAAAGGAACTGGACGTGCTCGTCAAGGTTCTATCCGTTCACCACAATGGCGTGGAGGTGGTATCGTCTTCGGACCTACACCACGTTCATACAGCTACAAACTTCCTAAAAAAGTTCGTCGCTTAGCAATCAAATCTGTTTTATCAGAAAAAGTTGCTGAAAATAATTTAGTTGCTGTTGACGCTTTAAGCTTTGACGCTCCTAAAACAAAAGAATTCAAACAAGTTTTAACTAGCTTGTCTATCGATTCAAAAGTATTGGTTGTTTTAGAAACAGAAAACGAAGTTGCAGGCTTAGCTGCTCGTAACTTACCAAACGTGACTGTAACTACTTCAAACAACGTTACTGTATTAGATGTAGTCGCTAATGAGAAAATCTTAGCAACGCAAACCGCTCTTACTCAAATTGAGGAGGTGCTTGCATAATGAACTTACTAGACGTAATCAAACGCCCAGTGATCACTGAAAAATCTATGTTAGACATGGATGAAAAGAAATATACTTTCGAAGTGGACACTCGCGCAAATAAAACTTTAGTCAAACAAGCGGTTGAAGCTGCATTTGACGTTAAAGTTAAAAATGTAAACATTATGAATGCTAAACCAAAAGCAAAACGTATGGGTAAATACCAAGGCTTCACAAAAAAACGTCGCAAAGCTGTTGTGACTTTATCTGAAGAATCAAAAGAAATTCAACTTTTCGACGCTGAATAAGCGTTAGAAAATCACCAGTAAATAGGAGGGAAACTAGACGTGGCGATTAAAAAGTACAAACCTACCTCAAATGGTCGTCGTAATATGACAAGTTCTGATTTCGCTGAAATCACTACTTCAACGCCTGAAAAGACGTTATTACAACCATTGAAAAACAACGCCGGTCGTAACAACAACGGTCGCATCACTGTACGTCATCAAGGTGGCGGACATAAACGTCAATACCGTGTTATCGACTTCAAACGTAATAAAGATAACGTGGTTGCTACAGTACAAACGATCGAGTACGATCCAAACCGCTCAGCAAACATTGCATTAGTTCATTATACAGACGGAGTGAAAGCTTACATTTTAGCCCCTAAAGGCTTAGAAGTCGGCATGACAGTCGTATCTGGAACAGATGCAGATATCAAAATCGGAAATACATTACCGCTAGAAAACATTCCAGTCGGTACTGTTATCCACAACATTGAAATGAAACCTGGCAAAGGCGGACAATTAATCCGTTCAGCTGGTACAAGTGCTCAAGTACTTGGTAAAGAAGGAAAATACGTATTAGTACGTTTAAACTCTGGCGAAGTTCGCATGATCTTAGCTACTTGCCGTGCTACTATCGGTTCTGTTGGTAACGAACAACATGAATTGATCAACATTGGTAAAGCTGGTCGTTCTCGTTGGATGCGCAAACGTCCAACTGTACGTGGTAGCGTAATGAACCCTAACGATCACCCACACGGTGGTGGTGAAGGTAAAGCTCCAGTCGGACGCAAAGCTCCAGTATCTCCTTGGGGACAACCTGCATTGGGTTACAAAACACGTAATAAGAAAGCTGCATCAGACAAGCTTATCGTACGTCGTCGTAAGACTAAATAAAACCATTGACTATGTGTCGCATATTTTGAGAGGAGGTACACCATGGGTCGTAGTTTGAAAAAAGGACCTTTCGTCGATGATCATTTGATGAAAAAGGTTGAAGCGCAACAAGGTGTTGAAAAGAAAAAAGTTATCAAAACTTGGTCTCGTCGTTCAACAATTTTCCCTAGTTTTGTAGGATTTACAATTGCTGTTTATGACGGACGCAAACATGTGCCAGTTTACATCCAAGAAGACATGGTAGGACATAAATTAGGCGAATTTGCACCATCAAGAACTTATCGTGGACATGCCGCCGACGATAAGAAAACAAAACGTTAATTTTGAGGGGAGGATATTAACATGGCAGAACAAATTACATCAGCTAAGGCAACTGCGAGAACAGTTCGCACTTCTCCTCGTAAAGCACGTTTAGTAATCGATCTTATCAGAGGAAAAAGCGTAGCAGAAGCAATTTCAATTTTGAAATTCACACCAAATAAATCTGCAGGAATCATCGAAAAAGTTATGATGTCAGCAGTTGCTAACGCAGAAAACAACTTTGACTTAGATGTTGAAAATTTGGTAGTTTCTGAAGCATTTGTTAACGAAGGACCAACAATGAAACGTTTCCGTCCGCGTGCAAAAGGTTCAGCATCACCAATCAACAAACGTACAAGTCATATTACCGTTGTGGTATCAGAAAAATAAGGAGGGATAATCAGTGGGTCAAAAAGTAAATCCTATTGGGATGCGTGTAGGCATTATCCGTGAGTGGGATGCTAAATGGTATGCCGAAAAAGAGTATGCTGAATTTCTACACGAAGATTTGAGAATCCGTAAGTTCATCGCAACTAAACTTGCTGATGCCGCTGTGTCAACTGTTGAAATCGAACGCGCTGCAAATCGTGTAAACATTTCAATTCACACAGCCAAACCTGGCATGGTTATCGGTAAAGGCGGATCTGAAGTTGAAAGCCTAAGAAAAGAATTAAATAAATTAACTGGTAAACGAGTTCATATCAACATCATTGAAATCAAAAAACCAGATTTAGATGCAAAATTAGTCGGAGAAGGAATCGCACGTCAATTAGAAAACCGTGTTGCTTTCCGTCGTGCACAAAAACAAGCGATCCAACGCACAATGCGTTCAGGCGCTAAAGGAATCAAAACTCAAGTATCTGGTCGTTTAAATGGTGCGGATATCGCCCGTTCAGAAGGATACTCAGAAGGAACAGTTCCTCTTCATACATTACGTGCTGACATCGACTACGCATGGGAAGAAGCAGATACAACATACGGAAAACTAGGAGTTAAAGTGTGGATTTATCGTGGAGAAATTCTTCCTACAAAGAAAAACACTGAGAAAGGAGGGAAATAATCATGTTAGTACCTAAACGTGTAAAACACCGTCGTGAATTCCGCGGTAAAATGCGTGGAGAAGCTAAGGGTGGTAAAGAAATCGCATTTGGAGAATTCGGCTTACAAGCTGTTGATTCACATTGGATTACTAACCGCCAAATCGAAGCTGCCCGTATTGCAATGACTCGTTACATGAAACGTGGTGGGAAAGTATGGATTAAAATTTTCCCTCACAAATCTTATACTGCCAAAGCAATTGGTGTACGTATGGGATCTGGTAAAGGTGCTCCTGAAGGCTGGGTTTCACCAGTTAAACGCGGCAAGATCATGTTTGAAATCGCCGGCGTTCCTGAAGAAGTTGCTCGTGAAGCATTACGTCTTGCTTCTCACAAATTACCAATGAAAACTAAGATCGTAAAACGTGAGGAAATGGGTGGTGAATCGAATGAAGGTTAAAGAAATCAGAGAATTAACCACTGCCGAAATGCTAGATCAAGAAAAACAATTAAAAGAAGAATTGTTCAATCTTAGATTCCAATTAGCAACAGGTCAATTAGAAAACACTGCACGTATTAAAGAAGTACGTAAATCGATTGCACGCATCAAAACTGTGTTGCGTGAACAAGCTGACAAATAGTGGAAGGAGGCCATTTCCAGTATGACTGAAGAAAGAAATCAACGTAAAGTTTATCAAGGACGCGTGGTATCTGACAAAATGGACAAAACGATCACTGTTATCGTTGAAACCCAAAAAAACCACCCAATCTACGGTAAACGCATGAAATATTCTAAAAAGTACAAAGCTCACGATGAAAACAATGAAGCAAAAATTGGCGATATCGTGAAAATCATGGAAACTCGTCCGTTATCAGCTACCAAACGTTTCCGTCTGGTTGAAATCGTTGAAAAAGCAGTGATTATCTAATCACACGAGATTTTCCTATATAGATGTTCTTTAAATCTGAAAGGAGGATACACAAGTGATCCAAGCAGAAAGCCGTTTAAAAATCGCGGACAACTCAGGCGCCCGTGAAATTTTAACTATTAAAGTTCTTGGCGGATCTGGTCGCAAAACTGCCAATATCGGTGATGTGATTGTTGCTACGGTTAAACAAGCAACGCCAGGTGGTGTTGTCAAAAAAGGTGACGTCGTTAAAGCCGTTATCGTTCGAACTAAATCAGGCGCTCGTCGTACTGACGGTTCTTACATTAAATTTGATGAAAATGCAGCTGTTATCATTCGTGATGACAAGAGCCCAAGAGGAACACGTATCTTCGGACCTGTCGCTCGTGAACTACGCGAAGGCAACTTCATGAAGATCGTTTCATTGGCACCGGAAGTATTATAATCGAGAGATTCAACTAAAGGAGGTGCGCAACAGTAATGTTCGTTAAAAAAGGCGATAAAGTAAAAGTTATCTCTGGCAAAGACAGAAATAAAGAAGGCGTTGTATTAGAAGCCCTTCCTAAACAAGACAAAGTCGTTGTCGAAGGTGTCAATGTCGTAAAAAAACATAAAAAAGCCTCTCAAGAAGCCCCTCAAGGCGGAATCGTTGAGGTAGAAGCACCAATTCACGCTTCTAATGTTATGGTGATCGACCCTTCAAATGGAGAAGCGACACGCGTTGGCTACAAAGTGGTTGACGGCAAGAAAGTCCGCGTTTCTAAAAAAACCGGCGAAACTCTAGATAAATAATTAAACGAGAAAGGAGGATCTTATAGATGAACCGCCTAAAAGAAAAATTTGTAAGTGAAATTACACCATCTTTGATGGAAAAATTTAACTATAATTCAGTTATGGAAGTTCCTAAAGTTGAAAAAATCGTCATCAACATGGGTGTTGGTGATGCGGTATCAAACACAAAAAACCTTGATAAAGCTGTTGAAGAATTAGCCTTGATCTCTGGTCAAAAACCAATCATCACAAAAGCTAAAAAATCAATCGCTGGTTTCCGTTTACGTGAAGGAATGCCTATCGGTGCGAAAGTAACACTACGTGGAGAAAGAATGTATGAATTCTTAGACAAATTAGTGACTGTGTCACTTCCCCGTGTACGTGACTTCCACGGAGTAAGCAAGAAATCCTTTGATGGCCGTGGTAACTTTACTTTAGGTGTTAAAGAACAACTGATCTTCCCTGAAGTAGATTATGATTTAGTTGATAAAGTCCGCGGTATGGATATCGTTGTTGTTACAACTGCTAAAACAGACGAAGAATCTCGCGAATTATTAACACAACTTGGAATGCCATTCCAAAAATAATCAAGGAGGCGAAAAAATTGGCTAAAAAATCAATGATTGCTAAAAACAAACGCCCTGCAAAACATTCAACGCAAGAGTATACTCGCTGCGAACGTTGCGGACGTCCACATTCAGTTTATCGTAAATTTCATCTTTGCCGTATTTGCTTCCGCGAACTTGCCTACAAAGGTCAAATTCCCGGCGTGAAGAAAGCTAGCTGGTAAAATAAACTCGCATAAAGGAGGTAAATAGTTCAATGGTCATGACAGATCCAATTGCAGATTTTCTAACTCGTATTCGTAATGCCAACATGGTAAAGCACGATACAGTAGAAGTACCTGCTTCAAAAATCAAACGTGACATCGCGGAAATCCTTAAACGTGAAGGTTTCGTACGTGATGTTGAATATATCGAAGATGACAAACAAGGCATGATCCGTGTTTTCCTTAAATACGGTAAAAATGACGAACGTGTTATCACGAACTTAAAACGTATTTCTAAACCAGGCTTGCGTGCTTATGTCAAAGCTGACGAAGTACCAAAAGTATTAAACGGTTTAGGTATCGCAATCATCTCTACTTCTGAAGGTTTAGTAACCGACAAAGAAGCAAGAGGTAAAAACGTCGGCGGCGAAGTGCTAGCTTACGTTTGGTAAGATCAAACAATCCATGAGGAGGTGTCTATAAGTGAGCCGTATTGGTAATAAATTAGTCGTTTTACCTGCAGGAGTTGAAGTAACTCAAAACGGAAACGACGTTACTGTTAAAGGACCTAAAGGTGAATTAACTCGTACTTTTTCTTCTGATATCAAAATGAGCATCGAAGGAAACGAAGTAACATTTACTCGTCCAAATGACAGCAAAGAAATGAAAACAATCCACGGAACAACTCGTGCAAACTTCAATAACATGGTTGTTGGTGTTTCAGAAGGGTTCCAAAAAGCACTAGAATTAATCGGGGTTGGGTACCGTGCACAATTACAAGGTTCAAAACTTGTATTGAACGTTGGTTACTCACATCCAGTTGAGATCGTAGCACCAGAAGGTATTACAATCGAAGTTCCTGCTAACACTCAAGTAGTTGTTAAAGGATCAAACAAAGAAGTAGTAGGCGAATTAGCTGCGAAAATCCGCGGAACTCGTCCTCCAGAACCTTATAAAGGCAAAGGTATCCGTTATGTTGGCGAATACGTACGTCGTAAAGAAGGTAAAACTGGTAAATAGTAGGTCAAACCTACACGCGGCTTAGGCCAGCTTAATTAAAGAGGTGACAATTGTGATTACAAAACCAGACAAGAATAAAACACGCCAAAAACGCCACATGCGCGTTCGCGGTAAAATTTCTGGTACTGCTGAGTGCCCACGCTTGAACGTTTTCCGTTCTAACAAAAACATCTACGCGCAAGTAATTGATGACGTAGCGGGTGTGACGCTAGCAAGTGCCTCTGCCTTGGATAAAGAAATTTCAGGTGGAACAAAATCTGAACAAGCACAAGCTGTTGGGAAATTAGTAGCAGAACGTGCATCAGAAAAAGGTATTAAGAAAGTAGTCTTTGACCGTGGTGGATACCTTTACCATGGCCGTGTAGCAGCTTTAGCCGAAGCAGCTCGCGAAAATGGACTAGAATTTTAGGAGAAGGAGGAACACCATTCATGGTTTATATCGATCCAAAACATTTGGAATTAGAAGACCGCGTTGTAGCGATCAACCGTGTTACTAAAGTTGTTAAAGGTGGACGTCGTCTACGTTTTGCAGCACTAGTTGTTGTCGGTGACAAAAACGGTCATGTAGGCTTTGGTACCGGTAAAGCTCAAGAAGTACCTGAAGCAATTCGTAAAGCAATCGAAGACGCTAAGAAAAACCTAGTCGAAGTACCAATGGTAGGAACTACGCTTCCTCACGAAGTTATTGGTGTATTCGGTGGCGGACGCATCTTGATGAAACCAGCCGTTGAAGGTTCTGGAGTTGCCGCTGGTGGACCAGTTCGTGCCGTCTTGGAATTAGCTGGGGTTGCCGATGTAACTTCTAAATCTTTAGGTTCAAACACACCAATCAACGTTGTTCGGGCAACTGTTGAAGGTTTAACTCAATTGAAAAAAGCAGAAGATGTTGCTGCATTACGCGGTATCTCTGTTGAAAACTTAGCTAATTAAGGAGGACGAATGAAATGGCTGAATTAAAAATTACTTTAAAACGCAGTATTATCGGACGTCCTCAAAACCAACGCGACACTGTTAAAGCGTTGGGTCTTAAAAAAATGAACAGCACAGTTGTTAAACCTGCCAATGATGCAATCAAAGGTATGGTCAACACAGTGTCTCATTTAGTGGACGTAGAAGAAGTTTAATCAATATTGATAATTTAAATCTAAGGAGGTGCCCAATATAATGAAACTTCATGAATTACAACCTGCTGAAGGTTCTCGTAAAGTTCGCAACCGCGTTGGACGTGGTACTTCATCAGGTAACGGAAAAACAGCTGGACGTGGCCAAAAAGGACAAAAAGCTCGTTCAGGCGGCGGTGTGCGTCTAGGTTTTGAAGGTGGTCAAACTCCTTTATTCCGTCGTTTACCAAAACGCGGATTTACTAACGTGAATCGTAAAGAATATGCTGTAATTAATTTAGATGTCTTAAATCGTTTTGAAGATGGATCTGAAGTAACTCCAGTTGCTTTAGTTGAAGCTGGAATCGTGAAAAACGAAAAAGCTGGGATCAAAGTTCTAGGAAACGGATCATTAGATAAAAAACTAATCGTTAAAGCAGCAAAATTCTCTAAACATGCTCAAGAAACAATTGAAGCTGCCGGTGGTTCAATCGAGGTGATCTAATGTTCAAACTTTTAAAAGATGCATTCAAAGTTAAGAACATCCGATCACGGATTCTATTTACCGTTTTAATGTTATTGGTTTTCCGGTTAGGTGCGCAAATCACCGTACCGGGAGTTGATGCGCGTGGTTTGCAAGGTTTGAGCGAAATGCCGTTTTTCAGAATGTTGAATATGGTGAGCGGCTCAGCCATGCAAAACTTCTCGGTCTTCTCAATGGGAGTTTCCCCATATATCACTGCTTCAATTGTTATTCAGTTGTTGCAGATGGATATCGTTCCTAAATTTGTCGAATGGTCAAAACAAGGGGAAGTCGGTCGTAAGAAGTTGAATCAAGCAACTCGCTATTTAACTTTAGTCTTGGCTTTCATTCAGTCTGTGAGTATCACGGCTGGATTTGACTATTTTGCTCAATTCGGTTTCGTACCAAATCGTAATGTTCAAACATTCGTTACGATCGGTATCATTCTTACAGCGGGTACGATGTTCGTGACTTGGCTGGGAGAACAGATTACTGAAAAAGGAATCGGTAATGGGGTATCGATGATCATCTTTGCGGGGATCGTTTCTGGTTTGCCACAAGGGATCAAAGATATTTACGATGATTATTTTGTAAACATCGATCCAAGTGATCTTTGGAAATCAATTATTTTTGTCGTAATTTTACTGATCGCGATAGTGTTAATCGTGTTCTTTGTAACATTTTTTCAACAAGCGGAAAGAAAAATCCCGATCCAATATACAAAACAAGTCGTTGGCGCTCCAACAAGCAGTTATCTACCATTAAAAGTAAATGCTGCCGGAGTAATTCCAGTTATTTTTGCCAGCTCGTTTATTGCTACACCAAATGCGGTGTTGCAAGCACTAGCTAGCCAATATAGCACGGAAGGCTGGTATGATGTTTTAACAAAATTATTTAGTTATAACACAGTTCCAGGTGCTGCGATCTATACAGTTCTGATCGTTGCCTTCACCTTCTTCTATGCATTTGTTCAGGTCAATCCTGAAAAATTGGCAGAGAACTTACAAAAACAAGGAAGTTACATTCTGCGTGTAAGACCAGGTAAGGGAACTGAAGAATACGTTTCTGCAATTTTGATGCGTTTGAGTGTGGTTGGAGCTATTTTCTTAGGTCTGATCGCATTGATTCCGATTATCGCACAAATGGTTTGGAACTTGCCTCAATCGATTGGTTTGGGGGGTACAAGTCTTTTGATCGTTGTCGGTGTTGCGTTAGAAACTGCGAAACAATTAGAAGGACTTATGCTGAAACGACGTTATGTCGGATTCATGGATGAAGAGTAGATTCGTGTGTTGAGGGATTTCCTCAACGCCGTTCTCACTTTTATGTTTAATGAAATCAGTTGCTAGTCTGGAATGAATAAGTTTTATGAATGAAATGGAATTCTTTTTTTGAATTCTTTGGTACTAATCTAGGAGGGAAAGTAATGAACCTGATCTTAATGGGACTGCCGGGGGCAGGAAAAGGAACACAAGCAGAAAGAATTGTTGCGACGTACAATATTCCGCATATCAGCACGGGGGATATGTTCCGAGAAGCAATCAAAAACGAGACAACACTCGGATTGAAAGCAAAATCTTATATGGATGCAGGGGATTTGGTCCCAGATGAAGTTACTAACGGTATCGTGAAGGAACGTTTAGCCCAAAAAGACACAGATAAAGGGTTTTTATTGGACGGGTTCCCTCGTACTTTAGATCAAGCCAAAGCATTAGCTGAAATGCTAACGGACTTGAACAAAAAGATTGATGCTGTGATTGATATTCAAGTAGCAGAAGAAGTGTTGGTTGATCGTTTGGCAGGACGCTTCATGTGCCGCAATTGCGGTGCAACTTATCATAAAGTCTTCAACCCTACGAAAGTAGAAGGAACTTGTGATCGCTGCGGGGGTCATGAGTTTTACCAACGTGAAGATGATAAGCCAGAAACTGTTAAAAATCGTTTATCTGTTAATGTTAAAAATAGTGAACCTATTTTAGCTTATTATGATGAAGAAGGTCTGTTGTATCCAGTTGATGGAGATCGTGAAATTGATGCCGTATTTGCGGATGTAGAAAAAATTATCAAAAAATAATTTGCCTACCGACTTGAGATGCAGTTTATCTTGCCAAGTTCGATGTTTTATGATAGAATTTGTCAGTCTGACTTCTAGCTTTTTTGGAAGTTAACTTTAGAATTAGGGTGGGAACTGCAGTTTCCGCCATTTTATCGTGTGAAAATGCGAAACAACTACAAGGAGGTACTCTGCGTGGCAAAAGAAGATATGATTGAAATCGAAGGAACAGTCGTCGAAACTTTGCCGAATGCAATGTTTAAAGTCGAGTTGGAAAACGGACACGAAGTTCTTGCGCACGTATCTGGTAAAATCCGGATGTATTATATTCGAATCTTACCTGGAGATAAGGTTACAGTTGAACTTTCTCCTTATGATTTGAGCCGTGGTCGTATTACCTATCGCTTTAAGTAAGTTGTACTCCGTAAAACTTCAGGAGGTATAATCATGAAAGTAAGACCATCAGTAAAACCAATGTGTGAACATTGTAAAGTAATTCGTCGTAATGGACGTGTTATGGTGATTTGCCCAGCAAACCCAAAACATAAACAACGTCAAGGATAATTGGAGGTGTAATTAAGTATGGCTCGTATTGCAGGAGTAGATATTCCTCGTGATAAACGCGTGGTAATTTCACTTACGTATATTTTCGGAATTGGAAATACTACAGCGAAACAAATTTTAGCCGATGCAGGCGTATCTGAAGATGTTCGTGTACGTGACTTAACAAACGAACAAACAGACGCTATCCGTGCTGAAGTTGATAAATTAAAAGTTGAAGGCGATCTTCGTCGTGAAACTAACTTAAACATCAAACGTTTGATGGAAATCGGTTCTTACCGTGGAATCCGTCATCGTCGCGGCTTACCTACACGTGGACAAAACACTAAGAACAACGCTCGTACACGTAAAGGCCCAGCTCGCGCTATTGCCGGCAAGAAAAAATAATTAGTGAAGGAGGTTTAAATCTTCATGGTAGCAAAGAAAGTCAATCGTAAACGTCGTGTGAAGAAGAATATCGAAACAGGTATCGCTCATATTCATTCGACTTTTAACAATACAATCATCATGATTACTGATGCAAGCGGCAACGCTGTCGCATGGTCATCTGCAGGTTCGTTAGGATTCAAAGGTAGTAAAAAATCAACTCCTTTCGCTGCTCAAATGGCTGCTGAAACTGCAACAAAAGCTGCAATGGAACATGGTTTGAAAAGTGTTGAAGTAACTGTTAAAGGACCTGGTTCTGGTCGTGAAGCAGCGATTCGTTCATTGCAAGCAACTGGTTTAGAAGTAACTGCAATTCGTGACGTGACTCCAGTACCTCATAATGGATGCCGCCCTCCAAAACGCCGTCGTGTTTAATGAGTGCCCAACTCTATGAGTTTTACAGGAACGTCATTGAACAAGACACTTTTCGTTTTGAAAGGGGTAAAAGACAAGAATGATTGAATTCGAAAAACCAAGAATCACAAAAATTGATGAAGACAGAGATTATGGCAAGTTCGTTGTTGAACCTCTGGAAAGAGGTTATGGAACTACTTTAGGTAATTCTCTACGTCGTATTCTACTTTCTTCTTTACCGGGCGCTGCCATTACAAATATTCAAATCGATGGGGTGCTACACGAATTTTCAACCATCAAAGGTGTAAGAGAAGACGTTGTACAAATCATTTTGAATATTAAAGGTTTAGCGTTAAAATTATTCGCTGAAGAAGAAAAAACCCTTGAGATCGATATTACTGGACCAGCTACGGTAACTGCCGGCGATATTATCGTTGACAGCGACGTTGAAATCTTAAATAAAGATATGTACATTTGTACTGTTTCTGAAGGTGCGACATTCCATGCCCGCCTAACGGTAAAACCTGGTCGAGGCTATGTTCAAGCAGACGAAAACAAAAAGGAAGATATGCCAATCGGTGTCCTTCCAGTCGATTCCATCTATACACCCGTTCGTAAAGTAAACTACCAAGTTGAAAATACGCGTGTTGGTCGTCGTGATGACTTCGATAAATTAACGATGGAAATTTGGACTGACGGATCGATCATTGCTCAAGAAGCATTGAGTCTGGCAGCGAAAATTTTAACTGAACATTTGGATATTTTTGTAAATCTTACTGATGAAGCGAAAAATGCTGAAATCATGGTCGAAAAAGAAGAAACACAAAAAGAAAAAATGTTAGAAATGACCATCGAAGAACTAGACTTGTCTGTACGCTCGTATAATTGCTTGAAACGTGCTGGAATTAATACGGTTCAAGAATTAACGAATAAGTCTGAACCTGAAATGATCAAAGTACGTAATTTAGGTCGTAAATCTCTTGAAGAAGTTAAGGCTAAATTAAATGATCTTGGTCTAGGACTACGTAAAGACGATTAATATTGTTGACAAAGGAGGGAAACCTACGTGAGTTATCGTAAATTAGGACGCACATCTAGCCAACGTAAGGCAATGTTGCGTGACTTAACAACTGACTTAATTATCAACGAACGTATCGTTACGACTGAAGCTCGTGCGAAAGAAGTTCGTTCAACTACTGAAAAGATGATTACCTTAGGAAAACGCGGGGATCTTCATGCACGTCGCCAAGCTGCAAGCTTTGTACGTAATGAAGTCGCTGATGTTCGCGAAGAAAACGAAGCAATCGTTGTTGAATCTGCATTACAAAAATTATTCAACGACATCGCTCCTCGTTACGCTGAACGCCAAGGTGGATACACTCGTATCTTAAAAACTGAACCTCGTCGTGGCGACAACGCCCCTATGGTTGTTTTAGAACTTGTATAATAATCACTCTTCACTTTATAGATGATTCTTTTAGAGTGTTATGATGTTGGAGATTTTCTCCGAGTCTAGCTCAGCGCCGCTTCCCAGATTGTCTGGGAAGCTGGCACTCATCATAAAGTGTTTTTTTATACCCAAAAATACTGTCAAGACAGGTCGGTATACAAAAGCATTTTATTGAGTATCAACGATTGATAAAACGTGGCTTTTTTGCTAGTCTTAGTACATATTTGCAAAGAAGTGGAAAGGTGTAACCATGGAGCCAATTATTGAGATCAGTCAAATTGAATTTAGTTATCAAGAAGAAGCAGCACCGGCATTAAAAGATGTCAGCTTTTCGATAAAAAAAGGTGAATGGATTGCGATCGTCGGGCATAATGGATCAGGAAAATCAACTTTAGCCAAAACGATCAACGGTCTTCATTTGCCACAAAAAGGAACGGTAACAGTCGGTGGAATGGAATTGTCTGAAGAATCTGTTTGGGATATTCGCCGAATGGTAGGAATGGTCTTTCAAAATCCAGACAATCAATTTGTCGGAGCAACAGTAGAAGACGATGTCGCCTTTGGTTTAGAAAACCAAGGGATTGAACGGAGTGAAATGCAGCGTCGAGTTCAAGACGCATTAGAAAAAGTCAAGATGCAAGATTTTGCGACTCGTGAACCAGCCCGCTTATCCGGCGGACAAAAACAACGGGTGGCGATTGCGGGTGTAGTGGCGTTGCGTCCAGATATTATTATTTTGGATGAGGCAACGAGCATGTTGGATCCTGAAGGACGCGACGATGTCATTTCAACGATCCAAAAGATCAAAGAAGAAAGTGATCTGACGGTTATCTCAATCACGCATGATATCGATGAAGCAGCTAGTGCCAATCGGATCTTTGTGATGCGAGAAGGCGAATTGTATCAAGAAGGAACACCGGAAGAAATTTTTTCTGCCGGGCCGGAGCTGGTCGCGTTAGGATTGGATCTGCCGTTTCCCGAAAAATTAAAAGCGGCGTTAAAAGCGCGCGGTGTGAATGTGCCGACCAACTATTTAGATGAAGAAGGGATGATGGACTGGTTATGGACATCCGTTTTGAAAAAGTAAGTTACGTTTATCAACCAGATACACCCTTTGAACAGCGTGCGCTGTATGATATCGATCTAAATATTCAAGAAGGTTCTTATACTGCTTTAGTCGGTCATACCGGAAGCGGAAAGTCGACTTTACTGCAACATTTAAATGCTTTGCTGAAACCAACGGATGGTCAAGTGATCATTGGGGATCGCCGGATTACACCCACGACTGATAATAAAAATTTGAAACCGGTTCGAAAAAAAGTCGGGATCGTTTTTCAATTTCCTGAGGCACAATTATTTGAAGAAACTGTCGCAAAAGACATTGCCTTTGGTCCGAAAAATTTCGGGATCAGTGATGAGGAAGCCCGAGTATTAGCAAAAGAAAATTTAAAATTAGTTGGTCTGGCTGAAGAATATCTTGAACGTTCGCCTTTTGAGCTTTCCGGCGGTCAAATGCGCCGTGTAGCGATTGCTGGGGTATTAGCCATGGAACCGGAAGTTTTAGTCTTAGATGAGCCGACAGCGGGCTTAGATCCGCTTGGACGTAAAGAAATGATGGAAATGTTTTGGCGGCTGCATCAAGAAAAAAATATGACGATCGTGTTAGTGACGCATTTGATGGATGATGTCGCAAATTTTGCTGATTATGTTTACGTTTTGGAAAAAGGTCATGTGGTAAAAGCTGGTGCTCCTCAAGTAGTCTTTGATGATGTGGCTTGGCTGAAAGAAAAACAATTAGGTGTTCCTCAAGCTAGTGCTTTTGCGGAAGAGATGCAGGCACGTGGAGCGATTTTTGATAAGCTGCCGTTGACCGAAAATGAATTAGCGGATTGGATCGTTAAACAAGCAGGAGGGCCTGCACATGATGAATAAATTGATATTTGGGCGTTTTATTCCCGGTGATTCTTTGATCCATCGACTAGATCCGCGCGCGAAACTAGTCGCTAGTTTCTATTTTATCGGGATCATCTTCTTGGCGAATAATTGGCAAAGTTATTTATTTTTAGCGATATTTACGATGGCTGCAGTTTTACTGTCAAAGATAAGTTTATCGTTTTTCCTAAAAGGAGTCAGACCGTTGATCTGGCTGATTATTTTTACCGTCGCATTGCAAGTGCTCTTTACGCGAGGGGGAACACTGTATTGGTCATGGGGCGTGTTCAGCCTTTCTTCTTATGGAATCCAAAATGGTTTGTTCATCTTTTGCCGATTTGTGTTGATCATTTTTATGTCAACACTGTTAACGTTGACGACACCGCCATTGTCGATGTCAGACGCGATTGAATCTCTGTTGAATCCATTAAAAAAATTACACCTGCCAGTACATGAGATTGCTTTGATGCTGTCGATTGCTTTACGGTTCGTACCAACATTGATGGATGAGACAGAAAAAATCATGAACGCTCAGCGGGCACGCGGCGTTGATTTTAACGATGGAAATTTGATTCAAAAAGTCAAAGCAATCGTGCCTTTGTTGATTCCGTTATTCGTCAGCAGTTTTAATCGAGCGGAAGATCTGGCGACCGCGATGGAAGCACGCGGTTACCGCGGCGGCGAAGGCCGCAGCAAGTATCGGAAATTGCAATGGCTAGCGCGTGACACGAGCGTCATCGGTGTTTTTGCAGCTGCAACAATTGTATTACTCTTTTTACGTAGCTAAGCTTGGAGCGATCCAAGCTTTTTTTGGGCTTAAAATTGATAGAAAAATTTTCTATCAGCAGGGATTACCCGATAGCCAAAGGAGCAAATACTGAATTTCAGTGCGTTGGAATCTGTCAGAAAAGCTGTTATAATGACTCCGGCAGAATTTTGTTGTGTTAAGGAGAAAAGAATGGTTAGATACAAAGCAGTGATTGCTTATGATGGTACAAATTTTAATGGCTTTCAACGGCAGCCGAATGGTCGAACAGTCCAAGCAGAAGTTGAAAAAACGCTGCAAAAAATGAACAATGGGCAAGCGATAACGATTTTTGGATCAGGACGAACAGATGCGGGGGTCCATGCGGTTGGGCAAGTGATCCATTTTGATTATCCGCAGGAACGTCCATTGGAGCGGATGCGTTTTGCGTTAGATACTCAAACACCGGATGATATCGCCGTCTCATCAGTAGAGATCGCAGCAGATGATTTTCATGCTCGTTATCATGTTGTGGAAAAGACGTATCATTTCAAAGTTCAGATCGCCAAACCGCGAAGTCCTTTTAGGCGCTACTATGCTGCCTATTATCCGTATCCGCTCGATTTAGAACTGATCCGCCGCGCGCTGTCGGATTTATTAGGGACGCATGATTTTACTTCATTTTGCGCCACTGGCGGGTCGATCGAGGATAAAGTTCGGACGATCTATCAAGCGGATTTAGAAGTAAATGAAGCAGAAACAGAATTGACCTTTATTTTTCGCGGAAATGGTTTTTTGTATAAAATGATCCGAATCTTAGTGGGAACATTGTTAAAAATCGGAAATGGCCGAATCCCAGCAGATAGTATTCCAGCGATCATTGCAGCGAAAGATCGCAATATCGCTGGACCAACGGCGCATCCAGAAGGTCTTTATTTAGTAGAAGTAAAATATGAATGATGGCAATCAGCTAAGAAAAAATAATCAACGAAAGCAGCGAGTTTATTCAAGTCCGCAGCTTTTCCGTTGATTATTTTTTTGAATAAGAAGAGGAGGTGTGATATTTTGTCACACCTCCTCTTTCTAAATAAAGGTTGTTTCAGTAGATTCTGTGTCAATCTCTTCAGTGGCGATGGCCTTTTCTTGGTTTTAATAGTCGCAAGTAAAGGAGAAACAGGCCGATTGAAAGGACAAATGAGACTGCGCCGATGATAAGGCCTTGCGGCAAGTAGCTAAAAGTTATTTTGTGTTTGCCTTTTGGTACGTGGATACTGATAAAGGCATCTTGGAACGCTTTTGTTTTTACTTTTTTGCCGTCGATCTTAGCAGTCCAGCCTTTATCGTAAGGAATGGTCGTTACCAGTGTCTGAGCTTTTTCAGCAGTGACAGTTCCTTCAGCACTCTGTTTGCCGATCTTCATACCTACGCTGTTCTCTTTGATTTTTTTAACAGCTAATTGATAGGCGACCGTATCTAAAGCCAACACTTGCGGATTTTGGAAACTGATCGATTTTGTTCCATAAAAACTAGCGGTAAAAGTAACGGTCGTGGCTTTTTGATAATAGCCTAAGTCGTAATATTGTCCGCTGATACTGATTTGTGCTTGGCGCGTTTGACCTGCCGCCGTAATAGTCGCTGTTGAGCTTTCGAGTTCTGAAAAATCATAAGGATAAAGACTTAAATACGCCTGTGTATTTGCTGGAACTTGAACTTTCCAAGTAACATCTTTTGAGACGTTGTTTTGTTTTTCTGTAATGGTCGTGATAGTACCGGCATTAGTGACAGTGGCATTTTTTGTCTCAACTTGTGTCATCGGCAAAAACTGGAAGTATTGGAATTGTTCTTGCGACAAGGCGTTGAACAATTGTGTTTGCGTGCCGAGGTTATCATTTGGCAAAGTCTGCAAGTTATCGATACTTGTCGGTGCCAAAAATGCTAGCGGCAACGCGTAATTATTTTCAAACAGATTGTACTCGCCGGAACTGTCGGTCTTCGTAAAGCCGTATTTATTTAAGTTTTTCGCTTTAGCGATGTTATATTTGATTCCGGTGAAGGTATCTGCTAACAGCGTATTGTTTTGATAGCGGATATTCAGGCTGGTTCCTCTTGAACGAAACCCTAATTGATCCATATAACCGGAAGAATGCCGATTACGGATTGAAGAAAACATACTGATCCCATTATAACCATAGTTAAAAGAATCATTAGCCGACACTGGATCTAGATTCTCAAGCCGGTAAAAATAGTCATTATCCGCTTTTGTTTCATCAACTAAAGTTTTGATCGCCGGATAAGGATCGGTATAAAGACTGCGAGAAGCATAGTTCCAATCTTTTAAAATACCACGGACCATGAAGTCACTATTGACTGCAGCTTCCGCACACATCAACAGTAAAAGCAGCAAACTGAGTGTTTTTACCGGGAGCTTGTTGGAATGAAAACCGGTAAAGAGGATCGCATAGATTGCTAAAAAGCCGATGGTAATATAAAGTGAGATCGGTTTGAGATAAGAATAGTCTTTTCCTTTCATGCCCCAAAAAATCGCAAAACAAGCGATCAATAAAAGACAGGCGGCGACTAATTGTAAAACATTTTCGCGGTCCAATTTTTCCCAGCCCCAGGCGGCGAGTGTGATCACTAAAAAGGAAAGCAAGTACGCATAACGGAATAAAAACATATTTGGCGCGTGCATACCATGCCAAAATAAATTCAGCGGCTGGATATAAAAACTAGCGATCAAGATCGCAGCGACTGCTCCGTAAAGAATTTTATTTTTCCAAGGGATCTTCTTGCAAATAAAGAAAAACAGGCACAAGGCCAACGGCAACAGACCGATATAAATAAACGGAATAGAACCGTATTTGGTTGTGTCATAGGAACCGATCAGATTTTTTGCGATAAAATCCCACCAGTCGGTCGCTTCAGTTTTGAAAGTCGTGATCTTGGTCAACTCTTCACCGTTTGTTCGCAAGTCTAACAGCGACGGCAAGATCATGATCATCGAGGCAAAACCAGCTAACAGCGAGGTGATTCCATAGGGGACGATGCTTTTTTTATACGCCTGCCAATTCGTGAGCAAACGCGCGATAAAATACAGTACGGAAAAGACACCAATCATAAAGCCCATATAAAAACTTGTCAAAAACAACATTAAATAGGAAACAAACAAGACAGTCAGCTTTTTAAAATCCATCACTCGGTTGATGCCCCAGATGATCAGCGGCAGATAGACAAAGGCATCCAGCCACATGATGATTTCTGAATGGGCGATAGCAAAGGACATCAACGCATAAGAGACGCTTAGCGCCACGCGCGACCAATCCGGCAGTTTGAAACTGCCTTTCGCATAAAACCAAAAGGCTAGTCCAGCAGATCCAATCTTCAGCAGTGTTAAAAAATACAGCGCATCCGGCATCAGCTGATTTGGAAAGAAAAGGACCAACGGAGTGAAGAAACCGCCGAGATAATAGGAAACCAAGGATAAATAATTCAGGCCCATCGAGGCGCTCCAATTATAAAAAAGTCCTTGTTTGCCTAAAAGCATATTGCGAAAACTTGCGTGGAAATTTGAAAATTGGGAAAAGGCATCACTAGCTAAGATACTGCGGCTCGAGCCGGGATAAATGCCGATTGTCAAATAGACGATCACCATGAGTACTAGCGGCAGAAAAAAACTAGCCAATAAGTACCAACGGTTTTTTTTAAGATAGTTTTTCATATAAAAATCACCAAACTTCTTTCAACAGAATATCCAAATTTTACCATAGATAGCGCAAAATATTGTGAAAGAGCTATGAAACTCAAACGAATATTTAAAAATTTTGTGATGGGAAAAGAGTCGAATAAAGATCCGTAAAATCGGGGTAGTCAGTTATTTTATAGGAAGAAAGCAGCTGGTGATTCGCGGCTGTTTTTATTTTTTGAGGAAGCGGCAATTCAAAAAAGGCAAGCCGGAAAATTCGGCCTGCCTTTTTTGATCAAGATTGTTTTATAAATGCTGCATCGTTTGAGGGCACAAAAAAACCGCTCGTAATCGAACGGTTTGGTTTGATTGGATAATATTAAACGCGCTCAACTTTTCCAGATTTCAAAGCACGAGTTGAGACCCAAACTTTTTTAGGTTTTCCGTCCACTAAAACGCGAACTTTTTGTAAATTAGGTTTTACAGTACGTTTTGTAGCGTTCATAGCGTGAGAACGGTTATTTGCACTTCTTGTTTTACGACCAGTAAAATAGCAAACTTTTGCCATATGATGTTTCCTCCTTTTGCCTTGATATTGGAGCGCTTCTTTGGCTCATACTAAAATAATTTAGCATAGATTAACAAGTTTAGCAAGTGAATTTTTTTAGAAAGATTGACATTCAAAGGATTTGCAGGTAAATTATAGACTGTTAGCGTAAAAATTTTTAACAAAAGTTTTGATGCAGGAAAGTTGGCGGGAATTTGCGGCAAGCAGGGAGCGCCCTATCAGCAAATCGCAACGGAACTTTCTTTTATTTGTCATAGGGCTATGATAAACTATTATAGTAGAAAAAATGGGCGAGTGTGCCTATTTAAGGAGGCTAACAACTATGGCTGTGAAAATTAATACACAGGCTGGTATGATCGAAATTTCAAACGACGTCATCGCGACGGTTGTCGGCGGTGCGGTTACTGACGTGTTTGGTATCGTCGGTATGGCTAGCAAAAATCAAATCAAAGACAATATTACAGAAATTTTAAGAAAAGAAAATTATTCACGCGGCGTTGTTGTACGTCAAGAAGAGAACGGAATCGCAGTCGATGTGTATACGATCATCAGCTAC
This sequence comes from Enterococcus pingfangensis, assembly GCF_005405205.1. GTDB lineage: Bacteria > Bacillota > Bacilli > Lactobacillales > Enterococcaceae > Enterococcus_A > Enterococcus_A pingfangensis. Next base: position 41,878 of record NZ_BJDP01000005.1, on the reverse strand, counting down.
GGCACGAAGATCTCAGAAGTATCGCGCAATGTCCAAGAAAAAGTGAAATACAATTTAGAAACGATGCTTGGGGTTACAGCTAACTCAGTGAATGTCTATGTTCAAGGTGTGCGTGTTCTGCCTGACTAAAGGCAGCGTTCTTAAGGAGGACTAAGTAAGTGAAGGTAACAGAAATCAGCGCGAGTCAATTCCAAGAAATGGTAGAGGCTGGCGCTAAACGTCTGCAAGTCAATGCAGAATATGTCAATTCATTAAATGTATTTCCAGTACCAGATGGTGACACTGGAACCAATATGAACCTATCCATGACCAGCGGCGCGACTGCTGTTGTCAACTCTGCTTCAGAAAAAGTCGGCGAATTAGCGAATGTTTTAGCTAAAGGATTATTGATGGGAGCACGCGGAAATTCTGGCGTTATCTTGTCACAATTATTCCGCGGTTTTTCTAAAGCGATCTTAGAAGTCGATACGTTGAATGCTGAAGATTTAGCCAAAGCATTTGTTCACGGCGTGGAAACTGCTTATAAAGCAGTCATGAAACCAGTAGAAGGAACGATTTTAACCGTGGCGCGGGAATCAGCAAAAGCTGGCGAACGCAAAGCAAAACAAACAGATGATGTGATCGAAGTCATGACGACGGTTGTTCAATACGGGAAAAAAGCATTGGACAAAACACCGGATATGCTGCCTGTTTTGAAAGAAGTCGGCGTTGTCGATAGTGGAGGTCAAGGTTTGTTGTTCATTTATGAAGGCTTTTTAAGTGCATTAAATGGCGAATTTCAAGCGGATGATACGTATGAACCAAGTCCGGCTGAAATGGACGAAATGGTCAATGCTGAGCATCATCGCAGTATCCAAGGCCAATTAGCAACAGCTGATATCAAATTCGGTTACTGTACTGAAATCATGGTCCGCCTTGGTGAAGGTCCAACTGTTGATAGTCAGTTCGATTATGATACTTTCCGCAATTATTTAGATGGAATCGGTGATTCATTATTGGTCGTCAATGATGATGAGATCGTTAAAGTTCATGTGCACACGGAACATCCGGGTGAAGTCATGAATTACGGTCAAAAATTCGGTGCGTTGATCAAAGTCAAAGTCGATAACATGCGTTTGCAACATGAAACGATTTTGGAACACGACGAAAAAGCCGTCGTTGAAAAAACACCTGTCCAACGCAAACCGCAAGCGGTCATTGCAATCGCGGCAGGCGAAGGGGTTCAAGAATTATTCAAGAGTCTAGGGGCTGATTTTGTTATCAGCGGCGGACAAACAATGAATCCAAGTACAGAAGATATTTTAGAAGCAATCAAAGAAGTTCATGCAGAACAAGTCGTTGTTTTACCGAACAATAAAAATATCTTTATGGCTGCCGATCAAGCGGCAGAAGTTGCAGATATTCCTGTAGCAGTCGTACCAAGTAAAACAGTCTCTCAAGGGATGACCGCAATGTTGGCATTCCATGGCGATCAAAGCTTGGAAGACAACAAAACAGCGATGACTGACATGCTTGAATCAGTTGTTAGCGGACAAATCACGAATGCGATCCGTGATACGGCAATCGACGGCGTAGAGATCCACGAAGGCGACTACTTAGGCATGATCGACGGTAAAATCGTTCTTTCAGAAGCGGATAAGTATCAAGCTGCTTTCGATACGTTGAACAAAATGATCAATGACGATATTGAGATCATTACGATCATCATCGGTGAAGAAGGTACACAAGCAGAAGCTGAAAAACTAAGTGCGGCGATCGAAGCAAGCTATCCTGATTTAGAAGTTGAGATCCACGAAGGAAAACAACCAGTATATCCATACTTGCTTTCAGCGGAATAATCCTATAAAGTCGAAGTCGGGAATTCTTTCCCGGCTTTTTTTGCAGCTGCAATCAGAGCAGCAACAGCTCAAACAGCCAAAATTTATTTTTATTATCAAGAATTTTTAGAATTTAAAGAAGAATTTAAATAAAAGCCGAATGCTAAAAAAGTGAAAGGAGGCTAGTGATGGCAACGCAAGAAGCTGTATCGGTCTTGCCTGGTGTAGGACCTAAGCGGGCACAAACGTTAGTTGAATTAGGAATCGTGACGATCGAAGATTTATTGAGCTATTATCCGTTTCGTTACGAAGACATTCAAGAAAAAAATCTATTGGAGATCAACGACCAAGAAAAAGTAACTTTAAAAGGTGTGATCGTCTCAGCACCGGTCGTTAGCCGTTTTGGTTATAAAAAAAGTCGGCTGCAGTTTCGGATGATGCAAGATCACGCAGTTTTCATGGTCTCCTTTTTTAATCAGCCGTACTTGAAAGATAAAATCGAAGTCGGTGAAGAATTAGCCGTCTATGGAAAATGGGATGCGAAACGCAAGTCATTGACCGGGATGAAAATCTTAGGCGGCAAACAGACGGAAGAATACGCACCAATCTATCATGTGACGAAGTCAATCCGGCAAAGTACACTGGTCGATTTGATCAAAACAGCCTTTGATAAATTTGGTGAGCAAGTGACAGAAAATTTGCCGGATTATTTGTTAGAAAAATATCGATTGATGCCGCGCAAACAAGCGATGCGAGCGATGCATTTTCCTAAAAATCCGCAAGAGAGCCAGCAAGCCAAACGGCGAGTGGTCTTTGAAGAATTTTTCTTGTTCCAAATGCAAATGCAAGGGTTGAAAAAAAATGAGCGCAGTGAAAAAAATGGGATCGCGGTCCGTTACGATGTAGAGCGGCTAAAACAATTCACGCAAAAACTGCCCTTTGAATTGACGGATGCACAAAAACGAGTGACCAACGAGATCTGTTACGATCTGCGCAGTAAAAAACATATGCAGCGCTTGCTGCAAGGTGATGTTGGGAGCGGGAAGACAGTCGTTGCAGCAATCGCATTGTATGCGGCGATGACGGCTGGATTCCAAGGGGCGTTGATGGTACCGACCGAAATTTTGGCGCAGCAGCATTTAGAAAGTTTGAATCAGCTGTTTGATTCATTGGAATTGACGACGGCGCTATTGACCGGCTCGACGAAGACAAAAGAACGCCGCGCGATCTTGGCTGGATTGAAAAATGGGGAGATCGATGTGATCATCGGAACTCACGCGTTGATCCAAGACGAGGTCCAGTTTGCTAATTTAGGCTTGGTCATTACTGACGAACAGCATCGTTTTGGTGTGAACCAGCGTAAAGTATTACGCGAAAAAGGGTTGCATCCGGATGTTTTGTTCATGACGGCGACACCGATCCCGCGGACGTTGGCGATCACGGCATATGGCGAGATGGATGTTTCAATCATCGATCAAATGCCGGCGGGACGGATCCCGGTCAAAACTAGTTGGATCAAGCCAAAACAATTGGAGCACACATTGGATTGGGCGAAACAAGAATTGCAAGTCGGCCATCAACTGTACGTGATTTGTCCGTTGATTGAAGAATCCGAAGCACTGGATGTAAAAAACGCGACTGAAATTTATGAACATTTAAAAGAATATTACGCACCAACGTATCAAGTCAGTCTGTTGCATGGAAAAATGAAGAATACAGAAAAAGATGCGATCATGGAAGAGTTTAAAGAGAATCAAAGTCAGATCCTTGTTTCTACCACCGTGATCGAAGTGGGAGTCAATGTTCCGAATGCGACGGTGATGTTCATCATGGATGCGGATCGCTTCGGTTTAGCGCAGCTGCATCAATTACGCGGTCGGGTTGGACGCGGATCAGCTGCCTCGTATTGTATCTTAGTCGCTAGTCCCAAAAATGAAATGGGAAAAGAGCGGATGAAGATCATGACAGAGACGAATAACGGATTTGTGCTAAGTGAAAAAGATTTAGAGTTGCGTGGGCCAGGAGAAGTATTCGGCTTCCGTCAATCGGGGCTGCCGCAATTTTTGATCGCGGATCTTGTCAATGATGCCAATGTCTTAGAAGTTGCGCGTGATGAAGCCAATCAGATCTGGCAGGTGGATAATTGGCAGAGTCAACCAGCTTTTGCCGCGTTAGCAAAGGCATTAAAGCCGACGGAGACTGGCGAAACATACTTTGATTAATATGCTATACTGGAGAAAATCAAAAATGCCGTTTTACTGTTAACGAGTTTTGTTTGAACAGAGCGGTTTTTAGAAAATAAATCAATTGGAAAAAAGGAGAGAAGTTTCTCATGAGAATTGCTGTAGACGCGATGGGTGGCGATTTTGCACCACAAGCGATCGTTGAAGGTGTCATGTTAGCACAAAAAAAACATCCGGATATCGAATTTCAATTATATGGAAAAGAAGACGCGATCCGTCAATATCTTACGAATGAAAACAATATCACGATCATTCATACCGATGAAAAGATCAACAGCGATGATGAACCCGTCAAAGCAATCCGTCGTAAAAAAACGGCGTCGATGGTTTTAGCCGCGCAAGCAGTCAAAGAAGGCAAAGCCGACGCAATTTTTTCAGCGGGAAATACGGGAGCGTTATTAGCAGCTGGTTTATTCGTAGTGGGTCGGATCAAAGGAATTGAACGTCCAGGGCTGATGTCGACATTGCCGGTTTTAACAGGCGACAGCGGTTTTGATATGCTGGATCTTGGCGCGAATGCCGAAAATAAAGCGGAACATCTGCAACAATACGCGATCTTAGGTTCTTTTTATGCAAAACATGTCCGCGGGATAGAAAAACCGCGCGTAGGCTTGTTGAACAACGGAACAGAAGAAACCAAAGGCAGCGAGTTGACAAAAGAAGCTTTCAAACTATTGCAAGCTGAAGAGAGCATCAATTTTATCGGCAATGTGGAAGCACGGGAACTTTTGAATGGCGCTGCGGATGTTGTCGTAACCGATGGCTTTACCGGCAATGCCGTTTTGAAAACGATCGAAGGAACCGCGATGGGCTTGATGAACCTGATCAAAGGCAGCATCAATGACGCCGGCGTCAAAGGCAAATTCGGAGCTTTGATGTTAAAAGAAACATTATATGGACTAAAAGACAAATTGGACTATTCTGCTCATGGCGGGGCGGTATTATTTGGTCTTAAAGCACCAGTGATCAAAACACATGGTTCGACCGGTCCTGAAGCGGTGGCGAACACGATCGATCAGATCCATACGATGTTGGAAACGAATGTTGTTGGACAATTGGTCCAGTTTTTCGAAACACCTAAAGGCGAGTAAGCGCGCAAGCATTTTACCAAAAAAGCTAGACAAAGAAGCCAAACACCAGTAAAATGAGTGGTGACCTTCTGGTAAGACATAGACGAATATTAGTTGATCAAGTGGAGGTGAATGTTGTTGACTCGTGAAGAAGTATTTAGCCAAGTTGCTGAAATAATTTCAAATCACTTTGAAATCGATAAAGATAAAGTGACTCTTGAATTAAGTATCAAAGACGACTTAAATGCAGATTCAATCAGTATCATGGAATTTGTTTTAGAATTAGAAGATGAATTCGGAACAGAAATCTCAGATGAAGATGCTGAAAAGATTGAAACTGTTGGAGCCGCAGTTGATTACATTATGCAAAACAACCAAGCTTAACACAAAAAGTACACCAGCTTTTGCTGGTGTACTTTTTTGTCGCTTAAAGAGAGTGTTTTGGCACTAGCGAATTTTCTTTTTTTACAGCGATTTTTTTAATAAAGGCCAAAATTTCACGGATTCCTTGAAATTTTCTTACTATCACGACTTCTGATTTAAAATTTATAGAAAAAACAGTATAATAGAGCGTGATGGAAATCTCAAAAAAAGGAATGAGCCCATGGATACACAGTTAGTCAACGAATTGAAAGAAAATTACGGCATCGTCTTTCACGATGTCAACTTATTAGAACAGGCGTTTACCCACTCATCATATGTGAATGAACACCGTAACATGAATATTTCAGATAATGAACGGTTAGAATTTTTAGGAGACGCTGTCTTAGAGCTTCAAGTATCGGACTATTTGTATCATTATTATCCCAACTTGCCGGAAGGTCGTTTGACACGGCTGCGCTCGGCGATCGTGCGGGAAGAAAGTTTATCAAAATTTGCGAAAGAATGTCATTTTGATCAATATATTCTATTAGGCAAGGGCGAAGAAAATTCTGGCGGGCGCGCGCGCGCGGCGCTTTTATGTGATTTATTCGAAGCGTTCTTAGGTGCGCTGTATTTGGATCAAGGGTATGAAACAGCATTGCACTTTATCCAAACCGTTGTCTTTCCAAAAATCGAAGCGGGTGTCTTTACTCGTGAAATGGACCATAAAACGCGTTTGCAAGAAGTCTTACAAAAAGGCGGCGATGTGACGATCGATTATCGCTTAGTGGATGAAGAAGGACCAGCACACGAGCGGGTCTTCACGATCGCGGTCTACGCAGACAATCAAGTGATCGGTTCAGGACAAGGGAAATCTAAGAAATTGGCAGAACAAGATGCCGCTGAAAAAGCTTTAGCAAAAATCGCTGCAAAGTAAATCGATTCCCAATATAGTAGGCTGCCGGGGAATATTCCCTGTCAGTTGCTTGTTTGGAAAAGTGAGCGGTGCTGATCAGCCCAGCAGTCAGTCAAACCGCCAAAATTCAGACAGCCTTTTTTATGAAATTTTAGGAGGAACATTTTGTATTTAAAAAGAATTGAGATCGCCGGCTTTAAATCTTTTGCTGACCGGACGAAGATCGAGTTTGAGCAAGGAGTAACAGCGGTCATCGGGCCAAACGGCAGTGGAAAAAGCAACATCACCGAAGCGATTCGCTGGGTCTTGGGCGAGCAGTCGGCCAAAAGTTTACGGGGAGGAAAAATGCCGGATATTATTTTTGCCGGCTCCGACTCGCGAAAACAGCTGAATCTCGCAGAAGTAACGGTAGTATTGGATAATACCGATCACTATTTGCCGTTGGCGTTTAGTGAAGTGAGCGTCACGCGGCGTTATCGCCGATCTGGCGAAAGCGACTTTTTCATCAATAAAAAGGCGTGCCGGTTGAAAGATATCCAAGATCTATTCATGGATTCGGGTTTAGGGAAAGAATCTTTCTCAATTATTTCTCAAGGGAAAGTCGAAGCTATTTTTGCCAGCAAACCAGAAGACCGCCGCGGGATTTTTGAAGAAGCTGCCGGCGTTTTAAAATATAAACAGCGCAAGCGCAAAGCAGAACAGAAACTTTTTGAGACAGAAGACAATCTAAGTCGGGTCCAAGATATTGTTTATGAATTAGAAGATCAGCTGACTCCTTTAGCTGCGCAAAGCAAAGCGGCCAAGGAGTTTTTGACGTTTAAAGAAGAGTTGACCGCAGCCGACGTCAGTTTGACCGTAGCAAAAATCCAACAAACTCGCGAGACTTGGCAAGCAGCCAAGGCTGAATTTGATGAGCTGTCGAAAACCGTTGAAGAAAAAGGCCGTTTTATCCAACAAACCGAAAGTCAGTTGGGCGGATTGCGTGAAAAGCGGACATCGTTAGACGAACAGATTGAGACGGGCCAACAGCAGTTATTGCATTTAGCGGAAGCGTTGAAACAAGCAGAAGGCCAAAAAGAGTTGTTGAGCGAACGTTCAAAAAATACACAAAAGTCCAGTACTGAATATCAAACGATGCTGGCTGAACAGCGGAAGAAAAAAACAGCGGCTCAATTGGATCTGCAAGATGTTCAAGCACAACAAGCCAGCAAACAAACAGAAAAAACCGCATTGGAAGCTGAAATTCAACAGCTGACCGAAAAAGCGGAGAAATACCGAAAATCACCCAAAGAATTATTGGAAGATCTGCGGGGAACATACGTTGAGCTGATGCAGGAATCTGCAAACGTCAGCAATGAATTGAAACATTTGGAGCGTCAATACACACAAGAAACTACGAAAAATCAACGAAGCGTCACACGCTTTGAAGCGTTGCGGGAACAGTTGACTGAATTGACTACTCAGCAAAATACCGCAAAAGCCAAGACACAAGCATTGGAAGTTCGCTTAAAAGAAGAGCAGGAAAATTACCACAGCTTGACCGAAGAAAAAAATGCGGCGCAACAACAGCTGCAAAAAGATCAGCAACAGATGTATGACTTGATGAGCCAAGTCCAGCAAGCTCGCGCACGACAAAAAAGTCTGCAAGAGATCCAAGAAAATTACAGCGGTTTTTATCAAGGGGTGCGAAGCGTCTTACAGCACAAAGAGCAGCTTGATGGCATCGTTGGAGCTGTGGCGGAGTTGATCCAAGTACCGCAAGAATACACGTTAGCGATTGAGACCGCGCTAGGAGCAGCAGCCCAGCACATTATCGTGGAAAACGAAAAAAATGCGCAGCAAGGAATTACTTTCTTGAAACAACAGCGCAGTGGACGCGGCACATTTTTACCATTAACAACGATCAAGCCGCGTAGTTTAGGTGCGCATCAATATCAAGCGATCAAAGATGCGGACGGTTTTTTAGGATTGGCTAGCGAATTAGTCTCCTTTTCAGAAACGGTCGCGCCCGTCATGCAAAATCTATTAGGCGCAATCGTCATCGCGCGGGATTTGACGAGTGCCAATCAACTTGCAAGACAATTGCGTTATCAAGTTCGTGTCGTTTCGTTAGAAGGCGACGTGATGAATGCCGGCGGTTCTATGACCGGCGGTGCAACCAAACAAGGCAATCGCGGGAATTTATTCAATCAAGGTCATGAGTTGGCGGAATGGACGAAGCGCCACGAAGCGATCAATCAAGCTTTGCAAGTAAAAGAACAAACTGTTCGTCAGCTGCAGAAAAAAGTCGCGGAACAAACGGAAGCAATCGAAGTTTTGCGAACACAAGGTGAACAGACGCGTCTTGCTTATCAAGAAGCGCAAAGTAGCGAAGAGCGGGTCAATACAGAATTGACGCGTTTGCAAAAAGAACAAGCGCTGTTCTCTTATGAAGTCAAAGAGTTGGAAAGCTTTTTAACGGACTATCAAGAGCAAAAAGAAACTTTAGAGATCCAACAAGTCGAATTGAAAGTCCAACAAGATAAAATCAATCAAGAAATTCGACAGTTGAATGAAGAAAGTGACCAGTTAGAAGAAAAACGTGCCAGTATCAATACTCAGTTGAGTCGTTTACGTGCCGATCATGCGGTCTTAGACGAACGGCTGATGTATTTGGAGCGGCAGGCGTTGAGTTTTGAAGGGCAGATCAATGAGTTAGACGGTCAGATCACGAGCTTGGAAAATCAACTGTTGGCACTTTCCAGTGATTCGACGGGTCATGAAGAGACAGAAGAAAGTTTGAATCAACGTTTGACCGAGTTGAGTGCCGCGCGTAAACAGCTGCAAGAACAGCTAACGGATTGGAAAGCAACACGCCAAACGTGGCAGCAGCAAATCGACCAAGCAGATCAAGCGTTGACACAAGTCAATCGGGAACAAAAACAATTGTTGGCACGTCAGTCACAAGCAGATGTCCAAAAAAATCGTTATGAACTAAAACTAGACAATGCCTTGACGTATTTGCAAGAAGAGTATAGTTTGACTTTTGAAGGGGCGAAAGCTCAAGCGGACCTTGAGATCGATCAGCAAGCGGTGCAAGCAGAAGTCACTCGCTTGAAAGCAGCAATCGAAAACTTAGGCCCCGTCAATCTCAATGCGATCGAACAATATCAGCAAGTCGAAGAACGGTATGATTTTCTTACGACCCAGCGCGATGATCTATTATCGGCTAAAGAACAGCTGTTTGAAACGATGGGTGAGATGGATGATGAAGTCAAAGCGCGTTTTTATAAGACGTTCCAAGCCATTCGTGAAAAATTCAATCTAGTCTTTCCGAATATGTTCGGCGGCGGTCGGGCGGAATTAGTTTTAACGGATCCTGATGATTTGTTAAATACCGGGATCGAGATCGAGGCGCAGCCGCCAGGTAAAAAATTGCAAAACTTATCACTGCTTTCCGGCGGTGAACGGGCGCTGACGGCGATCGCGTTACTGTTTTCGATCATTCAAGTTCGCCCCGTACCGTTTTGTGTTCTGGATGAAGTCGAAGCGGCGCTGGATGAAGCCAATGTCACACGTTTCGGCCGCTATTTAAGTTCTTTCCAAAATGATACACAGTTTATCGTAGTTACGCACCGAAAGGGTACGATGGAAGCGGCGGATGTACTTTACGGCGTAACAATGCAAGAATCCGGGGTTTCTAAAATGATCTCGGTCCGGCTTGAAGAAGTAAAAGAAGACGGAAAATTCCAAGTAAAAGAAAGGGACTCTATAGAATGATAAAATTAATTGCGATTGATTTAGATGGTACATTGTTGACGGATGCAAAGACAATCTCCGATACAAATAAGAAAATATTAGCAGAAGCAAAAGCACGCGGCGTAAAAATCGTGATCTGTACAGGTCGTCCGTTAGTTGCGATCAAAGATTATTTAGCGGAATTGAATTTACTTGATGCAAATGATTATTCGATCACGTTCAATGGCGGATTGATCCAAACGAATACGGGCGAAATTTTAGGTAAATCAGCGATGCCGCTGGCAGATGTGAAAGATATTTATCAACTACTGACGAAACTTGATTTACCGATGGATGTTTTATCAGACGCGTTGTGTTTCCAATTTGAGACAGCCACAGATCACCCTTCGATCTATCCACGGTTGAACAAGGCATTGACTTTTGTTCCGAAAGCGATCGATGCGTTGGAAGAAGATACGTTGTACAATAAAGTCGTGGCGGCGATCGACGCAGAATATTTGGATCAGCAGATTGCTTTGATCCCAGCTGAAGCTTATGAACGCTATGAAATCTTCAAGACGCGGCCAAATTTATTGGAATTCATGCCTAAAGGTGTAACGAAAGCTTTTGGTTTGTCAGTTTTAGGCAAACATCTTGGAATCGAGACCCACGAAATGATGGCGTTAGGCGATGAAGCCAATGACCTTTCAATGATCGATTATGCCGGCATGGGTGTGGCAATGGGCAATGCGACCGACGGAGTGAAAGTTGCTGCCAACTTTATAACTGGAACGAATCAAGCAGATGGTGTTGCTTATGCTATTCAAAAATTCGTCTTTGATGAATTGAATTAAGGGGGATTTAGATGGGATTATTTGACCGTATAAAAAAAGCCTTTACCGGTGAACAAAAAGAAACTGAAAAGCCAGAAGAAGTCATCGAAGAGCAAGAAGCTGTTGATGCTGATGTTGAAAAACCAAAAGAAGTTATTGAAGACCGAGAATCAACTGATGTCACCGACACTGAAAAAGCAGAACCGACTGAGCTGACCGAACCGACCGAATCAACCGAGAAGTCTGTTGAGCCGAGTGAAGAAGCTGTAGAAACAATTGCTACGCCAGTGGAATCACCGGAACAATCAACCGATCTTCCTTCAGAAGTTTCAGCTGAACCAGAAAGTTTTGAAGTAAAACCGGATGTTTCTGCTGAACAACCAGAAGCAGAAAATAAAAGGGAAGAAGGATTGGAAGAAACACCAGCAGAAACAATTCCAGCAGAGCCGCAAGCAGTCTCGTCTGAATCGGAGAGTCCGGCAGAAGTAACTGTTCAAGAAAAATATGACAAAGGATTAGAAAAGACCCGCAAATCATTTGGCGAACGAATGAATGAATTGTTTGCCCGCTTCCGCCGAGTCGACGAAGACTTTTTCGAAGAATTAGAAGAAACGCTGATTGGTGCCGATGTCGGTTTTGATACGGCGATTAAATTGACGGATTCGCTGCGGCAAGAAGTAAAATTAAAAAATGCTAAAAAGCCGGCTCAAGTTCAAAATGTCATCATCGAAAAATTGGTGGACATCTATGAAGCAGAAGGAATCAACGAAAATAATGCGATTAATTTGCAACCTGGCTTGAGTGTGCTCTTGTTTGTCGGAGTGAATGGCACAGGAAAAACGACCAGTATCGGGAAATTAGCAAAGCAATACAAAGCAGAAGGCAAAAAAGTTCTATTGGCAGCGGCGGATACTTTTCGGGCCGGCGCGATCGATCAGCTAGTCGTTTGGGGCGAGCGCTCTGGCGTGGAAGTAGTCCGCGGCAATGCTGGCGGCGATCCAGCCGCAGTCGTTTTTGATGCGGTGGATAAAGCTAAAAACGAAAATTATGATATTTTGTTGATCGATACAGCGGGACGTTTGCAAAATAAAGTCAACTTGATGAATGAATTGGAAAAAATCAAGCGAGTGATCCAACGAGAATTTCCAACAGCACCACATGAAGTGTTACTAGTTGTTGACGCGACGACCGGACAAAATGCGTTGGTTCAAGCACGTCAGTTTAAAGAAACGACCGATGTCACAGGTTTGGTCTTGACTAAGCTCGACGGAACAGCAAAAGGCGGGATCGTTTTAGCAATCCGCAATGAACTGCATCTGCCGGTGAAATTAGTTGGTTTAGGCGAAGGCATCGACGACCTTGAAGTGTTTGATTCAAATGATTTTGCGATCGGATTGTTCAAAGGATTATTAAAAGAAGAATAGTTGATTCTTTCAAAATTCAGCTACAAAAGGCTGCGGCAGATGTCGCGGTCTTTTTTTCTATTACTTGAGATACAAATGCACAAGGAGTTCTGAGCGAAATCTGCTGGGAGTATTTTTAGTAAGAATCTGCATTAGGAAATTTTCAATTTCTTTTCTAAGCATTTCCGTTCTGTTTCTGGAGGTTCTTCTATATAATGTAGCATGGGAGGCTATGGACAAATGAATACAAAAAATATGATGGTACAAGAAAAGGTCAAACCTTTTTTGCTGCAAGCACGCTATGGAATTGAAAAGGAAAGTCAAAGAGTTTCACTGGAAGGCAATCTAGTACGGACCGATCATCCAGCTTCGGTAGGAAGTCGGAGCTTCCACCCTTACATCCAGACTGACTTTTCTGAAACACAATTAGAATTGATCACACCAGTTACTGAATCAGTGGCTGAAGTGTTAGCAAGTTTAGAAGCAATCCACGATGTAGCTCAACGAAGCATGCCGAAAGATGAAATGATGTGGCCATTTTCGATGCCGCCAGCACTGCCTGAAAAAGAAGAAGACATCCAGATTGCAAAATTAGAAAATCACGCGGATGTTTTGTATCGGCGCTACTTAGCACGGGAGTACGGCAAGCGAAAACAAATGGTGAGCGGAATTCATTTCAATTTTGAATACGGCTTAGATTTAATCAAGCAATTGTTTTTGGCACAGACAGAAGAAGCTTCTATGGAAAACTTCAAGACTCGGATATATATGAAGACTGCCCGTAATTTTTTACGGTATCGCTGGTTGATTACTTATTTATTTGGTGCCAGCCCGCTGAGCGAAGCGCGCTATTTTGATGACGCTGACCGCCCGAAAGAACCGGTGCGCAGTATTCGAACGAGCCGCTACGGGTATGTAAATAAACCCGATGTAAAAGTTTCTTATGAAACGCTGGCACGCTATAGTGAAGAATTGGCGGAAAACGTTGCACAAGGGCGTTTGTCTGAAGAAAAAGAATTTTATGCACCGATTCGGATGCGCGGCGGGAAAAAAGTCGCCGATTTATTCCATACTGGAATCCGTTATATAGAATTGCGAAATATCGACTTGGATCCTTTTGAACGTGTGGGGATCAACTCAGATGAGATCGAATTTCTACATTTATTCATGCTTTATTTGTTGTGGACCGAAGAAAAGTTAGCAGCCGATGAATGGGTAGCTGAAGGCAATCGTATCAGTGATGCTGTTTCATTAGAACGGCCGACAGAGAAGTCTGCATATTCAGCAGAAGGCCATGCCATTTTTGCAGAGATGCTGCAAATGCTCGATGAGTTGGAATTGACGGGTGCCGACTTATTGAAGAAATATCAACGTTGGTTGGATCATCCGGAAGAAACGTTGGCAGCTAGAATCTTAGCTTTAGATGAAGCTAAGGGACAGGCGACAGTTGCGCTGGAACTGGGGCAGCAGTTTTATGAACAAGCTTGGGCACGTCCTTATCAATTGGCTGGTTTCCAAGAAATGGAATTGTCCACGCAGAACTTGTTGTTTGACGCGATCCAAAAAGGTATTGAAACCGAAGTATTGGATCGGCAAGATCAATTTGTAAAATTACAGCATAAAGATCATCAAGAATTAGTTAAAAATGGGAATATGACCAGTAAAGATACGTACATCGCACCTTTGTTGATGGCGAATAAAACAGTGACTAAAATCGTATTGGCGCGGGCCGGTTTCCATGTTCCGCAAGGCGAAACATTCGCTTCGATAGCGGAAGCACAAAAAGCCTATCCACGTTTTGCCCAAAATGCGTTTGTCATTAAACCAAAAACGACGAATTACGGTTTAGGGATCACGATCTTTAAAGGCGAAACCGCACTTGCCGATTACAATGCTGGCTTAGCGATCGCCTTTGCTGAAGATGATGAAGTGATCATTGAAGAATTTTTGGCAGGAACGGAGTATCGTTTCTTTGTAATCGATCACCAAGTGAAGTCAGTTTTATTACGGACACCTGCCAATGTTACCGGCGATGGAAAACGAACGATCGAAGAACTGGTCGCTGAAAAAAATGCAAGTCCGTTGCGGGGGATCAATCACCGGTCGCCGTTGGAAAAAATTCAATTAGGCGAGCTGGAACAATTGATGCTGAAAGAACAAGGACTGCGGATCGACAGCATTCCTGAAAAAGATCAGCAAGTCTTCTTGCGGGAAAATTCAAATGTCTCAACCGGCGGCGATTCGATCGATGTGACTGATGAGATGGATGAAAGCTACAAACAATTAGCAATCGAGGCAGTCGCTGTTTTAGGAGCCAGCATCAGCGGGATCGATTTGATCATCCCGGATAAAGATAAACCTTATGAAACAGCCGCCGATTATGGAATCATCGAAGCAAATTTCAATCCGATGATGCATATGCACATCTATCCATATATTGGCAAAAGCCGCCGTTTGACGACGGATGTCTTGCGCTTTTTATATCCTGAAATGAATATCTAAAAAAGTGTTCTAGTCGCTTCTTTAGGAAATAAGCTGAAATTTCACAAAAGTTCAAGCAGTAATTTCGAAAATCCTTTCTTATTTCTTAAAGCTGTCCACTTCTGGAATAATCTTAAAAAAATGACCCGTGCTTTTGGCACAGGTCATTTTTGGTTGTGCGTATGGATGAAGGCATCGATTTCAATCAAAGAGTTGGAAAACAAAACGAGCTGCCGATCTTTTTTTGATAAAAAGGCTTGTTCGACCATCTGATCAAAAAAAGTTTGCAATAAATCATAATAATTTTTTACATCAAAAAAGATGCAAGGGTTCGCCGTTTGTCCGACCCGCAGCCATGAATAGGCTTCACTGATCTCTTCTAATGTACCGACACCGCCAGGCAGAGCAAGACAAACATCTGCCAGCCGCATCATAGTTTTTTTGCGTTCGTCTAAATCGTTTACAGTGATCAAACGCGTCAATTTAGGATGGACACGTTCCTCGTCGTACAAAAAGCGCGGCATGATCCCGATCACTGTCCCGCCATTAGTCAGCACACTGTCTGCGACTGTTCCCATCAAACCCAGTTTACTGCCGCCGTAGACGAGCTCGTAATTCTGTTCGGCAATCCAGCCGCCCAATTCTTGCGCGGCTTTTTGATAGGCTGGGTCAGTCCCGAGATGCGCTCCGCAATATACAGCGATACGCATTCGATCGCCTCCTGATTCATTCAAGCTCTTGCGTTTCGGATAAATTACTCCGCTAGTTCGATCGTCTGTTTTGTTTCTTCGACAATCAATCCCGTTTTTTCTTCCCACCAAACTTTCATTTCTTTTTCGTGATCATTTGGGAAACGATCGACGGTCTCCATTAACGGCTCGCCTTGGATCTTAGCATGCGGGAAGCTCATTGCCAGATTAAATTTTAATTCTTTCAAGAGACAATAATATTGGAACATCATGTAGTACATTTCCTCGTCGTCGCTGCTGGCTAAAACCAACGGTGCACGATCGAGCATAAAGCCTAAACTGCGCATCATGAATAAAAATCCCGGCAGTTCTTCTTTTTCAATATCATCGACTTCTTTTAAGATATCGATGTGTAAATCAAGCGCTTGCAATAAATCGGTTTGCAAATTTTGATAAGTGACCATCAAAGTTCCCTCCTTAAATATCTGTTAATTAAGTATAGCACATCTGTAAAAATCCTTGCCGTCAGATCAGCATTTGATTCGCATTATTCCAACGATTTGTGTACAGTAAACGAGAAGGAGACGGTTAAAATGGGAAATTTAGCTGTGATGACAGATTTACATGCAGATATCAATCATTTCAACGAACAAGAGTTGGAAATGCTTCTTAGTGTGCTGAACGAACAACAGGCGACCCGTCTGCATTTTGCGGGCGATACGGCCAATCAGATCACGCAAACATTGGCGGTCAATCAATTTTTCCGTCGTCGCGGCTTACCGACAACGTTTAATCTAGGCAATCATGAGATGGGTAGGCTCAAAGGTGAGCAGATGATCGAACATTATCCAGACAGTCATTTTTTAAATCTGCGTTACTTGCCGCTGAATCCGCGTACGGTTTTGCTAGGTTTTAACGGCTGGTATGATTATAGTTTTTCTGAATCGAAAGATCCGCAGAAGAACCGTTCAATCAAAAATATTTATTGGTTTGATCGGATCATTGAGCGTTTTTCGGATGATCAGACAGTCAATCAAGTGATCTTGCGGCAACTGCGTGAAGTGTTAGATGATTTGGCGCGTAAAAATTATCAAGTGATCTTAGCGACACATTTTGTTCCTAAAACAGAATTTGTGATTCGTCAAAGCGGTAGCTACCAAGTCTGGAACAAATTAAATGCTTTTTTAGGTTCACAAGCGTTAGGAGAATTATTGGATCAATACCCCAATATTCGGCAAGTTGTCTTTGGGCATACACATCGCCGTTTTGAAGATCAAACATTTCACGACACGATCTACAGCTGTCGGCCGTTAGGTTATTATTATGAATGGAAAATCACACGAGATTTTGTTTTAGCGAATCAACTGGCAGAAGTGTATCTTCCTATGAAGATGCGCAGTTTGCTAAAAAAACACCAAGCAGAATTTGCCGCGTATAAAGAGCAGCACTTGATTGAAGAATTTCGCCAAGCAGTCACGCTGATTCCTTATTAGAAAAACAGAATCGCATTGGCTACAATAAAATTTTTTTCGCCGAACAATTCAGGAAGTTTTCGCTAACCAATTGATTGACCACAACTAACAAATGCTTAAATTTTTTGCCAGTATCGCTTGCAACCTGTTGAGATCCTTGCAACAATGAAGAGAGAAAAAGTCTCAAACAAGGAAGTGAGACTTGGTTAAGTGGAGAGGTTGATAAACATATGCGTTTGATCATTGATGGTGATGGTTCGCCAGTAAAAGATACGACGATCGCCGTCGCTGGAAAATATAAACTGCCAGTAGTGATCGTCACGAGTATCGATCATTATTCAAAAAAAGAATACCCCGATTTTGTGACATTTATTTATGTCGATCCCGGTTCAGATTCGGCTGATTTTAGAATCGTATCAGTTATTCAGCCAGAAGATATTTTAGTCACGCAAGACTATGGATTGGCATCTTTGACATTAGCCAAAGCGGCGCATGTTTTACATCAGAGCGGGCTGGAATATACTCAAATGAATATCGACGCGTTATTGACTCAGCGCTTTATCGGTAGCAAGATGCGGCAAGCCAAGCAGCGCACAAAAGGCCCTAAACCCTTCACAAACGACGACCGCGAGCATTTTAAAGAAGTTTTAGAAAGTCTGATTCGACGGTCTTTAATGTAATCAAAATGATAAGCTTTGTAATACTTGTGAAATTTCTTTTTGGGGATTTTGATTTTTGTGCTAAAATATTAAGGATTAGAAAGTAACGGAGGATATTCATTTGAAAATTATTTTACTTTATGGTGGGAAAAGTCCAGAACATGATGTTGCGATTTTGTCGGCCTTTTCAGTTATTTCTGCGGTTTATTTTGACTATTATCAAGTACAACTTATTTATATCGATAAAACCGGTCAATGGGTCCAAGGCCCATTATTAACGGAAGCACCAGAAACAGACGAAGTATTGCGTTTGACTTGGGATACAGCCGGTCATGAAGTCGAAGGATTCAGCGGCAAGGTCATTGCTCCTGGCGATATCAAAGAAGACAACGCGATTGTTTTCCCAGTTTTACATGGTCCTAACGGCGAAGATGGAACAATCCAAGGATTCTTAGAAACATTGGATATGCCGTATGTTGGTGCCGGTGTGATGACTAGTGCTTGCGCGATGGATAAGATCATGACTAAATATATTTTGCAAGCTGCTGGAATTCCGCAAGTCCCTTATGTGCCGGTATTGAGAAATCAATGGAAAGAAAATCCAAAACAAATTTTCGATAAATGCGAAGGAACTTTGTTATACCCAATGTTTGTCAAACCAGCCAACATGGGCTCAAGTGTCGGCATCACCCGAGCAGAAAATCGCGAAGAATTACAAAATGCACTGCAAGAAGCGTATCGTTATGATTCGCGGGCACTGGTAGAACAAGGAATCGACGCGCGTGAGATCGAAGTTGCTGTGTTAGGCAACGATGATGTACGGACGACGCTGCCTGGCGAAGTTGTAAAAGAAGTCGCTTTTTACGATTACAATGCCAAGTATATCGACAACACGATTCAAATGGCGATACCAGCAGAAGTACCGGAAGACGTCATGCAAAAAGCGCGTGATTTTGCGAAACTAGCATATACGATGTTAGGCGGATCAGGACTCAGCCGCTGCGACTTTTTCTTGACTAACAAAAACGAATTATTCTTGAATGAATTAAATACAATGCCTGGCTTTACAGAATTCAGTATGTACCCATTATTATGGGAAAACATGGGGCTGAAGTACGGCGACTTGATTGAAGAATTGATTCAATTAGGACTGAAACGTTACGAACAGCAAGCTGCTTTTGAATAATCAGACAGCTTAATCACAGGACTTGAGACATGATTCTGGATGAATGATGCCTCAAGTTTCTTTTAATGGATCAAACAAGCTGACTGCTTGATTAAAAATTCGCGCGTTTGCGTGGTCTTTTTAAAGTCAGAAACCAAAAAATGGGAGGAACACCATGAATTTTACAACGACAATCATCGGCAAGGCCGTTCAAGGTGAAGTATTGACGGAAAATGAGGTGACCGTTACTGGTGTCGAATTCGATTCACGAAAAATTGAAGCAGGCGATTTGTTCATCCCGTTGCAAGGGACAAATGACGGCCATGATTTTGTAGCAAAAGCGATCGAAAATGGCGCAACGGCAACACTTTGGAGCCAAGCTGCTGAAACGGCGCCTGAAGGAATCGCAGTGATCTTAGTCAAAGATACGTTGTTGGCTTTTCAAGCGTTAGCGAGCTATTATTTGTTGGAAGAAAATCCAGATGTGATCGCGATCACGGGCTCAAATGGTAAGACTACGACCAAAGATATGACGGAAGCGGTTCTTAATCAAAAATTCCGAACTTATAAAACCCAAGGCAATTACAATAATGATATCGGCTTGCCTTACACGATCTTGCATATGCCGGAAGGAACCGAAAAATTGATTTTAGAAATGGGCATGGATCATGCCGGTGAAATCAGTGTATTATCCGAATTAGCTGAACCGGATGTTGCCGCGATCACGATCGTTGGGGAAGCCCATATCGAAAACTTAGGCTCGCGAGAAAAAATCGCGGATGCCAAAATGGAGATCACAACTGGACTGGCAGCAGATGGTCTGTTGATCATTCCAGCAGATGAACCATTATTAGCAGAACGCACGCGGTCATTATCGCAAACAGTCAAAACAGTCGGCATCCAAAGCGGCGAACTGTCTGCTACGATCTTGAATGAAAGCAAAGGCGCGACTGTTTTTTCTGTAGAAGACAACGGTTATCAAATTCCTTTGCCAGGCAGCTACAATGTTCAAAATGCATTGATCGCAATGGCAATCGGCCGCTGGTTTGAGTTGAGCAATGACGAGAT
Source organism: Enterococcus pingfangensis (assembly GCF_005405205.1). Classification (GTDB taxonomy): domain Bacteria; phylum Bacillota; class Bacilli; order Lactobacillales; family Enterococcaceae; genus Enterococcus_A; species Enterococcus_A pingfangensis. The sequence continues at coordinate 21,982 of NZ_BJDP01000005.1, read as the reverse complement.
CTTCCAAGGCTTGGCGTATGTGCAAGTTACTCAAAATCGGACACAGTGGTTGAAAGCGGCGAACGGCGCGGATATTTTGAGTGATGTTTACAATGCCAACCCAACAGCGATGGGGTTAGTATTGGATACATTTGCAAAATTACCGACAGAAGGACGTCGGTTAGCAGTCTTAGCAGATATGTTAGAGTTAGGCGCAGATTCTTTTTCATTACACACCAGCATGGTAAATCATATCAATGAGCAAGATTTTCAAGAGATCTTTTTATATGGTGAAGACATGAAGGGATTGAAAGTCGCTTTGGCAGATCGTTACCCGACATTAGCCGTTCACTATTTCAATAAAGCAGAAAAACAGCAAATGATGGAAACTGTAAAAAATAGTTTGCAAGCAGACGACAGCGTTGTTTTAAAGGGCAGCAATGGAATGGGCTTATTAGAAGTTGTTGAGTTTTTACAGAAGTAGTGAAAAGTTGCAGAAAATGAAATGATGTGCTAGAATGAGCCATTGCCGAGAAATGAAGTAATGATTGAATGAGTCATCCAATAAATTAAAGATTCGCTAGCGAATAGTTCGCTGGCTTACCAATTATTTTTGAGAAGCGGTTGGGGCATTTTTCAATTGAACGATGTCTCAACCACTTTTTGTGAGAGATGATCCTTCCGCCTGACTTCGCGGAGCGGTTTTTCGGTAGTATCGCTAAGGACGGCAACTAAGGGACAGTTGCAGACCAAACGCAGATACCAGACCATACGCTCTAAATGATAAGGTCAACAGACATTAGGAGGATATCATTTGAAATTCAAAGAACTAAAATTATCACCAGAACTATTGCTCGCGGTTGAACGCGCAGGTTTTGAAGAAGCGACACCGATCCAAGCACAAACAATTCCTTTAGCTTTAGATGGAAGAGATGTTATTGGACAAGCACAAACAGGTACCGGTAAAACCGCAGCTTTTGGGTTGCCGATGTTAGACAAGATCGACACAACGAACAATGCGTTACAAGGATTAGTCATCTCACCAACTCGTGAACTTGCGATCCAAACACAAGAAGAATTGTATCGTTTAGGCCGCGACAAAAAAGTTCGCGTTCAAGCTGTTTACGGCGGTGCCGATATCGGTCGCCAAATTCGCGGACTGAAAGATCGTCCACATATCGTTGTTGGAACACCCGGTCGGATGCTCGACCATATCAATCGTCACACGTTGAAACTAGAAACAGTGGAAACATTAGTCTTAGATGAAGCAGACGAAATGTTGAACATGGGCTTTTTAGAAGATATCGAAAAAATTATCAGTAAAGTCCCTGCAGAACGCCAAACATTGTTGTTCTCAGCTACAATGCCTGATGCAATCAAAAAAATTGGCGTTAAATTTATGAACAATCCCGAACACGTGAAAATCAAGACTAAAGCAATGACAGCTGATTTGATCGATCAATATTATGTTCGCGGAAAAGATTATGAAAAATTCGATATCATGACTCGTTTGTTTGATGTGCAAACACCAGACTTGGCGATCGTCTTTGGTCGTACTAAACGTCGTGTAGACGAATTGGCTCGCGGACTTGAAGCTCGCGGTTATAAAGCTGAAGGAATCCATGGTGATTTGTCACAACAAAAACGAATGAGCGTTTTGCGTTCATTCAAACGCGGAGATCTTGACATCTTAGTAGCGACAGACGTTGCCGCTCGCGGATTAGATATCTCAGGTGTTACCCACGTGTATAACTACGATATTCCACAAGATCCAGAGAGCTACGTTCACCGGATCGGTCGGACGGGTCGTGCGGGTAAAGGCGGGATGTCCGTTACATTCGTTACACCAAATGAAATGGGCTACTTGCATGTCATTGAAAACTTGACGAAGAAACGGATGGAACCACTGCGTCCACCAACCGAAAAAGAAGCATTCAAAGGGCAATTAGGCGCAGCGATGGAACAAATCCAAAGCCAAATGGAAGAAAATTCCGATAGCCTAGAAAAATACACCGAATCAGCAAAAGAATTATTAGCAACTTATTCGCCGGAAGAATTAGCAGCGATGCTGTTGAAGACGACTGCAAAAGATCCTGCTGATTCAGTACCCGTAAAAATCACGCCAGAACGTCCATTGCCTTCAAATAAAAAAGGTGGCTTCAATCGTGGTAACGGCGGCAAACGCGGAGGCGGCAACAATCGCAGCGGTGGCAACAACAACCGTGGCGGCGGCCGTGGCAAAGACAACTATCGTAAAGATCGTGACCGCAACAGCAGCACCAACAAAAATAAAAACTACGGCGGAAGCAAACAACACACTAACAACAAAAACACAAACCGCAGCAATGATAAAAAACGCGGTTTTGTGATCCGTACGAACTCGAACGATTAATTTATCAGCAAAGCCATCGATCTTTTTGATTGATGGCTTTTTGTATGGGTAGAGAGATTTTTTGGAAGAATTCTTTTAAAAAAACATAGCATTTAAATAAGTCTTTGGTAAAATAAAGATGTTGCGGAAAGGGTTGAGAGCATGATCAAAGGAATCGGGATCGACGCGACGGAGCTGAAACGAGTCGCAAAAATTATTGAACGACGACCGCATTTTGTCGAACGAATATTAACTCCAGCAGAACAGACCCTTTTTGCTAGTCATTCTCCGCATCGTCAGGTAGAATTTTTAGCAGGACGGTATGCATGCAAAGAAGCTTTTTCTAAAGCCTGGGGAACCGGCATCGGAAAAGTCAGCTTTCAAGATTTAGAGATTTTACGAAATGACAATGGTGCCCCCGCCTTTACAAAATCACCTCACCAGGGAAAAGTTTTTGTCAGCTTGACTCACACAGAGGAACTAGCAATTGCGCAAGTATTGCTGGAGGAATAGAAAGAAGGACACTTAGTTTATGGTTGTAACCTATCATCGACCAACGAGAGCTATCATACATAGGAAAGCAATGAGCGAAAATATTAAAAATGAGGTGGCGCGTTTACCAGAAGCGGTAGAATTATTTGCAGTAGTCAAAGCCAATGGTTATGGGCATGGTGCAGTAGCCACAGCACAGCAAGCCTTAGCTGCCGGCGCGACTGGTTTTTGTGTCGCGACTTTAGACGAAGCAATCGAATTGCGTGAAGCCGGTATCACTGAACCGATTTTAGTATTGAGTGTTGTTTTTCCAAGTTATTTATCATTAGTTGTCGACTATGATCTATCGATTACAGTAGCAACAAAAGAGTGGCTGATCGAAGCGCAAGAAGTATTAAAAGATTTAACTAAAACGACTACGCCGATAAAGATTCACATCAAAGCCGATACAGGGATGGGACGGCTCGGGTTTCAAACATCCGCAGCAGTCAAAGAGGCAGTCGAGATCATCGAAGCTTCGCCAAATCTGCTTTGGGAAGGTTTGTTTACTCATTTTGCAACGGCAGATGAACAAGACACGACCTATTGGCATAAACAAGCAGATCGTTTCAACACAGTGATCGCTGCACTTGATCACTTGCCGCGGTATGTGCATTCCAGCAACAGCGCGACCGCTTTGTGGCACGCTGAAGAAATGCCGGGGAATATGATCCGCTATGGAGTCGGGATGTACGGGTTGAATCCGTCTGGTCATGAATTGACTGAAACGTATCCATTAAAGCCGGCGATGGAATTAGTTTCTGAATTGATCCAAGTCAAAGAACTGCCTGCTGGCGAAGGTGTTGGCTATGGAAAAACATATGATACATCTAAAAAGGAATGGATCGGCACTGTTCCAATCGGTTATGCAGACGGCTGGCTACGAAAGATGCAAGGTTTTTCGTTATTAGTAGAAGGTGAATTTTGCGAGATCGTCGGCCGTGTTTGCATGGATCAATTGATGATTCGACTGCCGCGGGAATTTAAAGTCGGAACAAAAGTGACTTTGATCGGTAAAAGTAAGGATCAAGAAATCACGATGCAAGACGTAGCGGATCATCTTGGGACGATCCATTATGAAGTTTGTTGTATGCTTTCGGAACGGGTACCAAGAATTTATCAAGAATAAAGCGAAGTAAGATATAATTTAACAAGGGTAAAAAGTGTTTGGAAAATTCATCTACAGCGGGGTCATTTTTCATTAGGAAAACGGCTACTTAAAAAGGGGTAAGGAGAATAGTATGGTTAAGCGCGGTGATATCTATTTCGCAGATTTATCGCCAGTTATTGGTTCTGAACAAGGAGGGATTCGCCCGGTGTTGGTAATCCAAAATAATTTAGGCAATCATTTTAGTCCAACAATCATCATCGCCGCAATCACAGCAAAAATGGCGAAACCTAAATTACCAACACATATTGGAATCAAATCAAATGGTACTGGGATCGAGCGGGATTCGGTCATTTTATTGGAGCAAATTCGTACGATCGATAAAACTCGTTTGAAAGAAAAAGTCTGTCACTTAGACAATTGTCTGATGGCAGAAGTAGATGCGGCTTTGCGGATCAGTGTCGGAATTGAAACGATGTCTGCAGCTGCACCAAATCTTACATAAAAATCAAATCAAGTTTGTTGGTTCGAAGAGGTTGTGACAGAAGTGGGCAGCTTCAAGAAATAAAAAGAAATTACCGAAAATGGATTCTCCAATTTTTGTGAAATTTCGGCTAATTTACGAAGAAGCTGCTTCTCACTGTTTGTTCGAAAAAAAGGGGGTATGACAAGATTTTTTGTCACAACCCCTTTTTGAGTTGTTCGAATCATTTCATCGGTACAGTAAAAAAATTATTGGCTGGATTTTTTATTGCAATTAGCAAGTTTTGACGGGTAAATCGTTAAGGTCAGAGTAAAAAGTATAAGCAAAAATAACAATCGTGATTTTTAACTATCTTAAGTGACCATTCAGGCATTTTTGAGCTGTCATTTTATGATATGATAACAAATGAGTATCGTAGAATAAAAATGGAAATGCTGTTGGCAGTGTAATAGTAATGTAGTTAGGAGGGACTTTTGTGCGGAGATTACTTAAAAATACAACTCAGCGGCGGTTGGCCATCATTGGTGTGTTGCGTGATTTGATTGGGTGGCAGAATCCAGAAATGATCGCAGACTTATTAGATTGTTCAACAAAAACGGTCTTGTCTGATGTGGAAGCAATCAATCAATTTTGGGGAGAGCATGTTGGAATAGAGTATTCTCGCACGAATGGATTACGGTTGAACGACGCACTACATAATAAGACACGGCAACTCGCCGGAAATTTGATGAATGAATCTGAAGCGTTTACTTTTTTGGAACGGCTCTTTTTTCAGCCAAATGAAGACGCCGATTATTGGATCAATGAACTGTACATCAGCGAAGCGACCTTTTATCGAATGATCAAGCAACTCGATAAGGTCTTAGGTGAAAAAGGGTTGATCCTTGAACGTCGGCCGTTCCGGATAACTGCTCCAAATGAACGATGGGTTCGGACTTTTTACGTTCAATTATTTTTAGAAAAATATGGGTTGAATGACTGGCCATTTGATTTAGAGCGGAGAAAGATCATTGCGTTTATTAGCAGCGCCAATCGTTCGTTTGCTATTTTTTATAATGATCGGGAAACATTGGAAAGCAGCTACTTATTGGCGGTTATCATTGTCCGAAGTTCGCAAGGATTCATCTTGTCTGAAGGGGAAAGATTGGTGTTAGACCAAGCAGTGATCGCTAAAATTTTGTCTTTGCGTTCGGTGGCGGATCAAATTGTGCAAGATTCAAAATATATCGTGACTGAATATTGGTATTATGAAGTTGCGAATAGTTTGTTTTGTACCTATTTTATTACCAAACTTGAACCAAGCTGTCAGGAGACTGCGCGCCTGTTAGCGAATTTTTTAAAAGAGATCGAATTGGTTTATGAAACAGTTTTACCAAAAGAGCAGCGGAGAAATATTTTACAAAAATTGCTACAGATTCAAGCGGCGTATCAAGTCTGCCCGTATCCGCGGTCAATCTTATTTGATTCAGCGGCCTATTTTTCAAGGAATGCGAAGCTGCAATATCCGCACTTTACGAAATATGTTCATCAATTATTATTGAGTATGGAACGCGGAACGGGAGATCCGTGGTTCAGTCAATTTTATTTTTCAGTGTTGACCATTTTATTTAAAGAATGGAAAGGGTTGGCTCACTCGTTAGACATCCATTCAGCCAAAGTAAAAATCTTTGTAGTGAGTGATTCAGGGGAAGGTCATGCCGCGATGCTGGCTGAGCTGATCCGCAGCCGGTTCTATTATCGGGTGGCGATTGAAACCCATCAAGGCTCGGTCTTGGATTTTGCTTATGATGAAAGTTTCAAGAAATATGATTTGGTCATCGCAAATTATCCGATCAAAAATTATTCTTACAGTAATTTAAAAATTGTCGATGATTTTTTGACGGAAAGCGATCTTTCTTCGATCGGTTCGGTTGTAAAAAATATTCGCTAGAAAGTGGAACGGCTGACTTTGATTGTGGCTGAGCGTGGGCTGTTTTTAAGGTCGGCAGAATTTGATGGTTCAACATTTTTTGCTAAAGGATCAATGCCTTTTTTATTTTAGCGAAAAGCTGACGTAGCTTTTTAAAGGCAGCTGCTGTTTGAGAAAAGTTATTGATAGAGAAAATACGCTTTGCAACAATTCTTTTTGTCGGAAAAGAGCGAATTTATTAGAAATTTCAAGAAAAAGTCTCTATACTATAGTAGGCAATTATTAATGCAAGAATGAAAGGACGTGAGTGTGTGTTAAAAAAATTACTGGCAAATGTCGGTGAATACAAGAAGCAGAGTTTGCAAACTCCGCTGTTTACCATGGGAGAGGTCTTGATGGATGTGATCATGCCGTTGATCATGGCCGGTTTGATCGATCATGGAATCGAAAAAGCGATACGAATACGATCTTGCGTTATGGCGGATTGTTGTTTTTGTGCGCGCTGTTTGCATTAGTTACAGGAACATTAGGAGGACGAACGGCTGCGGTCGCTTCGGCGGGATTTGCTAAAAATCTGCGGCATAATTTGTTTGAACGGATCCAAAGTTTTTCTTTTTCAAATATTGACCGTTTTTCCAGTTCAAGTTTGATCACCCGTTTGACAACTGACGTGACGAACGTACAAAATGCCTACCAAATGGTGATTCGGATCTTAGTCCGTTCCCCGTTGATTTTGATTTTTTCTTTAGCGATGACCTTTCATATCAATCGGGAATTATCAATGATCTATTTAGCGATCGTGCCGATCATGGTTATCGGACTAGGCTTGATCATTCGGTTTGCTCATCCATTATTTGAAAAAGTTTTTCGTACATATGACCGTTTGAATAGTGTCGTCCATGAAAATCTTCAAGGGATTCGAGTAGTGAAATCTTATGTACGGGAAGAATATGAAGAAGAAAAATTTAGCCGAGTATCAAAAATGGTTTTTGATAACTTTACAAAAGCCCAAAGAATCGTTGCTTTCAATATGCCGCTGCTGCAAGTCGCTGTCTATACGTGTATGCTGCTGCTTTCATGGCTGGGAGCCGAATTGATCGTGGATAAAGGCAGTTTGACAACTGGTGAATTAGTCAGCATGTTCAACTACACGATGCAAATTTTGATGAGCTTGATGATGATGTCGATGACGTTTGTTCAATTGATGATCGCTCGTACTTCTGCCGAACGGATTACAGAAGTACTCAGCGAAGAAAGTGATTTGAAAAATGGCGCTGAACCGTTGACTGAAGTACCCGATGGCTCGGTAGAATTCCAAGACGTTTGCTTTAGTTATAAAGATGACATGAATAAATTAGTTTTAGAAAATATCGATTTGAAGATCGCATCTGGTGAAGTGATCGGGATCGTCGGCGGGACTGGGAGCTCAAAATCGAGCCTCGTCCAGTTGATTCCGCGGCTTTACGATGTGACAAATGGAAAAATCAAAGTCGGCGGTCATGACGTTCGTCACTATGATTTAGCAACACTGCGCGATCAAGTTGGGATGGTTTTGCAAAACAATGTTTTATTCAGCGGGACCATCACAGAAAATCTCCGTTGGGGAAATCCGGAGGCGACTGAAGAAGAAGTCATCCATGCCGCAACGATCGCACAGGCGGATCCCTTTATTCAAGAATTCCCTGACAAATACGAAACGATGATCTCTGAAGGCGGGAATAATGTTTCTGGCGGACAAAAACAACGGTTGACGATCGCCCGCGCATTATTGAAAAAGCCGAAGATCTTGATCTTGGATGATTCAACGAGTGCGGTCGATACGAAAACAGATCGGGCGATTCGTGAAGGCTTAGTCAAGGAGATTCCCGGCACAACCACATTTATTATCTCGCAACGGATCAGTTCGATCCAAGACACGGATCGGATCATCGTGTTGGATGATGGGAAAATCAATGGCGTTGGGACGCATGATGAATTGTTAGCAGACAACGTGATCTATCAAGAAGTCTTTGATTCGCAACAGAAAGGATTTGGTGAACGGGATGAATAAAAAATTTGCTGCTGAATCCAGTCCGCTAAGAACGATCAAACGCTTGCTGAAGATCATGGCAAAAGAACATAAGGCGCAACTGATCGTTGTCTTTTTCATGATCTTAATCAGCGCGTTTGCCAATGTCCGTGGCTCGCTATTCCTGCAAGTCGTGATCGATGATTATGTCACACCGTTGATTGGACAAAATAATCCGAATTTTACCGGATTGCTAAAAGCGATCTTAACGATGGCATTGATCTATGCTGTCGGGATTGTCGGGACGCTTTCATATAATTTGATCATGGTAAAAGTATCAGAAGGAACACAGAAAAAAATCCGTGATCAGATGTTTAATCACTTAGAGACATTGCCTTTACGCTATTTTGATTCAAATGCGGATGGCGATATCATGAGTCATTTTACCAATGATACCGATACGCTACGACAGATGATCTCGCAAAGTATTCCTAACTTGCTGATGGCGCTCGTGACTTTTGTCTCGGTTTTCATCGCAATGTTTTCATTGAGTGTGCCTCTAACTTGTTTTGTCCTTGTTTCAGTCACACTGATGTTTGTGATCTTGCGTTTCATCACGAATCGCAGTGGCCGCTATTTTGGCGAACAACAACGTTCTTTAGGCGCAGTCAATGGCTATATCGAAGAAATGATGCACGGTCAAAAAGTGGTGAAAGTCTTCAATCACGAAGCAGCAGCGATCAATGATTTTGATGAAATCAACGATCAGTTGCAAGAAAGTGCCACTAAAGCCAATGCTACAGCAAACACGTTGATGCCGATTATGATGAATCTTTTGAACATCCAATATGTTTTAGTTGCAATCATCGGCGGGCTATTTGCCGTTTATGGTGTTTCCGCGCTGACAGTCGGAATGATTGCCGCATTCTTGCAGCTTAGCCGATCATTGAATGGTCCGATCAGCCAAATTTCCCAACAAATCAATTTCGTGATCATGGCGTTGGCCGGATCAGATCGGATCTTCCAATTATTAGATGAAGAATCAGAAGTTGACGATGGTTATGTGACCTTAGTCAATGTCAAAGAAGTCGACGGGGAATTGATCGAGACGAATGAACGAACTGGGATCTGGGCTTGGAAACACCCTCACGAAGATGGTACGATCTCGTATGTCCGCTTGACCGGTGATGTTCGTTTTGAAGATGTCAACTTTGGATACAATGAGGATCATTTAGTGTTGCGTGATATTAATCTTTACGCCGAACCTGGACAAAAAGTTGCCTTTGTCGGCGCGACCGGTGCCGGTAAAACGACGATAACGAATTTGATCAATCGTTTCTATGATATTCAAGAAGGTAAGATTCGTTATGACGGAGTCAATATCAAGAAGATCGAAAAAAATTCTTTGCGTTCTTCGTTAGGGATTGTCTTGCAAGATACACATTTATTCACTGGCACAGTCAAAGAAAATATCCGTTACGGGAATTTAAGTGCGACGGATGAAGAAGTTTATCAAGCGGCTAAACTTTCAAATGCCGATACGTTTATCCAACATTTGCCGGAAAAATACGATACGGTGATCACCGGCGATGGCGAAGGCTTGTCGCAAGGACAGCGCCAATTATTGGCGATTGCCCGAGCAGCAATCGCTGATCCACCAGTGATGATCATGGATGAAGCGACTTCTAGTATCGATACTCGAACAGAAAGTATCGTTCAATCGGGGATGGATCGCTTGATGGAAGGTCGGACAGTATTTGTTATTGCCCATCGGTTATCAACAATTCAAAATTCAGATGTCATTATGGTGATGGATCATGGTCGAATCATCGAACGCGGCGATCATGAAAGTTTATTAGCTGAACATGGCATGTATTATCAATTGTATACGGGAAAAGTCGAATTAGATTAACGCTTATCAAAAAAGGTGTGTCTTGCATATGCGAGACACACCTTTTTGTTGGAACAAGTAAGCGATAATCGCTACAATAGGGATAAAGATTTTGGGGAGGAAGCGATTCCAATGAAGAGTTTGAGTTTATGAAGCGCTTGTCGGCTGAATCTAAAGCTGAGGAAAAAGTTTATGAGTTTTGACGGATTGGTTGAGCAAAAATGAATGACTTAGTTGTCGATCAAAAAATGACGCAAGAAGTTATTTTCAGCAGTTAGAGAGGATGGATAAAGGTGAAACGATTCGCATTAAAAGACTACGGAACAGCCAAAGATGTATTGATTGAGATCCAAGCGGAAGCTCGGCCGGTCGACGAGACACATGTTCGAGTAGCGCTGACAGCTTTTGCAATCAATCCGTACGATGTCGCCTTGCGTCAAGGAGCGATGCGCGACTTTCGAACAGTGAAATTTCCTTATGTGCTAGGAAATGATGGCGCAGGGATCGTGACTGAAGTTGGTGCTGCCGTCACTCATGTAAAAGTCGGCAATGAAGTGATCGTTCATGCAATCAGCGGGACTTACGGCGAAGAAATCGTGGCTCCAGGAAAGAAAGTTGTAAAAAAACCGGCTGCTTTATCGTGGGAAGTTGCAGCAGGCATGGTGACACCGTGGCTGACGACTTATAATCTAGTCACGCATTTATTAGGTGATACGATCGGTCAAACCGTCATGGTACAAGGAGCTTCCGGGGCGGTTGGTTCATTATTGGTCCAGTTTTTGAAAAAACAAGGCAAAACCGTACTTGCTTCAGCTTCTAAACGAAACGAATCATGGGTCACCCGATTGGGCGCAGATCAGTTCGCAGCTTACGATCAAGCAGATGCTGGAAAAGTATTTGCCAATCAAGCAGATACTGTGATTGATGCGACAAAAGGCGGAGTTGCTGGAGAAGCGGGCGTACAGATCATGAAAACCGGCGGAAATTTTGTAGCATTGAATGCTTTACCGAAGGAACAAACGAAAACTGGAAATTATTTGGCGTTTGGACCATCAAAAGAATATTCTGATTTTGAGGCGTTAACAGCTTTAACAGAAGTAGCTGATGAAATCCAGTTAAAGATCGCGGAAGTTTTGCCGTTTACTCTAGCAAGCGTGATTTACGGACATGAAAAATTAGAAGGACACCCATCGGCGGGAAAAATTATTATAAAAAAGGAGTAAGAACATGGATCAGAAGAAATGGTCATTAGTAAAAGCAAATTATGGTGGCACAGAAGATCTGGCTGACGGCTATTATCGGTTGCGGGAGATCGAAGACGGGTATCAATTGGCCTATTTAGCAGCCGGTCCTTGCGGCGAAAAAGTTCCGCATCCAGAAGTGACCTTGCGGCAAGTGGACGATCACGTTGAACCGATTCGTTTGCGTGATTTGGAAGAGACACCGATTTTAAACTTAACACAAGCAGATTCAGCTAAAATCGAGGAGTTGACCGAACTGCTATTGGAGCGCTTCATCATGAGAAAAAATCTTGAGTTTTAAGCATTTCTTTAGTATTTATTGATTGAAAAGGGATACAATTATGACAAATCGTTAGGAATGTCAAAAAAGCAGATTCCAGACACTCACTAGAATTGAAATTTGCTGAAAATCCATGCTACAGTGGTTCAGCAAGAAAAAATAGTAGGTGAAATCAATGAACGTTTTTCAATCGCTTAAACATACATGGAATCTCTTTAAATTAGATTGGCGTCGGATTTTTAGAAATCCGATCGCCATTTTTCTGATGGCAGCTTTAGTCATCATCCCATCCCTTTATGCTTGGTTTAATATCAAGGCGTTGTGGGACCCGTATTCGAATACTGGCGAACTGCCGATCGCGGTCTACAGTGCGGATGCAGGCGCCACTTTTGAAGACAAAGATATCGAAATCGGAAATGAAGTGGTCAAAAATCTGCATAAAAATAAACAACTCGGCTGGCGCTTTGTCGACTCGAAAAAACAAGTCGTTGAAGGCGTAAAGTCAGGAAAATATTATGCGGGAATTTATTTGCCGAAAAATTTTTCTAAGGACTTATTGAGTTTTACTTCTGGCGAGATTCAAAAACCAAAAATTGAGTATTATTTGAATCAGAAAATCAATGCAATCGCTCCTAAAATCACAGACAAAGGGGCCAGCTCGATTCAACAAGAAATCAGCCAAGAATTTATTAAGACTGCCAGCTCGACGTTACTGAAAGTTTTTAATGAGATTGGTTACGATATCGATGCCAATTTGGTAAGCATCAATAAAGTGAAAAATTTGATTTTGACGACCAATGATAATTTAGACGAGATTGATAAATACACGCAAGAAGTCGTCGAAGTGCAAGGCAAGATGCCTGAGCTGAAAGAAAAATTAGCTAAGGCAAATGAACTACAAGCGTATTTGCCGCAAGTTGACGCGATGGGACAAAAATTGATCAGTCTGAATCAAAAAATGCCGGAGATCAAAAAACAAGCCGGTGTTATCTTGACGTTGCAGCAAAAAATCCCTGAGATCCAGCAAGCCGGCGATCAAATCGCGCAAGTCGATAGTGATTTTTCTGAAATCGAAACGACCATGAATGATGGGATCAATGAAGCCAAACAAGGGCTGAACATCATTCATCAAGTGCAGACGATCTTGCCGGACATTCAAAAGCTTGGCAATCAAGCCAACGATTTTGCGAATACGACAAAAGACGGTGCAGAAAAACTCCAAACGGCCATACCAAGCATTTCAAGCAGCGTTCAAGTTACGTTGGAATCCATCCAGCAAATCACTGCTACTACAGATTCATTAGTCGGAACGCTTCAAGAATTAATGGATAAAAACGAACTGACTAGTCAAGATAAGCAAAATATTGCAAAATTGATTGGTGACTTTCAAGCCGATATCGCACAACAAAAAACAGCTATTGATAAATTAGCCTCGTTCTTAACGGATCTGAAAAAGGTAGCAGATGATAATGGAAATACAACTGCCAGCAATGTATTAAGCACGTCGCTTGAGCATTTAAATGATCTTCAAGCCGTTTTAACTGATTTGAGCAATCATGCTGGAAGAATCAATGATGCTGTACAAGCAGGAAACTTAGAGTCAGCTCGACAACTGCTCAAACAAGTTACTGATTTTACAGATAAAATCGATGCAATCATCAATCAAATCAACGTCCAGCAAATTACAGAGACAGTCAGCACGGTTCTAAATAAGTTGATTGCCATGATCAACACGGCTCAAGGTGTCTTGAACCAAGCACAGCAAATCGATTTTGCATCGCTTTTGAATTCAACTGAAGGCACGGTCAGCAACGCAATTACTTTCTTAGAAAAATATCAAAAACAAATGCCGGCGATTGGTCAGGAAGTCCATGACGCGAATGTATTATTGAACGGCCATATGACGGACATCGTGAATGGTATCAATACGGGCGCGGATCTTTACAACAATGAATTGCCAGTAGTGGAACAAAAATTGGCTTTGGCCGCAAACTTCATGCAAAATGATTGGCCAGGGGTGAAAGAAGATTTGACCGGCGGGTTGAAAATCGCAAATGATAAAATGCCAGAAGTCGAACAAGCGTTAGATCTTGCCACCGATTTGATCCAAAACGATTGGCCAACACTGCGAGCAGGGATTCAAAAAGCCGCGAATGCGATCCAGCAAGGAGATCAAACAGTTGACCTTGGTCAAGTTTTGAAATTGTTGAAATTGGATGCTCAAAAGGAAAGTGATTTCTTCACGACGCCAGTGGAACTACAAACGAACGCGATGTATCCAATCGCAAATAACGGTTCAGCCAGCACACCATTTTATACAGCATTGTGTTTATGGGTCGGCGCGGTACTATTTTCAAGTGTCACGACTACCGAATTCTTTTTGGATAAAAAAGAGCGCGGCAAATACACAAAACGGGAACAATTTGGGGCACGCATGCTGACTTATTTAGCGGTCAGTGTTGGGCAAGCCTTGATCGTAACGTTGGGAAATATTTTCTTGCTGGATGTTTACGTAAAAAATCCAGTGTACAGTGTTCTATTTGCGGTCTTAGTGGCGTTAGCCTTTATGATGATCGTTTACACGCTCGTGGCGCTTTTTGGAACAGTCGGCAAAGGGATCGCGATCATCATCCTAGTGCTCTCTATTTCCGGCGGCGGCGGGAACTATCCGATCCAAGTATCCGGCAAATTTTTCCAAGCCGTCAATCCATGGCTGCCATTCACGCACGCAGTCAATTTATTACGCGAGAGTGCCGGCGGGATCTATTGGCCAAACGCGACTCAAGATATCATTATTATGATCGTTCTTTTCATCGTATTTGGGATCTTAGGAACGTGGGCTTATCCCATTTTACAACCGCATCTGAAAAAATTGACGAAAGTCGCACACGAAAGCAAAATATTCCATTAAAAAAAGACAGGCAAGACGACAGCAGATCGCTGTTTTCTTGCCTGTTTTTGGATTTTTTTCTACTCATGAAAAGTCATTGAAAAAAACATTGACATTTAGATAGAGTACGAGTAATATTCGCTTGTTGTATTTTATTAAAGGAGTGAGTCTTAGTGGATTATCTTAAACGTTTGCTGGTTGGACGGCCACTGAAATCATCTGAAAATGATGATCAAAATCTGTCGCGTTTTGCAGCTTTAGCGATGCTTTCTTCAGATGCATTGTCTTCTGTAGCTTATGGAACAGAACAGATCGTAGTCGTTTTAGTTACCTTGTCAGCAGCGGCGATTTGGTATTCGTTGCCGATCGCGATCGTCGTTTTAGTTTTGTTAACGTCATTGATTTTATCTTATCGTCAAATTATCCATGCCTATCCTCATGGCGGCGGCGCGTATGTCGTCAGCAGTGAGAACTTAGGAAAGAATGCCGGATTGATCGCAGGAGGCTCACTTCTTGTCGATTATATGCTGACCGTAGCCGTATCCGTCTCAGCTGGTGCCGAAGCCATCGCTTCTGCGATCCCAGCGCTTTATCATCATCGTGTTTTGATTTCTGTCATTATTGTTTTATTATTGATGCTGATGAATTTACGCGGGTTGCGCGAAAGTGCGGGGCTGTTGATGCTGCCGGTCTATAGTTTTATTGCAGTCATCACAATTTTGATCATTGTCGGTCTCGTGAAAATCCTAACTGGCACAGTACCTCTACATGCGACAGCTCAAGTTGGCGCAGTTGTTCCGGGAATTTCTATGGCGCTTTTGTTGCGGGCTTTCTCATCAGGCTCGTCTTCATTGACCGGGGTCGAAGCAATCAGTAATGCCGTTCCATTTTTCAAAAAACCGCGAGCAAAAAATGCGGCCGGCACTTTAGCCATGATGGGCTTGATACTAGGCTTCTTCTTTACTGGGATCACATTCTTGAACTATTGGTACGGAATCGTTCCTACAACAGAAGTTACCGTGTTATCACAAGTCGGTGAATCGGTTTTTGGTAAAGGGATCATGTATTATGTTTTACAATTTGTTACGGCCTTGATTTTAGCAGTAGCTGCGAACACAGGCTTCTCAGCGTTTCCTGTCTTGGCTTACAACTTGGCTAAGGATAAGTTCCTGCCACATCGTTACCAAGATCGTGGTGATCGTTTAGGCTACTCTAACGGGATCATCACTTTGGCGCTTGGTTCGATCGTCTTGCTTTTTATTTTCCAAGGTTCAACTGAACGTTTGATTCCATTGTATTCAGTTGGGGTATTCATTCCATTTACCTTGTCACAAACTGGGATGGTCTTGAAATGGCGCAAAGAAGGAGCGCATTGGCTTAAAAAATCGCTTGCTAACATTATTGGCGCAGTGATTTCTTTTGCGATCGTTTTGATTTTATTCATCTATCGCTTGCCGGATATTTGGCCATTCTTCATCATCATGCCAATCTTGATTTTTGGTTTTTATAAAATCCATGAACACTACAAAAATGTGGCGGAACAATTACGTCTGGTCGATGATGTGGAATTGCATGAATATGATGGGAATACAGTCATCGTATTAGTCGGAAATGTGACGCAAGTAAATATCGGAGCAATCAATTACGCGCGTTCGATTGGTGATTATGTGATCGCTATGCACGTTTCGCTAGAAGAAAATGAAGAAAAAGAACGGGAGATTCGTCACGAATTCCGTGAGAAATTCCCAGACGTCCGGCTCTCTGTCGTTCGTTCACCGTATCGTTCAATCGTCAATCCAGTCAGCCGCTATGTTGACCGCGTAAGTAAAAATGCACGACAACATAACTACACTACGACTGTTTTGATACCGGAATTTGTACCGAATCGTACATGGAAACGTTCGCTGCACAATCAAACAGCGATGCGTCTGCGCTTCCGGTTATCTTATCGTGATGACATTATTGTCGGCACATATAACTACCATCTAAAAAAATAATTTCACCAAAGAGGTTGTGGCAAGATTTTTGTCATGGCCTTTTTCTGTTTACAGCTCGATGCAAATCAACATTTGGTCTGTTGTATCCGTGGAAAAATTAATGCGAAAAAGCATTTTTTTCCGTTTTAAAAAAATTATTTGCCGCTCGTTAAATCGGTCGGTTTTCTCTGCTTTTTTAAGAAAAAAACAAAATATTAAAATTTGAAACGTATTCATTTATTTTTTGATTCAAAAGGGTTGATTTTTATTTTTATTAGCAGTAATATCAAACAGCATTAATTACTAATACTATTAGGTATTAAGTGGGCATATGTTTTTCGAAAGGAGGAAATTGATGACTTTTGCAGAAGATGCTGAACACGAATTGACCCAGATGATGGTCAAAAATCGTCATGGTGCATTCAGCAAGATCGAAAAAAGCAGTAAAGGCGCAAATATCGTCATTAAAGTGCTCGATCGATTAGGGGAACCCACCAATCCAAAGTATCTGGCTGAGGCGCTCAACTTATCGACGGCTCGAATCGCAGCTGTGCTTGGAAATTTAGAAAAGCGCGGGTTAATCATCCGAACGATGGATCCGGATGATCGGCGCCGAATCAATGTCAGCTTAACAGAACGCGGAAAAAAAGTAGCGAAAGCTGAAAAGCAGGAGATGCGGAACAAAGTTGTTCGAGTATTTGAACTGATGGGCGAAGAAGATACTAAAAAATACCTCGAATTGACTGCGAAGTTTATCAGCTACTCTAAGAAAATATCCATGGAAGGGGAAAGTGATCAATAGTGAAGATTTTTAAATATCTTGGTAAATACTGGTATGCGATTATTGCCGTGTTATTACTATTAATTGTACAAGCATCGAGTGATTTGAGCTTGCCAGGCTTAACGTCGGATATTGTCGACGTCGGTATTCAACAAGGAGGACTTGAACGATCGACTCCTGATAAAATCAGGAAATCAACGCTTCAAGGAATCGAATTGTTTATGACCGATGAAGAGAAGCAGATCGTCAATGATAATTATAAAGAAGCAACACGAACCGTTGACGGAAAAAAAGTTGCTATTTATGAATTAGATCTTCAAAAAGGTATGACTAAAGATAAGTTGGCTAAAATCTTTAATTTGCCGATGCTGATGATTGCTTCCACTCAAGCAGAAGATTCAAGTAATACGAATAAGGAAATAACAGATGTCATCACCAGTTATACCGCACTTTCAAAAGATGCTAAAAAAGCACAGACGCTAGGTGCAGAAGCTAAGACACTGGGCGAACAAGCACAAGCTGTCGGTAAAGAAGCCGCCGCAGCAACGGATGCGGCAACTGCCGCTGCTAAAGGTGCTGAAGCACAGAAATTAGCTGCTGAAGCACAAGCAAAAGGCGCCGAAGCTCAAAAACTTGGCGCTTCAGTCAAAGAAACTAACGATGCAATGCCTGAAAAAGTAGCAACTGCACGTGAAGCGACAAAAGAAGGTTTAGGCAGTGTCGGCGAAGATACTTTGAAATCAGTCGGGATCCAACTGACATTAGCTGAGTACAAAGATCTGGATATGAATACGAAAAAAATTCAAACAGATTATATCATTAAAACCGGCGCTAAAATGGTCGGTTTGACCTTGGTGTCTGCAGTTGCCGCGATTATTGTCGGCTTGATTGGTTCATTGGTCGCCGCGACAGTCGGGAAAAACTTGCGGGTCGGTCAGTACGAACAAACATTAGCCTTTTCGAATAATGAAATGGAAAAATTCTCACCCGCTTCATTAATCACTCGAAATACCAATGATATCCAGCAAATCCAAATGGGACTTGTCATGATCATGCGAATCGTTTTATACGCACCAATCTTAGGAATCGGCGGTATTTACAGAGTATACAAAACCGGAACTGGGATGGGTTGGATCGTCGGAGTTGCGGTGGCCGCAGTTTTAGTTTTAGTTTTGACATTGTTGCTGACAACGATGCCGAAATTCAAAGCTTTGCAAAACTTAGTGGACCGTGTGAACTTGGTTTCTCGTGAAATCATTACCGGTCTACCCGTTATTCGAGCTTTCTCACGGGAAAAATTTGAAAATGAACGCTTCGATGTAGCGAATACGAAATTGATGAAAACACAAATGTTTGTCAACCGTGCGATGTCGTTGTTGATGCCGATCATGATGTTGTTAATGAACGGTATTTCCGTCTTGATCGTTTGGGTCGGCGGACAAAACATGAGCAACGGTCAAATGCAAGTCGGGGATATGATGGCATTTATTACTTACACGATGCAAATCGTCATGGCCTTCATGATGTTATCGATGGTCTCAATCATTTTACCGCGGGCAAATGTTGCAGCGGCTCGTGTCGATGAAGTATTGAACACTGAACCAACGATCAAAGATCCTGAAAATCCAGAAGATAATCATAACTTTAAAGGTGAAGTGAAATTTGAAGGGGTTCAATTCCGTTATGGCGATGCGGATGCAGATGTTTTGCATCACATCAAT
The DNA here is from genome assembly GCF_005405205.1 of Enterococcus pingfangensis. Classification (GTDB taxonomy): domain Bacteria; phylum Bacillota; class Bacilli; order Lactobacillales; family Enterococcaceae; genus Enterococcus_A; species Enterococcus_A pingfangensis. The sequence goes on along the minus strand of NZ_BJDP01000005.1, from coordinate 2,812 downwards.
TTCACGGCGAAGCCTGGTGAAACGACTGCCTTGATCGGTTCGACTGGTTCAGGAAAATCAACGATCGTCAATTTGATTCCGCGGCTGTTTGATGTAACCGGCGGACGGATCACGATCGATGGAATCGATATTCGCAAAATGAGCATGCACAAACTGCATGAAATCATGGGCTTTGTACCGCAAAAAGGAGTACTGTTCTCTGGAGATATCGCTTCGAATATCAAATTTGGTGATGCGAAAATATCCGATGAACAAATGAAAAAAGCTGCTGAGATCGCACAAGCAACTGAATTTATCAACGCCAATGAAAAAGGCTTTGACCGAGAAATCTCTCAAGGCGGGACAAATGTTTCCGGTGGACAAAAACAACGGTTGTCGATTGCTCGGGCGTTAGCGAAAAATCCTAAGATCTTGATTTTTGATGATTCATTCTCAGCGCTTGATAATAAGACGGATGTCACATTGCGCAGAGCATTGGCAGAAAGTGTCAAAGACGTGACTCAAATCATCGTCGCACAAAAAATCTCAACGATCTTGCATGCAGATAACATTATCGTCTTGGATGAAGGGCGTGTCGTTGCCCAAGGTCGTCATGAAGAATTGATGAAATCATCAGCGGTTTATCAAGAAATCGCTCAGTCACAATTAAGTAATGCTGAACTAGGCATAGAAGAAGCGGATTAAGGAGGAGCGAAAAAAGAATGGCAGATAAACAACAAAATCGCCCTCGTGGTGGCGGACATGGACCTATGGGCGCGGCACCAGTAGAAAAAGCCAAAGATTTCAAAGGAACAATCAAAAAATTGATCTCTTATCTTGGCGCATATAAAATTGCAGTTTTTCTAGTAATGATTTTTGCGATCGCCTCAACGATCTTCAACATTTGGGGACCTAAGATCTTATCAAAAGCAATTACAGAACTGTTTACTGGTTTAACTAAGAAATATGAAGGAACCGGCGACATCAACTTTGAGAAAATCGGCAGTGTCTTGCTCTTTATGTTGGGCCTGTACGTGCTGTCTTCTCTATTTGGAGTCATCCAAGGTTGGATCATGTCGACGATTTCCCAAAAGATCACGTATCGGATGCGGAAAGAAATCTCTGAAAAAATCAACCGGATGCCGATGAATTATTTTGAAAGCCGTACGACAGGTGAAGTATTGTCACGGATCACTAACGACGTGGATACTTTGGGACAATCATTGAACCAAAGTTTGACGCAGTTGATCACTTCGACCTTTACGATCGTCGGGGTCATCGTCATGATGCTTTCAATTTCAGTACAAATGACCGGGATCGCGATTCTGATCGTACCGCTTTCATTATTACTGATCATGATCGTCGTGAAAAATTCGCAAAAATACTTCCAGACACAACAAGAATATCTGGGTGTCATCAACGGGAAAGTCGAAGAAACAATCGGCGGCTATACGATCGTCCGTTTGTTTAATGAAGAAGAAAATTCATTGAATGAATTTAAAAAACAAAATGATGTCTTGTTCAAATCTGCTTGGAAATCACAATTTCTTTCTGGTTTGATGCAGCCGATTATGAACTTCATCGGTAACTTAGGATATGTCGGTGTAGCGATTGCCGGCGGGATCATGGCGTATAATGGAGCCATCACTGTTGGGGATATTCAAGCGTTCATCCAATATGTTCGTAATTTGACGCAACCGATCGCCCAACTTGCACAAGTATCAAATATGTTGCAATCAATGGCAGCTGCCGCTGAACGGGTCTTTGAATTCTTGAATGAAGACGAAGAAGATCAAACAGCTGAACATCCAGTTCAAATTGATAAGGCTGAAGGAATGGTCGACTTTGATCATGTTCAATTCGGTTATACACCGGATAAAATTATCATCCAAGACTTTACCTCGCATGTTGATCCTGGCCAAACGGTCGCTATCGTTGGACCGACAGGCGCTGGGAAAACAACGATGGTCAAGCTGTTGATGCGTTTTTATGACGTCAATTCTGGAGCAATCAAGATCGACGGACATAACATCCAAGATTTCAACCGTGCCGATCTGCGCAAAAATATCGGGATGGTCTTGCAAGATACTTGGTTGTTCAAAGGAACGATCATGGACAATCTTCGTTATGGCCGATTAGATGCGACTGATGAAGAAGTCTACGCAGCTGCGAAAGCCGCCCGTGTCGATCACTTCATCAAAACATTGCCAGGCGGTTATGAGATGGAATTGAATGAAGAATCGTCCAACATCTCACAAGGTCAAAAACAATTATTGACGATCGCGCGTGCGATCTTAGCAGATAAACCGATTTTGATCTTAGATGAAGCAACTTCATCCGTCGATACGCGGACTGAAGAATTGATCCAAGAAGCCATGAATAATCTAATGGCTGGCCGGACTTCATTCGTTATCGCCCATCGCCTTTCAACGATCAAAGATGCAGATAAGATCTTGTATATGCAAGATGGTGACATCAAGGAACAAGGGAACCATGAAGAATTATTAGCTCAACATGGACTCTATGCCGCATTGTATAATTCTCAATTTGAAGAATTAGCAGAATAAAAATTAAGTATGAAAAGCTGTACTAGTTGAAAAATTTTTAACTAGCACGGCTTTTTTATATTTTTTTTTATAAAATCTACTACTGAAAAGATTAAAGGCAATATAGAAATCGGTCAGTAGTGGATTTGAGTCAATATCTTGGACATATTTTAGTAGAGACTGCTAAGACATTTTCTCTGTTTCTAAATCTGGATTTGAGTCAATATCTTGGACATATTTTAGTAGAGACTGCTAAGACATTTTCTCTGTTTCTAAATCTTCAAACT
>NZ_BJDP01000004.1 GCF_005405205.1 Enterococcus pingfangensis | reverse complement strand
TTATCGAACACCTTTGGAAGTATTTTTGAGTTACGTAAGTATTGATGATTTGTCTAACTTAATTTGACAATTAAGATAGCTAAAAAAAGCCTGCCTAAAAAAGACAAGCTACGTGCTAAAAGTAATTATGCTTTTTGAGGTTGTTGGACAAACCAGTCGATGATTTTTTTCTCATAATTAGATAGTTTATAGTTAGGATTCACAACAGTTGATTGACTTTCGAGATTTATTTCCGCTACTAACGTCCCCCAAAGATAAAGGGAAACCTGGGTGTTCGTATTTTTAATTTTGTATTTTTCTACTAGTGGTGCACGCGTACTGCAACATCCATAATTTCCGGAAGTCCAACGATCTTTGATAACCGCTTCACCATCCTGCTGGGCTTTTTTATACAGTTGTTCTAATTCATTGTCGATCCCTAACATGATTTGATCCTCCTTATCACAAAAAAGTATTCTTTACAAGATGATTGTATCACCTGAAGCTCAATCAATTCAATTTCGGCAAACTATCTGAAAGCATTTCGAAAATTGACTTATCTACTGAAATAATCCATACTAAAAAATAAAGCAGTTTATCAAAAAATCCCCTCAAAAAAAATAGGACCTTTAAGTTTTCATAAAAAAATTGATTCAATTTTATACAGTTCCTCTTCCCACTCTGTTATAATCATTTTTTGAAAGGATAGAGGTCATGAAGTTTCATTATCATATTTTAATCAATCCTGCAGCCGGCAGCGGCAATGCAGCGAAAACAGCAGAAACAATTATTCAGTTACTTGATAACGGTGATTACATATATACCCCCTATTACACAGAAAATCCTGGGGATGAGCGCGCGATCGTTGAGCGAATCATCGATTTGCTGAGTCCTTGGTCAACAAATAGCGAACAAGAACACGTTGATCGTTCATTTCACCTATTAGTGGTGATTGGCGGTGATGGCACATTGCATGAGGTTGTCAATCAATTTTACGCGTTAGATCGGCAACTTCCTGTCAGTTATATTCCTGCCGGATCGGGAAATGATTTTGCCCGCGGAATCGGTCTGTCACGTGATCCAGAAAAAGCGTTTGAACAAATTACTTCAGCAGAAAAACCCCAACCGATCAATACATTCCATTATGAAGAAAAAATTCGTGAAGAACAAGGAATCGTTTTGAACAATGTCGGTATTGGTCTGGATGCCTTGATCGTTGCGGCAACAAATGCCTCTTCTTCAAAAAAACTCTTGAATAAGTATCGGCTAGGATCCGCTTCTTATGCTTTACACTTAGTAAAAGCGATTTTTACGCAAAAAACGTTTCCGATCCTTGTTGAGTTGAATGGTAAGACTTTGAATTTTGAGCGGACTTTCTTATGTACGACTACAAATGTTCCTTATTTCGGCGGCGGGATCGCAATTGCACCAATGGCTGATCCGAAAAAAGACATGATTGATCTAGTCGTTGTAGAAAAGCCCAATTTACCCGCGATCTTACGTTTTCTGATTCAACTTTTGCAAAAGAAGCATACGCAAAACAAACACTATCAACATTATACCAGCAGTCGGATTCGGATCGTCTCTGTTGTCCCTCAATATGGACAGGCAGACGGCGAAGGGATGGGCGAACGATCTTTTGATCTGAATTTTTCTACTGCGACACAATATATCTGGTATGCAGACAAAAGGACTGAGAAATAAATCTACGGATTTATTTCTCGGTCCTTTTTTATCAACGTTTATTTATAAAATAGTTCATCTATACAATCAACTACTAGTCTAAATTGAAGTAATCATCTTTGGCATGTTGATCCCGCCGATTTTTCATTACATAAACATCAGCGGTGTGATCTCTTCCATCCCGATCATCGGATCAATACTTTGAGCCGCAATCAATTTGGGCGTTAAAATAGTCGGTTCATTTATAGCTGGTTGTGTTTTTTCTTCAAAATTCTTAAACGGTTCTTTTTTAGGCGGAACTGGCGCGGTCTCTGCACCTTTTGTCATGATGCGTTCAATCAAAGTAGTCTTTCGAACAGCGGATTCTCGATTGACACAGACTTGAAACGCGTCTTCTTCACCTAATAAGATCAGCAGATCCTTGCTTCGGGTCACTGCTGTATACAGCAAATTGCGCTGCAGCATCCGTGAATATTGTTTAACCATCGGCAAAAGTACCATCTTGAACTCGCTGCCTTGTGCTTTATGGATCGAACAGCAGTAGGAAAGTTTGATTTTATTCCACTCGGAACGTTTATAGCTGACTTCATTGCTGTCAAATTGAATAACCAGCTCATCGACTTTATCTTCTGATTCTTTTGCCGGTATAATCCCGACAATCATCCCCATATCACCGTTAAAAACATTCAGTTCCGGATTATTGACCAGCTGCAAAACTTTATCGCCGATTCGATAGACGACATCGTTCCACTGAACTTCTTTTTTTCGTCCATCGTTAGGATTAAAAATTTCCTGCATCATTTTATTGATGGCATCAATGCCTGCTGGACCGCGATACATTGGCGCTAATACTTGGACATCTTGCGCAGTAAATCCTTTTTTCTTTGCCCGTTCGACTACTTGTTTGATGACTTCTTCCATTTGAAAAGCGTGGCAAGCAATAAATGAACGGTCCTTTTGATTTTGCCGAAAATCTTGCGGCAACTTGCCGCCTTTGATCTCGTGAGCTAAGGGAATGATCGATGAACCGTCCCCTTGCCGATAAATATCGGTCAGCTCCATTTTAGGAATCGCTTCGATTTGCAACAAGTCATGGAAAACTTGTCCTGGGCCAACTGATGGCAATTGATCTTTATCGCCGACAAAAATTACTTGCATATTATCAGGAATTGATTTTAACAACGTATTTGCTAACCAAGTATCGACCATCGACATCTCATCAACGATCAACAAGCCACCATCCAATTCTTTAGCCTCGATATCCGGCGTATCATCATTCGCATTTAATCCTAACAACCGATGGATCGTGCTAGCCGGCAATCCGGTTGTTTCATTCATCCGCTTTGCCGCACGTCCTGTCGGTGCCGCCAAAAGGATTGGAAAAATCGCGTTCGTATAATCTTTGGAATCTAACGATAAATCATTCAATTCGGCAAATAATTTAACGATTCCATTGATAACTGTAGTTTTTCCGGTTCCGGGCCCGCCTGTCAAAATGAATAACGGCGAACGAATCGCTTCCTTGATTGCTTGATCCTGCGAGTCACCATAAGTGATCTTTAATTGCTTCTCAATCATGCGCAGTTTTTTAGCGATCGTTTCTTGCGGATAATTGATTTCTTTTTTTCGCGCCAACAACCGTTCAATCGAAGCGGCAATCCCCCACTCGCTATAAAACAAGGTATTCTCATAAATTTTCGTTGCTTCTTGTTGGATCTTTTCTTCTTCCACCAGTTGGATGATCATAGTAGCAATCTGGTCCGGCGCGATTTCAACCGGCCGCGTAGTTTCTAAAAGCTGCAAGACTTCTGTCAACAGCTGTTGCGCTTCGACATAAGTATCGCCGCTTTGATTGGCATCTTCATTGACCTGATGAAAAATTGCCGCTCGTATCCGTTGTGGACTGTCTGCTTTAATCCCTAACTGTTCAGCTAAGCTATCCGCTTTTTTAAAACCGATTCCTTCAATGTCTTCAACTAATTGGTAAGGATTTTCCGCGATCACTTCTAACGCTTCATTCCGGTAGGTTTGAAAAATTGCAAACGAGAGCTGACTGCCGAAACCATGACGGCTCAATCCAACGATGATCTGTTCCATCCCGTGATTTTGACGAATGGTCTCGACGATTACTTTTTGTTTTTTACTATTTAAATTAGGAATCTTAGCTAATACAGCTGGATTTTCCATGATCTGGTCGATTGCTTCTTCACCTAAGACTTCAATTATTTTTTCAGCCGTTTTCTTTCCAATACCAGGAAATTTCTCGCTTGAAAGATAATTGATTAAGCCATTAGCCGAAGTCGGATGTGCCTGCTCATAGCTTTCGACTAAAAATTGTTTACCATATCGAGGATGCTCTACAAAATGTCCGAGAAAACGATAATCTTCGTCTTCTTGCATATCGCCAAAACTGCCAGTGACTACAATTTCCTGTTCAAGATAATCGCTGTTCGTCTCACTGACTTTGATCAGCATAACTTTGTAAAAATTGCTGGGATTTTGAAAAAAGATTACTTTTAAGGTTCCCACAATGTATAACTGTTCATCTGACATTTTGCCGCTCCTCCTTTCTAAAATATTCATTGCTAATTAAAGTAAAGAATCCGGTTTTGGACCAATTCCTTCTAAAAAGCTGACATCGTTCCATTGAATCAATTTATACGGTAGTTTATCGTCCGCTTCTAAAATGGTCAAACTATTATTGAACAACCCGCCCATCGCGCGCAGTTCGCCTAATGATTTACCTGTCAATGCTTGAACTGCCGCAGTCAATGCGGCGCCGTGCCCAACAAAAAGCAACGGTCCAGTTTGAGCTTCAGCTACCGCTTTTTCGACTAAATCATTGACCCGCTTCAACATATCTTCAATTTTCTCTCCGTCAAATGGGATTGGATCATATAAATCTAAGTGATGACGCAGATTTACCATATCTTCCGGGTAGCGTTCCATGATCACAGGAATCAGTTGACCTTCCAAAGTGCCTAAGCCAAGTTCTCGCAAGTCTTCTGAACGAACGATCTCAGCGGGTTGTACTAATTGTTTGTTGAGCCCTTCTGCAGTCAGATACGCCCGTTTCAAACTGCTAGTATAAATTTTTTCAAAAGGAATGTCTTTCAATTCATTTCCTAAAGCTTCGATCGCCGCTAAACTTTCCGGCAGTAAAGGAGAATCCCCCATCATTCCTTGGAAACGTTTCTCTTGATTCCAACGAGTCTTGCCATGACGTGTAAAGTAAAGTTTCATAAAATTTCCTCTCTAAGTCCTTTATTTAGTCCAACTTATCGTGTTCGTAATGATGCGTCAATTCTAACTGCGGAAAATCTTGTTGACGCAGCGCTTCGTAAACAACTAAAGCAACCGTATTGGAAAGATTCAGTGAACGAACATGTTCATCATTCATTGGAATCCGCAAACATTTTTCTTCATTTTCCCGCATGAATTCTTCCGGTAGCCCCGTCGTCTCTTTTCCAAACATAAAGAAATGATCACCTTTAGTATAATTAATTTCTGAATAGGTTGCGTTGGCAAATTTTGTGACCAAATGCAACGGTTGATCGCCTAAATAATCTAAAAAAGCTGCCAAATTTTGATGGTAAGTAATGTTCACGTCATTCCAATAATCAAGACCCGCCCGTTTCAAATGTTTGTCATCAGTGGAAAAGCCTAGAGGTTCAATCAAATGCAGCGGTGAATTGGTCGCCGCACAAGTCCGTGCGATATTTCCTGTATTAGCAGGAATCTGTGGTTCAAATAATACGATATGGTTTGTCATGATAGTTCCCTCGTTCTGATTTAAGATTTATTTTCATAAAACTGCTTTTAAACAAAAAAAAACGTACCAACTCGGTGTCTAGCACGGCGAGTCACTACGTTAGTGAAGCACTTTTCACTAACTTTTATCAGAACAGGAACCTGATAAAAACCAATGAAAAACAACTTGATAGTACTATAACATCACGAAGTAACAAATGCAACCTTCTGTTTTCATGAATTCAAATGAAAACGATTACTCTAATGCCCTTTTAATATTTCGACATCAATTGTTATTTTCCTCAAAGGATCTTGCGCTAAATTCGCTTTTATTTCCGCAGGGACCTGCCATTCTAACGGTGACATCTCTAACAGATCTAAGCGATTTTCTGCCGGGATCTCGAACTCATAAGTGACTCGTTCCCGCTGATCGATTTGCATTTCTGCGGCAAATCGTTGAATGACCGCTTCATTCGAATACGCTTTGCCATCAGGATGGTAGACTGCACGCAATTCTTGTAAATAGCCGGTTTGCGGAACAACTTTGATCACACAGCCATCCGGTTTTAACACACGTTTGAATTCACGATATTGTGAAGGTGAAAAAATATTTAAAATCGTATCGAAGGATTGATCAGTAAATGGCAGATTTGTTAGATCTGCGACACACCAAAAAGCCTCGGTCGGTTGATTGCTGGCTAAATAGATCCCTTCTTTAGCAATGTCAAAGCCGATCGTTACTGGATTTTTCTTTAATTGGGTAATTTGCTGCACAAAGCTGCCTTCCCCGCAACCCACATCTAATAAATTACCCGTTTGGATCAGCTGAGCAATTTTTTCGATGACCGGTTGATACATCCCCGAACGGATCATTCGTCCACGCGGTGCAAACATTTGATTGTCATAGTCCGTCTTGATTTGATGGTCTAAAAAGTACAACGTGCCTTTTTTCGACAAGTCAAAGCGATGACCATTTACACAAATCAAACTTTTTTCTTGTTGGATCATTTCATGGCGGCATTTTGGACAGCAGAACAGCTCATGCTGCTCTGCTAAAAACAAAGCACTCCGCTCAATTTTTTTAAGCATTTTTTCACTTCCTTTTTGCTGATTATCATAGCACAGTTCTGCTATTCCTACTATCACCGAGATATGCTAAACTAGATGCGAGGCGTGCTTGAAGTTTAGCATCACGATTTATACTGGAATTTCATGCAGAAAAACGATTCTGCTTTAGGCAGAGCGTTAAGCTGAACGTTTCTTCTGATTGAGACCGTTCTACCTCAACTATTGATTTTAATACTAAAAAACTGGAGGATTGAATCTTGATTAAAGAATTTTGTGCGGAAAATTATACGGATATCCCAAAAGCGATCCAAGCAGGAGCCGGCCGGATTGAATTATGCGACAACTTAGCTGTCGGCGGTACGACCCCTAGCATGGGAGTGATTGAAGAAGTTTTAGCTTTTGCTGGTGAAAAACATATACCAGTCATGACTATGATCCGACCGCGCGGCGGAGATTTTGTCTATAACGATATTGAACTAAAGATTATGGAAAATGATTTGATCCATGCTAAAAATGCAGGAACTGATGGCGTTGTGTTTGGCTGTTTGACAGAAAATAATGCAGTCGATGAAGAAGCCTTAGAAATGTTGTTGGGCAACAGTGCGGGCTTGATGACGACTTTTCATATGGCCTTTGATGAACTTTCAAAAGAAGAACAATTTAAAACGATCGATTGGTTTGCGCAACTGGGAATCGACCGAATCCTTACTCATGGCGGTCCCGCATCCGCTACGATCGATGAAACCCTGCCGCATTTGAAAGAATTAGTCGATTACGCGGCTGGACGCATTATTATTTTGCCCGGCGGAGGAATCACCGCAGAAAACGCGGAAAGAATTGCACAGACATTAGGGGTAAACGAACTGCACGGCACAAAGATTGTAGCTAATTAACAAAAAACGGTATTACCATCATCTTTTTTACACTTGAAGGGCTATGACAGTTGATTGTCACAGCCCTCCTTTTTTAGTAATAAATTTTTCGATTCGAGCAAACCAACGATTTTGTTTAAAACGCCACCGGACTGGATAACGTCCCGTCAAATAATCCTTAATCTGGCGATGCCGATCCGGAAAAATATTCAGCGGCAGATTATGGATATCAAAAAAGTTGAAAGCCCCGTAGTCCTGCGATTCCATCCTGCTTTGCGAAACCGTTTCTTGTACTTTATACACATACGTGATTTCTTCGTGATACTCTTTTGTATAAATACCAATCAGGTCTTCCACGGTACTATCAAAAGAAAGCAATTCCTTGATTAGGCGCCGCATTCCGTCTCGCTCCTTTTCATTTGGAAGCAGAGCACCTCCCGGCAAATCCCAAACAGGCATTCCCGGCCGGCGAACCAATAAAATCAATCCATTACGAATAATAATGGCATAAGCATTTTTCAAAATTCCCCACTACTTTCAGCATATGTCTTTTAAATCAGCAATTATTGTCCAATAAACCGTTCCATAAAGAGGCTGGCAATATTGAAATAAATCAGGACACTGGTCAAATCACTCAAGGTGGTGATAAACGGACCGCTGGCAACTGCCGGGTCAAATCCTAACCGCTCCATGACCATCGGGATCCAGCTGCCGGCTAACGTTGCTACTGTAATAGCCGCCATCATCGCCGTACCAATCACAAAACCTAAAATAAAATTATGTTTCCAAATACCGACAATGATAAAAATCGTTATACCTGTTACTAATCCCGTTACTAATCCAGTCAAAATCTCGCCAAGGACCAGCTTGCCAAAATTCTTTTCGCTGTCATCAGAAATCGCTAAGCGTCGCACAGCAACCGCCAAAGATTGCGTTCCGGCATTACCGGCAGTTCCTGTAATCAGTGAGATAAAAACGGCTAAGATACTTGCTTTACTAACCAGCGCTTCATAATGATTGATCAATGTTGCAGTCGTCATTCCTAAAAACAGCAGCGTAATCAGCCAGGGTAATCGTCTTGACGCTGCCTTGACAGGATTCTCATCGACTTCATCGACATTGACCCCCGCCAAACCAGAGTAATCACTAGCCGCTTCATCATCGATTACATCAATGATATCATCGACAGTCACGATTCCCAACAAATGATCCTCATAATCTGTTACAGGCAAGGCAAGGAAATCATAGTCACGAAATGTTTGCGCGACGTCTTCTTGGTCATCGCCTACGTGAACTGAGATTACCCGCTCGCTCATCACTTCGGCGACCATCGTATCGTCATCATTGATGATCAAATCACGCAGTGAAATTACCCCCACTAATTGATTGTCATCATTTACGACATACGTATAATAAATTGTTTCAGCGATTTGAGCTTCCTTTTTCAAAACATACATGGCCGAACGAACCGTTTGATTTGCCACGATCGAAACAAACTCTGTCGTCATCAAAGACCCGGCTGTGTCATCTTCATAATGAAGCAGATCGCGGATCTCATTGGCGTGTTCAGAATCCATCAAACTCAAGTATTTCGCTACTGGTTTTTTATCCAGCTCATTCAGCAAATCCACCGCGTTATCCGTATACATCTCAGACAGCATATCAGCGGCATATTGCGGACGCATCTCGGTCAAATACTCATCTACATAATCATCGTCTTCTTCAATGACGTCAAACATATCCGCCAATTCTTTAGGTGACAGGTACGAGTACATGAGCTGTCGTTCTTCTTGATTCAGAGATTGATAAAATTGTCCTTGATCATAAAAATGCAGCTCCAAAAAGTGGTCACGAAAGGCCTGTAAATCATTCTGATCCAGTTCCTCCCGTAATTGTTGGAAATGTCTTTCTAGTTCTTCTTGGTTCTCATCCATCAATCTCACCTCACTCGTTTTAATAAATTATTTCGCACAAAAAAACAATGCTGCTCGTTTCAATATCGTTTTGATCAGCAAACACTTAGTTTCATTTTTGCACCGAACTTTTTTCTGTCATTGACAGCTTCGATCATTTAACGTCAGCGTATCTTTTAATTTATCTTTTTAAATCATCTCGGCAATTTTTTCCATATCTGCAGCCAGCGGCAGTTCAAAAGATAATTCTTCACCAGTAAATGGATGCGGAAATGTCAGCGAGTAACAATGCAACGCTTGCCGCTCGATTCCCAGATTCATTGCACCTGCATAAAGATCGTCACCTAATAACGGACAGCCAATTGCTGAAAGATGTACCCGAATTTGATGGGTCCGCCCGGTGTGTAATTGAACATCCACTAAAGCACACGATTGATTTCGTTTTTTCAACCAATATTCAGTCTCAGCCTCTTGACCCGTTTCGATTACTTGACGCTTTAATAAGGAAGATAGGTCACGACCGATGGGTAAAGAAATATCCCCGTGCTTTTTTAATGCGGCTACTTCGCCAGAAACCAATGCTTGATATTTTTTGATAAACTGCTTTTTTTGCAAACTTTGATCCAGCTTCGCATGAGCAAAACCATGTTTAGCAAACAGCATCAACCCCGAAGTATCCCGATCCAAACGTGTCACAACGTGGACTACTTGGTTGGTATAATTCTTAGCCACATAATAGGCCTTGACTCGATTTGCCATCGTCCCCCGCGGATGATACTGCGCCGGGATAGAAGCAATCCCTGCCGGTTTATTGATTACTAATACGTGCGCATCTTCAAAGACAACTTCAATGGGCACATCATCTGCTAACAACGTCTCATGTGGTTCTTCGTCTGGAATCACAACAGTTACCATATCATGGGGTTTTAAAGAAAACAAGACGTTTTGTTCGGTCTCATTTACTAAAATTTTCCCACCTTTAAATTTAATTTTAGCTAGTAATTTTTTTGAAATGCCTTGACGTTTTAGAAACGTCCGTACGAGCAAACTTTCCTGCTCCTGATAAGTCCATTTGAATTCCACAAAAATTAATCCTCTCGAATAAAAGCATCTTTGACCCGATGCCAGAAATGCATATGCCGATAAGAAGCGAAATGAATCCGTTCATCGGCGATTCTATACTTGATCGATACGATATCCTTTCGAATGATATCAAGTTGATCGATCGTAATCAAATGTTCCTCATTGCTTTTTAAGCGAACATCAATCCATTCATGAGAACCGATGATGCTGGGTGAACCTAACGTTCGAAAGACACGATTATTTAATGAAGCGATCTCCGCTAATTGCATCGCGTTGATGCTTGGATGAACGACTGCCCCGCCAACACTTTTATTATACGCTGTCGAGCCGGTCGGTGTAGAGATTGCTAAGCCGTCACCGCGAAAGCGTTCAAACAGTTCTTCTTTAATGTACACATCCGCCACCATCGTACGGCTGCCTTTGCGGATCGTGGATTCATTCAACGCTAAAAAGTGCCGCTGATCGCCGCTGCGAGTAGTCAAAACGACATCTAATAACGGATAACTGACACTTTTGCCTTGCTCACCGCTTAAACTATCGACTAGTTCAGGCAATTCATAATCCCGCCAATCGGTGTAAAAGCCTAAATGGCCGGTGTGGACTCCCAAAAAACGGACTTCATTCAAACGGTGGTTGTAGCGATGAAAAGCCGATAACAATGTGCCGTCCCCACCAATCGTGATCACAAGTTCCGGATCACGTTCAACGATTTCTAAATCGTCTTTATCCGCTAATAATCCCCGCAAACGTTGCAACACTAGAATTGATTTTTCTTCTTGATTATGGATGATTCCGATCCTTAAAGTCATGCTGTCCCACTTCTTTCTTTTGTTCCTTGCGATTGAATACATGCTGTGCTTCTTGAATCTCACCGCGGATGCTGGACATTTCTTCATCCAATTGATAGGCCGCCTCAGCAGCACGGAATAACCGTCTTTGGATCTCTTCAGGAATTTGTCCTTTATATTTATAATTCATCGAATGTTCAATAGTCGCCCAAAAGTTCATCGACAATGTCCGTATTTGGATTTCAGCGAGCAATTTTTTCTCGCCTTCCAACATTTGGACTGGATATTCGATAACTAAATGATACGAACGATAGCCGCTGGCCTTTCGGTTTGTAATGTAGTCTCGCTCTTGAATGATTTTCATATCATTTCGCCGCCGTAAAATTTCTACGACTAGCGGAATGTCTTCCACAAACTGACACATGATACGCATTCCCGCCATATCAGACATCTCGTCTTCCAGCCGATTCAATGGGATCCCCCGCAGTTCCGCTTTGTTAGTAATGCTTTCTACAGGTTTGACACGTCCAGTCACAAATTCGATTGGAACATGTTCCCCGCTCGTTCGATATTGTTTGCGTAATCCGCGTAATTTTATTTTTAATTCAGCTACTGCCAATTCATAAGGCGCAAGAAATGTATCCCAGTCTCTCTCCATTATAGATCCCCCGCTTCTATTTCCATTCCTTACTTATCTTATCATAAACTTTCATTTCGATAGAAAAAAATGTCATATTTTTGTCCCTTAACAAATATTACAAGACGCTAACATTTTCACAAATTCAATTCTAATTGTTTGACTATTTAACATATTTTATGTGAGGATACCTAGTATTAGAAGTTTTTATAGATCAGGAGTAGAATAAATTTGAGTAAAGAAATTGAAATCGAATTCAAGAGTATGCTGACAAATGATGAATACGAACGCTTGTTACATTACTACACGATTACGAATGATCAATTTGTCATACAGACGAATCTTTATTTTGATACCGTCGATTTTCAACTAAAACAACAAGGTATGGGATTAAGAATTCTCCGCTTTGCCGAAAAAGCTGAGGCAACTTTAAAAGTTCCCCAATCAATCGGTCTTTTAGAAATCACCGATACACTCACCCTTGCGGATACAGAGCAAGCGTTGCAAAATAATCAATTCACCTCCAAAGCTATCGAAATTTTAGCACAGCTACACAATTTAGCTATCTCCTTAACTGACTTGCACTTGATTGGACAATTGACGACTAAAAGAGTCGAGTTCATGATCCCAGAAGGAAAATTAGCACTAGATGAAAGCTGGTATAGTGATCAGCACGACTTTGAATTGGAAATAGAAGTTCCTGATGCTAGTTATGGTGAGGCTGAATTCAAACAATTGCTGAATAATTTTCAGCTGCCGTATCGAAAAACACAAAATAAAATTGTTCGTGCCGTCGCTGCACAACAGAAACGGGATAAAAAGACGGAGGGATTCCAGTGATTGAGATTTATTTGTTTGTTAATCCAATTGGCACAAGCTGTTTATCGATTGAACGGCGAATCATCGATTTGATCAAAGCATACGACATGAATATCCAACTGCGTTTGATCCCTATCATGAATTTACAGACGGTCTCAGAGTTTATGAACCGGCTGGGCATATCGGAAAAAGATACCCAATTAAGAACAGAATTATCCCAAGAAATTCATTCTGCGACACTGGACGTCAAAGCTGCTCATTTACAAGGAAAAAAACGCGGACGCGACTTCCTAGTCGAGTTGCAAAAAGTCGTTGGTGAACAAAAACAACCTTATTCAAAAAAGTTGGCTATCCAGCTTTTCAATAAAGTTGGCGGTGACTTAGAAATGTTTTTAGAAGATCGCCACTCGGATTTTGTTCAAGAAGCATTCTTAGCCGATCAGCAAATTGCTCATGAAATGAAGATCACCTCCCATCCTTCAACAGTGATTTATAATTATGGTGAAGGGTGCGACGCAGGGATCCTCATTGAAGGGTGCGACATGATCCATCATATTTTAGATACCTATAATACAAAAGAATCATTGACCGCTTTTTTAGAATTGCAAAATAAAACTGCGGCAATCAGTCGATCTGAATTTGACCATCATTTATCACTAATCTAAAAATAGGCTGGGACTTCTCAGCCTATTTTTAGTACAATCAGAAAATGCAACGGCAAGGATCCCCCCACATTTTACAAACTATTTCTATATCTAAGGAAAGGGAGAGCGACAAAAAATCTTGTCACTCTCCCTTTTTTTCGAATAAACGGCAAGAAGTAGCTGCTGCTTAAACCGAAACTTTGAAAAATAATTTCCTCAAATTCCTTTTTACTTCTTGAAGCTGTCCGCTTCTGTTACAACCTTAATTCGCTATTTTTTTAATTTTCCTACTAACTCTTCTAATTCATCTAATCGCCGCGCAAAAATCTCCATCGCGTCCTCGATGTAAGTTGGCTGCGTCATATCGACGCCAGCTTTTTTCATGACTTCGATTGGATAATCACTACTGCCTGATTTTAAGTAAGTCAAGTATTTCTCTAATGCCTCAGGCTCACCTTCAACGATTCTTTTTGCTAACGCGCTTGCCGCTGAGAAGCCAGTTGCGTATTGATACACATAATAATTATAGTAGAAATGAGGGATCCGTGCCCATTCATCTTTGATCTCTTCATCATTTACTACGACAGGCCCATAATATTTTGCATTCAATTCACTATAGAACTCGCTTAAATGTTCACTGGTCAACGGATTCCCAGCTGCATCTTCCGTGTGAATAAAATGTTCAAACTCTGCAAATTGTGTTTGACGGAAAATCGTTCCTTTGAACCCATCCAAATAATGATTAATGATATAGACTTGGACTTCAGGATCTTTTTCTGTTTCTAACAAATAGCTTGTCAACAGGTTTTCATTCGTCGTCGAGGCGATTTCAGCTAAGAAGATCGAATAATCCCCATAAACATACGGTTGAGCATGGCGGGTGAAGTAGCTGTGGACACTGTGTCCCATCTCATGGACCAGCGTATACAATTCATCTAATCGATCGTGCCAGTTCAATAAAATATAAGGTTGAGTGTCGTACGCTCCAGAAGAATAGGCGCCGCTGCGCTTGCCTTGATTTTCAACAACATCGATCCAGCGTTCCGCAAAAGCTTCTTTCACAACTTCCAAGTATTCTTCACCTAATGGTTTCAAAGCGGCAAGAACTTTTTCTTGTGCTTCTTCGTAAGTAAATTTTATCGGTGCGTCAGCTAAAAGCGGCGTGTATAGATCGTACATGTGAAGCTCTTCCACTCCCAGCAGTTCTTTTCGTAATTCTACATAGCGATGTAGCAACGGCAAGTATTGATTGACCACTAACGTCAAAGTTTCATAAACATCTTCCGGGATATGATTTCCGCTTAATGCCGCTTCACGCGCTGAACGATACCCGCGGACTTTTGCTTTATAATTGTGGCCTTTGATATGAGTGCTCAATGTTGACGCAAATGTATTGCGGAATTGATGGTACACGGTGTACAAAGCTTGAAATGCTTGCTTGCGAACAGTACGATCCGTACTTTCTAATAATTGACCATAAACACCGTGTGTCAATTGGACATCTTCACCAGCTTCATTTTTGACCACTGGAAATTTTAAATCCGCATTATTCATAACGGAAAAAGTATCCGCTGAGCTGCCGAAAATCTCACTAGCTCCTGCTAGCAACGCTTCTTGTTCAGCCGGTAAAATATGTGCTCTTTCAGAAATAATTTGTTCAACAAAATGACGGTACAAGGCTAGTTTAGGTTCTGCTTCAAAAAATGCCTGGATCTCTTGATCTGACAGTTGCAGCATTTCTGGTTCGAACCAGCTGACAGCTTCGCTAACTTGCGCGATCAAACTAGATGCTCGAGCATAAAGGGCTTGATTAGCTGTATTTGCAGTATCCTCATCATTTTTCAAATGGGCGTAAACATAAATAACTTCTGCTTTGCGATAAATATCTAACACGTATTCGATCGCGGTTAAAAATTCTGTTGCTCCTTGTCCCAAACTGCCTTTGACCGTATCGACTTCCGTCAATTCTTTAGCTAAAGCTTGGAATTTTACTTCAAACGCAGCATCATCTGCAAAAATTTTAGTCAAATCCCAAGTCAATTCAGCCGGTACTTCTTGGCGTTTTGGCAATTGTTTTGCTTCACTCATAAAAACACTCCTAACTCGTTTGCTTTTTTCTAAGCATAACTCTACTGGCAATCGTTGTTTCCCACACGTATGCGGAACAACGCCGCATTGATTTTTCAATCTCAATCTTACCACAATTTAGGAAAAAGTATTTTTAAAAGCTCAGCGAATCGCTGAAATTTTAGCCTTTCTTTGACAAAAAATCGCCTCAAGATACAGTCTTTCTAAAATTTCTTGCTGATCCACTTGATGAAAGACCCATTCTTTTTGGTTTTCGGCACGATAAGCTAAAAATTTTTGGAAAATAAGTGAAGCATTCTTTGCCTCTTTTTGAAACAAATAACGAAAGACTAAAAGATCTTCTTGGTAAAAAAAGAAATAACGGCTGGGAAAATACATCCACTCCGGCAAAAACAACAGATGCCGGTGTTCCTGATAGAAGTAGTGTTGCAATCCCCGAATCTTGGGATTTCTTTGAACTAACTTCATGCTCAACGCCAGCTTCCAATTGTTTCTCTTCTCAATGGTAGGCAAAAGTGGGAGCGGCCGTTCAAAAACAGACGATTGGAAGATTTCACTCAGTGATTGCGAATAACTAGGCCAACAAGCTTCCCGATAAACAAACTGTTCTCCTTCATAAATATGATAAAGCAGGCGAAGCTGATCTTTTTCCAACAACCATAAATGGATTCCTTTTACTTGATCGA
Organism: Enterococcus pingfangensis; assembly: GCF_005405205.1. Taxonomy (GTDB): domain Bacteria; phylum Bacillota; class Bacilli; order Lactobacillales; family Enterococcaceae; genus Enterococcus_A; species Enterococcus_A pingfangensis. The sequence continues at coordinate 190,346 of NZ_BJDP01000004.1, read as the reverse complement.
ATGAACAAAACTGCCGCTGCAAATGTGTCAGCCGATCTGCAGGCCATAATTTCTGCCCCAACAGCCACCAATTTTGATACCCTTTTTGATTATAACCGTTGATTCGTTCGGCCAAGCGTGAGCCGTTTATCACGGAACATTGGATTTCTACGGCTAAATTTTCCCGCAGTAAATCGGGGCGCTGCGCCAGATCAGTCAGCGGTTCTTCCATTTTCCAGCCGCACTCAAAATGCTCGCCCCAGTCTAAAAATAATTGTTTCAGCTGCAAATGTTCCTGTGTCTCGCCCTCACTCAAGCCAAAACAATTGGTCCCACTAGTATGGGCAAAGTGCGGAATCTTTATTTTTCCAGCTTTACGAATCACCGACTCGCCGCAATCTGGGCAAAAACAGTTCTTTTCATCGATCTGCTCTGAAGCTGCGATCAGCTTTTTTTCTTCAGTGTAAGCAAACAACATTTTCTTCACCTCAAAAAAAGATACGCAATTACTCAGCTGAAATAAATTTTTTACTCATTTATAGAATTGATTTCAACGAAAAAAGGTCTGCGACTTAAGCCACAGACCTTAGGCATCTCACAGAATTTTTTTCTGCCGACACTTTATTTTTAAAAATTTTTTAGTTGAAATATGAACGAGTCGTTTCAATCGCATCTTGCTTCATCAAAAGTTTCCCATATTCTTCCAACATTTCTGTAGATACAGAAGAATCTTGCGCATACTCTAAAATTTCTGCTGTAACATCAGAAAACGCATGCTCGCCAAAAATTTCAGGGTCAAAATAAACCTGCAAGTAGTAGGTCTCATTTAATAGATACAAATCACACCAGGCATCATCTAAAAAGTGATAGCTTGCTAATTCGATCATATCCTCAAAACTACCTAACTGAAAAACGCGTAAACGGCTTATTTCTCCGCTCTCATCAAGACTTTCAGAGTTAGCTAAGATTTGTTGGCGAATCAATTGATCAAAATCATTTGACTCGAACTCAGCAGAATCATTCATCTTGTTAAGATCTTCAGGTGTCAGATTTTTACTGATAAATAGTTCTAAACCGTCATTTTTGGGAAGCACTTGAAAAGTGACTGCTTCGCTGCTCTTGAACTCATCTTCAATATCGACTTCTTCTAAGATACTGTAAAAGAAAGATTCGATCTCGCGATGGTTTCCTAGTAAATCTAAGAAAGTAATTCCACGTTCAGCTAGATCTTCATTCTCAATAATAACTCGGATCGTATTCTCATTGATGTGTTCCATCTCCATATTGGCACACCTCACTTTAAAGATAGATTATATGTTCATTGTAACTGATTACTTTTAAAAGTAAAGAAAGCCGTTGAATTTTATTGAAATCTATAAATAAACGCAACAAATCGGTTTCTACAAATTAAAAACTTCCATTTTATTTACTCCCTCTGACCCGTTGAGCTAAACAGAAACGTACAAAGGCTATTTCTGAATCGTGGAGAAAGTGCATTCCTATAAATGATTACTAGACAAAAAAATACCCCGACTCAGCGGGGTACTGCTTTTATAATCCAGCCATCAATTGGGCTTGACGTAATTCATATTGGCGAACGTCACGTGGCAAGAACCGACGAATTTCATCTTCGTTGAAACCCACTTGCAAACGTTTCTCATCTATCATAATCGGACGACGCAACAATCCAGGATTTTCTTTAACTAAATCCAATAATTCTTTCAGTGACAATTCATCTAAATCCATATTCAACTTTTGGAAAACTTTCGAACGGGTTGAAATGATTTCTTCTGTTCCGTCTTCAGTCATTTGTAAGATGGCCTTTAACTCATCAATATTCAATGGCTCAGAAAAGATATTACGTTCAACATAAGGAATCTCATGTTCCTGCAGCCAAGCACGTGCTTTCCGACATGATGTACAACTAGGGGAAGTATATAGCGTTAACATACATATCACTCCTTTTCTTGACTCTCAATTTTTTTGTAACAGGTAATTACCGCTTCCTGCTATCTGTTTCTATTATACAAAAAAAAGGTAACAAAAAAAAGAGCTGTCTTGCTTTTTTTTTACAAATATTAACGTTATTTAATCTTAGGCGACCAAATATAAGCTATCACGACACTTCCGCATTTTTAAGATGAGAAAACAGTGGCATGTTTTTCATTTTACAATGTGATATAACACACCATATATCTGTACTATTTTTTATTTTATTTTTATTAAATGATCAATTTTATTTTAAAAAAAATTTTTTTATCTTCTCAAAAATGGACGATAATTTTTTGCAAAAACTAAAAAACTGTATATAAAACTTTATATATCAAGCTCTTTTTAGAATGATTTTAAAATAGAACAACAATTAAAATGCTGACATCAGCTTTTTATAGTTATTTTATTTTATCCTCTCCGTCGTTTTCCTGTACTAGCTATTTTACTAAGTCTACTTTCTAAGAATAGATACAGTTTTCAAATAGCCAAAAAAATAAAAAATAGATCAGCCTATTAAATAAATTTTAAGCTTAATTTTTTGAGGATATATTTACCTTTCCAATCATTATTTTTCTCCTTAAGAATATTTTTGATTGATTCGCATTCATGTTTTTTTCAATAGATTAAATCCTACATAACATAACAAGCAGTGACTTAAATGATGTATTTTTCATTTAATTTCATTAAAACCAATAAATTTTTGCTATAATAAAACTATTCAAAAATTAGGAGTGAGTCGATTGATTCAAGGAATTGTATTTGATTTAGATGATACCTTATACGAGCAACAAGCGCCGTTTGCTGACGCGATTACTGCCTTATTTCCAACTTTTCCGCTAACAAAAATGAACGCACTATTCATCCGCTTTCGCCACTACAGTGATTTGCATTACCTAAAGTCGATCACTGGCGAATGGTCTTTAGCAAAAATGCGCTACGAAAGAATCCGACTGGCATTCGCTGATTTTGATTTTGTACCAGCCGATTCTGAATTGGATGCATTTCAAGCCGCGTATGATCAGGCGTTGCAATCAATCGCTCTACCTGCTGAAATCAGCGCTTCCTTAGATTATTTGAACCAGCAAGAAGTACCAATCGGAATCATCACAAATGGACCGGTAAAGCGGCAGACAGACAAAATCAACGCCTTGCAACTAACGAATTGGATCAATCAAGAAAATATTATCATTTCTGATGGCGTACAGATTCAAAAACCTGATCCTGATATTTTCCGTTTAATGGAAGAAAAATTGAACTTGACGCCTGATTCTCTTTTATACGTGGGTGATAGTTTTGATAACGATGTGCTCGGTGCGAAAGCTGCTGGATGGTCTGTCTGGTGGTTCAATCATCAAAAACGGATGATCACAAGTGATCAAACAGCGATCTACGATGAAGAGATTACAAGTTTTAAAGAGTTGAACAACGCTTTTATCACTAAAAAAAGTTTGCAACGCTAAGCGCTGCAAACTTTTTTATTCCCCGATACTCAAGATCATCCGAATATCTTCTTCGGTTAGTTTATTGGTTTGTTCTTCATTGCCTTGGATCACTTTTTGGAATAATTCGCGTTTTTCTTGCTGCAATTGATTCATTCGTTCTTCAATCGTTCCTTCAGCAATCATTCGCCATACTTCTACAACTTTTTTCTGCCCAATCCGATGTGCCCGACCGGCTGCTTGTTCTTCCACCGCTGGATTCCACCATAAATCATAAAGAATAACAGTGTCAGCTCCAGTTAAGTTTAAACCGGTACCGCCGGCTTTTAACGAAATCAAGAAGACATCTTTTTCGCCTGCGTTGAAAGCATCAACCATTTTTAAGCGTTCAGAGACTTTTGTACTGCCGCGCAAATAGAAACTCGAAATTCCGCCTTCCGCAAATTCTTCTTCCATAATAGAGAGCATGCTAGTAAATTGGGAGAATAGCAATACACGTCGCCCATTTTCTTTTGCCGCTTGGACTAAATCTTTGACTTGCTCTAATTTTCCAGAGCCGCCTTCATACCCTTCAATGAACAGCCGTGGATCATCACAAATTTGACGCAGCCGCGTAAGACCAGCTAGAATACTTACCCGTTGTTTGCGGAAAGTTGCAGAATCCATTTGATCGACTTCTTGGCGCATCCGTTTAAGATAGGCTAAGTATACGGTCTTTTGTTCTTCTGTTAAGCTGCTCAACACATTCGATTCGATCCGTTCTGGCAACTCTTGCAAGACGGTATTTTTGTCCCGCCGTAAAACAAATGGTTGGATCATCTTGGCGATTTCTGGAACTGCCATTTGACGAAAGCGTCCGATTGGTGGGAAAAAGCCTGGCATAACTGTTTGGAACAGTGACCATAATTCTTCTAAGTTATTTTCAATCGGTGTCCCGCTCAAAGCGATTCGATGCGGAATCGATAAATTGCGCAATGCACTGGATGTTTTTGTGGAAGCATTTTTCACCATTTGCGCTTCATCCAAGATCATATACTGATACTCCGCATTTTCATGCAGTGAAATATCTTGGCGCAAACTAGCATAAGAAGTAATGACAATCTCTTCCGCATCCGCAAGTTGTTGTTCTCGTTCACTCCGATTTCCCGAGATGACGATTGAATGCAAGCTTGGTGCAAATTTTTTGATCTCTGCTTGCCAGTTATAAACAAGACTCGCTGGCGTCACGATCAAAGCCTTAATCGGTCGCTGTGCTTTTTCAGCTAATAAGAAAGTAATGACTTGGATTGTTTTACCTAAACCCATTTCATCGGCTAAAATCCCGCCAAAACCATAATCACTTAACATCTTCAACCAACGAAAACCCGCTTCTTGGTACGGACGCAATGTGGCTTGCAGATCCGTTGGTAAAGCGACTTGATAATCTTCTGGATGGGTCAGATCTTGCACCATCGTAGTGAAGCTTTCGCTGAATTGTGCTTGCGGATTATCTTTCAAGCGCTGTTCTAGTGCGATTCCTTGGCTCTTTGGTAAACGGATCAATCCATCTTTTGCACTGATTTTTTCTCGCAATTGACCAATCATTTCACTTGTTTGTTGGAAAGCTTCTGAATCAAAGGATAAAACTTCGCCGTTGTCCAATGTATAAAATCGGTCTTTTCGCAATAAACTGTTCAAGACTTGATCGATCTCATTATCATTGATGCCCGTAACATCGAATTTGATGTCCAGCCATGAACCAGATTGATCCACTTCAATAGTTGGTTGAACTTCTTCGCCATCTAAGAATAATTGACGCAGCTTTTTACCCATACGGACTTCGGCATATCTTCTAAATTCTTCCACTTCGACTTTGAAAAAATAATAGAGATTATCTTTGACCGGTAATTTTTTTTCAAAGCCGGTATCGATTTTTTGATACCGATACGTATCGAACAGATCAAGGATCTCTTTTTCTTTTTTCCGATCGCGTAAAATTTCAACATTGTTTGGCAGCTTAGGCTGATGCGTCTCATTGGTAGAAAAATAAGCATTCCCATAATGAAATTCTGCTTCAGTTTTGATCATACCTTTGATTTTGCGGAAAATCACCACTGCCCGCAGCGGCTCTTCCTTCATGATTTCTGCAACATCGTCTGTGACTTTTACTCGACCGATCTTTCTTAAGTAAGGAAAAACTTCTGTGAATAATTGTGAAAGCTGGCGCTGTTCATAAGCGATCACAGGTTCTTTCAAGCGCTTCATCAGCTGTTTCAATGTAATATACGTATCTTGTTGTTCGCGAGTCATCAAATAATAGGAATTTCCCACGAATCCTAAGAAATAATTGCTGTAGTAATTAGTGAAACCGTCTTTGATCGTCAGCGCAAAATCATTTTCTCCTCGTTTTTCCAGCGCAAAAGAAACAGGTAGTTCTTGGCCTTCATGAACCTCGGAATAAGTCTTTTCACCTAATTTGACGCTCAATTGACCCGTTTTTTCCATGCCTTCTAACAATTCTTGGATTCGATGGACAGGCAATAGAAGATAGCGTTTGTCCAACTTGCCTTTGACTTGCAGCCCAGCTTTTCCTAATAATTGATACGTCTCACTGACTCCTACTAAATCTTCGATCAGATCACGACACTTCGGATCAAACGCGCCCGCCTCAATTTGAAAACGGTATTGTTTATTAACGCTGTAAGCCGAATCTGTTTGATAAGCATGCAGGAAATCGTATAAATTTTTCACGATATAACTGCGTTTGCTTAAATTGCTGCCGATCCTTAACGAGACTGCTAAGACATCCAACTCGGGGTGATAAGGATTTGTTGGGATCGCCTCAACGACAAACTCAACAAATAACGATTGCAGCGGCTCGGATTCTTTTTCTAAACGTGAGAAACCTTGGTTCAATAAATCAGCAAAAGAAACACTACTCTCCATTTTTTTCGGTAAGACTGTCTCTGGTTTGATCACTCGCGACAAGCCTTTTTCACGCAAGTACAATTCAACCGCGACAGTATGTTTGCAGTAACTATGTTCTTCCCAATAAGGACACGCACAAATATCATTTTCTTTTCCGCTGCCGTCTAAATCAACCAGATAAAGTTCACTGCCTAATACTTCACCGTGCCAAACACGCCGCGCTAGATCTGCCTCAACAGATAAGACCCGTCCTTCTTTTAAATATGTTCTGCCGCGTTCGATCACTTTTTCTGGAATACTCCATCTCATTTACGTTTCACTCCATCCTTCTAGCTGATAACGAATACTGCTGCGACCCGTCCCGCTAGTCTCCACAATAATTTGTTGCGGAATACGTTCTTTCAATTCTCTTACGTGGCTGATAATACCGATCATGCGTCCGGCATTTTCGATTCCTTCCAATGCTTCCATCGCCATCTCCAGCGCTTCTTCATCTAATGAGCCAAATCCTTCATCGATAAACAATGTCTCGATTGCAATCCCGCCAGCTTGATTTTGGATAACTTCTGCCAGACCTAATGCCAACGATAGCGCCGCGATAAAACTTTCACCGCCGGACAATGTATGACTGCTGCGGCTTGCACCGGCATTGTCGTCATAAACATTTATTTCTAATCCAGTATTGCCTTTGGAACGTCCGGCTTCGTGCTCCAATTCAAAACGGTAGCGTCCTTTTGTCAGCTGATTCAATTGTTGATTAGCGCTTTGTAATACTTCTGCTAAGTACCACTGCAAGACGTAACGCTCCAAACTGATCTTTTGCGGATTGTCGCCGTTCATCGTTTGATACAGCTGGATCATCTGACTCAGTTCAGCAAGCTGTTCTTGACTTTTTTCTTGCAGCGCTGTGATTGCTCCAACCAGTTCACGTTGCTGCTGCAGCTGGTTTTCTTTTGCATAATACTGTTGCTGCAATTGAGTGACTTCCGCTTCGCACTCTGCCAATTGCTGCTGCAACGGTTCTGTTTCTGGTTCCAACTGGTTTTCAATCATTGCCAGCAATCGTTTATGCCGATCTGTTAAAATCAAAAGCTGCTGATCAAACTCGGCAATTTCTTTTTCTAACAATAAAAGATCTGCTGCCGGTGCTTGTAATTGTTCGAATGCCAAGTCGGATTCCGACAATTTTTCATCCAGCGATGTTTGATATTTTTGTAAATTTTCAGCCGTTTCTTGCTGCTGTTTTGTTAAAACTCGTTTTTGTTCTTGCAGCCGAATTTGCTGCTGCTCAAGCTCTTTGGTCAATATTTGGTGTGCGGACAACCGCTCTTGATATTTTTCTAACGCTAGAGTCAATTCGGCGATTCGTTTTTCTAATTGCGACAATTGCCAATCAGCCGTCTGTTCTTTGATACTGGTCAAACGACCGACGACTAGTTGCAGTTCATCTTTTAGCCTTGCCGCACGAGTCTCAATTTCTTTTTTCTCTGCTTGCTCTTTGGCAAGTTCTGCCGTCAATAATTCCAATGACTGTCTCGCCTCAGCGATCTCTGCTAACGCTTCAGCCGTTTCTTTTTGACAAGCAGCAAGGAAATCGGTTAACTCTGCTAATTCCGCTGCGACTTCTTGCTGATAATCCGCTTGAATGTCTGCTTGAAGTTGCGTGAGCTGTTGTTTGAAGGTTGCTTGTGCACGGGCTCGCTCGCTTTGCGCTTCATCAAAAGTTTTTATTGCTACTTCATAACGAGCTTCAGTTTGTTCCCGGAGCAATTCCAATTGTTTGATTCGAGCTTCTTGTGTTTCAAGGGTACCCTGCAATTGACTTATATCCTCAAGTGCCAACACACTGTGAGGCGCCGGCTCAGGATGTTCTTTTGAACCGCAAACTGGACAAGGTTCGCCGGGAAGCAGATCCATACTTAAGCGGGCAATCTCGGCAGCTGCCCAACGGCTTTTCAATTTCTTATAATCAGCCGTTTCACTGGTTAGTTGATTGCTGATCTGACTGGTTTGTTCAACTAGCTGAGCCAATTTGATTTGCTGATCTTCTTCTGCTTCTTGCTGATCAAAGATCTGTCTGTCCAACATTTGTAATTGTGCCGCTTGTTGCTGCAGCTGCAATTCTTTATACCGACGATCTTGCCAACTTTGTTCCGTATTCAGTCTGCGCGTCAATAATTGCTGTTGCTTTTCAGCTGTTTGCAGACGCTCGCTGATTTTGGCTGACTGTGTTTGATAATGCGTTTGTTGTTCTATCAGCTCTGTTTGTTGTTGTTCCAGTTCTGCTTTTCTTTTTACTAGCGGCAAAAAAGATTCTAAACTTTGCAGTTCTTTTTCCTGTGCCTGTTGATCTGAACGTTGCAGTTCAAATTCTTTTTCCTGTTTTTGACAGTCCACAACTCGTTGTTCCAGTTCTGCTAACTGACGCTGATTTTCAGCCGCTTCTTGGTCTTTTTGAGTTTGAAACATTGCTAGTTCTTGTACGCGCTCATAAAGCGGCCGTAAATTTTCAGTGGCTTTTCCCTGAGCCAGCTGTTTTTTCTTTTCTGCTTGTTCCGGCAAACTTTCTTTTAATTGCTGCAGTTGCTGCTGCGTTGCTTGCACTTGTAAAAACCGTTCGGCAAGCTCTTGCGCTTGTTGCAACTGCTGCTGCAATTCTTTTTGCACAGCTTGTTTTTTCAAAAGTTCAGCCTGACTTGTTTGCAAAGTTTGTTTTTCTGACATCAAATATGACCGGGCAAGTTTTAACGATTCTTCGTAAGTTGCCCCTTTTTCAGCGGCTACTTGTTGAAATAACTGGTCGATTCGCGTCGTCAAGTCACCGACAGATTTTTCCAATTCAATCTTTTGAAACTTCAAACGCTCAGTAAAGTTACGATAAAAATTAGTTCCGAATAAACTGCGCAAGACGGTCTCTTTTTCTGTGCTGTTGGCATTTAAAAATGTCCGAAACTCTCCTTGCGGCAGCATCACGATCTGACGAAATTGATCTTTTTGCAAATGCAGAATTTGGTAGATCACTTCGTTTACTGCGTCTACTTTCGTATATGCTTCAGCCTCTTGACCCGTATCATCAAAAATACTCAATTGGACTTTTTGATTTTTGGTCGTCTCGCCTTTTCCATTTTTCTTCGCTAAGGTCTGCTTCGGCCAGCGTTCGATCGAATAATTTCTGCCTTGATGTTCAAAAAGAAATTGAATCCTAGTTTCTTCCGTTGGTTCAGCGAAAGAAGAGCGAATTTCATTTGAGGAACGGACCCCGCCGGATGCGTCTCCGTATAAAGCAAATGTGATTGCATCAAAGATCGTCGTTTTTCCTGCCCCGGTCTTTCCGCTGATCAGAAACAATGGCGCTTCTGACATTTCTTCAAAATCAACTTCTTCATGCAGAAACGGTCCAAAGTTTTCCATGATAATTTTTTTAGGAAGCATCAGCTGACACCTCCTTGTTGCAAACTCGTATGTAATCCCATTTCGATCCATTTCTTCTGTTGTGTGGTTAATTCCGTTTGAGCGACTTCGGTAAAGAAATCTTCCGTCAAGGAAATCGGTGATTTTTCTTTGATATTCTCGTCTTTCAAGCGGGTGGACACAGCCGTCTCAAAACCATTCGCCCGTTCAACTTGAATGATCCGCGGATAAACTTGACGCAGCTGATTCATCAAATTAGGAATAACTGCACGATCCTCCAATAAAAACGACAAATAATCTTCCCGATTCACTGCCTTATAAAAATCAGGATCTAATAATTTTGAAAAACTAGCCTGCAGCTCTTTTATTTCATGAAGCGGTGTCAACTCACGAAAAGAAAACTCATTCGTCTGCGTATCCACGATCCAGACACCTTTTTGCTGATCCTTTTCTGATAATGAATACTTTAACGGCGAGCCGCTATAGCGCGCATTTTCCAGTTTCAACGCATCTTTCCCATGAAGATGACCCAGTGCCACATAATCAAACTCCGCTAACAACTTCCCGTTGATTCCGTCCAATCCGCCTACTTCGATCTTTGTTTCAGAATCAGTCTTACTGCTGCCCGCTACAAAAAAATGGCTGATCAGAAAATGCTTTTTATTTGGATCAAAACTTGCTTCCATTTTTTCGATCACTCTTGGCATTGTCTCTTGGATCGTACGCAAGTCGGAATCTTCAAAATAAATACGTGCGTCGACGGGTTCAAAATACGGCAATAAATAAAATTGGGTATTCTCTATTTCTATTGGAGTAAAAGCATCTTGCAAGCGAGTCTGAAGATGAAACTGTGCTTGGTTAAACCACGGTGCTCCGGTCGCCAAGCGAGTCGCACTGTCGTGATTGCCTGAAATCACTAATAAAGGGAAACCTTCCGTGAGGTTCCACTTAGCAATCGTTTGATTTAACAAGCGAACGCTGTCTTCTGACGGCACAGAACGATCGTACAAATCACCAGCGATCATTATCGCATCGACGGCTTCTGATTTTGCAATTTCTAATATTTGGTCAAGAATGTATGCTTGATCTGGCAATAAATCATAGCCATGAAGTTTTTTTCCGATATGCCAGTCAGCAGTATGTAAAACTTTCATCGATCCACCCTTTTCCTAATTAAGTCCTTCCCAAAATTATAACATGATTTGGGCTTTTTTTCTGCCTTGCAACTAGTTGTTGCGGTAAAAAACACGGTCTTTAATCATTTTTTCATTGAGGGTTGAACGTGGATTGTTCCCGTAGTCATTTCTGTTCTTAGACTGTAACGGTAGGTTTAACTGCCATAACAGAAAAAATCCGACGCAAAGAAAAAAACACTGAATCAATCAGTGTCTTTTTCTTTAGCGATGTATTTGTAATTAGGATCAATCTCATGGTCTAATTGATCAAAAGCCGTTTGGACCCGTTTTTCAACTTCTGCTAAACCATCTTTGTCCATTTTTTTGATATCTGAAATATCGATGGGATCACCGAAACGGATGACCACGGGGGTCCGTTTAAACAACTCCGAAAATTTAGTCGGCCCTTGATAAACTGAAGGCACGATCGGTTTTTTCGATAAACGTGAAATCAACGTCATCCCGCCCTTTAGTTCTGATGAGTGGCGTGTCCCGCTTGGAAACATGATCAAACTTTTATCCGATTCTTTCAATATTTTGACCGGACGTTTTACTACACTTGGTCCTGGTTTGTCACGATCCACTGGAAAAGCGTTCAGATGGACTAAGATAAAACGCAGTATCGGATTTTTAAACAACTCAGCTTTAGCTAAAAAACTAAACTGTTTAGGCGCCGCCCCTAATGCAATATAAAAAGGGTCCCACCACGTTCGATGCGGAGCAACGAGAATATAATTTCCTTCCGGCAGTTTTTCTTGATTTTGATAATGAGCATTGCCATTGATGACCGCTAAAAGAACGCGGACGATGGCGCGGATAAATTTAAAAAACATTTTTTCTTCCTTTCAGTTACCTAACTAAACGTAGTATAATACAACGGTATGATTTTTTTAAGGGGGCAAAAGAAATTGTTAAGAAAAGGTGAACGAATCGATCAACTTTACGCCGAGGATATTCAGATCATCCAAAGCTCAGAAGTCTTCTCTTTTTCCATCGATGCGGTTTTATTAGCAAATTTCCCGCGAGTTCCAAAACGCGGAAAAATCATCGATCTTTGTGCCGGTAATGGCGCAGTCGGTCTTTTTTTAAGTCGTAAGACCTCCGCTGCAATCGAACAAATCGAATTACAGCCGCGGCTAGCAGACATGGGCAAACGCAGTATTCAACTGAATCATTTAGAAGACCAGCTCACGATGCATGAACTAGATTTAAAAAATTCTTTTGAAGTTGTCCGAGCCGATTCGGCAGATCTAGTGGTCTGCAACCCGCCTTATTTTAAGGAATTGCCAACGAGCCAAAAAAATCCCAACCCTCATCTGGCAATCGCGCGCCACGAGATTCACGCGACATTAGAAGATGTTGTCAGTGTTGCAGCTAAACTATTAAAAATGAACGGCCGTTTTGCGCTGGTTCATCGTCCAGATCGTTTTTTAGAGATTATCGATTGTTTGCGCGCACATCGGATTGCGCCAAAACGAATCCAGTTTGTTTATCCTAAACCAGGAAAAGAAGCCAATGTCTTATTGATCGAAGGGATCAAAGACGGCAAAAATGAAGGGCTGCGTTTTCTTCCTCCATTATATACTTATGATGAATCCGGCAACTACTCTGCCGCTTTACAGGAGATGCTTTATGGCAACTGAACATTTCTTTTATGTTTTATTATGCAAAGATCACAGTTTTTACGGTGGTTATACAACTGATATGACTAGACGGCTAGCACAACACAATGCCGGCACAGGCGCAAAATACACCCATCCGCAAAGTCGGCGCCCGCTTCAAATGATCCATGCGGAACGCTTTGCTACTCGCAGTGAAGCCTTAAAAGCCGAAGCCGCTTTTAAAAAATTATCCCGGAAACAAAAAGAAAACTACTTACAATCCAACCAAAGTAAAAATCTTTTTTCTATCTGAAAGATCTTTTTTAAATACAGCTGTCCGTTTCATTTCAAAAAAATGACACAAAGCTCTCAAGCAGCTTTTTCTATTGACTGGTTTGTTTTTCAATCGTGATGTTTCGTTTGATTTACTCAAATAAATAATTAAAAACTGCTGATTCCTTGTTCAATGCAAGAAATCAGCAGTTTTAATTTAATCTGGAGCGCTTTTATTGTCCTTTAAGTATTTCAGTTGCAATCAAATGACAGTATTGAACAGAACCAACCTCGTTAGGATGGACTTGATCATCGTAAAACCAATCACTATGTTCGTTACTGAATCCGTACCAGTCGATGAGATGGACATTTTTATATTGCTCCGCTGCGGCCGCTAATATAGTGTTGACATCATTTTGCCAGCGGCGCGTCGGCACATGTGTATTGATAACAAAAACTTGATGCTTGCTCCCTAATACATTCATAATCTGTGCGAAATCATCTTGGCTGAATGGACCATTCGTTCCGAGACTCAATAAGATCGTATCATTCAGTTCGCCTTTATCTTTCAATGCTTGCAGCAATGCCGGACCGTCTTGCAATTGTCGCCCGACTTCTCCATCAACTATCATTTTTGGAAAGATTTCTGTCAGTCCTTTAGAGCCTGCTAACAAAACGGAATCGCCAAAAGCCGTAACTTTTAGTTTTTTCGCTTTAGTCACTTCACGGTTGCTAAGCTCGTACTTTTCCCCCAAGCTAAGCGGTTTTTGGGAACTTGCAGTCGTCTGATCCGACTGATCCGTTTCAGCCGAATCACTAGTTGAAGTTTCTGTTTTTTCCGCAGCCTTTTTATTTTGTTCGATCTGCTGCTGCAACGCTTGCTGCTCCGCATCTACTTTGTTCGTCGGTGCAATAATGATCCCAATCAACGCGATCAATGTGATCAAACTAGAAAAGATAAAACCGATCTTTCTGCGACTCTTGACCGGCGCCCAAAAAGTTGTCTTCAAAGTAGTAAAAGTTTGGCGATAATCGAACGTCCGCAATGGTTTCTCTACATAACGATAAGAAAGCTCAGTGACAAACAGGATCAAAATAATTTCCATGATGGTATGAAGTATCGTGTGATCGGCTACATTTATTTTGGCTTCGTAAAAAATCATCACTGGAAATTGGTACAAATAAATGCCATAGCTCCGTTTTCCAAGCCATGTAAAAACCGGATTCGTCAGCCAGCGATTCAAACTTGCGCCAGGATGAGCTGTGATTGCGACCAACAAGACACTTAACAAACTTACTAAAAAGATCCCGCCATAATATACAAAGGATAGATCGTTGCGTAAAAATATTAAGGCTAAAATCAATAAGATCAAGGAACCCAATCCGATACCATTTAATACTTGCTTCGCTTGTACGGGGATCTGTGCTTTCAAGCGAGTACTTGGCCAAATAAAGGCTAAGGCTCCCCCTAATAAAATAGAAAACAAGCGAGTATCGGTCCCGTAATAAACCCGTGTCGGATCTTGTCCTGGGACATATAAAACAGCCATCAAAATAGCAGACAACAAAGCAGCAACTAAGATTCCCAGAAATATTTTTCCTTTATTTTTTACCAGCTTGATTAGTAAAACAAAAACGATCGGCCAGATCAAATAATTCTGTGTCTCGACTGCCAGCGACCAAATATGTGTGAACGGTGATTCACTTGAAAAACGGTCAAAATACGACATCCCGTGATTGATCTGCCACCAGTTATTGACATAGAGCAGACTGCTGACAACATTGCCTCTTAAATTATTCAAAAGATTTCGCTGAAACAAAGTGATATAAGCCGCCGATCCGATCAACATCGTAACCAATGCCGGATACAATCGTTTCATTCGTCGATAATAAAATTGTTTAATATCGATACGCTTCGTCTGATTCCATTCCTGCAGCAGTAAATCGGTGATCAAATAACCCGAGACTACAAAAAAAATCGGAACTCCTAAGTACCCGCCACGCATTTGCGTAGGCATTAAATGATATAAAATGACGCCGATTACAGCTAACGAACGAATGCCGTCAAACCCCGTAATATAACGGCTATGCTTTAGTCTTTTTCCCATATTTCTCTTTTCCAACTTTACTATAGAATATCAAACTAACTATACGTATAAATTTAATAAACTGCAACAATTTATTAATAAAAAAAGGATTTCCTAAAAACTTCAGTTTCTGTCGATCGAGCCATTCAGCTTTTTCCTTAAAGAAAAAAAGCTGGGAGTATTTTCCCAACTTTAATCCATTGATTCTTCATAAAAACGACCCATGATCCGCACATTCTCTGAAATACTGACAAACGCATCCGGATCATTTTCTCGCATGATCGATTCTAGTAAAGGCAATTCAAAGCGAGTCACAACAGTAAACAGAACAGTTTGCTTATCGTGTTTATACGCACCTTCTGCTTCATTGATGATGGTGATCCCACGGCGCATCTGATCTTGGATACCATTGATCACACGTTCCGGACATTTCGTCACGATCATGACTTGCATCTTCCGTTGTTTTGTATAGAGCGCATCTGTCAATTTCCCGCTCATGAAGATCGCCAGAGCAGAATAAAACATGTATTGCCAACTGAATAAAATCCCTGCCATCAGCATGATTAGCACATTAAAAATAATCGAGATCGAGCCGACGGATTTTCCTGTGCGTTTACGGATCGTGATACTCAAAATATCGAGTCCACCAGAAGACAAACCATTTTTTAGCGCGAACCCGATGCCGACACCCATGATTGCTCCGCCAAAAATCGCGCAGATGATCGGATCGCTCGTCAACGTCGTCTCTGGAATAATATGAATGAAAAATGATGTTAAAAAAACAGTGATGAAAGTGAAGATCGTAAACTTATGACCGATCTTGAACCAAGCTAAGAAAAAAAGCGGCACATTGATCAAAAAGAGCGTCACGGATACGGGAACGGTAAAACCGATGACTCGATGAGACAAAGTCGTCAAAATCTGGGCAAAACCAGTCGCTCCGCTGGAATAGATGTGACCTGGCTGGTAAAAAAAGTTCACGGCAATCGCCGCTAAAAATGCATAAACAACTGCGACAGATAATCGGGTAGCATAATCATGGTGCGGCCAGCCCTCTATCTTCTTTTTCATCATGTTATTCTCGCCTCATTTCAAAATTTCACTCACATTATACGTATTCCTCTGAAAAAAAGAAAGCACCTGTCGCAAAGGAAGGCGCTTATCTTAGTGTTTTCTTATTCTTCTACTTTTGTAACGTCGATGCTCAATTCGTAAAGTTGCAATGGAGAAACTGTACTTGGTGCATCTGACATTGGATCAGCGGCTTTTCCGTTTTTAGGAAAGGCGATTACTTCACGAATGTTGTCTTCACCTGCCAGCAACATTGCAAAACGATCTAAACCAAGAGCGATTCCGCCGATTGGAGGGAATCCATAATCCAATGCTTCTAATAAGAAGCCGAATTGTTCATTAGCACTTTCACGAGTGAAACCTAGTGTTTCAAAGACTTGTTCTTGTAATTCACGTGTATTGATACGTAGTGAACCGCCACCCAATTCATAACCGTTCAAGACGATATCGTAAGCTTGTGCATAAACTTTTTCTGGATGGTCCTTCAAGTTAGGAATATCTTTTTCCATCGGCATCGTAAATGGATGATGCGCAGAAACATAACGGCCTAATTCTTGATCAAATTCAAATTGCGGCCAATCTACGACCCACAAATAATCAAAGCGATCTTCGTCAATCAAACCAAGCTCTTTTCCGACTTTTGAACGAACGGCGCCTAATGCGGTTACGGCTGTTAAGAATTGATCCGCCGCGAACATCAATACATCGCCTGCTTCAGCATTTGTTGCTTGTTTCAATTCTTCACTGACACCGCCCATGAATTTCGCGATTGGTCCAGTTAATTCGCCATTTTCATCAACTTTGATCCAAGCCAATCCTTTCGCACCAAATTGTCCAACAAATTGGCCTAAACGATCCAATTCTTTACGTGAATATTTGTCTGCTGCGCCTTTTGCGTTCAACGCCTTCACGACACCACCATTATCAGATGCCATACGGAAGACTTTAAATTCAGTTGCTGCAGCAATTTCTGTTACATCGATCAGTTCCATCTCGAAACGAGTATCAGGTTTATCTGAACCGTAACGTTCCATTGCTTCATCCCAAGTGATCCGTGGAAATGGTAATGTGACTTCTACGCCGCGAACATCTTTCATGACTTGCGCGATCAGTGCTTCTGTATATTCTTGGATTTCTTCAGCTGTTAAAAAGCTTGTTTCAATATCGATTTGGGTAAATTCTGGTTGACGGTCCCCGCGCAGATCTTCATCACGGAAACAACGAACGATTTGATAATAGCGGTCAAAACCAGCTGTCATCAATAACTGTTTCAAAATTTGCGGTGATTGCGGCAATGCGTAAAAATGACCGGCATGGACACGTGATGGCACTAAATAATCACGGGCACCTTCTGGCGTAGATTTTGCCAAGTAAGGTGTTTCAATATCTAAGAAATCATTGCCGTCTAAGAAACGACGAACAGATTGTGTTAAACGATGACGCATCATTAGATTTTGTGTCATTTTTGGACGACGCAAATCCATATAACGGTACTTCAAACGAACTTCATCGCTGATATTTTGTTCATCTTCAATTGAAAACGGCGGTGTTTTGGCGCTGTTCAAAATTGTGATAGCTTCTCCCTTAACTTCAAAATCACCCGTTGCCATTTTTTTATTCACAGAACCTGCATCACGACGGATGACCGTTCCTGTAATTTCAACAACAAATTCACTGCGGCATTGGTCTGCGATTTCCCATGCTTCTTTTGATTCAGCTGGGTTGAAGACTACTTGCACCACACCTTCGCGGTCACGCAGATCGATAAAAATCAAACCGCCTAAGTCACGACGCTTTTGCACCCATCCTTTTAATGTTACTTTTTGATCTAAATATTTATCGGACACACGTCCGCAGTAGACTGTACGTCTAGCCATTTTTTCCACTCCTTCATTTTTTATGAATATTCCTATTTTTTTCAAGAAAAAACAGAAGAACTTTTATCCCGTGTATTACTTGTTTGAATGAAACAAAATCATTTGGACCGTATTCGATCATTAGTCGAATTTTGGCGTCGTCATTTGGTCATAGATTGCTGCAAAATCTTCGTATACTTCTGCCAAAGAGAAAGTTTTCTCTTCACGAGTCGCTGAATCTTTGACATTGATCACGCCTTTGGCCAATTCATCTTCACCTAACGTTAAGACTAATTTCGCGTTTTCTTTATCGGCAGTTTTAAATTGGGCTTTGGCTTTACGTCCCATGAAATCGCGATCGGCAGAAAAACCGAAGCCGCGAATCGTTTGAACGACTTTCAATGTTTCCAAATTTGTGCTCTCACCCAGACCAACGACATACGCATCCAAGCTGTCAGCATTTGGGATCATTACATCTTCTTGTTCTAATGTTAAAAGAATCCGTTCGATCCCCATCGCAAATCCAATACCTGGTGTTTCTGGTCCGCCAAGCTCTTCAACTAAGCCATCATAGCGCCCGCCACCGCAAATAGTCGTTTGTGCGCCCATTCCTGGCGCATCGCTCATAATTTCAAAGATCGTATGATTGTAGTAATCTAACCCGCGAACCATGCGGTGATCAATTTCATATGGAATAGCTAAATATTCTAATGTTTTGGTGACACCTTCAAAATATGTTTTCGCATAGTCGCTTAAATAATCCAAAATACTTGGTGCATCCGCGACGATTGGTTGATCCTTGCGATCTTTACTGTCTAACACACGTAACGGATTTTCATGTAACCGACGGCGCGAATCTTCGCTCAACGCTTCTTCATGCGCTTCAAGATATGTGATCAAGGCCTTGCGATAATTTGTTCGCGTTTCTTGATCTCCTAAAGAATTGATCACTAACCGCAATTGGCTAATTCCTAATTGTTTGAAGAAATCCATCGCCATTGCCATTACTTCTACATCTAGACTAGGATTTTCGCTGCCGAAAGCTTCAACACCGATTTGATGGAATTGACGCAGACGACCTTTTTGCGGACGTTCATAACGAAACATCGGGCCAGTGTAATAAACTTTGTAAGGTTTTCTAAACTCAGGACCATATAATTTATTTTCTACATATGCTCGAACGATCGGGGCCGTTCCTTCAGGACGAAGGGTCACATGGCGTTCTCCTTTATCATAAAAATCATACATTTCTTTTGATACGATATCCGTCGTATCACCGACACTGCGAGCTATCACTTCGTAATGTTCAAAAATCGGCGTGCGGATCTCTTGATATTGGTAGTCATTAAATACTAAACGTGCCGTCTCTTCGACAAACTGCCACTTTTCACTTTCTCCTGGTAAAATATCATTGGTCCCTTTTGGTCGCTGATAACTCATGGTTGATCTCCTTTTTCATTTTTATGTAGTTGATTCATCATAAAATCTATTTTACTAAATCGATCTCGCTTGATACAAAAAGTACGATTGACAGCCGGCTCCTCGTTGAAGCGCTCATTCTCCTAAAAATAGAAAATGAGTATCCCTTCATCCGCCATTCATTTCGCTAAACAGTATGAGCGCTTAGCCCATTTTGAACTAAACAGTCTAAACAAAACTGAAAAAAAGCCCTTGTTCGAATTGAACAAGGGCGAAAATTATCGCGGTACCACCTATTTTTAAAAAGAGTCTCGCTCTTTTTCTTTAGCAATTAACGCTTGCGTAACGGAGCGGCTTTGCACGCGCTCATCTCCAGACTGTCTTTCAATTACTCTTTACGAAATTGCTTTCAGCCGAGGCAATTTTTTCTGTACGTTTTTTCGTAATTTACTAGTTCCTTCATAGATATTTCATTGATGTTTTTACCTCTTACTAAGCTACTAAAAAAAGGTCTGAAAGTCAAGTGATTTTCTTGCCACAAATAAAAAAGAAGTAAGAATATTCGCTTTTTTTGACACTTTATTTTAGACTAAAATAGAATAGCTGAATCTTTAATCAAGCGAATAAATACAAGGGAGCGAATAATAAATGACAGATGTTCAAATTGGAAAATCACAAGTTTATGCAAGTTCTTTGGGTTTAGGAACAAATGCTGTAGGCGGACACAATCTCTATCCAGACCTATCTGAAGCTATGGGTAAAGACGTGATTCGAGCTGCCCTCAACAATGGGATCACCTTATTAGATACGGCTTTTTCTTATGGTCACGGCCGCTCAGAAGAATTGATCGGTGAAGTTTTGCAAGAGGAAGCATTTGATCGTTCCCGAGTAATTATAGCGACCAAAGCGGCACACGACTTGCAACAAGGCGGAAAATTCAATAACTCGCCCGAATTTCTTAAAAATGCTGTTGAAGCCGCTTTACAAAGACTTCAAACAGATTATCTCGATATTTTCTATATCCATTTTCCAGATGAAGCGACTCCTAAAAACGAAGCGGTCGCCGCGCTACACAAATTAAAAGAAGCTGGTAAAATCCGTGCGATCGGTGTTTCAAACTTTTCAGTGGCACAATTAAAAGAAGCCAATCAAGACGGTTATGTCGACATTGTAGAAGATCGTTTCAGCCTGATTCACCGCGAACACGAAAAAGATCTGTTTCCTTATTTGAAAGCAAATAAGATCAGCTTCGTTCCATACTACCCACTAGACTCTGGCCTCTTGACTGGAAAATACAGTGAAGAAGCTCAATTTGCTGCAAGTGATCTGCGCAGCAAAAATCCAGATTTCAAAGGACCACGCTTCAAAGAAATCATTACTGAAGTGGATCAATTGCAACCAATCGCAAAAGACTATGATGCTACCGTTACGCAATTAGTTTTAGCCTGGTATTTAAAACACCCGCAAATCGATGTAGTGATCCCTGGCGCAAAACGCCCTGATCAAGTAGAAGCAAATGCCAAAGCCGTTGATATCCAATTAACTGCTGCAGACTTCGATAAGATCGATCAACTATTTAAATAGAAGAAAGCTGTGATCCTTTCCCTTAAAGCCAAATTTTTGAGGGACAAGCGGTCACAGCTTTTTTTATAAAAACGATACAGCGTATTTTAACAAATACTGCTATAATTTCTGATTCACAACGTTTTTTTCTTCGCCGGCTAAAAAGGCACGCAGATTGTCTGCGGCAATTTCCATCAGCCGTTGCCGGGTTTCTACAGGCGCCCATGCGATATGCGGTGTAATAAAACAATTTTTAGCGTGCAGTAACGGATTTTCTTTACTCATGGGTTCTTTTGAAACTACATCTACTCCCGCCGCATAAATTTTTTCGTTGTTCAAAGCTTCTGCTACAGCGGCTTCATCTAACAAACCGCCCCGAGCGGTATTCAATAAGATCACACCAGTTTTCATCTGCTGGATCGCCGTCTGATCGATCATTTTCGTTGTTTCAGCTGTTTGTGGAACGTGCAAACTGATGATGTCGGCTTGCTGATACAATTCGTTTAACGTGACTTGCTTTGCCCAGACTGCTTGCGCTTGTTTGGGCCGATGATTCCAGTAGATGACATTTAAATTGAATGCATGAGCAATCGTAGCCGTTGCTTGGGCGATTTCACCGTACCCGATCAAGCCAATCGTTTTTCCTTGCAGCTCCATCAAAGGTGTTTTCCAGTACGTAAAGTCCTGACTGTTTTGCCATGCGCCTTGATGAACAGACGCACTGTGCAATCCTACTTGGTTAGCAATTTCTAACAACAATGCAAACGTAAATTGCGCCACAGCAGTGGTACCATACGCCGGAATATTCGTGACCGAGATTCCTCGCTTACTAGCAGCAGTGAGATCCACCACGTTATAGCCAGTTGCTAACACCCCGATATATTTCACTTGTGGCACCGCTTGCAATACCGCTTCATCGATCGGCGTTTTATTCGTCAAGATCACTTCCGCTTGACCGATTCGTTCAATAATTTCTTGTTTGTTCGTGTAAGACGTACGATCATAGATTTTTATTTTTCCAAATTTTTCAAAAGCCTTCCAAGTTAAATCTCCCGGATTTAACGCATAGCCATCTAGTACAACGATTTTCATTGAAATCCCCCTCACATCCTATAACTATTCTACCCATCTTTCTCAAAAAAAAACAAGCCTGAGATGACCAACCAAATTTGATTGATGCTCTCAGACTCTAAGAATATAACCGCACAGATCAACCTGGGAAATCAAATTCCCGACCTTCCTGCTTACTGGTGGCTGATTGATTAAACAGTAATTGCAAAAAAAATTTTAATAAACTGGCGATACTGTGGCGGACTTCCTCAAATTAATACGCGCGTGCTATCCAAACGGTATGTTTCGCAGGTTTTCCATTAACGATGTCGACTGTTTTTTCAACAGGTGGGTTAAATGGAATATTTCTAGTCGTGAAGCCCGTTTCTTCTTTGATTTTGGCTTCAGTTTCTTCCGTGCCATCCCAACCGATCAAGACAAATCCTGGTGTTTCTCCTGATTCTTTGGCTTGTTCGATATGAGCTTTCAATTCATCTAACGTATCGATATCAGTATGTTCATTTTCACCGTAGCGTTTTTGCGCGCTTTCGAATAAACGTGTTTGCATGATATCCAATTGTTCGGTGATATACTCTTCAATGCCTTCTAACGAGACAGATTCTTTGTCTTCTAGATCACGCATTTTGATAACGGCTTGATTGTTTTTCAAATCACGCGGGCCGAATTCAATTCGTAATGGCGCCCCTTTTAATTCCCATTCGTTAAATTTGAAGCCTGGTGTGTTGTCCGTTTCATCGATCCGAACGCGCAAACCTTTTTCAACTAATGATGCTTTCAATTCATGTAAACGATCCAAAATAGCTGGTTGTTTTTGCCAAGGGCCAACCGGGATCAAGATTACTTGTGTTGGCGCAACTTTTGGTGGTAAAACCAATCCTTGTTCGTCGCCGTGAACCATGATCAATGAGCCAATCAAACGAGTTGAGATTCCCCAAGACGTTGTATATGCATATTCATGTTCATTGTTGCGATTCAAGAATTTGATATCAAACGCTTCTGCAAAGTTTTGACCAAGGTAATGAGACGTTCCTGCTTGGACGGCTTTTCCGTCACGCATCATTGCCTCGACAGAATACGTATCTACCGCACCTGCAAACCGTTCAGACGGTGTTTTTTGTCCGCGGTAAACAGGGATCGCCAACGTATTTTCAATTAAATTAGCATACGCTTCTAAAGCACTCATCGTCCGTACGCGAGCAGCTTCTTCAGAATCATGAGCTGTATGGCCTTCTTGCCATAAGAATTCTGAAGTCCGTAAAAATGGCATCGTTTTTTTCTCCCAACGGAAAACATTCGCCCATTGGTTGATTTCATAAGGAAGATCACGGTAAGAATTGATCCAGTTAGAAAAAGCATCGCCGATCAATGTTTCGGATGTTGGCCGTAATGCATAAGGTTCTTCTAATTCTTCATCACCAACTTTAGTTAGCCAAGGTAATTCTGGCGCAAAACCTTCTACGTGTTCTTCTTCTTTTTCTAGGAAATGTTTAGGGATCAGCATTGGGAAGTAGACATTACGGATGTCTTGTGTTCGTAACCATTTGTTGAAATCTTCTTGGATATGTTCCCAAAGTTCATAACCATCAGCTTTAAAAATGATACAACCGCGAACAGGTGAATAATCCATCAAGTCAGCTTTTTGAATTGTTTGTAAATACCATTTTGAAAAATCTTCTTTTTGTAAGTTTGTCATTCATGCATCCTCCTAAAAATAAAAATAAAAAAACCGTTCCATCCCTACACAACTGTAAGGACGAAACGGATAATTTCGCGGTACCACCTTGCTTGGTCAAATCTTATTGACCCAACTTTCAGCTCCAATAACGCTAGAGTCGCGTGCTGCTTTCGCATCAATCTTCTTTGGTAGGTTCATAAATTTCAGTGGGCACGTTGATCTTTCAGCCGATGAATCAACTCTCTGCTGCCAATAAAATTTATTACTATTCCAAATGCTTACCATCATCTTAAAGACTTCTCATCAAAATTGCAAGCCTAAATTTCAAATTATTTTTTAATCTTCTGGAACATACCGTTCTTCCAAACGACTCATCCACCAGCCAAGCGCTGCTCCTAGCACACATAAAACCGCACAGCCAACGAAACCAAGGAAACCGATCCCACTATAATCTGTCGGGATGATCATTACCGTTGAAGCAAAAACAATTCCTAAAATAAAATGATACATCGCCGCATAAAAATGACTAAATACCCAGTCCATTACTTTTGATAAACTCAAAACAGTGACTAATCCGCCGATCCCGATTGGAATGATCACACCCATATCGATTGTTTTGAAGCCGTCTGCCATCGCTTTGTACATGCCCATATAGACTAAAAAGTTTGAAGGACTAAGCCCCGGTACAATCAAGCCCAAACCAATTAATGCACCAGCGATCATCCAAGTTACAAAATTTTGATCTACGTGACCAAATAAACTTGAACCTTGCCACAAGAACCAAAAACCAACAACAAAACTAATAACCAAAATAACATAGTCTTTTGTTGCACGGCCTTTTTTTCCAGCTTCTTTCCACAATGCCGGCACTGTTCCGATAATACAGCCGACAAAGAACCACAACATGATCGTCTCAAACTCCCCTAATAAAAAACTAACCGCAAAAGAAAGGACAAAAACCCCCGCGATACCGCCTAATCCTACAGGAATAAAAAAGCGCACATTCTCTTTGAAATTTTTTGTGATGTGAGCCAAAAATGAAATAATCCGTTCATAAATACCAAATACCGCCGCCAAGGCCCCTCCGCTGACTCCCGGTAAAATAAATCCTGAGCCGATGAACATTCCTTTGATAAAGCGTAAAATCCAATCGCTTTTGTTCGGCTGCGTAACCTTTTCGTTTTCCATAAAAAAATAATCCTCATCTTTCTTTTATATCTTAGCCAGTGTACCGATAAAAAGAAAATGACGCAAGACCCGCTCAAGGTCTTACGTCGAAAATTAAAGAAAGTTTTGAGATTCTGATGTAGTTAGATTTTTATAGCTAACAAATGCAAATAAGTGATCCCTATTGCTTGATACAGTTCGGCCATTATCAGATTTTACAGCTTGTCATATACCGTTGTTAAATACGCTTGCCGTTCTTCTTCACTCAGCTTTTTCAGCGAGCCTAAATGATGCCAAGAAATATTTCGCAAACCGATATCTTCTAATGTCGTCGTTAACTGATGCTTGTAACTGCGGGTGCAATGTTGGTCCAAACTTTCTGTCGGTTGATCCGAAGTAGTAAAGACAACGACTGAGTCGATTGCTAGTAGTGGTTGAATCCCATTGCCGCCGTCAAAGAAAGCAAATTCATTCAGCAATACCTTATCAAGGAAGCCCTTTAAACTTGCGGGTGAACTGTACCACCAAATCGGGAAAATCAAAACTAGCTGCGTCGTCTCCCGCAACAAGCTCATATAATGCAAAACCAACGGATCTAAAACCGAACCGCGCTGATAAACCGCTAATTCTTCAGCAGACATCACTGGATCAAAGCCATCTTTGTTCAGATCGATCACCTGATAGATTTTCTGATCCTGTTCCAAACCCGCGATCAAATGGTTCAACACCCCGTGATTAAAGCTTTCCTTCCACGGATGATCAATAATCAATGTTGTTGTCATTCCAACTTCCCCTTACCGCTTTTTATTAAAAATAGCACAAATTCATTGCAATTCGATTTCAGTTTGATTTCAAGCACGCTAAAAACATGATAAAGTTAAATTATCTTTCAATAAAATACTGATTCTGGCTACCAATTTTCCCCAGAATAAAATAACGTATCTGAGCAGAAACAAAGAACAAAAATTTGCCGGATGACATACGATTTGAGACTAGAACGAAGCTTTCATCTCATCGATTGATCCCTTAACCAAAGGAGCAGACGCATGAAATATATTCCTAATCTATTAACGCTTTTACGGATCCTTGCCTCATTATTGATAGTGATCGCCGCCGATCAATTTTTCTTTCTGCTTTACTTTTTAGCAGGAATAACAGATATTCTCGACGGCTGGATTGCTCGGAAAATGAATTGGACAAGCCGCCTTGGAACTTTATTGGATAGTTTGGCTGATTTGATCTTTTTTATAGTTGTCGCGACAAAAGTCATCTTTACGATCAAACTCCCGAATTTTTTGCTGTGGGGTATTTTTATGATTGCTTTAATCCGTTGCCTTACCTATTTGATCGGCTACTTTCGTTTCCGGCAATTTGCGAGTCTACACAGCTATTTGAATAAATTAACTGGACTGCTGCTTTTTTTAGCCCCGCTCATTTTATTGCTCGTTCCAGTCAAACCCTTCAGTATTATTCTTTTAGTCTGCAGTGCCCTATCCGCCATCGAAGAACTCTTGATCGTATCAACAACTAAAAAACTCGATAAAAATGTGACAACTTTCCGAAAAAAATAGTCGTAGGAAGGCTAATTGCAAATAAATCAATCTCCATCCAGATTTTTTAATGAAACAAACATACAAATAATGGGACTCGAAACAGAAGATTGCATAAGTGCTCATTAAAGTAGAAAAAATATGGTTGTCTGATTAAGACTTTCAAAGAATTGATAGATTGCTTGTCCTTAATTCCAAATTGAAAGCGGTCTTTTTATTGTATTTTTTTGCTCACTTTTTTTGAGTATTTACTATGGTTCGTAGGCTTTAAAGGCTTTCCAGCACTTTCCT
This sequence comes from Enterococcus pingfangensis, assembly GCF_005405205.1. GTDB lineage: Bacteria > Bacillota > Bacilli > Lactobacillales > Enterococcaceae > Enterococcus_A > Enterococcus_A pingfangensis. Next base: position 163,819 of record NZ_BJDP01000004.1, on the reverse strand, counting down.
ATAAAGTGCATATTTTTATTATATATTTTCGCTGTATGTTTCGCTAAAATTATTGATAGAACAAGGTGTAAGGAGGAGCATAATGGAGATTAGCGAACATACACTCACAAACTATTTAATTCATCAAACTACACTTTTTAACAAACCCAGTCCACTTATTGTGACGGCTCTTTCCAACGAAAAAGATAAATATATTGACGGCTACATAAACTATCTTTACACCCTTAGACAAGGTAAGCAAAAATTTGTTCTTAAGCATTCAAAAAAGGTACCCTCTAGCGGCATCTCCCTCATGCCGATTGATCCTAAACGTAATCATTTAGAATATATGACGTATCAATTACGTTCAGAACTAGCTCCCCAAATGGTTCCTATGACTTATTTTTCTGATCCAACAGCGCATTTATTTATTATGGAAGATCTTTCGTATTTAGAGGTTCTTCGCTTTTCCCTATGCCATGGGAAGCAATTCCCACGATTAGGAAAACAAGTGGGTGAATACCTTGCACGGACTCACTTAGCCACATCTCAGTTTAAATTGTCAAAAGAAAATTGGATATCTTTAGTCGATCACTTTCAAAATTCAAATATGCGGGAGATTATTACTAAATTCATCTTAAAACCGGCTGCTAAAAAAAGTAATATTCCTTTAGAGCAGGCAGCGCTTTTAGATATTTTAGCAGTAATTTTAAAGGACTCGACTGTAAAAAAAGATTGGGATTCATTGATTGATAAACTTTCGAATAGAAATGAGTGCTTAATCCATGGAGATTTTCATACTTCAAATATTTTTGTTTCATCAACATCCATTAAAGTAATCGATATGGAATATACCATGACTGGTCCCTTCTCTTATGATCTTGGCTATTTTTTAGCAAATATCTTGTCTCAATACGCAGCCTTTTCTGTTAGAGGTGATGATTCAATGTGCGCTTTTTTATTACAAGTAATTAAAGATGTTTATAAGACATACTTCATCTATTTCTCTGATCATGTTTCTGGTAATCAGCGGGAACGATTTCTAGCAATTTTTCAAGACTCGCTTGGATATTTAGCGATGGCCAATATCAATCGAATCGCCAATTTAGGTGAATTTCCTGATTTTGATTGTCTGGAAACTTCTAAAGAGCGCTTTTTGGCTAAAGGAATTTCCATGGGTTTAGCTCAAAACTTGATGAAACATCGAAAACAATTAACGACGGCTGATGAGGTTTGTTGTTTGATTAGTGAAAAGCAGAATATCTTTTTTAATAATTAATGTGTCAACTAGAACTGCTGAGTCATCTTAGTTTAAAGAAATGAGGAACGAATATGCTATTGGAACAAATTAGTTCGTCTGGAATTGTTGGTTGCGGTGGCGCAGGTTTTCCAACTGCCGCCAAGTACAATACTAAGACGGAATATTTTATAATTAATGCAGCCGAATGTGAACCTTTGCTAAAAAAAGATCATTATGTGATGAACCACTACGCAAAAGAATGTGTCCAAGCAATCGCTGATGTCGGAGAATTATTAGAAGCTAAGCAGATCGTAATTGCTACAAAGGCTCATTATACTGAAGAGATCCAAGCATTAGAGAATGCCATTCAAGTACTCCATGTTCCAATCAAACTCTTCAAAATGAATAACTTTTATCCTGCTGGTGATGAACAGATCATGGTTTTTGAAATCACTGGACGAACGGTTCCGCCAGGCGGGATTCCGTTAGATGTCGGCTGTGTCATTTCAAACATCTCCACGATGCTGAATATTTATCGAGCTCAACATGGAAAAAGTGTTACTCATAAATTATTAACGATCACTGGTGCGGTTAAGGAACCTAAAATTTTAGAAGTACCGATTGGGACTTCTTTTACAGAATGTCTCACATTAGCTGGTGGAGCTACGATTGATGACTTTATGTTCATTAACGGGGGGCCTATGATGGGAAAAACCGGAACTAAAGAAGATTTTTCACAACAAGTCGTCACCAAAACAACTTCGGGGATCATTATCACTGGAAAGCAAGATTTTATTTATGAATTGCTTGAAAAAGAGATGCCTCAAGTTATCAATAAAGCACGCTCCTCTTGCATTCAATGTCGCTTGTGTACTGAGCTCTGTCCACGCTACCAAATTGGTCATCCGATTCATCCGCATCGAATTATGCGTCATTTGACAGTTACCGAAATTCCTGACGATATCGACGATGATCCAATTTGGAAAGAAGCACTTCTTTGCTGTGAATGTGGGATTTGTGAAACGATCGCATGTCCGATGGGTTTGATGCCACGTCAAGTAAATATCTATGTAAAACATCGTCTAGCGGAAAAAGGGATTCGTTACCAGAAAAAAGAAATCCCTTTGACTCCCTCACTAATGCGTGAGTATCAACAAGTTCCGCCAGTAAAAATATTGCTGAAGAATGGCTTGAAACAATACGCTGATTTAAAAGTAAATGAACTCTGCAAACATGAAACAAATGTAGTAACTATTCCAATGAAAATGCATATCGGCGCGCCTTGTGAACCCGTCGTTCAGCCTGGTGACCAAATAAAGGCTGGGGATTTGATCGGGAAAAAACCAGAAAAAGCATTAGGAGCAGATATTCACGCTAGTATTGATGGTATCGTTACTGCTGTTACCACGAGCATTACGATCGAAAGGAGTGCCTTATGAAAAAAATGGATACCATCGGATTTTTAGAATTAAATAGCATCGCTAAAGGTATCGAAGTTGTAGACTATATGCTAAAAGCTGCTGATTCGACATTGATCATGGCACGCGCAAGTTGTCCTGGAAAGTACTATATTATGATTTGTGGTCACGTTGGGGCAATCGAGCGGTCAATGGAGATTGGAGTAGAACAAGGTGGGCGTTATGTAGTCGGTGAATTAACGATCTCTCGCGTTGATCCGACAGTTATTCAAGCTATAAATATGGCTAAAATACCAGAAACGATTCAAGCTATCGGCGTTTTAGAATACTATTCAGCAACTGGATCGATTATTGCTGCTGACTTTGCAGTCAAAGCTGCTGATGTTGAGCTTTTAGCTATCCAGTTAGGAACAGGTATTGCTGGAAAATCCTTCGTCGTTCTGACTGGTGATGTTGCCTCAGTAAAAACAGCGGTTGAAGCTGGCGCAAAAGGCGCAAAAGATCAAGCTATGCTAATCAACAAAATAGTCTTGTCTAATCCTCGTCCAGAATTAGTTGACAGTCTTATCCAATAAAAATATAAATAAATTTTGAACCGTCTGCCCAAAGTAAACTTTTGGCAGACGGTTCTTTTTAATGGATCAATCCATATTTAATTTTGATTCGAGCCAATTTTTCCAACATTGGTTTAGAAAAAAGAAAGAGAAAAATGAAAGTTGAACCAGCGTGAACGAGATCCATCGGTGCCCCATATATAAATGTCGCCAGCAATGCCTCTTTAGTTACGACACTAGAATACATAAACAGTGACGCGGGATTCATAATCCCTCCATAAATAATAAAACAGCTAACAAATCCAAAAAGACTTAGTGCGATGCGATTCATTCGCAGCAATCCTTTTTGATAGCATAGACCTGCAATAAATCCAACCATCCCGAAGGCAAACATTTGCCAAGGAGTCCACGGTCCCTGTGTAAAGAAAATATTCGAAGCTAAAGCCGATAAGGCACCTACTAAAAATCCGGTTTCTGCACCAAAGGAAACTGCCGCGATAATCACTAACGCTGTAACTGGCTTAAATTGCGGCAACATGAAAAATGCCATCCGACCAGCCACTGCTAAACCAACAAGTACAGCAATCACAATCAGTTCACGAGCTTTTGGTTTCCTTTTCTCAAAAATTAAGAAAAAAGGTGCCATCGCCATGACCATCAATATTAAACTTACAGTTAAATATTTCCGATCGCCCACTTTTATCCCCACATAAATAACTAAAGGCGTCAGTAAAAAATAGATCAGTAGCGCAAGTTTCGTCCGTTTAGACAGTGCTTGCTTTTTGATTATTTGATCCCACAACTGAAATTCTGGTACAGCCTGCCGTTCAAACGATTCTCCTTCATATTCCGTATCTGAATAAAAAGCTTTTAGAAAGTCTTTTGTTGATTTAGACATGCTACTACCTCCTCTACCGTCACCGCTTCTGGAAAATATTTGCGTGCAAGTCGATTCGAAGCAGTCGTATAAAAACTATTTCCTGAAAAAAAGGCTCGCGTTGCTTTTATTGTCACGATATTCCCTTCAAAAAACAGTCCGCAACGATCCGCATGTTCCGCAATAAATTCCACGTCATGAGAAACCATAATAATAGATACGCCTTGTTCCTTCAACTCTTGTAAAATTTGTCCGAATTCTTGTTTATAAAAATCATCTAAGCCTTTTGTCGGTTCATCCAGCAATAAAATCTTAGGGCGTAATAATAATATCTTAGCTAAGGCTAACCGCTGTTGCTCTCCACCACTGAGATCATACGGGTGTCTATCTAACAAATGTTCTAAGTGCGTCAGTTGGATGACTCCTGCGACCGCATCTTTTTTCTCCATAGACAAAGCATAAGCATCTGTCTTTTTCTCTTTTGGACCGTCAATCATTTCATATAAATCCTCAAGAACAGTTTTTCTAACAAATAAACTCTGCGGATTTTGCGGCAAAACACCCAGAAAATTATGATACAAATAATAGCTCGAAAGTTTATTAATATTTTTCCCTTCAAGTAAGATTTTCCCGCGGTACGGGCGATAAATTCGACTGATCAGAGAAAGCGTAGTACTTTTCCCAGTCCCATTTCCTCCAACTAATCCAAAAAACTCTCCCGGATAAACTTCGAAGTTAAGATCCTTTACAACATCTTTTCCATCTCGTTCATAGCGGAACCAAATATCTTTTACTTGTAATAACGGTGGACTAGTTTCAGCTGCTGAGTTTTCAATTTCAGTTGAAATAGGTGCTAAATTTAGACTTTCTAGCCAAATACGACCTTCTCTAACAGTAATTGGATAATGGGTACCTACTTTCTGAGTCTTCAGAAAAATTTTCAATGGTGCGGGCATCGCAATAAACAGATCATCATTCGTTTGATGCATTTGATGACTTACCTCTTGAGGAGTACCATGAAGATGAATCTCTCCTTGGTCCATCAGAATCAAATGATCAGCCATTGGTAATACTTCCTGCAAGCGATGTTCAGTAATAATAATAGTCGTTCCAATATCCTGATTGATTTTGTGAACAGTCTCTAAAAATTCACTGGCAGCGATTGGATCCAGCTGAGAAGTCGGTTCATCCAAAATCAACAGCTTAGGATGAAGAACCATCACACTTGCTAAATTCAATAACTGTTTTTGCCCCCCTGATAATTCAGTTACATCTTTCATAAACCAATGTTGGATACCAAAATAAGAAGCCATCTCTGCAACCCGCAAACGAATAGTTGCTGAATCAAATCCTAAACTTTCTAATCCAAAAGCCAATTCATGCCAAACTTTGTCTGTGACGATTTGATTGTCGGGATTTTGTAAGACATAACCGATTTCTTCACTTTGTCGGCGAGTATTTAGATTTTTGATATCTTCATTTTGAAAAACAATCTTTCCTTCCACTTCTCCATGAGGAGCAACGACCGGTTTTAAATGCCGTAAAAGTGTTGTTTTTCCACAACCGCTTTTCCCGAACAGAACATTGAAACTTCCTTCTTCAATTGTTAAGTTGATCTGATTCAATATTTTTTCTGTTTGGCGAGGGTATGTAAAAGAAAAATTTTCAATTCCAATGATACTCATAATTTTTAGCTCCATCCATTTGATTAAAGTAACTCGGTAATTCTCTTTTTTTTGATAATTGCTTTAGCGACTTTCTCCAGTGATAGGTTTCCCAAAACTGCAAACCTAACGGAATATTCATAAATATTGTTAAACTTAAAAGACCGAACCCACTCAACCAAGTAAGCGGAAATCCTTTAATTACGATAATTGGGTTATAGCTGACAAATAAAGCATCCTTAGAAACAGTGAATAAAAACAAACCTGCCATAATAACCATCAACATCAATAAAAATCCATTACGTTTATCTAGTCGATAGATTGAAAAAGCTGTTCGTCCTTTCAAACCATAACCTCGTGCTTTCATGGAATCAGCTGTTTCAATCGCATTTTCTAACGACCAAGTTACTAAGATCGAAAATATTTTTAGTCCATACTTTATTTTTTTGAAGAATGTATTATTTGAAATATCCCTGCCAATACTCTTCTGTCCTTTACGTATAATCTGGGCTTGGTGACTAAATTTAGGCACAAAACGAAAAACCATTGATAAAATCAAAGAACTAGCTGGTAAAACTTTGCCAAAAAGATAAACAAATTTGTCGCCAGTCATAATGACATTAAAGGAATGGAACCAAATCATAGAAATTCCCAAAACCATTGCCAGAACTATACCGTAGACCAATGCTTCAAGCGTCAGTGAATTGCCATTTTCAAAAGTATAAAAGACCGTCACACCATAATGATTGAACGCGGGATTCACCAATACTACAATCAACATTCCAGGAAGAATAAACTTTACTAGCACACCTACGATTTGCCGCCAGCCTCTCAAACTGACGGCATAGATAAGCGCGGATAAAAAACCAATTACTAATACAACCGGATGTAAACAAAACATCGTCACACCTAGAACAATAAAATAGTATAAGAAATTCACAAGTGGATGGCATCGATAGAACGCATCTTGCCGATATTGCTTTGTCTGATTCATGTCTACGGAATAATTAAATTCCTTCCCCCTCACACTATTTTTCGTTCATCATATTTGACCCGCCAATATCTCTTCCAAGGTCACAAGTGTATACCCACTCGATAACGTCGCCTTTTTGAACCTCATATTTTGACGCGCCATAATTTGGAAACCAGCCATTGACTTTATACATCCACCCGGAGAGATTGCCGCAATCAAACTCATAAAGTTGGTTGATTCCCTCAATGTAGTAAGCATCATATACTGGTGTCCAACTCGCTTCCATCTGTATCCCTGCTTGCTTCGTTGCTCGTACCAACAGATCGTATACACTCTCACCCGATTTTACTTCAACCGGACTAGCACCTAAAATGATGCCGTTGCTTGGTACAAAAGAAGCCTTGCTCTTATTTAATTTATCACGATTATTAAGGATCGTGCTGCAAGAAATAGAAATAGTTGCTGTAACTTCTGAAGAATCTTTGTTACTATTTGCCTTATTATTAGCAGTGGAAGCTACTTCTCCATTGACCTCTGTTTGATTGTCTTTCTCCGTAGTTGTCTCAGTTGGCGTTTGTCCGGAATTATCCACTTCGTTAGTTGACGAATCTGAGCCAGCTAGCTGATTTTGTCCACTTGCTACCGTTTGGTCTTGTTTTACTCCTGACTGTGTTCCATCTGTTGAAGTATCTGTCGTATTCTCTTGATTTCCGCCACCAATTAAATAATAGGTTACACCACTTTCAAAAACTGGGTAAGATAAAATCGTGGCTCCATCTTCTTTTTTTACAGTTACTGGACTATCGCTGACCAATTGCAATTTACCTTTATGCTTACGAACAAGCAGCGTTTTATCTACATTCCAATTAGAATTCAATTTCAATTCAATTGTTGGTGTTCCCGCTAGTTCCATCGATTCACTAGTTATTTCCATCGCTTCGGATGCATTATTAGCCAACTTTTTAACTGCTTCTAAATTTTTGGTTTTGATCGACAGGTTCAATTTTTGCTTCACAGCATTTTGAACCTGTTTTCCATGATAAATCCATGTATAACTTAGCTGTTCCGTTTTTTTAGTGAAGCGAACCTCTTTGTTTTTATTCTCGATCGTCTTCATTTGTTTTTCAGAAATAACTCCATCTGAAGGGATTTTATTTTCAGCTTGTAAGGATGTGACCTTAGAACCACTCTCCGCCAAACTTTGACTGCAGCCTACTAAAAATAAACTGCTGATCATAAAAAGCAACATAAGCATATGTTTTTTCATTCTCATCACTAGACCTTTCTCTTAAAGAACCACCATAATCCACCAGATAACCCCGCAGTAGCGGCAGTTCCTAAAGTAACCACAACAGCTGTTCTAGTTGTTTTACTTTTTTTCTTCTTTGCACTCTTAGCATCTGAAGCGGCCTCATAGTTCTCGCCTGTAAAGTCCCAGTCTTCTGAAGCTTTTTTCTTTGATGCTTTTGTATTACTTTCAGGCGACGCTTGATTTTTTATCGATTTTTTTGAGATCGGATTTTGATTGGCAAATAGTGGTGTCGCGTCACTACTTGTTCCATACAATTGTGTATATTTTGTTTCGCCTGACGATTGTAGATCACCAATTCCAGTAGTTGTGTTGGAAGAAATTTTCTTGCCAGAATCTTTATTATTTTGCTGGTCAGCAACCGGATCCGTTCCATCATCATTAGGCTGTTTAGGAATCGTCGGCTCTACATCAGGTTCTTCCGAATTCAGTTCTAAATCATTCATATCATACAACCGATGCTTTTGGTCTAAGAAGCGTTTATATGCGACTAATGCATAGAATCCTTGTTCAGATGCCATCGGATCTAATTCTCCGCCTACTCCACCACCATTTGAGGTTCCTCCAGGCAGAACATGCATGAAACCACTATTAGCAATATGAAATTGTGCTAGTCCTTGAATTAAGCTCTTTCCTTTTTTCTTGAAGCGGGCATCAGTTCCTGGATCAATCCCTAATGCTGAGAGACCTGTAATAACTTGAGCAACTTCTTCAACATTTTGTGATTTTTTTTCGCCAAAAGCTCCATAGTTATTTTGTTTACTTGATAAAAAGTTTATTGCTTTATCAACTGCCGCATGAACTTTCGGGTAATTCGAATCATTATAATAAGGAGCTAAAGCTTGTAAAGCCATTCCTGTCAGGTCAATAGCCATCGATTGATCCTCATCATTGGCTAAGTTCCATCCGCCAAAAGATTGTTGGTTTTCTAGAATATGATCGATAAGTTTCTTTCTAGTTGTGTAGTTAGCAATTCCTTCAGGCTGTTTAAACTGATATTCCTTTTTAGCATCAACAGCAATTAATGCAAACATTGCACCATTGACGCCTTGATAAATCGTCCTATCAAAATCACTAAGGTAATCAAACAAATCGTACCCGCCAACATTTCTAGCGTCTTTGCCTATGGCAGTCACCGCCAAGGCTAAACGAGAAAATTCTGTATATTTCCCACCATGCAACTGACCATTTTTCTGTTTGATATACTCTACAATATTAGCGTAATAGATTTTATTATATGTTTGATTTAAACTGCTGATATCTTCACGCGCGATTCCCATGATCATCCATTCATTACCAAATTGTGGATTATTGGAAGAAAATAGATTAGTTATATAATTTTTAGTTGCTTTTAACATCGCTTTGGATTGTTCTTTGGCAGCTTCTGACTCGCTCCATAACAAATTGATCCTTTTTTCTGCTGCTATCAATTTGTCAACTAATTCTTTTTTCACTCTAGCTTGATCTTCTTTTGATAAAGCATCGTAGGCGTCTCGTACCGTTTGAACCTGCTTTTCGTCAGTTAATGAAATTTGCTCAATTTTTGGCAAACTTTGAATCTGTGTTTCCACAGATTCAAAAGCTTCTTTTGGTAATGGGGAGACCGGATTTTCTTCAAAATTATAACTTGATCCCTTATCCGAAAGTGTCAATCTCAACTGCGATAAAGCATATAGAGCTTGTTCAGTTGCCATTGAATCTTCCTCAGGTTCAGATTTTTGCCACATAAAACTGCCATTAGGCAATTGATAGGACAATAGTCCTGCTACTGGATGAGTCTTCTCATTGCTTAAAAAATCTTCAGAAAAAATATCTACATCATTCAATAGTAATCCCATTAATGCTTGTGCATTTGAGTTTAGATTCCCTTCAGAAGCAAACCAGCTTTCTATAAAGAAATCCCCATCTTCTGTCAAAGTATCAATCAATAATATGACCGCTTTTCTAGTAGCTTCTTGGACATCTTTACGCTCGCGATGGGCAGATAACGCTGTCAAAGCCATACCCGTCAGATCGATATCTGCTGCTCCTGTCGTTGAGCCACTCAAATTCCATCCGCCGCTGATAGTTTGTTTGGATAATAAATAATCTACCAGTTCTTCTTGGGTAGCCGTTTCCTCCTTCAATCCGTAATCTCGCATATCGAGAGTGATCAAAGCATAGATTGCATTATTTAAAGTTCTTTTTTTCACTGAATCAATATGATTGATCATTGCTTGTGGGATATTGTGTCCCCGCACATCACTAGCATTTTTCCCTAATGATTCAACACCGATTCCATAACGAGCTGCATCTGTCCATGAACTGAAATTTCCATCTGCCTTTTCGACTGCATCAGCAATCTTACGGTAAGCATTCATTTTTTGTTCATCTGTCAAGTTGTTTGGTAAATGTGCCAAAGCAAAGGCTTGCCACTCACCATAAAATGATCCTTCAACAGTCGAAACAGCCTTTTCAATCGATTGATCTACTTGATCCAATAAAAGAAGTTTCTTTAACTGAGCCTGAGCTTGCTTAAATTTACTTAGATTGGTGACTAATTTCTGTTGTTCTTCTGTTAGTGACTGATAGATTGATTGCACTGCTTCAATTTCTGTTTTATCAGTTAATGTGATTGTCTCTGGCAAAGATTCAATTCGTACAATTAACTCTTTGATCATTACAAGTTCGGCTAATTTATTCTCGCAATTCTGGAGCTTTATTAGTAGTTCAGAGGATAGTTGTTTTTTCCCTTTTTCTGATAAGCTATCATAAAGTTTGCGGCAATTATTAATTGCTTTTTGATCTGCTAGTTCAACCTTTCCCGGCTCAGGAAGCTGTTTGATTTCCGAAATCAACTCCGTTAAAGTCTCTGCATCTTTGATCAAAACTTGCAAATCTTGATAAATCCCCAGAAATTTATTGGTTGATGTTGGATCTAAATATTCTTTTTGCTGTTCTGTCAGCGTCTGATAGTGACTATAGACTTCTTCAATTGCCGTTCTTTGATCTAAAGTCGCCTCAGAAACTTTTTGAAGCAATTGGCTTATTACTGTTTTTACTTTATTAGCACTCGTTTTATCTAATGAAATTCTTTCCTGACAGTCAGCCAATTTTTCGATCAAAGCTTGTTCTACTAATTTTTGCGCATCTTGAGCTAACTTTTTATAAGCCGTTTGGGCCTCTGCAACGCTAGTATTGTCCTGATAACGTATATTCTCAGGATCAGGAAGCCCTCGAATCAATTGATTGACTTGTTCCGCATCAGCAGCGAAATCTTCTGCTGGGAGTGGTGAAATCGGATTTTTTTCAAAGTCATAACTTGAGCCTTTTCCATCATGTGATAATTGAACTTGAACCAATGCGTAAAGGGCTTGTTCCGTAGCCATTGTATCTTCATAAGGTTCTGATTTTTGCCACACAAAACCGCCGCTTGTCTTTTGATAAGAAATCAAACCATTGATTGGATTCGTTTGACCTTCTTCCAGTGAATATTGCGAAATATCTACACCGTTCAAAGCTAATCCCATCAAAGCTTGAGAATTTGAATTCGAATTACCTTCTGCAGCAAACCAGCTTTCTATAAAGAAGTCGCCCTCTTTCGTTAAATTGTTATTCAACATTAGAATCGCTTTTCTAATAGCAGTTTGGACATCCTCACGTTCACGATGGGCGGACAATGCCGTTAAAGCCATACCAGTCAAATCAACATCTCCCGCGCCTGTTACAGTTCCATTCAAATTCCAACCACCATCAGGGGTTTGTTTTGACAACAAATCATCTACCAATTCCTCTTGAATTGCTTCTTCCTCTTTCAGTCCATACTCTCTCATATCAAGGGTGATCAAGGTATAGATTGAATTATTCAAGGTTCTTTTTTTTATTGAATCTATATGATCAATCATTGCTTGTGGAATATTGTGTCCACGGACATCGCTGGCATTGCCTCCTAGTGATTCAATCCCGATTCCATAACGAGCCGCGTCTGTCCATGAACTGAAATTTCCATTTGCTGCTTCAACTTTCGCTGCTATCTTCTTGTATTCATTCATCTTTTGTTCAACAGTGATTGAATTTGGAATACGAGCCATCGCAAATGCTGTCCATTCACCGCTGTATTTTTTTGCTAAATACGCACTAGCCTGATTGATTGCAAAATTTGTTTTATTCATAATACTTAAATTTGCAAATTGTTCTTGAGCTTCTCTTAATTTTTGATAATTAGTCACCTTGTCTTTTTGCAAATCTGTTAATTCATCATAGGCTTTTTGAGCCGTTTCAATTGCCGATTTAGCTTCTTCAGTCACTGGATTAGGTAAGTTATCGATTAATTCTATCACTTTTTGAATCTCAACTAATTCCGAATTTTCTGCTGCTTCCAACTCGCTGAGACGTTGTTCGCTATCCAATAATTTTTGATAATTTGTTATTCTGGGCTTCAAAAGTTCTGCTAACTGATCATATTGGGCACGAATATTTTGTACATCTATTTGATGACTCAGACTAAGACTATTTAGTGGCGGAATACTATTAATATAGCTTATGATTGTTGATACTTGATTTGCTTCTACTAATTCTTTGTATTTTGCTTCTGCTGCCAACAATATAGCTAATTTAGTTTGCCCAACTTGAGCTTTCTGTTCAAGTGTTAAGGCATCATAACTGTTCCGTGCTTCTTCAATTTGCTTTTCCTTTTCTAAAGTTATCTCACCAAGTGCATCTATTTTTTTTATAACGTTTTCCACTTCAGGCACTATTTCGGGTTCAATTTCCTTAAGTTGTTTAAGTATTTGATCTACTTGACTTTGCGAAGAATCAAGCGTTTTCAAAATTTTCATTCCTTGATTATAGGCTGCCTCTGCGGTTTCTCCATATTTATTGAGCCAAGTTTCTTTGTCTTGGTTGATTTCTCCTATTTTACGAATTAATTCATCCTTATTGGCTACCGTGATTTTTGAACCCCCACCAAAACTAGCTCCTAAATCACTGCCAAAACCAAGTAATGTAAACTGCACTCGACAGACATCGCCAGTTTGAGGAATCCGGCTGCTCATACCAACTCCTGGAAAACTATGATTAACTGAATATTTCCAGCCTGATGTACTAGTATACGAAAATTCGGCTAAAGCTGGACGCTCGAAATTGTCTTCAACAGTTAGTTGGGCAACAGGGGTACCTAATTGGTCGCCTAATTGTTTTACCGAATCAGGAATAGCCAATTTTCCAGTGTCGGCATTATCAATCCCTGCCAAATAGAATCCACCGTCTAAATTCCCAGTAAATTCATATGTATATGCCTCATTTTTCAAAACGTAATCAAAAACTTGCGCATAATTCCAAGAAGGATCAACTTCTAGTTCTAATGGTTCCACAATAAATCCTTGGCCTAAAACTAATCGCTCTACAGTCATTGTGATTTTCGTTTTTTCACTTTTCTGTCGTACTTGCGGCTGAACTTGCTCTTGTTGATTGATCTGCTGAATCATTTGACTTAATACAGAGCTATTTGTTACTTGCTGTTTTTCTGTTTCAGAGAACGTATTGTATGTCTCAATCAGAGCTTCAACCTGTCCTTTTTCTTGATAAGTCACAGTCGCTGAAGATAGTTTTTCTATTGCTTGAATCAATTCCTGAACTTTTTTTGTTGGTTCTGTTGTTTCCGCGGCTTCAGTTTGCTGAATCACTTGCTTTTGTCTCGATGTTCGAGGCAGCTACTGTTGCCTCTGATGAATTTTTTTCAGTTCCATAGACGATCGAAGCCGCTGAGAAAATACTCGAAAAGAGAATAATTACGACCATCAAACTATGAATCCCGACCCAAAACTTTTTCATATTCTTCCTCCATCTCCGTTTCTTGAAAAATCATTAAAAAAAGCAGAAAGACTCAATTAAGGTCTTTCTGCTTCAAGCGATTTAGAATTACAATCTGCCTAAAACAATTTTCCCAATCCAATCGTTTTATTTGTTTTTGATTAGGTATCCTGACTTCGCATCTCCCTACTCTCTCCCGCCTTCCCATTAAGTGGCACAAAGGAGATTTCGTCTGCTATACAGTAAAAAGGGGTTGTTGAGGATTCTCACCTCATTCCCTAATCAAATAACTTTTTATTATTCTATTTTTATTTATTATAAGGGATATCTTTAGAAGTTTTTGCTTTATTATAGAACAGGACAAAAAATTCATATACTTTCACTTTAAGAACAGAATTCTATTATTTCATCTCAGCTAAATCAAAAATAGCGATATCCTTATTTTTTAATTTTACCTCTTGAGCACCAGTATTGACTTCTTTATCGTTGACAGTATAGGTCCAATATTTATTTGCCTTATTATCCTGTTCTTTTCCATCAATTGCTGTAATAAAACCATCCTCAGCTTTCACCTCAAAATTGTCTTTCATCGCTGCAAAAAGTGTTGTATCTGGTTGAACCGTTACTTTTTTTGACTCAAATTCTTGCCCATCTTCTTTCAAAACAAGTGTTACCGAGATATCTTTTTCTTTGGTACTGTCTGTTGAACTGCTTTCTGTTGCGTCATTTGCTCCACAAGCAGTCAAGATCATTACTACAAAAGTAATTAGAAAAATCATTCCGGTTTTTTTCTTCATTTAATTTCCCTCCAAAATAAAGCTAGAAAACTTAATTTCTAGCTAGAATATCTTTATTTTTAAATTGTAATTAAATTAAAGGTATCTCGTGCGATCATTAATTCTTCATTCGTTTCCACTACTAATACCTGTACTGCTGATTCGCTTGAACTAATTTTTTTATTATTTTTCTGGTTTTCTTCCTGATCTATCTGGATTCCTAAAAATGCCAAATTCTCACAAATCATTTCTCTGATTTCAGCGGAATTTTCACCAATCCCAGCCGTAAAGATCAAGACATCGACACCACCCAACTCGGCCGCATAGGCACCAATTGTTTGTTTGACTCGACTGGTAAACATGTCTAGCGCAAGTTGAGCTTTCTCATTTCCAATCTCTGCTTGGCTCATAATATCACGAGTATCACTGCTGAATCCTGTTACTCCTTTGAAGCCAGATTCATTATTCAAAATAACTTCTACTTCACTAGCTGAAAGATTTTTTTCATATTGTAAAAATGGGATGATCGAAGGATCAATATCTCCGCATCTGGTCCCCATCATTAAACCGGCCAATGGAGTAAAGCCCATCGAAGTAATCACTGATTTCCCCTCTTTGACGCCGCAAATACTTGCGCCATTTCCAAGATGACAAGAAATTATTTTTAAAGACTCCAATGGTTTTCCAAGTTCTTTAGCTGCTTCTGTGGCGACAAATTGATGGCTTGTTCCATGAAACCCATAACGTCGGATGCTGTCTTCTTCGTAGAAACGATACGGCAATGGATAGACATAATTTTTAGGTGCCATCGTTTGATGAAATGACGTGTCAAACACAGCAATTTGAGGGCAGTCAGGCAGATCTTTTTGAAACGCTTCGATTCCGATAGCATTTACCGGATTATGCAACGGTGCTAATTTAGCCAAGTCTTTAATTTGCTGCAATGCGGTCATATCAATCAAACTTGAATGCTTAAATTTTTCACCGCCATGAGCCACTCTATGTCCGACACCCGATAATTCTTGCAAACTACCCATTATCTTCTTTTCAAGTAAAAATTGTAAAAGGAAATCGATTGCTGCCTCATGAGTCTTTCCCTTTACTACTGTTTTGACTTTCATATCGTTTATCGAATAAGAGAAAATCATTTCTTCTTCTAGACCGATTCGTTCAAATAGTCCTTTTACTAATAGTTCTTCTTCCGGCATTTGAAACAATTGGAACTTTAATGATGAGCTCCCTGAATTGATCGCCATAATTTTCTTATTCAAATAATTCCCTCACATTCTAATACATTCGTTCTTAACTAAAAGCGTTTACAAATAATACTGCAATTGTTGCGCCAACGATTGGTCCAACTAAAGGAACCCACGCATAACTCCAATTATAATCTTTATTTTTATTCGGTAATGGTATCAATGTATACATTAATCGTGGAGCTAAATCCCGAGCTGGATTAATGGCATAACCCGTAGTTGAGCCAAAAGAAAATGAAATTGCTACTAGCAAGAACAGTAAAACAATCGGTTGTAATCCACCAGCGAAATCTTTTCCTGGTAATAGCAACAGAGTAAATACAAAGGCAAAAGTAGCAATCACTTCACTGACAAAATTCATTAGTGGATCACTGATCGCTGGACCTGTAGCAAAAATTCCAACAGAATTTCCTTCTTCTGGACCCGTTTCTTTAAAATGCGGCAGAAAATGAATCGCTGTGATCAACGCACCTAAAAATCCGCCAACCATTTGAGCAATGATATACGGAACGACAATTCCCCAATCTATAATTCCACCAATTGCAAAAGAGATCGTAACAGCTGGATTCAAATGTCCTGGAGCACCAAAAAATCCTGCAGAATAAACTCCAAGCATTACCGCAGCTCCCCATCCAAATGCCACAAGTACCCAGTTTGATCCAACAGTTTTTGCTAAAGTTTTTTTCAAATTGATCGAACAGCCTACTCCACTACCAAAAAGCGTCAAAACCATCGTTCCAATAAATTCTCCTATTACTGCTTTGTCCATCTTGTCAACTCCTTGTTTTTGTTGTTGTATTTGCTCAAAAATTAATATTGCTTTTTACATCGCCTGTTGTTTCTTTAATTAGTATGAATCGATTACTTGCTAAAGTGGAAAACAAAAGAAAAAAACAACTGCTTAAATAATTTTTCGATAGATTGCTTTGATTTCTTCAGTTGAGAATTGAATCGGATTCGTTTTAAAAGTGATATCATTCAAAGCATTTTTTGCAATGATATCCTCCGCCAACAACGCAGCCTCTTCTTGAACACCGAAACTATTTAATTTGATGGGTGCCTTACACTCAATAGCCAATTGTTGAACTGCTTGTGCCAAATTGGAAACAGCTAGATGATCTGGCAAGCTAGGTGGGCAAATGCCTAATTTACGTGAAGTTCGTGCATACATTTTTCTTGTCTCTTTGTCTTGACTATTCGCCTCAATCACATAAGGGAGCAGCATGGCATTAGCCAACCCATGCGGTACTTTGAAATTTGCTCCAACTTGATGAGCGATTGCATGACAAACACCCAGACCCGCAGCATCAAAAGCTAATCCGGCTAAAGTAGAGGCTTCGTGCATTTGAATTCGTGCTTCCAATTCCATTCCTTGATTAACACACGTTGGCAAAAATTGGAAAACAAGCTCTACGGCCTTTTCAGCTAAAGCGTTTGTATAGTTTGTCCGATTTATAGATGCTAAGGATTCAATCGCATGCGTTAGCACATCAAGTCCACTGAATGCAGTAACTGATGGCGGACTTGATATAACTAAACTAGCATCTAAGATTGCTTCATGAGGAATAATCGCTTCATGAAAAATCGGATATTTAATTTTGTTTTGTGTATCCGTAATAACAGAAGCACTTGTGACCTCAGAACCAGTACCGCTCGTGGTAGGTATCGCAACGAAACGTTTTACTTTATTTCCAGTCGTTCGTTTATAAAAAAATAGCATGGCTTTAGCTGTATCGATTGCTGATCCTCCACCAACAGCTATAATCACGCTAGGCTGTTGCTGTGCCATATTCTCAATCCCTTTTACTACCGTCTCGATTGGCGGATCTGGAATAATATCAGAAAAGATACTAACAGTGTTAGTCTGTCTGACATATCCTAAAATTCTTTTTAAACTATCTGATTCTGCTAGATAAGGATCACATACAAAGTAGAGGTTTTCTTTTTCAAATTGCTGTAGTCGTTCTAGACTATCAACACCTGAATATATTTCTGGCTTCATTGACCATTTTTTCAAGAAATATCCTCCTCTCTAGCGAATAGAAAAACCATCCGTCAAAACACAGCGGCGTTTTCGAGCAAAATCTCGTGCAGTGGTTGTACATTCTCCAGTTGGTGTTGCAATTGTAAAAGTTGTTGGCCCTTCGCCGCCAAAACCTAATCCTGCAAATGATGAGCCATTTTTAACAAAAATTGATGTTTGAAATTTCTTTGCAGCTAAGTTCATTCGACCAACATTTTGTGAATGCATCGTCGCTGTATGATGCAATCGATTTTCTATTTGTAAAGCTGTAGCTAGTGCTTCATCAAAATCAGTTACTGTTACTACCGGTAAAATCGGCATTAGCATCTCTTTTGTAACAAACGGATGAATCTTGTCTGCTCGCAAAATGATTACCCGAACATCAAAGTCTACTTGAATCCCAACTTCTGCCAAGATGTAATTAGCATTTTTCCCAATAAATTTCCGGCTTGGAGCACCATTTTCCATAATCGTCATATCCACCATTTTTTGAATAATGGCTTCATCTTGTACAAGATAGGCTCCCTGCTTTTCCATTTGCAGAATCAAATAATCAGTTACTTGTTCTACCGCAACTACACTTTTTTCTGCTGTACACAAAATATTGTTGTCAAAAGAAGCACCAATTACGATATCTTTTGCTGCTTTTTCAATATTTGCTGTTTCATCCACCAACGCTGGAGGATTCCCAGCTCCTGCAGCAATGACTTTTTTCCCGCTTTTCATTCCTTGACGAACTACTCCCGGTCCACCTGTAATTACCAATAAAGAAATATCTGGGTGTGTCATCATTTCTTGAGCTGCTTCAATAGAAGGTTCAGTGATCGTCACAATCAGATTTTGAATCCCACAACTTTCGTATACGATTTCATTTAATTTGCTTACGACCCAGCGAGAGATTTTCTTTGCACCTGGGTGTACACTGAAGTAGACGGCATTACCAGCAGCTAGCATTCCGATTGCATTACACATTAATGTTTCAGCTGGATTGGTACTTGGTGTTATTGCCCCAATCACACCATATGGAGATAGCTCATAAAGTGTCATTCCATTATCACCAGTCAAAGCTTCCGTTTTCAGATCTTCAACTCCTGGCGTTTTATCTAAAACTAATTGTAATTTTTGAATTTTATCTTCACAACGACCCATACCTGTCTCTTCTACTGTTTTACAAGCAATCTCTTCAATGAATGGGCGCATTCCACAGCGAAGGGCTTCGATGACTTTCCTTCGTGTCTCCAAAGTCTGATTCTCATAAGTTTCTTGAGCAAATTTTGCTGCCTTAACTGCCTCTTCTACTGTCTCAAAGACCCCAAATTCCTTTAACGGAGTGTCTGATTTTTGAGATTCTTGAAGAATTTTTATAATCATATCTTTTATCACTTTTTCTTCCATTATTAAATCTCCTTCAACTTCTCTAACCCTTTTTGGGCAATTGTCATATCTTCTTCAACTGCACCTCCGCTTACTCCGATACCGCCAAGAATTCTTCCACTTGAATCTTTGATTAGGAATCCACCGCCAAAGGTCACGATCTTTCCATCAGTCAATGACTCCAATTGATACAGCTCTCCTTCAGGTTGGATCTTTCCTTTTAATTCATGGGTATCACTCTTCATTGCAACGGCAGAGTATGCTTTTTTCTGAGCTAAAGATTCACTGATAAGCAACGCTCCCGACATCCGATAAAAACTAACTAGTTTGCCAAATTCATCTACCAATGCCATTGATACTGGGATTCCCATTGCTTTAGCTTGCTGTTCACAAGCTTGAAAAATTTTATAATTTCTTGCTAAGTTACTTTCTTTATTTGGATTAGCTTGAGTCCCACTTTGTTCCAAATATCGGTGTAGGATCTCATCTACCAACTTTTTTTCAGATTCACCATGATCTTCCATCCGTGCAAAAATATATAAGCAATCAGATAATCGATTCACGAATTTTCGTAGTTCTTCTCGGATCTCGAGCGTCTCTGAAAGTTCTGTCAGCAGCCGTTCACCGCGCCGACAAACGGCCCTTGTCACATGTAATTGTGCAGATGATAGGGTTTGTCCAGGCAAAATGAAACTATGCAGTTCTGGTAAACGTACCGTATATTGATCAATCCAATCTTCCATTTGCTGGATATCAGTTTCTGCGATCAATGTACTTTTTGCTGCTAGCTTTGCCATATTTTTATCGGTAGCGATTTCAGCATTTAATTGAAATAGTTTATGCTGCACCCATTCTAAATGTTGAATGGTCTCTGGATGATTAGTTAGTTTTTGAGCCACGCTGACTTGAGCACAACATTCATCAAAAGTACCATAAGTATCTACTCGCAAATCCGATTTTTTAACTCTTGTTCCATCAAAAAGACTTGTCGTTCCTTTATCTCCCGTTTTTGTATAAATCGCCATATATTTTCCTCAGCTCCCTATAAATCAAAGGTGTCAATAATTCCAACGATTGCATAATCTACAGCATCTGAAGGAGTTGGAAATAGCTTTCTGGCAGAAGAACCACTAGTCAACAACACATAATCTCCAATACCAGCCCCCACTGTGTCCGCTGCTACTTGTTGGAAGCGAATCACCTGTTGCTCAGAATTGATTGGCTGAACAATCATTAATTTTTTTCCAACTAATGATTCATCTTTTTGGGTTGAAACTACACTTCCAATTACTTTTGCCATCAGCATACGGTAAACTCCTTTCTATAACAGTTATTTTCATTTCCTGCAATCGTTCTTTTGCCAAGTCAGTGATGGATTGATTTGAAGCTAATAAAAGAATCTGCTTCGAGCTCAGCATTGCTACTTGTTGAAAAGTAATGATTTTTTTGGGAAATAAAAGATACTGTTTTCCTTGATTATTGAATAATTTCACACTGCATTCGTTGAATAATTCATTAGGAATCAAATCAGTATTTGAAAACGCCAGTTCAAATATCAGACAACAATCATAATTGTAACTTTGATACAGCCACTTAATGAATGAATCATTCTGATCTTTATTTTTGAACCGTTCTAAAAAGAGGATATCCACTTCTGTTAAATGGATATACTTATTGTATAAAAACGCGCTGATTCCTCGGTCGATATCGGTAGATGCTTGGCAAGAAAGGAACAAGGTCTTTTTTTCCCGCTGAATGATAATTGAAATGATTCGCTCAACTAACTCGTCCATATCCTTACTCCCAATCCATTGCTGATATAGTATTTCAAATTGATAATTGTTTTCATCTTTCTAGTCAAATAATAATTGGATTTGACGACATCGCAATTCCAATCGGTGTAACAAATTGAGGATATTTCGGTTTAAAAACTTTTTGATCTAAGTAGTTTGAAAATTCTTTCTCAAATTCTGTCAGATAAGAAGCACCGCCAACAACATAAATAGGAGATGTAGGATGTTTTTTTAAGACATTGGCCGTAATATCAGCCATCCGTTGAATCACTGGTCGACAAATAATAAAATTCTCCCGATCACGTGTTGGATCACGTTTGATTAATTCAGCTTCCTCGATTGAAATTTTATGATTCCCGGCAATCACCAAAGTCATATGTGTCCCGCCAGTCGGCTCATCTTCAACAATGAGCGGTTGTCCTTGCTCAAAAATACTGATGCCAGTCGTTCCTCCACCAACGTCGACGACTGCCCCATCTTCTACACCTAAAACAAGCGCGGCAGCGGTTGGTTCATCTACCAATTGGTCGGCGACCATTTCTGCACTCTCGATAACGTTTGCAACAACACGTTTATTATTTCCTACCGTTCCTGGTGGAATCGCTCCTGATGCTGCCTCCAATGAAAACCCTAGAGCCTCTTCCGCTTGGACTCGCAAACGCTTCACGATTTCAACCGATTTTTGGTAGTCAACAACTAATCCATCACGAATCACATTGGCATATTCAAAAGCACCAAAAACTGGGCGATTCTTCCCATCTAAAACAACCAAAACAATTGAGGAAGTACCTAAATCAACTCCCACCTTATAGCCATCTTTAGAATCAAAGGCTTGTATTTTTTTTGTATTTACAAGCTCATGAAAAGATGTTAATAATTTATTGGCTTTTTCGATTGATTTCATACTTCCTCCTTTGGATTATTTTTCGATAATCCGTCCTCGTGTATTTGATTGAATATCTGCAGCATTTGCTTCATCTGTATCAACATGCATTTCTAAAATAAAATCTTTACCTGGCCGCAACTCGACATCTTCAAAGACAACTTTTCGCGAACCTTCAAAAATCTCAACTGAAACAACTTGTCCTTCTTTTAATTTCAACCGTTCCATATCTTGATAGTTAAGATGGATATGACGTTTGGCTACAATTGCAGCAGGAATTGTTAACTCTGCGGCTTCACTTTGCAGCTTTACTTCGACGGCATCATCAAGTTGACCAGACAAACGAATCGGCGCCTGAATACCCAGGTTTCGTGCATCTGTTTTTGATATTTCTACCTGTGAACGTTTACGCAATGGACCTAAAATTCGAACTCTCTTTATTTCTCCTCGCGGACCTACTAAGGTTATAGTTTGCTTTGAAGCAAATTCACCCGGTTGTTTTAAAGGTTTAGCTGGTTCGATTGTTTCATTGGGAAATAGAATATTGAAATGTTCTTCCGTTAAATGTATGTGCCGATTAGAGATTCCAATCGGAAAGGTTTCCGTTTTCATCTCTAACAGTACTTCACGAACAATTCGTCTAATTTCCTCGCTATTATAATTACTCATTGCCTACTTTAGGTACCAAAACTTGATCAACATCATGATGAGGTCTTGGGATCACGTGTACGGAAACCACTTCTCCCACTTTTTCAGCTGCGGCACAACCGGCATCAGCTGCGGCTTTTACAGCTCCAACGTCGCCTCGAACCATAACTGTTACTAAACCAGAACCAATTTTTTCAGTTCCCACCAATGTAACATTGGCAGCTTTTACCATGGCATCAGCTGCTTCGATTGCGCCAATCAAACCTTTCGTCTCGATCATTCCTAATGCATCATTCATATCTATTCCTCCTATTTAACTTTGTAGTTACTTCTTCTTTTTTTTATCCATCGCTTTTTTTTGAACCTTTGATTGATTCTTTTTGCTTTGGATTTCTACGGGTGCTTCATTTACTGATGTAGTTGCTAGAATACTTTCTTCGGATTTCTTTTTTGAATCTTCTGCAGATTCTTCTATTAGTTGCTCTTTTTCAATATTTTCAGACATCAATTCAACGTCCTCTTCTTTTTTGAAGAAAACTTTTTCTAAATCATTGGCTGGACGAGGAATAACTAATGAAGACAGATAAACGTTGTTAGCGAGAGCTTTAGCTTTTCCTGCATCAACTGCTGCTTTTACAGCTCCGACATCTCCGGCGACCTTAATAGTCATCAAACCAAAGCCTTTTGCTTTTTCAACACCTAAAAGGTCAACATTTGCTACTTTCACCATCGTATCTGATACATCGATTGCACTGGCTAAACCTCTTACTTCAACTAAGCCAATTGCGTGATTCATTTTTTCACCTCCAAAAGATCAATTGATTTGAATGGCACACCCTTTACTAAACGTGCCGCATTCCCACCAAATTTTTTCAAAAGTAATGATGGACAAGTTACAACTCGTTGAATCGCTTGATAAGGAGTTTCTGGTGCCAAATTTTTATAATGGAGTGCTACTTCATTGTTTACATAGCCAATTCCAACATTTAAAGAAGATTGATTCGCCGCAGCATAAGCCGCTTCCACAGCTGTTGAAAGATTTTCTTGTTCTAAAGAATACGGAATTTGTTCTTCTTCCAAACCGTATAATACATATTGAATCTCTTCCGCCAAACTTATTTGTGAAAGATAAATCACTACCACTGGTCGAACAGTAAAATCAAGCTCCATCTAATCCCTCCCTCAAATAAGAGAGAATCAATCCAGTCGCTACTGCATTTCGTGGCCCTTCAACATAACGAATATTGCCGCGCCCCGCCACTAAGCCGTAATGGGATAATGCATTAGTTACGATTTGCGGAATCTCAAAGTCTAGTGCAGATCCTCCAACAATTACAACAAATGGAATATCACGAATATTGCCTGTTGGACTTACACGACGTAAAGCACGTAAAGCATTCGTAACAAAAACACGTTCTTTCGCGGTTTGACGAACCAAACGAATTTTCTCAATAGAATCATCGCCAGGAATCGGAACAAAACCATTCGGAGTAACGACAACGACTTTAGCGAACAATGAGGGATCTAATGGTTTCTCAAAGAATTGTACTGCGCCATCTTCATGGCGAATATAGAAAATATTTTCTACTTTCGCTAACGGATATTTCTTGATATCTTCAGCCAAATAAGTATCTTCTAATCCTAGTTCTGAGCGAATCAACATGGTTACCATATCACCCGCACCAGCTAAATGAGTTGCCACAATCGTTTCATCTTTTTTGATGATTGAAGCATCAGTTGAACCGGCACCCAAGTCTAAAATTGCAAGAGGAGCTGAGGTACCTGGTGTCGTTAGCGCGCCTAAAATCGCTGCCTCTGCTTCAGCACCACCTATTTCAACTTTTATTCCTAAATCTCGTTGAATTTCATCCGCAATTTTTGACATTTGTAAGTGGTCTGATTTCACCATTGAAGCAATCCCAACTGCCTGCTCCATAGAGAATTCCCCGGCTAATCCACCTTTAACGCTGATTGGTACAAATGTATTGACCGCTAATAAATCTTGAATAAAAATTTGATCTATTGGACGATCCGTCAGTTCCGCCATTGTTAATCGAACCTTTTCAAGCATACCGCCAACATTTGTTCCTGATTCGCCAGTGACATTATCAATCGTATCAAACGCAGTGATCACTTCCATGATTTTTTCAGCACCCGCTGAAATACTCACAGTGTTTCGCCGATTGCCGCCGGTAATCTCGATTTTTCCTGCTGGAATCGTCCGTGCCTTGACATCCCCTTTTGGCGTTTTGATTACAACTGCAGAACGATTGCCAATTAGTGCTCGGGCTACTGGTACAATATTTTTAGTCGCTTCCGAATCGAGATTAAAGACGGTCGCAATCCCGTACGGATTAGATAATTGTGAAACTCCGCGACCCGTTTCAGCAACTTCTACTGCTGCTAACATATCCACTGGTACCTTATCTATATAGGAAACCTCATCCACGATTGGAATTTTTTTACTTAAACGATTATTTACTAAGACGCCATCATCTGATTGCATGATTGCTGCAGTGATCTCAAATCCATTTTCAACAAAATGATTGATCTTTCGTGCAACATCATCAAATTCAAATGCTTTTTCAATAATCACAATATAAGGCGTTGCTCGTTTACCCTTGTTTTCTAATTCATTGAAGCGAATAGTCGTTCCTACCCCTAAGCCTAATCCACCTGGAGTTTTCGGGTTATGTCCAATCATAGTCGATTCTGTAATGATTGTTTCAGTGATAGTTTCCATCGCAACATCCCCGATTACTGGTGTAGCCTCGTTGATTCGAATCAAGTCAATCTCGTTGACTGACAAGTGATTTTTTGTACACGCCTCATTGATTGCCTTATAAATCCCAAATAAATTCTTCTTCGTTCCTTTTATACCAGTCGTATCTGCAATAGCTGATTTTAGGAATCGAATATGTTGGTGGTCATCAATTTCTACCAAGGCCACTTCAGTTGAGGAATTACCAATATCAATTCCAATTACATGTCTCATCATTCATTGCTCCTCTTCCTGAAATTCCAAATTAGAAATTAATTATCACCTTTTAATTTTTTCCTTTTTTCATAGTATTCAGCTGCCTCGCGGAAATAATCTGCGCTAATTTGGGCATTGTATTTATTTTCCAGTTCACTCGCGATATCCAGTAATTCTTGTTTACTTGAACGATATGGACGTAGTGCATTGTACATTTCTAAAACACGAGTATCAGGAACTACTGTCAATTCTGATGCCCGGTCAAAATTAGATGCAATCGTCTTTCTGCCTGCACTTGTTGCGATTTCTCCCTGTGCTTTTAAAATTCTTGGTGTGATTTTTAAATCGTCTGGTGTTAAAGAACCATTCAAAACATTTTCTAAAGTGATATCATCTAATGTTTTACCCGTTTTAGTTTTTATCCACTCTGGATGTTTTTTGGCAACTGGATAATCAGCGACCGTTGCTACGCCAGTATCTGCTGTATTTTCTGTTGCAGTAGCACTCGTACCGCTATTCATATCTTTTAAGATACCCCGAACCAAACTTTCAATAGATTGTTCATTCATTCTAGTCACCTCACTATAAAGTTACAGCAATTTCTTCTGCTGGTTTTCCAATTACTACGTGTTTTGTTTCTTTAATGTGTAGCAAAGCTGATAAAGCCTGATATTTAGGACGAGCCATTTGATCATTCATCATAGGTACTGGATTTGGTGATTCGCCTTTAGCATACTTCGCAGCATTTTTTCCGATCGCACGATATGTTTCTAAAGTGATCAACGGAGCTTGCGGGAAAAGTTCTAGATTTGATAATGGTTGTAGATCTTTTTGATGAATAATTGCCGTGCCTTTCGATTGAATCGACACACAAACTCCTGAACCAGATAATTTATCCCCTTCAACACCTGCAAATGCCACATCAGATGTCCGATAAACTTTAACGATTCGAGCTTTTAAGCCCTCTTCTTCAATTCCAGCAACTACTTGTTTCAAAATATCTTTATGTGGTATACCGACAATATTGGTTGTCTGTGAATCAGCGAATGCGGGAGCTACTGCGATAACTACTTCATCTTGAGATTTCCCTGGCTGAGCCACACCAACAGATTTGAACCAATCCGATGATGAAGTAGATTCAGTTTTTGATTCTTCAAATGCAACGGGCTGATCAACTGTACTCGCTTCCATTTCAGTTAAAACTTCTTTAATAATGGAGCGTAAAAGGTTTTCATTCAGTTCTGTCATTTTTACTCCTCCTTAAATATCTTTCGGGTTAATTGCTTTAGGAATAGCTTTCACTTTTTCCCATTCTGAACCATCAAGACGGTAACCCGTGCCTGGTCCGGCATAATCATTTTTATCATTGACCGCAGAAATCACATTCCAATCTGCATCAAAAATTGAAGATGTTTGTAAGAAATCTCCTGCTACACGTTGTTTTAGAAGATTAAGTACGCTTGCTGCTATATCTTCAAAACCACTTTCAGATAATCCCTTCACAAGATCAAGACCTGTAGATCCTTGCGCCAATAATTCTTCTGCTGCTTTGATATCTTGAACCATGTCACGATCAGGCATATCTTGCGAGCCGCGAGCATAAGTTGCTGCTTCAACCTCTTCATCAGTGATCGTTGGCAAGCCTAATTTGTTAAATAAGCCTTGCAATGCTTTTGCTGCTTTATTTCTAACAGCTACAACATCTTCTTCACTTACCGGACGCAAGCCGCCATCGACTCTTAGGTCCCGCTGAAGGACGTTATAATCATCATAATCATCTGCATCAAAATTGGAGCCGGCAAACATATTGTCGTAGTTTGGTGTTGCAGAGTATCCTGATGAAATATAGTCTGTTCCTGGCAAGAATTGCATCAACAAACGTGCTGTTCTGCGAATATCAGAATGAGAGAATGTTTGGTCATTTCCAGAAGCTACTTCTAAGTCAAGTAACATAGCAATCAAGTTTTCTGCTAAAACTGCACGAATTCCTGAAGGAACTGCACCCGGAACACCAATACAACTGATTGAACCATTTTGTAAGCCTTGAACACCCGCTGCTTTTGTTAAATAAATACAACGTGTTTCAAGATAAAGCATTGATTTCCCTTCAGCATAACCCATCTGTACCTCTGACCCAGTTCCAGAAGTAAAGCGCATTTTTAATCCTCGAGATGCATAACAAGAGGCTAAGAATCCTTTAGACCATGGTGTATCATCACCATCTGTAAAGACGCGCTCAGTACCATAAACTGAGATCGTTTCAGCGTAAGCAGTAAAGCCGCGCATTCCTAAATCTAATTCGGTTGCTTCTTCCAATGAACATTGAGTCAATACACCCGGACGTCCCACTTGAGATCCGACCATAAGTGCCACTGCATTAAAAGGCGCATAACGAGCTACTGCAACTGTTGTTTCTTGTTCATCAAATCCACGTAAAGCCCCTTCAGCTGCGTCTGCTGCAATTTGAACAGGATTATCACGCAGATTCGTAACGTGAGATTGAGTAGTCGGACGACGACGCGCACGCATTTTTTGAACAGCCATCATCATTTCGACTACGTTCATATGGCCCACGACTTCATTTAATTTTGCTGGCGTTGCTGCTGTTGTCAATTGAATGATCTCTTCTCGACAAATATTAGGATCTACAATCTTGTTTGCCAGGTCTTTAGAAGAGATATTCATCACTTCTTCTGCTCGCGTTAAATCTATTCCGTATTGTGCAATGTATGAGTCAATCAAATCGAAATCTGATTTACTTTTTCCATCAAGTTCAACTACCTCATTATTAACAATTTTAATACTAGGTTTAGGGTCATTGGGACTTTGCATAGCAATTAATCCTTCTTCAACCCATTCATCTACGAAACCATCTTGATTAACCGCTCTTTTTTCTAATTCCTCAAATCGTTTTGATTTCATCTATTTTTCACTCCCACTCTTAAATGTATGATGGTTGATCGTTTTTAGGCGCGCTTCCCATAGTTCCCAATAATTGGCACCCAATTTCACGGGCTGAAATAATTGCTTGGCGAACAGCACCAGAATCCCCTGTGATTGTCATCGTCACTTCATTGGAGAAACTTTGACCATTTTGCGGCGTTGCGTATGTCACTACATCTACATTTGCTGATTTCAATGCTGTATCTGCCATTACCACGCCAATTGCAGCAGGAGCACCAACTAAAATCCCAAATGCTTTCCCAACAGGTGCACCAAACACTTTATTACATGCGTAACTTGCACGAGCCGTATATTGACATTCAATGTGACCGGCTTCATTTCCATAAACATCGCCAAACGTACGCGTATCAACCTCTTTTAATGTTACTTCCACCGCACGTTTCACATCGGAAACATCATCTCCACCAAAGATGATCAATGATCCATGACCCGCTCCACCTTTTGTATCACGCGGCATCTCAATTAAGATAACTTCGGTATTGGTCGCTTTAACTGCTTCATCGGCAGCCATAATGTGTGGTCCGGCACCCGTACGTGCACCAACGATTCCAATCGAACGATATTTTTTTTCTAATTTCATGGTTTCTAATAAAGATGAGTCCACATTAGCAATTACTAATCCAATCGTGTCTCCAAACTCGGTCGCTCCCACAAATTCTGTCAATGCACATTGCTTATCAATCATTTTTCGATCTCCTTCATTAGTTTTTTTTATTTCATTTCCAGTATCCATTTTTTCTAACACACGCTTCATAATTTCTTCAATTTGTAAATCTGTATTTGTCATCAGCTATTCACCCTTTCTATTCTGACTTAGGGAGCAAGCCTTCAACTTCGGTATGAGGTCGTGGGATAACATAATTAGAAATCACTTCTCCAACAGCATTAGCTGCAGAAACACCAGCATCAACTGCTGCTTTGACCGCACCAACGTCTCCTCGAACCATTACAGTGACTAATCCAGACCCAATTTTTTCTGTTCCTATTAATGAAACATTTGCCGCCTTGACCATCGCGTCTGCTGCTTCAATCGCACCGATTAGTCCCCTCGTTTCAATCATTCCTAACGCTTCTTGTTGCATAAAACATTCCTCCTAATTAATTTGATAGCCCTTACATTCTTTATAATAAACAAAAAAGATAGAACAAATTTGTCCTATCTTTCAATCACTTTATTTATAATATTAAAATTTTGCTTCCTCAAATTTCTAAAACAGCGACAAATAAACCCTAATCATTGGTTAAAAAGGATTTTTCCATAATAATATTTTGTCTTTCGCTTGTCAAAATAATGATATTATCATTAACAAGATTTAAATTTTCTTTTTATTCTGTTAAAATAATATGTAATTAGGAGGCGCTTACATGGAAACCCCCAACACATTAAACTCAGAAAGCTCATTAAAACTATCTAAAACAATCAAAGACTTTGCTCTTGCGGCGGATTTCGGTTCTGTGATCGTTGATATCCATGGAAACGAAACATCTGAATTATATAATTTTTCACCTTTCTGTCAGATTATGCGCTCAAAACCTGAATTTAAATCTCTTTGTCAAAAATGTGATGCATTTGGCGGTTTAGAAGCATCAAAAAATGGAGATCCGTGTATCTACCGTTGTCATGCTGGTCTCACAGATATTTCATTACCCATTATTCGAAACAATCAGTTGTTAGGTTTTGCATTATTTGGCCAAGTGGAAATGGACGAAGATCTTCAAAGTCCATTCACCCGAATCCATCCCATTGTTACTAATTGGGAGAAATCTTCAGAATTACGACAAGCTAGAAAAAAAATCAAGCTTGTTTCCACAACTCAAATAAAATCTGCTGCTGCATTGTTAAAAACGATTGGTGACTACCATTTTGATGAAACCGACCCGCGCAATCGCATTAAATTTAATTTTCACACCACTAAGAAAGAGATGAAATCAGCGATCAATTCAAAAAACGATGAGATCCACAAAGCAATTGCATATATAGAAAACAATTTAACGACCAACTTAACCTTAGAAGACGTGGCTAATCATGTTTATTTGAGTCAATTTTATTTTAGCCGACTTTTTAAAAAAGAAATGGGCATCAGTTTCATTACTTATTTGAATCAACAAAGAATTGAACAAGCCAAGACACTGTTGGCCCAATCTAATTTAAGTATCAAGTCAATCTCACAAAATATCGGGTATTCGCAAACAAGCTATTTTTGTAAAATCTTCAAGGAACTTGTAGGAATGACTCCAGTCAACTATCGAAAAGTGAAATAAATTCTTGAAACAGCCTTTTTAAGGGCTGTTTTTTTGGATAAAAAAAGAGGTGTCTGGAAGACACCTCACCAAATAAACGTCGCTATGACTATTTTATGGTGAAATAACTTTCCCAATACAATTATCTCAGCAAAAGAGCTGGTATCCTGACTTCGCGTCATCCTAAATCTCGCCTTCCCGAAAGTGGCGTTATGAGATCTCGTCTGCTTATACAGTAGAAAGGGTCTGCCAAGGATTCACACCTTGTTCCCTGCTCCAAATGCTTCTATTCAATTCTTCACATTATAATAACTCATTTTGAATACGCTGTCAAAAATTATCTGCTAATAAAAAATTTTTGAAATTAGAAATTCCTTCTTGTTCATAGATGGACACTGGAAATATCTTTTTTACCCCAGCCAGTTCCAACCTTTTTTTGGCCAAATCAAATTCAGCTTGATTTTGTTTTAAATCGGTTTTTGTAATAATACCAATCATTGGTTTAGTAAATCGAGAAGAAAAACATGGCGGAAAATAATTTTGTTTGCTCGTAATGCTCTGAACAATCGCAACACAGTCTGCACCAACTGAAGAACTAACTAGTGCATTATAGTAAAAACGATTCTCCATGAATTCACCTGGTGTGTCAATCACATTGTCTGTGAAATATACTTGTTGAGTCTTGTGGTATTTGATCTCCCATTCATTGATAATTTGCATCAGTGTGGTTTTACCTGATCCTGTTTCTCCAATAAAAATGACTCGCTTCATCGCTAAGTCCTAGTTATTTCTGCAACGTCAAAATCTAAGACCGTTGCTAATGAATTGGTCACTTGTTTTAATGCAAACTCTACTGAAGACACCTCACCAATAATGACTACTGCTCCGCTAAAACGATCCATAAAACCAATCGAGACATTTCCAGATTTTTTAGCAATATCAGCGCCAATAATCGATGCTTCACTTGGTGTAATTGTCAAAATACCAATCGCATCACCTGTATGTTCAAGTCCTAATTTTTCAAAGACTTCTTGATTAGCATGTGGAATCAAGTGAGCCAGTGTAACTTGTTTCCCTGGTACATATTCTTGAATAGAACGTTCAATCATTCTTTTTTCATTCATAAAAGTCACTCTCACTTTCACAAAAAGTTTAACATAAAAAAATAGCATAGTTTTGTTCTTCCACAACAAAATTATGCTTTTCCTTTTCTAGAAAAGAAAAACCTCTTACCAAAATTTGGTAAGAGGTTAACGGACTATTTTCCTAAACGTGCCACATCACGAGCGATCATTACTTCTTCATCGGTCGGAATCACATAAACTTTCACACGAGAATTTTCTGTTGAAATTTCTGCTTCTTTTCCGTGAACGCTCTGATTGATTTCTTTATCAATCTCAATGCCGAACCAAGTCATTCTTTCTAGAACCATTTGACGAACAGGATCTGCGTTTTCACCAACACCCGCAGTAAAGACGATTGCATCCACGCCATCCATCACTGAAATGTATTGTGCGATATATTTACGGATACGATCACAGTAAATATCTAACGCTAAAATAGCATCTGCATTGCCTTCTTCTGCACCGCTTTCGATGTCGCGCATGTCGCTTGAAATGCCAGTCAGGCCTAAGACGCCTGATTTTTTGTTCAATACATCGATCATTTCATTGATATCTTTGATACCTGTTTTTTCCATCAAGTAGGGCAACAATGAGGCATCAATATCACCAGAACGCGTACCCATTGTAAGACCAGCTAATGGTGTGAAGCCCATTGATGTATCAACAGATTTTCCGCCCTCAACTGCTGTTATTGAACCGCCATTACCGATGTGGGCAGTAATGATTTTTGTTTCTTCAAGTGGTTTGCCTAATAATTCTGCGGCACGTTCAGAAACATAACGATGGCTTGTTCCGTGGAAACCATATTTACGAGCGGCAAATTTATCGTAATATTCTTTTGGAATACTGTATAAATAATTCGTTGCCGGCATTGTCGCATGGAAAGAAGTATCAAAAACAGCCACGCTGACGATATTTGGCAAAATATGACGGAATGCTTTGATTCCCATAGCATTTGCCGGGTTATGCAACGGCGCAAATTCACTTAATTCTTCAATTTTTGCTAAGACATCGTCATCGATCAAAACAGAATCTTTAAAGTATTCGCCTCCAGCTACTACCCGGTGGCCAACGCCTGCGATTTCATCAAATGACGCAATGATTTTTAAGTCGATCAATTGATCTAGTAACATTTGAACTGCCACTTCATGATCTTTAATATCCAAAACTTGTTCGAATTTTTGTCCGTCGCCATATTTGATCGTAAAGATTGAGTCATTTAAACCAATTCGTTCAACGATTCCCTTTGCGATGACTGATTCTTCAGGCATTTGATACAGTTGCCATTTTAGACTTGAACTACCGGCATTGATTGCAATTGTTTTTGACATGTTAACTCTCCTCTATAATTAAATTGCTTTTCGCCCATTAGAGCGGCTTATAAATTAGAAGACTTCCAGTCCTCGAATTTTTTAAAGAACTCTGTTACTTGTGTTGGATCCTTCAACGAAGGCAAATGAACGAGTAAAACTTTTTCCGCTTGTTCTGCTGTTCCACCTTGTTTTTGTAACAGTAAAATACTTTTTCGTGAATGCTCTGATTTAAATAACTCATCCGGTAATTGGATGATCCCTTGTAATAACACATCATCTTTCAACCATTTTTGCAGTAATGGGCCTTGCTCTGCCTCAAGGAAATTACTTGGCACTAAAAATAAGCCAAAACCTGCTGGCTTCACGTAGTTCATGGCTTGTTCCATCAATAAATGATGGGCATAGCTGTGTTCTTTTTCAGAATGTGTCGCAAATTTCTGCGCTTGCTGATCATTCGGATAATAACCGACTGGCAAGTCACCAATCACATAATCTACTGGATCTACCAATAAATCTTGCAAACTATCTTGATGGAATAATTTCACTGTTTCGCCCATCAATAAGTTGTCTGAAGCGGCAATCGCAAGTAAGGTCTCATCATTATCAACGCCGATTCCGTTGACTGAATAGCCTGCTGCTTGCAAATTGATCAACGCTGTCAGCAATAGATTGCCCATTCCGACAGTGATATCTAAAATTTCTAATGGCTGATCTTTTTTCAACGTCAGTTGTTCGATCAAAAAGACAAATAAAAAGCCGATACTATCTGGCGTCAATTGATGATTAGGCTGTAAATTTTCATTTTTTGAGCCTTTAAGCAAAATCAATTGCGTTAATTTCCGCCAATCTTCTTTGTCTAAAGCTAACGCTAATAATTCTTGATATAGTGTTTCTACTTTTGCGACAGTAGCCGCATCCGGCTGCTGATCAAGCACGCGTACTTTCGCATTGTCGACTAAGTTCTCCGCATTTTCAATGTAAGCGTCAAAGAAAGAAGTTCCTAGCGATTGCTGCAATGCAATGATCGCTTCTTCCATCAAAGAAAAAGCTGTCTCAATTTTTTCTGGGTTCATCTTGCACCTCTCAAACTAATATAACACTCACGATACCTGTTCTATTTTAGCGAACATATTCCAATTAATCAATCGCTTTCTTTTTTTTATCATTGTTTTCCTAATTCGATATAAAGGTATCTTTTACACTATATTCTTCTTCATCCGCTTAATTCCCTGTGTTATATCAATCGGTTGAGGTCGATGTGCTAATTTTTTCATAAAAATGATATGTTTTCTTTTTAATTTTCACTACCAGCTTCAGTTGTTCCTGCTCTGTACTATAAGTTAATTCTCCTTGATTAAACTTCCAGATTCCTTCTTTCTTATTTAATTTAGGAAAATCGGCTAAGAAAAGTTCCTTGGCGATTTTTGCTTGATACAATTGCTCCGTTCGCGCTGCTAAGTCAGCTGTTTGATGATAACTTGTAGTTAGATTCAAAAGTATAAAACTAAACAAAAAAATAGCCAGTAAGACAGACAGCAACACTCCGCCTTGGCTATTCAAAGATCCACGTTCCCGCTTTTTGTTTCCCGTCAGTAAAGGTAACAACAAAGTCCACACCATAATTATTTTCTTGGCAAACAAATTGTTTCACTCCTGTCAGTAATGGCTGATAGCCTTTGGATTGCTCCTTGATCAATTTATCTTGATATTTTTTAATGATGACTTGTTCCTTTTGAGCAGTCTGCGCCCAGATCTCTCGTGAAGTTGTTTGTTCATATTGAAGATTCTCCATTTCATTGTCCAATTGAAGTAAAAAGATCTCCCCTTCAATCTGTTGATAACTGCTCAAGTTTTCTTCCAGTTTATGCGCATGCTGGATCAAACTTGAAAGCAGTAATAAAATGCCGCTAAGCATCAGCAAAGCGACGAGACTTTCCAGCAAAGTAAAGCCGCTATTTTTTGACAATTACGATTCCTCCTTGATGATTCACAGCCTTTCCTTGTTCCAATGAGATTTCAATTTGTGGCTTCGTTGAGTTTACTGAATGCAAGCGGCAACGGCGTACCTCTGTATAAAGATCACGATAGTTTGTTAATAATGCCAACCGTTCTTGACTAGCACGTTGCATTTTTGCCGTTACTCCGATGTAACTAGTAACAAGGATCAATAAAATCATCAGACTGATCAGACTTTCTAGTAAGATATAGCCTTTATTTCCTTTCAAAGCGACCACTTCCCAGCTGAAATTGATAAGTAACTATTTCTCCTGCATCTGAAAAAACGATTTTGGGGATACTGCCCGTTCCAGGCTGTGTCGTAGAAATATTGCCAGTTCCAGCTTTGAATAAAACCGCGTAACTACTTTCTAGTTTGAGTGTTTTCGGAACTGGCAATTCTCGCCATGGCAACTCCGTATGGTTTGTAAAAAAGATGATCAATTGTGCATTTTTATAAAGATCGATCCGTGTGCCCTTATGATCGGCAATCGCTACTTGCTGTAAATGCAAAATTGATTTTTCGAATTGATAATAAAAGAAGACTTTCTCTAATTTAGCTTGCCAATTTTTAAGCGCGATCGTCGGTAATAACACAAAACTACAAACTAGCGCTAACACGATCAACGACTCGATCAGCGTAAATCCAGCATTATTTTTCCTCAACACGTTCATAGGCTTCATATTGCTTCTCCTTAACATAACCTTGATCTATCAATTCAGCTTTGCTAGGT
Organism: Enterococcus pingfangensis; assembly: GCF_005405205.1. Classification (GTDB taxonomy): domain Bacteria; phylum Bacillota; class Bacilli; order Lactobacillales; family Enterococcaceae; genus Enterococcus_A; species Enterococcus_A pingfangensis. The sequence continues at coordinate 127,914 of NZ_BJDP01000004.1, read as the reverse complement.
TTCTTTCCATGGTCTAATTCAAAAATTTCGATTTGCGTTTCAACTACTTTAGCAATCGCGACATCACTTTGTTTGCCGGCACTTTCTTTTTGCTTGATCAATTTAGGGACAAATAATAACAACAACAAACTGATGACGAAAATCACGACGATCATCTCTAACAACGTGAAGCCTGAAGCTTGTTTTTTCATAAAATCCTCTCCAAATCTGTCAATGGCAGGAGCATCGTTAAATACAAACTCACAATTAAAAGCGCCACAAATAAAAAGACCAACGGCTGTATCCATGAACATAAAAATTCCAATTGATTAAAAAAACGATGCCAAACTAATTGACTATAAGTTAGCAGCTCTTTGCCTAAATTCCCTCGGGCTTCTCCTTGGAAGACGATTCGGCTGAATTCTTTCGTTAAAAAAGGGTAACGTTTTAATTCTTTCGCTAACGTGCTTCCTTGGGACAAGCGAGTTTTCAAATCAGCGGCTAATTCCTGCATCAAAGATTTCCCCTCGATTACTAGCAAACATTCGATAATCTGGTGCAACTCCAATCCTTGCTGAAAAAGCTTGCCCCATTCCAGAGCAAAGTACGCTGAGTAATAATTGCTGAACAAAGTACCGACACCAGGAATTCTAGTCAGCAGACTGAACCGCGTAAGATAGTTTCGCCTGTTTCCCCAGATTCGCCAACACAACACTAAAATAAATAAGACAATAAGTATCCCCAGTCCGATCACAGGTATGCCTTTTATCAGCTGGACTGAAAAAGATTCAGCACGGATCATGCCGCTGGCGATCAATTGCGGCAACAAGAAAAAGCGCATTCCCAACAAAATCGTGATCAAGAAAATAAATAACAGCAACGGGTACGAGACCGCCTTAAGAAAATTTTCTTGCTGGCGTTGGACTAACCGCATTTGTTTGGCAATCCCTAATAATGTGTCAGCAAGATCGCCATGAGATTCAGCTAATTCGATCTGTAAAATTTGATCATTTGAATACTGCAATTGAACAAAACTCTGCGCTAGACTTTTCCCATGCTGAAGGTCTTGTTGCAGCTCTGCCAAAATCACTGATGGAAAAAGGTTCGCATTAACAAAAAAAGCGAACGCTTGCTGCAAACTAAAGCCGTTTACCAATAAATCTCCCAGCAGCTGAACAAAATCAATGCGTTGTTTTTTCGTCAATTTATTTTTGTTCCACACACTGCAGCCCTTCTTCCCAAGTAAAATACAATTTTTCTTGATAAAAACGATAGCTTGTTAATAGACCCACTGTTTTATTTACTGCTAATAATTCTTGATAAACGATCCCTCGTAAACACTCTTTTAATAAAGAAGCTTCTCCGCCTAGCTCAAAGATCCTAGCGTGAGCAGATTCCAAACTAGCCGCATGCAGTGTGGCGTAGACACAGTGGCCCGTTAGAGCCGCTCGAATCGCCCCTTGGATAGTTTTCTGATCGCGGATTTCGCCAATGATCAAAATGTCTGGATGATGCCGCAATGACAGCTTGATCAGTTCATCATAGCTTTGGTGGATCTTTTCATTTACTTGCAGCTGTAAAAAATCGGGTTCTTCGATTTCTACAGGATCTTCAATCGTAATGACTTGGCCTTTATTTTTTCGTGCCAGCTTATACATCAACGTGGTTTTTCCTGAACCCACAGGACCGCAAAACAAATAAAGACCGCGTTTTTTCGTATATTCTTGGAGCAGATTGATTTGTTCCGGCAAATGATAGACTTCCGGACTGCTGCCGAATTGATGCAAAAAGCGAATGACTAAGCTTTCTTGTTGCAAATAATCCCCAACAGCCGACAAACGCAAACGCTGCTTCCCATGTGCTAAGGGGTAAGAGATCGCACCCAGCTGAACTTTGCGTTTTTCACTGACATCCATTTGACCTAAATATTTGAAACGATTGATCAGCTGCAAAGCGGTGCTTGTGCATAATTCATTATTAATAAAAGATAGATTCTTATGATCATAAAATGGGCCGCGGCGAAAAAAACAGCGATACTTTTCTCTTTGGGGCAGCAAGTACAGATCTTGCATTTGTCGCTCAAAACCATGCTGAATCAGTTCATCTGAAAGTTGTTCGATCTCCATTTCCTCACCTCATGAATAAGATACGCAAAAAAACTGCAGACAAAAAAAGATGAACCGAAAATTCGGCTCATATTTCAACTTTTTCTATTTTGTTTTATCTTGAAAGCGGGCTTCTACTCGATAGATCCGCTGTCCTTTATTTGAAAATTTTTCTTCGTACTCAGTCATAATATTCCCTTCATACGAACTTTTATGCAAGTCTAACCATATTTGTTCCAGGGTCATGCCGTACTTTGAAAAACTACTCAATGAATATTCAAACAATCCTTGGTTATCCGTTTTAAAATGGATCTCTCCAGCAGGTCGCAAGATTTCTTCATCTACTGCTAAAAAACTAGGTGACGTCAAACGGCGTTTTTCATGCTTTTTCTTAGGCCACGGATCAGAAAAATTCAAATAAATCTGGTCGACTTCACTATCGGCAAAATAATTTGTCAGCTCAGAACCGTCCACATGCAATAATTGTAAATTAGGTAATTCAGCTTCAACTAATTTATCTAAAGCGATCGAGATCACGCTGACTTGCATTTCTATGCCGATATAATTGATCTCTGGATGAGCCGCAGCCATCCCAATAATAAATTGGCCTTTCCCCATCCCAATTTCAATGTGGATCGGATGATCATTTCCAAAACGCTCAGACCAGCGGCCTTTCCACGCATCCGGTTCTTGTACGACATATTCGGGCCGAGCTGCTAACATTTCTGCCGCACCTGGACGATTTCTAACTCGCATTATTTTCCTCCCAAAATCCTTTTTCTATTTTTCCTATGTATTTCAGTTTGAACTTTTTGAAACGCAGAACGAACCTGTTGCCTGACAAAACTAGAAGCCGAACAAAACGTTCAGCTTCCGGCAAAAATTCGTTTTAATTGTAAAATCACTTGATTCATATGATGCAATTCATCCCGTTTGTATTGGCGGGCAATTTCCAGCAGCAGACTCATCAAGCCGTACCAATAGATCCGCTCCATGTTTTCATCGGTTGGGCGAATGCCATAACGGACCAGCCATTTACTCCAACTAGACAGCGGGACATAACTTCCTAAAATCGTTCCGATATCTAACGCCGGATCCGCAAACATCACCGAATCCCAATCAACTAAATATAAATAATTAGAAGATACTAACCAATTTCGATGATTCACGTCGCCATGTACCACAGTATAATTTTTCTTAGCATACGTTGGAACGTTCTTTTTTAAATAATCATAGACCAATTCAATAAAAGCGTTTTGCTCGATCATCGTCGGTAAATTTGCTTCATAATCAGCCAAGAGCTGTTGCGGTGAGACTTGACGTCCACCCATTTTTTTTAACATCACTTTCAATGAAGGCGAGTGATGCAAGTGATACAGCACATCGACTACATCGTTGCGGCGCGAGATTTCTTCCGGTTCAAGAATCCGACCATCTAACCATTCTTGCGCGGTCAATGTGTCGCCATTTCCTGTCCGTTTGATCCAAACAAGTTTTGGTGCAATGCCTTCACGAGATAAAGCCGCCAACATCGGGGTGGTATTTCGTTTAATGAAGACGCGATCTTCGTCACGGTAACCGATATACGTTTTTCCCGTATCGCCTTTGATTGGCTGTACGCGCCAGTCACTATCCAACTGAAATTCCATTCCCAAGGCCCTCCCCTAGCATTTTAAACGTATTTACTATTTTAGTCGCGGAAGAGGTCTGAGTCAAGAGCATGTATGTTCTTCTTTGATTATTTTTCATTGCGATGCGTCTGAACCGTTAACTTTATGGCTTCATGATACGCATTCAGTAATTTTTTTGTCACTTTTCCAGGCATTCCCTCGCCGATCTTTTGCTCATCGAGCGCAACGATCGGAATGATTTCAGCAACTGAGCTAGACTTGAAACATTCATCAGCAGCTAATAATTCTTTTTTAGTAAAGGCTGTTTCTCTTAGTTCAATGCCTAACACTATTGCCAATTCACGAATTTTTATTTTTGTGATTCCCGGTAAAACCAACTGTCCATCGGGATGCGTATAAAGGATTCCTTCGTTCACCATCCACAAATTAGAAGCTGAGGCTTCCGTCACATAGCCGTCACGCAGCAAAACGGCTTCATCATAGCCTTTTTGTTTGGCTTCATCTAACGCCAACAGATTGCCCAATAGACTGATCGATTTGATATCGCAATGCAGCCACCTTCTATCTTCGACAAACCCAGCACGAATACCAAGCTTTTGGTTAACACTTGGTCGTGACACTGGTTGGATATCTGCTAATAAGACCGGTTGAACGACTGTAGAATCAGGAAAATCATGTAGCCTGGGTTTCGCGGTCCCGCGAGTCACTTGAAAATAAATTCGAGCATTAGCCAAACCAACCTCTCGCGCTAAGCGTCGCAAACGCCGACTTAATTCTTCTTTAGTAAAAGGCAGCGGCAGACGGATTTTTGCCGCACTGTCCCATAAACGATCCAAATGTTCTTTTTCCATATACAGACAGCCATCATAGATGCGGATCACTTCATAAATGCCGTCGCCAAATTGATACCCGCGATCTTCTAAATCAATCTTTACTGCCGATTCATCGACGATTTGTTCATTCCATAATACTTTCATCTGCTAACCCTCCATTTTCTTGATTCTGACTGGGAGATAAAACCAAGCGAACAAACCAATTTCAATTAAAAGTACTACAAACAAAATCAGCGTCTCAAAAATCGATAAATGAACTAAACTGCACAAACTGAAAATAACTGCCGCCGCAAACAGTAAAATCACCATCAAACGTTGCAAGGCGGCTTTCTTATATTTTTCCGCTACAGGATACAGCTGCGTCGCGCCAATATAATCAAATTGATTATACAATGGGATCATTTGAAACCCGATCAAATAAATGAATAATGCGCTGACTCCGACAATAAACCGAAAATCAGTTAATGAAACTAACAAGACTGCCCCAACGATCAGCAAGCGGAAAAATAAACCGCCAAAAACTGCACCGCGCAAAGCACCGCGAGCAAATAAATACAAGAATGTATTCTCTTGCTTGAAGGAAATTCTTGCTAATAGACCATCTAAGTATTTTCGCCGGCGAACTTTTGCTTCGATTTCAGGAACGTCTGTAAACAAATTGATGAATTGGTAGATACGATGCAGCCGCATATTTTCTCGGTCGATCATCCTGCTCCAATCTAACAGCCGGTCTTTTTCTTGTGTCAGTAAAACAAAACCAAACGCGGCAATGAGTGCAAGGATCGTCCCAAGCCAAGCAAAACTATACAAGCTGATAAAAATGATTCCACCGCTGGCGATAACCCATAAAAACATGAGACGTTGGGCTTGTGTTTGGGCTGTTTGATAACAGGCCAAACGCTGGATCCGTAAATTTCCTAACTTCAAGCTCCAAAGCATCACTAAGAAAAAGAAAAAATGAACAAAGCTCACCTGCTTGGCTAACACGACTAACGGTAGCAACGCCCCGCAGACAAATGTTTCAATACTGAAAGGCCACGCCAGCGAATGCCGTAATCCGCGCGATAGATACCCGCCCATCTCTTTTTCTTTTGGCAATAGAAACGCCATATCCGCCGGTTCCACTAAAGTCGCCAACCTGCCAAACGGTAAAACCAGCCACCAGATAATCCCGACAATCGGCAAACTCCAAGGAAAATCAGGCGGTAATTGTTTCAATAGATTTGAATAATAGAATGCCAAGCCGCCAACTAAGAATAAACACACCAAAACAAAATGATCATTTAATACATAGCGCATATATTTCATCATTTTTTTCTGATGGCGCTGACGCCTCAATAGAAAAAAATCAAGCATGTTCTTTCTCCTTTGTCAGTGCGATATAGATTTCATCTAAAGAAGCGCCCGGCAAATCAAATTCTGCCTGCAACTCCTGCAACGTGCCTTGAGCGCGGACTTCTCCTTCATGCAGCACAACGAAGCGATCACAATATTTTTCGGCAGTCGCTAAAATATGCGTCGACATCAAAATCGCCGCTCCTTGATTTTTCATCGTCACCATCAATTCCAATAAAGCGTTGATTGCCAGCGGGTCCAATCCTAAAAATGGTTCATCGATAATGTATAAACTAGGCTGGATCAAAAAAGCGCATAAGACCATCACTTTTTGTTTCATCCCTTTAGAAAAATTCACTGGAAACCAGTCCAACCGATTTTCTAAACGAAAGGTCTTCAATAAGGATTCTGCTCGCTGCATCGCTGTTTCTTTTGGAATATCGTAAGCCATCGCCGTCACTTCGATGTGTTCGCGTAACGTCAGTTCTTCATATAATGAAGGTGTCTCAGGGATGTAGCCGATTTTTTTCCGATAGTTCTCAGGATCTTTTTGCAGCGTTAATCCATCAACCGTGATCGTCCCTTTTTGCGGTGTCAATAAACCGATGATATTTTTGATAGTGGTTGATTTTCCGGCACCATTCAAGCCGATCAGACCGATCATTTCACCATTGTTGACTTCAAAATCAATATCTTTTAAAACAGGCACATGGCCGTAACCGCCTGTAACATGCTGAATTGCTAAGCTCATTTTATCCCCTCCAATTTCTTAGTTAGTATTATAGCAGAATCCCGCAAATAATTACGCTTCACTTGACCTTTTCCCGCACAAGTATTACAAGTTATGGTAAAGTAAAAGTAGAAATTACACTTGTCAGGATGCTTTTCACTAGCAGTGATCTAAAATAAAGTGATGATGAGTAATTAGAAAGGATGTTTGCAATGGAAAATTGTATTTTTTGTAAAATTATCGATCAAGAAATCCCCAGCTACAAAGTTTATGAGGACGAAAAAGTCTATGCTTTTTTAGATATTTCACAAGCCACCAAAGGCCACACATTAGTTGTGCCAAAACAACATGTGACTGATATTTTTGATTACGATGAAGAACTGGCAGCCGATGTTTTTGCCCGCATTCCTAAAATCGCGCGTGCCCTTGAAAAAGCATTTCCCGAAATGGAAGGTTTGAATATTTTAAATAATAATAAAGAACTTGCTTATCAATCGGTCTTCCACTCCCACGTTCATTTAGTTCCGCGTTATAGCAAAAAAGACGATTTCTCCATTCATTTCGGCAATCATGCGGAACAACAAAAACCAGAAGAGATGCAAGCAATCGCTGATAAGATCAAAGAGCAGGTGAAATAGATGGGATTTTTCAAAGGAATTCTCTTTGGCGCAGGCCTCGGTACGCTAGGCGGACTCTTGTTAGCTCCGCGAAAAGGAGAAGAGACGCGTGAAAAATTAATTACCAATACACGCGAGTTGGTGGTGCTGACGGATGAACTAAATGATAATTTGACCGCATTTCGCGAATCAGCAACTAATTTAAAAAACACATTCGATACCCTTGCCCCTGCTTTTAAATCCGGCGTAGAAAAAGATCTTGAAGAATTTCGTTTTCAAGCAGATCCTCGGATTCAACAGATCCAAGCACAATTAGAAAAGATTAATCAATCCTTGCCACAAACTCAAACTGCAGACACGACTGTGATCAAAAAAGGCCGCTTTTCGTTGACAAGACCTGCAGAAACTGGTGAATAACCCCAGATTTGTTTAAGTAATTGTGTTTTAATTATGAATTTTCTCGGAAACTATTTTTATCCCTTTCCTTTGTAATTTTAGATATGTTATAGTTGGGACGGATTAACAAACAGATGTACATTTTAATTTTAGGAGTTGTAGCATAGAAATGAAGAAAAAGATCCTTTTAGCCACAGCAGGCTTGCTTAGCGTGATTGTATTAGGAGCCTGTTCAGGAAGTTCTAATCAAGACATCGCGACCATGAAAGGCGGAAAAATCACCGTCGAAGATTTCTATACCGAAGCAAAGAAAGAACAAACCAATCAAAGTTTGGTCCGCAACATGATCATCTATAAAGTATTTGAAAATGCTTATGGTGATAAAGTAACCGACAAAGAAGTCGACAAAGAATACAATAAGCAGAAAAAAGAATTGGGCGATACTTTTGATACCCAATTACAATCTGCCGGTTACACAAAGAAATCATATAAAGAATATTTGAAACAATCACTCGCTTTCCAAGAAGGCTTGAAAGCACATTTGAAGATCACTGATAAAGATTTAAAAACAGCCTGGGATTCATTCCATCCTGAAGTGACTGCTCGAATTATTTTAGCAAGCAGTGAAGACGATGCTAAAGAAATCAAAGAACAGTTAGACGATAAAGGCGACTTCGCTAAAATCGCAAAAGAAAAATCACAAGATTCAACAACAAAAGAAGATGGCGGTCAAATCAAATTTGATTCGCAATCATCAACTGTTCCTTCTGAAGTAAAAGAAGCGGCCTTCAAGTTAAAAAATGGTGAAGTTTCTGACGTGATCACTGCAACAGATTCATCTACGTACCAAACAAGTTATTACATTGTGAAGATGGAAAAAACTTCATCTAAAGGCAATGACATGGACAAATACAAAGAAGAATTGCAACAAATCGCCGAAGATACACAAATGGCTGACCAAACCTTCTCTTCTGAAGTTATTTCAAAAGAGTTGAAGAAAGCAAATGTTAAGATCAAAGATGATTCATTTGAAAATATCTTATCTGAATTCTTGACTACTGACAGTTCTGGTCAAACAACAACTGACTCAACAAAATAATTTGAGCAAACAAAGGGGAATTCCATGCGGAGTTCCCCTTTTCTTTGTATTCATGCTACAATAAAGTAGAAAATACTTATAAGAAAATAGGTGAACACTACATGGAAAAATTTGCCTCTAAAGAAGCAGAAAAAGATTATTATGAACACGAAGCAGATGAAGCAGAATTCATCGCTTGGTACAAAGAACAAGCGCATCCAGAATACGAAAAACCTTCTGTCACTGTCGACATCGTGATCATGGGCTACAACAAGGAAGAAGATCAATTAAAGATCTTGCTGATCCAACGGCGCGGCAATCCCTATCGCAACTCCTGGGCGCTTCCTGGCGGCTTTGTGGAGCGAGATGAATCGACTAATGACAGCGTGCGGCGTGAAACAGCGGAAGAAACGGGGCTAGTGATCGGCAGAAAAAATGTGGAACAGCTTCATACCTTCAGTTCACCCAATCGTGATCCCCGCGGCTGGGTCATCACTGTCAGCTATTTGGCTTTTATCGGTCAAGTACCGCCGACTGCTGGTGATGATACGCAAGACGCGCGCTGGTTCAATATGGAGCGGCATGGCGAAACGATCCGTTTGACGAGTGAAGACGATATTTCCATTGAAATCGATTTGGAAACAGGCAAATCAATCGGTAAAGACACATTGGCCTTTGACCACAATGAAATCATCCGTAAAGCTTTCAATCGGGTCGTAAATAAAATGGATCACGAACCGCTGATTCTACAAGTCTTAGGTGCCGAGTTTACGATTACCGAAGCACGCAAAGTCTTTGCCAAATTCTTAGGCGTTGATTTCAGAACGGTCGACCATTCTAATTTCAAAAAAGCAATGCTGCAATATTTTGATGAACTAGGTGAACGACCGGTTGGAATTGGCCGTCCTTCTAAGATTTATCGTCTAAAAGATGAGATTGGTGAAAAAAAATAAACTTTTTACTTACATTAAATGGAAAAGTCTGTATATAATGGAGAAGCAAAAAAATTGTCTTTCCATAACGCAGTGAAGATTCCCAAAGTGGTTGTCGTAGCGAGTTATACGATTGCCGCTTTTTTGTATTCAAAATTATAGGAGGATCTTTATGCCAAGAAATAAAAGAGAAAGTTTTGTTTATACTGTAATGATATGTTTTGTGATGGTGCTTTGGATGAGTTTGTACAATGTTTATTTACATACGGGGGCTTTCACATTAGACGTCTTAAAAACTGCCTGGATAGGTTTGCCTTTAGGTTACCTATGCGCGCTGCTTTTAGATTGGTTTGTTGTATCAGCAACAGCCAAAAAAATCGCCTTCAAACTACTACCCGCTTCAGCTAGCCCTATCCGGATGGTCCTTACAGTTTCTTGCTGTATGGTTTTACCAATGGTCTTCTTCATGTCCCTTTATGGTGCAGTTGAAGTATTGAGCCACACACAGGCTTGGGATCAGCTCTTGATTGTTTGGGGCACAAATATTTTAAAAAATGTCGTAATGGCACTCCCTTTCCAATTGCTTATCGCCGGTCCGCTTGTGCGAAAAGTTTTCAGAAGAATTTTTCCAGTTGGCACGATCTTAGCATAAGACACAAACAGCCGAACATACATTTGATGTATGCTCGGCTGTTTTTTTGCTAAAATTTATTTACTTACCCAATCGTAGCGCAAAAATTTATTTTGCCGCAACTTTCTTCATTTGTTTGCTCCGCAATTGTCCGCAAGCTGCGTCGATATCTGTTCCGTGTTCTTTTCGGATCACGCAATTGATCCCGTTCTTTTTCAAGACATCATAAAAACGTAGCACTGCTGCTTTACTGCTGCGAGAATATTGGTCATGTTCGCTGACTGGATTATAAGGAATCAAATTCACATAAACCAATTTTTTCTTGTTCTTCATTAGATCAGCCAATTCTTGCGCATGTTCCGGCTGATCATTCACGCCTGCTAACATGATGTATTCAAAAGTGACCCGGCGATTGGTTTCTTCAATATAATAGTCTACCGCGTCCATCAATTTTTCAATTGGGAAACTCCGATTGATCCGCATGATCGCTGAACGAATTTCATTATTTGGTGCATGCAACGAGATTGCTAAATTCACTTGTAGACCATTTTCCGCAAATTTTTTGATCTTAGGAACTAAACCGCTCGTTGAAACGGTGATATGACGAGCGCCGATCGCCATTCCTTTGTCGTCATTGATGACATGAAGAAAATTCATCACATTGTTGTAATTATCGAATGGTTCGCCGATCCCCATCACAACGATATGAGAAACGCGTTCTTCTTCACCACGTTCATCAAAATAATGTTGGACTAACATGATTTGAGCGACGATTTCGCCAGCTGTCAAATCACGCTGTTTTTTTAACAGACCTGACGCACAGAATGTACACCCGATATTGCAGCCGACTTGTGTCGTTACACAAACAGACAAACCGTATTCTTGACGCATCAGAACTGTTTCGATCATTAAGTGATCCGGCAATTCAAATAAATATTTGACCGTACCGTCGCTAGCTTCTTGCACGACTAATTGTTTCAACGGATTGATGATAAAGTTTTCTTCCAACAGCGCGATCGTTTGTTTCGATAAGTTGCTCATTTCCGCAAACTCACTCACGCGGCTGCGGTAAAGCCATTCCCAAACTTGCACAGCTCGGAATTTTTTCTCTCCATGTTCCAAAAACCATTCGACTAATTCTTCTCTTCTCAAACCATAAATTGAGGGTTTTTCCAAAGTATTACCTCCTACTATCTTGTATCAAAGTGCTAGCTTTGCTAGTTCAATCACGAAATCAGAAATTATTAAATATTCTGCTGCTCTTTGTCCGCATTCTCTTATTTAAACAAGCTTGACGACTATTTTCTCATGAATCAATCATCTAAAAAACTGGCAACATTCGCTACATACTATAACTGATTCACAAAGAGAAAACAATTAACTTTGGGAAAAACAAAAAAATAGTCTAGATTTCTCTAGACCATTTTCTTAGTTTTCCAACGGATTCTCTGGTTCTTCTTCAGCCTTTTGTAAAAAGACTTCTCGTGGTTTGCTGCCAGTCGATGGTCCGATTACCCCATGATCCTCCAATTCGTCAACGATACGAGCAGCTCGATTGTAACCGATTCGGAAACGGCGTTGCAGCAAGGAGATACTTGCCGTCTGCATATCAACAACTAATGCTTTTGCTTCTTCATACAATTCGTCTTGCGGATTTTCTGACGGTGCAGTTGTCGTTTCTTCGGTCGGCATCATTTTTTCTTCATAATGGGCTTCTTGCTGATCTGAAACAAATTCTACGATCTGTTCAACTTCATGATCAGAAATAAACGCACCTTGGACCCGGATTGGTTTGTTTTCACCCATCGGCAAGAACAGCATATCCCCGCGGCCTAAAAGTTTCTCCGCGCCATTCCCATCAATAATCGTCCGCGAATCCGTCCCGCTTGAAACAGCAAAAGCGATCCGTGATGGCACATTGGCTTTAATGATCCCTGTGATGACATCCACACTTGGCCGTTGTGTCGCTAAGATCATATGGATCCCCGCCGCCCGCGCCATTTGTGCTAAACGTGTGATTGCATCTTCTACTTCATTACTTGCCACCATCATCAAGTCAGCCAATTCATCAACGATGACCACAATAAACGGCAAGATTGGCCGGTTTTGTCCGTCTTCTAAATTTTTCTGAATGACTAACTCGTTGAAACCTGAGATATTGCGCACACCAGTCGCCGCAAATTTCTCATAACGTTCTTCCATTTCTTGCACAACTTTTTGTAATGCCTGTGCCGCTTTTCTCGGATTCGTTACAACGGGCGTCAATAAATGTGGAATCCCGTTGTAAACATTCAACTCGACCATTTTCGGATCGATCATCATCAGTTTTGCTTCGTTCGGTTTGGCCCGCATCAAAATACTTGTGATGATTCCGTTGATAGCAACCGATTTCCCGCTCCCAGTCGAACCAGCGATCAGCAGATGAGGCATCTTGGTTAAATCAGCGGTCCGCACCATGCCGGAAATGTCTCGACCTAAAGGAACTTCTAAGATTTTATCTGGATGATTGGGTTGCGATTCAATAATGTCTCGGAAAGATACTGTACTAATCGTACTATTGGGTACTTCGATCCCAATCAATGATTTACCGGGGATCGGCGCTTCCATCCGTACATCTTTAGCAGCTAATGCTAGCGCGATGTCATCCGTCAAATTGACGATCTTGCTGACTTTCACCCCTACTGCCGGTTGAACTTCAAATTTGGTGACTGATGGCCCTAAACTGGCTTTGACCACTTTTGCGTCGACACCAAAACTGTTAAATGTTTTTTCTAACACTTTGATGTTTTGCTCGATCTTTTTGTATTCATCGCTTTGGTCGGTTGCCGGAATCGAATCCAACAAAGTCGACGGTGGTAATTGATAGTCGTGATCTTCTGGTTCCGCATTAATCTCAAATTCTAAATCACCCGGATCATCGATTTCTTCTTCAAGCTGCGGCTTTTTCGCAACTGTCGGCTTTAAAGGTTCTAAGTTTTCTTGGAAGCCTTCAATCGGTACTAAGGTCATTTGTTCTGGTTCTGAAGGCTCTGGGCTATTTTTTATCGGTTCGTCTGGTACTGCTGAACGAACGGTTTCTTGTTCAGCCCGTTCGGCGGCCATCCTGGCTTTTTCTGCAGCCCGTTTTTCAGCTTGTGCTTGTGCCTTTTGCGATTGCCGCTCTGCTTTTTTCGCAGCGCGCAATGCTTTTTTCTCATCTGATTCAGAAAATTTTGCTTGCATCTTCTCGATAAATTCCGCCAAATAATCGGTTACTTGATTGAATTCTAAGAGACTGAATAAAAAGACGCCTAAAACTAATAGCAACCCTGCAATCAAATAGCTGCCGACTTGTGAAACTAAGAAGTGCGTCAAATTATAGAGCACACCGCCCAGCATCCCGCCGCCGACGTTTTGCGTAATTTGATTTCCTAAAAGATCAGACATCAATAAATCCCATGTCGTTTTCAAGATATTCGGATCTTTGCTTTGAACATTTGCAAACAACCGTGCGTGCAGGATCACTAAAATGCCTAAGTAGAAAACACCAATCCCGATCCAACGCCGCGGTTTAGTCACCCGCAATTTTGTATTTTTGGCTACGAGCAAACCGCCATACATTCCCAGCAGCAATGCTAAAAATTGGTACGTGTTGCCGCCGATCAGCCGCAATACATTTGCGATCAAATTTCCTAAGAAACCTAGTTTGAATAAGGAAAAAATCGTGAACAAAATGAATAAAAGCCCAATGACGATAATCAGGCGCTGTTCTTGCAGTTGTTTTTGTTTTTTTGTTTTTCTTTTTTTCTTTGTACGCTTTTTTTGCGCCATGCTATCCCTCTTTCCATTCTGTACCATTATACAAAAAAAAGAAGGCGAACAAAAGTTTTGTTCGCCTTTTCTTTCTAGTTGATCCGCATTTGTATTTTATAAGCTGCTTTCTTCTCAATTATTTAGGTAAAGTTAGTTCTTCGCCAAACCATTTCTTCGAGATCTCGCCATATTTTCCATTTTCTTGTAAATCTTTGAACGCACTGTTGATTTTTTCGACCAACTCTTTGTCGCCTTTACGTGCACCTACCGCGAAATCTTCATTTTTAAAGCCGACACTGAAAATATTGAATGCGTCTAGTTTGCCCGCTTGTTTCAAATAGTAATCCGCGTATACTTTGTCGATCAAGAGACCATCGATTCGGCCATTTTCCAAATCGATCATCGCTTCATTAAAGCTGGCATATAAGGTCGCGTCATTTTCTTTCACGATGTCTTTTAGGATTTCCGTTTGATTATTGAAGGCTTCATAACCTGAAGAACCTTCTTGCGCGCCTAAGACTTTGTCTTTCATGCCTTCTGCTTCAGTGATATTGCTGTCTTTTTTAGTGACTAAGACTTGTTCATTTTGAGCATAAGCGTCAGAGAATAATACTTTCTTTTCCCGTGATTTCGTGACAGTATAACCATTCCAGATCAAATCGATCGTTCCGTTTGCCAATTCGCTTTCTTTCATCGACCAATCGATTGGTTGGAATTCTGCTTCGATATCGTATTCTTTGAAGACTTCTTTTGCTAAATCTACGTCAAAACCAACGATTTTTCCGTCTTCATCTTTGAAACCCATCGGAACAAATGTATCGTCTAAACCGATCGTCACTTTTTTGTCTTTCTCAATCGTTTTCCAGCTGTCGTCACCGCTGGCTTCTTCCTTGCCGCACGCCGTCAACGTCAACGTCACCAATGCTAAAACGGCTGCCATTCCCAAAACAATCTTTTTCAATTTCATACTTATTCCTCCTAGTTGTTTTTTAGTAGCTAAAATGAAGCAGATAGCTGATCCTTTTTATTTGATCGGTTCTACCTTCAATAACTGATCGCCAATTTCTTCAGCAAAAACTAAATCATGGGTTACGACGATCTGCGTCACACCATCGGCTTTCAATTCTAAAATCAAGTTTGCGACTTGTTGCCGCAATGCGGGATCCAACGCACTGGTCGGTTCATCGTAAGCTAAAACTTTCGGATTCATCGCCATTGCTCGAGCGATCGCTAACCGTTGTTTTTGCCCGCCAGATAATTGATAAGGATAATTGTTCAGTAATTCCTCTATACCCAACATTTTTGCCAAATGTTCTGCCTTATTCATATAGGTTGCTTTGTCTTCTTTCAAGACCAAACGCGGACCAATCGTAATATTGTCCAAGACACTTAAATGTGGGAATAATTGAAAATCTTGGAAGACCACACCGACGACTTGTTCCTGTTCTTTCGAAGACGTCGGATCAAAAGGTTGTCCATCTAATAAAAAGGTGCCACTGTCTGCGGTTTCTAAACCAGCCAACGTTCTTAACAAGGTTGTTTTCCCACCGCCGGATGGACCGACGATCGCTAAGATCTGACCTTCAGGAATCACTAGATCCAAATTATCAATCACTTTTTTGTTGCCGAAAGATTTGTTTACTTTTTTTAATTCGATCATTTTTCTCACCTGCCTAACGATAATAGTTCAAACGATTTTCTAGTTGTTTCAAGATGACAGAAGTCACACCTGTCAATAATAAATAAATAATGGCTACTCCAAATAACGGAAGTAAGGTGGTGTCTCGTTCCATCGCGATCTTCCCAGCACGCATCACGTCGGATAGACCTAAGATATAAACAAGCGAGGTATCTTTTACTAAATTGATGACTTCATTTCCAACTGAAGGCAATACGATTTTGACGACTTGCGGAATGATGATCCGTGTAACAGTTTGAACGGGGGTCAACCCAATCACTTTAGACGCCTCATACTGACCAACTGGAATGGATTGAATCCCGCCGCGAAATATTTCTGCGTAATAAGCGGCATAGTTTAATACGAAAGCAAAAAGTGCGGCTTCAAAACGATCAAAAATAATTCCAACTAATGGCAAGCCATAAAAAACAAAGATCAATTGTAAAAGTAATGGCGTTCCTCGCATGATCCAAACATAAAAACGTAAGATCCATTGTAATGGTTTAAAGCGGCTGGCCAAACCAAAAGACAGCAGCACCCCTAGCGGCAATGAGCCCAGTATCGTATAAACAAATAATTTCAGTGTAGTCGTCGCGCCTTGTAATAATTGCGGCATGACGTCGATTAAATAATCCATTTCAAAATCCCTCCATGTGATCGAAAGCTTGCTCTTTCGAAATTTCTTCATTTTAACTCGGTTGATTCTAGTTGAAGCAGAATTGGCGGCTGAAAAAAAACGCCCCCTGGTATCTCTACCAGAGGACGTTAACTACGTGGTTCCACCTCATCTTTGTTCTTTTTTCACAAAAAGAACCTCTTTGGGTCAGTGTCCAATCAGTGAAATAAAAAAAATCCTTTAGTCGCTAGGACTAAAGGACGTAATTACGTGGTTCCACCTTTTTTTATCGCCGCTTCACAACGGACAATCTCGATTGGTCAATCTGACCTCTGCGCTAACGGGCTCTACCGGACCAACCTACTTATTTCAGCTGATCGACTCAAAGATGTGGTTCACAAATCATTGCTGTCTCTTTCCACCAACCAGAGACTCTCTTGGAACAAATGAACTGCTACTCTTCTTTTCATTGTCGTTTGATTAAGTTGAGTCATACTTTACACGCCTTCGCAGGTTTTGTCAACCGATAATCTTCATCTTTTTTTCATTTGTTTCAAATTTAATTTTTAGGAACGAACTGGAATTTTGCCCATGGCTTTAAAAAGTCCAGCATGATCCGCTCTTCTGGTGGGATTTTCCCCACTAGATTTTTCCGCGGATCACTGTGAGGGACTAAAACGATCTGCAATTCATTTTTGTATTTGCCGAAATCATCATTGCCGATGACTACATCACCAATTTGAAATTCTTGGGTATTGTCGTGGACTGGATTTTCGACAGCGGCGTATTTTACCCGCACCATGGTCGAACGGACAGCTGTTGCTGTGATATCGCCGCGGCGAAAATGTTTCGGATCAGCAATGATCTTGCGTTCCACTTCTGTGATCTTTTCTGAAAGCTCCACACCTAAACTTAATTTGTAGCGGTTTACTGCGGCTACTTTTTCTAATTCCTCATCGGAGGCATAGGCATTGCCAATGATCACCGTATCGATCAAACCAGTCGCAAACAGATGACGTGCTTGCAAATCAATTGGCAAATGACGGTGCATTTCTAAAGTCGGCAAACCATCATTGATATCCCACGGTCCATATTGTGCGTCATGACTCGTGATGAAGGCCGCTGTTTTGATTCCCTGTTTTTTAAAACGTTCACTGCAGCTGATAAAAAAGTCGTAGGGCAGTGCCGATCCTTCTTGCGGATAAAAATTATGACAGCCGTAAATAAAGGGTTCATTGGCTTCATAAGACAAAATATTATCAAGGTACGCAACATTGTTACTCATATTCAACTCGATTGCTAACCCTTCCGGATTGTAGCTCAACATGGCTTCTTTGTTTCCGTCAAAGCCTTCGTCTAAACGAATTCCGGCAGCACCTAACTCGGCAAAAAAACTTAGATCATCATAAGAGATGCCTAGATCGTTGAAAATAGCCGGCGCAATATCTAAAATCGTCTCAAAACCTAACTCTTTTGCATAATGAATAATACTGCCGAATTTTTCACTGACTTTTTCTTTTCCTTCAGTAACTTCTAACATACTCATAAAAATTCTAGTATAACCTAATTTTGCCGCCTTTTTGATATAATCGCGGTCAGCTTGCGGATCACTATGATCAGGATAAACTGAAATGCCTAATTCACGTTTCATTTCTCTTCCTCCTTGTTTGGCTCAACTATTCTTCTAACCCATTTCTTTTAGTTACTTCTTTGAACCAGTAACCAGACTTTTTGATCGTTTTGATTTGAGTATGGATGTTATTTGAAATGAAACCATAACGATTTTTGTAAGCGTTCAGCCATGACCAGCAATCAATCGGTGTCCACATATGATAACCGAAACAATTCGAGCCTTCCTCGATCCCTTTATGCAGCCAAGCCAAATGTTCTTGCACAAAATCAATTCGATAATCATCCTCGATCACGCCGTCAGAATTCATAAAACGCTCTTCATTTGAGACGCCCATTCCGTTTTCAGACACGTACCAAGGAATGTTTTTATAATTTTCTTTGATGTTCACCGCGATATCATACAGCGCTTTTGGATAAATCTCCCAGCCGCGATCCAAATTCACTCGACGGCCCGGCATATCATACGCATCATAATAACGATCCGGCATCCATTCACCGACTGAGTTTGGTGCTACATCTGGTGCTTTTACTCGATTAGGATGATAGAAGTTCACTCCTAGAAAATCAATCGTGTTATTTTTCAAAATTTCTTTTTCTTCAGCGGTCGTTGCCCACAACACGTTGTCTTTGGTTAACAACTCTTCTAATTCTGCTGGAAAATGTCCATAAATTGCTGGTTCTAAAAACATTTTATTATTCCAAAGTTCCGCGATCCGTGCCGCTTCTTGATCTTTCGGCGCCTCAGACGCTGCATAAGTCGGTGTCAGATTCAAAATCGTTCCGATCTGTGCGTCTTTGATCGCCAGTTTGCGAAACGCTTGGATTGCTTTAGCAGAAGCTAGATTTAAATTGTAAGCGACTTGTACCGCTTTTTTTCCGTTAACGATATTTGGATAATGGAATTGGAACAAATACTCGCCTTCTACTACGACCATTGGTTCATTGTGGGTGGTCCAAAATTTCACGCGATCGCCAAATAATTCAAAGCATTTTTGTGCAAACCCAACATATAGGTCTACAACTTTTTTTGATTCCCAGCCGCCATATTTATCATACAATTCAACCGGTAAATCAAAATGGTGCAGATTCATTACCGGTGTCATACCTTCTGCAAGCATAGTATCGATCACACTATTATAGAAATCAACTGCCGCTTGGTTTACTGTATTTGTTTCTAAATCATCGATCAATCGGCTCCATTGAATACTTGTTCGCAGACTATTCATGCCGATTGATCGCATCATATGCGTATCTTCTTTGTAACTATTGTAAAAATTCGAAGCCGTATCCGGACCTACTTGATTGTAGAATTTCTCCGGCTCAATCTCAAAATGATAATCAAAAACATTTGCATGTTTCTTGTTAAAGCGTCCTTCACTTTGCGGGCCAGATGTTGCTGCCCCCCACCAAAAATTTTCGGGAAAAATTTTCATTATAAATCTCCTAACTCAATTTATTTTTTAGTGATATTCTGATTCTTGTCATGTTCTGTCCTGGAGCAAAACTGAAAAAAGGGGGCAGGGATCGCGTGATCCATAACCCCCTAGTCATGCTTAAGCTTCGTTTACTTTTTTCAATTCTTGTCTTGTAGCTAATGATACGAATGGTAAGTACATAACCGTTGAGATCACTAAGTTTACAGCGGCTAAAACGGCACCTGAGAAGCTTTGTGTTGCTAAGAATCCGCCGATGATTGGTGGTGTTACCCATGGTGGCATAACCGTTGCTGCGGGCACCCAACCAAAACTAGTTGCAAAATAAGCAGTTGTTACACAGACCATTGGCGTTAAAATAAACGGAATGAACATGATCGGATTCAATACTAATGGCAAACCGAACATCAATGGTTCATTGATATTAAAGATACCTGGAGCTGCTGCTAAGTTATTTACGACCATGAATGGTTTGTTTTTGCGTCCAACTAAGTAGATTGCGATAATCAAACCGATCGTCACCCCAGTACCACCCATATTGACAAATGAATCGATAAATGGTTTGTTGACGATATAAGGTGCTGCGTTACCAGCTGAAAGTGCGGCATTGTTTGCTTCGATCGCTGGCGCATTGATTGCTTGCATGAATGGATCGATCATGTTGGCGCCATGTAAACCAAAGAACCATAAGAACGGTGTGATGAAGGCGATCAATAATGCTGAGCCATAAGAATTTGCCAAGCCCATGAACGGTTCTTGAACTGCGCCATAGAAAGCGGCAAACATATCTTCTACACCGAAACCGGCAATAATTGCTGCAATTAAACCAAAGATTGAAACAGTGATCATTGCTGGGAATAATGAAGCAAATGAACGTGCAACTGCTGGCGGTACACCATCAGGCATTTTGATTACTAATTTTTCGTTTCCAACTAAACGAGTGAAGATTTCTGCGACAATGATCCCTACGATCAAGGCTACGAATAGACCGGATGAGTTCATCCCAGTAAGTGCTGCTCCTAAAGTAAAGAAAGAAGCGACAGACACTACCCCAGTTCCGATTGGATCTTTACCGTAATGATGGGCTAAGTTGTAAGCTACTAAGAATGCGATAAAGACAGAAAGAACACCAAATGTTCCGTTCCAAACCGCTCCGCCGAAACCTTTCCAAGCTTCACCGCCGAAAATCCCATTCATGAAATTTTGGAAAGCTGGAATCGGCAAGTTATTCAGCATTACCGCCAACGCCCCTAAAATCATCAGCGGCATGGTCACTGTAAATGCATCCCGAATTGCGATCAAATGACGTTGATTACCGATTTTTGATGCGTACGGAATAAAATGTTTTTCCATGAAATTAATAAATCCATCCATTTTTTAAATCCTCCTAAATAATTTTAATTGATTCATTTTTTAATAAAAATGAACTTGATAACTATTTTAAAAATAATCATAAAACCGTTGCTGACCTTTGGGAAAAATTTCAGTTTCAACCTCTGAGGCTGTGACCTTGCCTAAGAAAATTCCTTCGGCTAAAGTTAATTCTCCCAATAATAATTCACTCCACCCATGGATCGTGGCTTTAACCTCGCCGGCTGTTTGTACTTTTTGACAAGTACCTTGACTGACTAGCCAACTGCCCACATTCCAAGGACATTCTTTATCTTCGGTCACTTCTAAAATAATTTCTTTTTGCTGAATCGGAAATTTTGTTAATAATTGCTCAATATCAATAATCCGACTCATCATATAAGGTTCTAAAGTGATCATAAGTGCTTCTTGTTCGAGAAAACATTTTTCGATTCGTTCGTACACAGGTGCATGATAAAGAAATTCGTCAAATGATGAGACGTGGGCTTTTAGATACGTTAATAATTTTCGTAAAGCAAATTCATTCTCATATGCCAGTTCATCGACGACTAATGTGTTGCCTTGCATTCGATAAATGATATAGCCTTTAGCTGTACCCGCATCATCAAAAGCTGCGGCATAAAAACGGTGCGGGTAATACATATTCAACCGTTCCCACCACCAGTCTTCACGCACGACTGTCCCCACTTGCTGCTGCAACAGTAAACGCTGATAAATCGCTTTGATAAGCGGTTTCATCTGCTGCCAAGTTCCACGTTTGACTTGCCCTTTTCTTTCACTTGGTAAATAAGTAAAAGCTTTTGCCGGGATGCGGTACGTTTTTCTGCGGCTTGTCGGTTCATAACCAAACTGCCGATAAAAGGCTTCAGAAAAAGGAGCCAGCTGAGAGACCGCTACACCTTGTGCATAAAGATCAGATAACAGCTCAGACATAATACTGCTGATACCGCCTTGACCGCGATATTCCGGATAACTAGCTACATAACCAACGCCGGCCATTTTGACTCTCTGTTGAAAAAGTTGGATTTCAAAATGATTTGCCATGACTAAATTAGTCAATTCCGCGTCTTGATATACGCCATAACAATCCGCATGCTCATAACGCGATAAGAAGAGCGGATCATTGATGATCGGTTGTTGTTTTTTAAAAGCGTATTCAATTAAACTTGTGATTGCTTCTAATGTTGGATGATCACGCGTTAGTTTCACCAGATCACTTCCTATTCATTCCCCAAACGTTTATAAAGCTCGACGACTTCTTTCGCCATATCATTGAAAGTAATACTCGTCATTAAATGGTCTTGACTGTGGACGGCTAACAGCGTCAATGTCATCGGTGTTCCGCTGGCTTCTTCTGTTAACAATCCGGTTTGAGAATGATGTGCTTCGACTAAGGCATGATCCGCCGCTTCAAGCTTTTCTTGCGCTAAGGCAAAGTCGCCGGTTTTAGCTGCTTGAATCGCTTCCATTGCATCGCTTTTTGCATTGCCCGCGTTGATAATCAAACCCATGACTGCTTCTAATTGTTCTTGACTCATTGCATCGCTCATCTGCTCCACTCCTACTTCATCAGATTAAGTGCAGTATTTAAAACAGCTTCGCCATTCATCATACCGTAATCTTTCATATCGATAACTGCGACTGGAATACCTTGGTCTGCTAATTTTGTTTCGAACTGCCCTTTCATAAATCGAACTTGCGGTCCTAATAATAAAACGTCGACTGGTTTGCTGGCATCTTCTAATTTTGTATCTGCTTCTGAAGATGAAACTGCAAAAATATCTGATTCTACTCCCTCAGCTTCGGCAGCTTTTTCCATTTTTGTCACTAATAAACTCGTGCTCATGCCTGCTGCACAAACTAACATAATTCTTTTCATAATTGACACCCCTTCGTTTTTTCTTATTCACTTTATATAATGCAAGTTGCGTGCCAACTTTTAGGTTGCACAGAAGCCCGTTTGATAAGGTTTTCATCTTACACACAAAAAAACTAGGATTACACACTATGCGATCCTAGTTCTACTCGATTATCTTCAAGCGTTTTTACAATGTACGCAATATCATCTTCAGTGAATCGAATACCAAATTGTTTTTCAATGACTGTCAGCTTAACAGCCGTTTGATTGAAACGTAATTGATGCAACTGATGGAAATATTTTACATTCTCAAATGCTGGCCGCTCTTCACCTTTTTTGATTTTGTCGACTAAGAAGGCGAGATGAACACTCAATGCTTGGACGGCAGTATTTTCAATAATCAGTTCTTGTTCTTTGCGAATTCCCTTCAGTACATCATCAATCAGTAAAAAGAGTGTTTTTACATCTATTTCTGGTGAAAAATCTTTAGTCAACGAATCGACCATTTCCGGCAGAGAGATCGTACTGCCTAATAGATCTTGAAATTCCAAGATTTTATTCCGCTTGAATAGATTCATTGCGGGAATGAACGGGATCTTTTGATAATGAATCTCCATTGTTCCTACAATCGCCACGATATCTTTATGAGTGATCAGCTGATCGATCCGATGTTTGAAACTTTCACGTTCCAATGATTGCATCTGAATGATCTCAAATTCTTCCAGATTGACGATTTGCGAAACTACTTCATTCAAGCGTTTGGAAACACCCTCGCCGGTAAAACAAGCTACGATAATCACTTTCTTTTCATCTTTTTGAGTCGGCTCTTCTAATCGAACCATGTTTTGGAACATCGAGATAACGCTCGTATAGATTTCTTCTAAAGAGCGGCCTAATGTTGCCAACCGTAAACTTTCCAACACCAGCATCGTACTTGCCATCGAAATTACGCGAGTCCGAATTTCCATCTCATGAAAGATTAAATTACCAAAATTATTTGGTGATCCCATATCTGTCAGTAAGATGATCCCTTCTGAAAAAGTTTCGCGTCTTGCTTGGATATAATTTTTGATTTGGCCATACATCGCCTCAGTGTCCAACGTCAGCGGCATATTGAACGCGATTCCGTTAGTCGTCCCCAATAAGTCCTGAACAGTCTCTAGCATGCTGGATGCCGTTGATTTTCCATGCATGACGACTAGCACTGCCACTTGCCGTTCATCGATTTTTTTTACTTCTTGGTTATCCATCGTCAAAAACATTGTGATAAACCCGATTTCATCTAACGGGATCAGAATGTTGTAGGCTTCTTCGATCCGATTGGACAATTCAATAGCCAACTGAAACTCTTTTGAATAGTTGCGGCGAATATCATTTAAATTAGGATGAGAAATGAATTAATTTCCGCGAATTCGTTCGATCGTCGAACTGATGTGCAAGGCAAAAGCAAACCGCACTTTTTCATCATATTCACGTTGCATTTGCTTAGAAGCAAAGTCATACAAACTATTCACTAGTTTCCACAGCTCATCTGAAATGATCTCCCGATACGCATTCGTATGGGAAAGCTCCTCAACGTAGGTCTCAAAATATTGATCGACATCGTTAGAAATTAACTCTTCCAGATCAATCTCCGATAAGTTCTCGCGCCCTAACTTTTCCAATTTATAAGTAATTGAATGATAGACTTCCATATCTTTATTCGGATCTTGTCCCCAAACAACTTCCTCAGTTCCAGGTTTCAACGTCAAATAAAGATTTTTCTTATCCATAAAAGGGGTCAGCTTGTCTTGGACCTCGTTCATCCGCAGCAAACCTTTTTGGACGACCAATGGCAGATCTTCTTCTACGATCATCAATTTTTCTGATTCACTAGTCGTTTGATGATGTAAAAAAGCCTTGGCACAAACCAATTTCAAGTCGCGCTTCAACTGTCCGATATTTCCTTCGGCATTATATAAAAGAAAAGCCAGCAGACTGCGTTTATCGATCGCGATCTCTTGCAGCAGACGATTTGCTTCTTGCTGCAAAAATTCTTTAATGATCGCTAAACGTTCATCTAATGAGCGTTCTGCTAAAGACGGCAGTTCGATTTGCATAGGAATCCGGCGATTGAAAGTCGACAAGAATACCGAACTTGTCTCTGTCGTAGCTCCTATGATTTGGACCGACGCTTGTTTTTCTTGACCGTCGCCTAATGAACGAAAGGTTCCTTTATCAATAAAAGTAAAGAGCATCTCTTGACCTTCTGGCGGCAGACGATGGATCTCATCTAGAAATAAAATCCCGCCATCAGCTTTTTCCATCAGACCTTCGCGATTTTGTTCTGCTCCGGTAAATGCTCCGCGCTTCACTCCAAAAATATGACCGTAAAGCAGTTGCGGATTTTGGGCATAATCTGCACAGTTAAACGTGATAAACGGTGCACTCTCATCTAAAACAGCGGCTGAAACAGCAAAGCGATACATACATTCTGCAAACATCGTTTTCCCAGTTCCTGTCTCACCAAAAATAATCGTATGCAAACCTCGCGGCGGATACAAAATTGCCGCTTTTGATTTTTGAATCTGACTCTTTAACGAATCTTCGCGGCCAATCAGATTATCAAAATTAATATGTTTTTCCGCTGATACTGCGGCAATTTGAAATTTCACTGGGCGGCCATCTATTTTTTTGACTGCTCCGTCTTTCGTTAATTCATTCAAATAGCGGCTGACGTTCGTGCGATCGACCCCTAATTGATTTGCCAGCTCTTGTGCCGTTTGTTCGTTAGGATTTGCTCTCAATACATCCAATACTTCATCTTTTCTCGATTTCAAAAAAACCCCTCCTGCAAATGGTCTAAACCATTTATCATTGTAACCCTTTTCTTTTTAGATTTCTACTAAATTATCCTTGAGAAAGTTTTCAGACGGTTCTAACGAAGTAACTGCGTGATTTTTTCCAATTCCTGTGAGATTTCAATTTTAGAAATATCGTTCAGCAAGTAATATTCCAACAGCCCAACAATTCCATGCGCAAAAAACAGACTAGTTAAATGTGATTGACCGGTCAACTGCTCCAGCAAATAATCGATTTGAAACTGAGTAAAAAAACCTTGTTTATCCGCATTGAGCATTCGTTTCAATTTTTCACGATGTTCAGTGATATACTCAAAGGTCTTTTCGAGTTTTTTCTGATTATCTGTCTCGCCATTTTGCTCACAATATTCGACTAATCTTTGCATTTCATCAGCAATGCTTTTTTCAAGTAAATCATCTTTATCAATAAAATGAAGATAGAATGTTCCACGATTGATATCTGCAATTTGGCAAATTTGACTGACTGATATTTCTTCATAGCTTTTTTCTTTTAACAGTTGATAAAAAACTGCCGTGATTCCTTTTTGGGTTTTTCGTTTCCGTCGATCCATCATTTTGCTCCAATCATTTCTTCGATTCTGTTGAGTAATCAACACAAATAAACTTTTGTTGATTGCAACTTTTTACTTGTCTCTCTATCATATTGTACACAAGTTGAATAATCAACACTTGTTGATTATCGAAAGGATGAACAAATGAAGCTATTAATTTATGGCGCGGGTATCCAAGGAAGTTTTCTTGCGCATTCACTGATGAATAAACACAATGAAGTTACACTGTTAGCGCGAGGAAAAAGGAAGGAAAAATTGTTAACGGATGGTCTAGTGCTGGACCACTCGATTCAGCAAAAGCAAACCAAAGATTCCATTCGTGTGATTGAAACCCTCCAACCAGATGACCGATATGATTTGATTTTTGTTACAATGAAATACAGTGATTTCCCAACGATCATCGAACCATTGGCAAGAAACAATAGCTCCACGATTCTTTTTATCGGCAATCAACTTGATGCGGCTGCTTTAGAAAAAGAATTGCAAGAAAAAAGCAAGTCTCCTAAAACTATTTATTTTGGGTTTCAAATGACTGGCGGGACGAATACTGAAAAAGGGATTTCTATTTTGCGCTTTGGAAAAGGTAAGCTGAAAGTTGGCTCGCTGCATACTGATTTTAAAATAACCCAGCTTTTAAATGCTGCATTCAGCCAAAGTGATTCTACTTGGAGTTACGAAACAAAAATAGATGATTGGCTGAAAAGCCACGCAGTCTTGATTATGGTTCAAAATTCCTTTGAATACCTTTATGATTTTTCCTCTGAAAAAATTCGCAAGTCAGGTGATTTAGCGGTACTATCGCTCGCTATGAAAGAGGCTTTTGCACTCTTGGAAACAGCTGGTGTAGAAATATTGCCAAGTGGTCAAAAAAAATTTTTACGACACCCGCGGCTGATAAAATTATTTTTTGCTGTATACTATCGATTGCCTATCCGTCAGCTCGTTCAAGGAACTTTTAAAGAAATCTATCATTTGATCCAGTCGTTCGAACGTTATCAGATAACACCCGCTCCACAGCTCGACTCACTATTGCAAGCAGCAAAAGAAAAATATGAACAGTCATCGTAGATTCCACTATACTAAAAAAGCATCAAAGGTCGCCCTTTGATGTTTTCTATCTTCTGTGTTTACTGCTTACCTTATTTTAGGAAAAGACATCGTCAGGCAGAAAAAAAAGGATGTGACAGTTGTCACACCCCTTTGCCTTTAGTTCTTACAAGCCCTCATCATAATGATTAGTAAATTAAATTGCAGACTTAGAATTTATCTTGGCGGTCTAGTCATTGCCTTCCATCGCTGCTTTTAATGCCGCAGCCAACGGACTTTCTTGCGGTTCTTCTTGGTCATTGATTTTCTTCAATAAACGACGTTCTTCATGTTTCGTCATTTTTTTCGAACGTTCTTTTCTATCTAACATCTTCTCGGTCGTTCCATCATATTTACAACGGAAATAGGCACCGTTTTTGCCATCGATGATCTCCATCTTGCGGTGGCATTGCGGGCAACGATGATTGGAAACTTTAGGATCTTTTCGGCGGCGATACGTACATTCAGGATTGGTACAAATATAGATCTTGCCATCCCGAGTATTTTTTTCGCGTAACGGTGATCCGCACTCTGGACATTTTTTAGCTGTGATTGAAAAATCTTGATACTTTTTATCACTGTGTTTAACTTCGCTGACCAGTTTTTTCGTGTCTGCTTCAATCTCTTGTAAAAATTGTTTGCTGCTGTATTTGCCGTTAGCAATCGCTTCTAGTTGTTTTTCCCATTTTTCGGTCAGTTCTGGAGTGACTAATGATGGGTTTACTAATTCTAACAATTGTTTACCCTTCGGTGAGACGGCTAGTCCGGTGTTCGTCCGTTCCATCAATTCAGACTTGATCAGTTTTTCAATGATTTCTGCCCGCGTTGCTGGTGTTCCCAAACTATGTTTCTCCATTTGAGCAAGTAATGTGCCTTCATTCAACGGTTTGGGCGGTGCAGTCAAGGCTTTCTCAATCGTGAACTTGGGTACAATTTTCATCCCGTCTGACCATTGAACCGCTTTTTTTGCTTCTTCAGCCGGTTTCCAGCCCGCCGTTAAGACCGTATTTTGTCGGAAAGTAAATGTTTCGTTTTGGAAAGTTACTGTTACTTTCTGCTGGCTTTCTTTGTGAGCTTCTGCAAATAAACCTAAAAAACGTGTCACGATCAGATTATAGATCCTTTGTTCATCCGTCGACAGCTTCTCAAAACGTGGCCGCTGTTCGGTTGGGATCAAAGCATGATGATCCGTTACTTTATTATCTTGGAATACACGCGTTTGTTTTACTTGCGCACCATTTTTAATGTAAGTTTTCACTTCTGGTGCAAAATCGTTGATCGCTTGCAATCGTTCTTTCATCGTTGCTTTCATATCATTTGTCAGATATTTACTATCTGTTCGCGGATAGGTTACGATCTTGTGTGTTTCATATAAACTTTGAACGAGCGTCAACGTCTTCTTCGCAGAGAATTGGTAACGAGCGTTGGCTTCTCTTTGGATTTCTGTTAAGTCATAAGGAAGCGGTGCGGGTTCCGTCTTTTCTTTTTCAGTAATGTCAGTCACTGTCCCTTTTTGCTGCATCATTTCTTTGACTAGTTTTTCTGCAGCATCGCGTTCAGTGATACCGTATGGATTCTTTTGATTCAGTTTAGCTTTTTGACCATCGACTTCTAAAGAGATGACAAAATAATTCTGTGGGCGGAATTTTTCAATTTTATTTTCTTGCTGGCGGACCATCGCAAGTGTCGGAGTCTGTACCCGACCTGCTGATAAACTATCTTCATATTTAACAGTCAATGCCCGCGTAACATTCAGTCCGACTAACCAATCCGCTTTTGCCCGGGCTAAAGCGGATTGATACAAATTATCATATTCTTTGGCTGGTTTTAATTGCTTGAAACCATCTTTGATCGCTTTAGTAGTTTGCGAAGAGATCCACAACCGCTTGACAGGTTTTTCAAAGCGCACATATTCCAAGATCCAGCGGGCCACAAGTTCGCCTTCACGACCCGCATCTGTCGCGATCACCGCTTCTGAAATATCTTTGCGTTTGGCCAACTGTTGGATTGATTTTAATTGTCCACGAGTTTTCGGCAAAGGTTTGATCCCGATATGTTTTGGGATCATCGGCAACGTCTCCATTTGCCAACTTTGCCATTCGCTATTTAAATCCTCCGGCATTTTTAGACTCAATAAATGACCAAGGGCCCAAGTCACAACAACATTGGGTCCTTCAAAATAATTCTTATTTTTTTGATTAGCGTTAAGCACCTTGCTCAAGTCTCTTGCAACACTTGGCTTTTCCGCTATAATGAGCTGTTTCATAAAATTCCTTTCTGCTAGCAACCGTTAATGGTTGTTCATCTTTTAATAGCGCCAGTCCCCAGTACTGTTGCAAATAATCATCACACTCTTCGCACCAGCGTTCGTCCTGTTCTTTCCAAAATGCGCTTAAATAATTCTGTTTTGCATTGCTATATGTATTGGTTTTTTGGAGCTCGCTCCAACGATGTTCATAATAAGCTACTGCCGCGTCAAACTCTTCAAAAGTCGCGGTCTCTTGGATATCTGTTTGCCACTCTTCAAAGAACCACCAAGGTTCATTGTCCCCATACATGGTAATCACCTGATACATCTTACTCTCCTTCTTTCTACCCCAATCATAAGTATCATGAAATAAAAATACAAGAAAAATGTTCTCAATTGAAATAAGTTCAACAAAAAATTGAAAACTATAAATTTTTTGCAGAAAAATGTTGTTTTTTTCTTAATTATAGCCTACCACAAAGCAAAAGAATTTTATATAACTTTTGCAAGAGGAATGAAAACTATGTTTAAAACGTCCTCCGTTTTTAGCAGTCATTGCTCTAGTAAAAATATTATAAAATCCAAGTCTTATTAATGGTAAAATTTTCGTTAGTTTTTTATACTAATAAATAATTCTAATGAAAGAAGTGACGAACATGCTTGATGGACAATTAAAATTCCTTGATTTTTTCCTTAACAATGCCATTGAAGGCAAAGAGGATGAAGCAAAGAAAATCTTAATCAAAAGTTTTGCGGACCAAGAAACAGCTGCACTAAACTTACAAGAGTTCAAACAATTGCAAGAACAACTTTTTCCTTTGATCAAACCGGAAAAATTAGATGAAGTCAAAGTCGCAATGGCCCATTTTTCTCAAGGCCTTGCATAATAAAAAGTAGTCACCCGTCAAATTCAACGGTGACTACTTTTTTGTTGCCAACTTTTTTTAAATATATTGTAATTCTTTTGTTGCTTGGTACGCGTGATCGATTAATCCACCACCTAAACATTCCATTCCATCGTAAAAGACAACTGCTTGTCCTGGTGTGATCGCACGAATAGGTTCGTCAAAGATCACTTCAGCCCGATCGCCATCCAGCAAACGAACCGTAACAGGAACATCTTGCTGACGATAACGGAACTTCGCTGTGCACTTGAATTCCTTTGGCTGTCCTTCATTTGTTGTAAAATGAATTTCACTAGCATCCAAACTTGTCGCATACAATGCTTCATGATGAAAGCCTTGACCCACATATAACGTATTTGTTGTTAAATCTTTACCGACTACGAACCACGGTTCTTGCGTTTTTCCGCCGCCGCCGATGCCTAAACCTTGACGTTGGCCGATCGTATAATACATCAAACCATCGTGTTCGCCTTTTTCTTCGCCGTCCAATGTTACCATCTTCCCTTTTTTAGCGGGCAGATAGTTGCTTAAAAATTGCTTGAAATTCTTTTCGCCGATGAAACAAACGCCCGTTGAATCTTTTTTCTTCGCCGTTGCAAGGCCAGCACGTTCCGCGATTGCACGAACTTCTGGTTTTTGCATTCCGCCTAATGGAAACAACGTTTTTGCCAATTGTTCTTGTGATAATTGACTCAAGAAATACGTTTGGTCTTTGTTGTTATCGACACCGCGTAGCATGTGGACGACACCATTTTCGTCTTTTTCGACTTGGGCATAATGTCCAGTTGCTACATAATCTGCTCCTAATTCCATCGCGTAATCTAAGAAAGCTTTGAATTTGATTTCTTTGTTACACATTACGTCAGGATTAGGCGTGCGTCCGGCACGATATTCTGCTAAGAAATACTCAAAGACACGATCCCAATATTCCTTTTCAAAATTGACAGAGTAATAAGGGATCCCAATTTGGGCAGCGACTTTCGCCACATCCTTATAATCTTCCGTCG
The DNA here is from genome assembly GCF_005405205.1 of Enterococcus pingfangensis. Classification (GTDB taxonomy): domain Bacteria; phylum Bacillota; class Bacilli; order Lactobacillales; family Enterococcaceae; genus Enterococcus_A; species Enterococcus_A pingfangensis. The sequence continues at coordinate 96,609 of NZ_BJDP01000004.1, read as the reverse complement.
CGGTACAAACACCATTTTCATCAGTGTCGTCCCAATTTTTCATAAAAATGCCGACTACATCATAGCCTTGTTCTTTTAACAACAAAGCAGTTACTGATGAATCGACGCCGCCGCTCATTCCTACGACGACTCGTGTGTTGCTGTTAGACACAGTATCACCATCATTTCAATCTAGATTCCGAAAACTCTACGATTTGAAGGTCGCAACTTTTCAGTAACATGCATTATACAACATAAATCCTAAATTTTCGATAAATAATTCTTAAATGGCGTTTTTCTTGTCTTTTTGTATTATTTGTATTAATATAAACAATACAAAGGAGGTCGCTACTATGATTTTAGAAATCAATCCTCATTCAGATGAACCGATTTATTTACAACTGCGCAAACAAATCATTATAGGGATCGCAAAAGGTGACTTAAATCCCGCTGAACAGCTGCCCACTGTTCGACAAATCGCTGATGAGATCGGAATCAATACAATGACTGTCTCAAAAGGTTATCAGCAATTGCGCGAAGAAGGGTATTTGCTGACTGATCGTCGTAAAGGGACTGTCGTTGCACCATTACCAGTTGTTTCAGGCAAAACCAATGAAGAAAATTTGACACTTTTATTAGCAGAACTTTATTTAGCTGAACCAGATGAAGAAAAACTGCGCGACAAGATCCAAACAATTTTGTCTTCTTTTAGAAAGGGTGAGAACCAATGATGGCTCTGATTATTTTAGTAGTCTTAATCGCATGTAACTTTATTATGGCTTTGGTCAGCAGTTTGGCTGCTAAGCCGCATAATTATGTGATCGTTGAAAATACTTTTCCAGCAGAAAAAATCGATGATCCAAAAGTCCTGCACTTTTCAAAAAGTTTTCGTACCCGTCAATTTCAAGCGGCGTCTATCTTAACGATCCTCGATTTTGTGCTCTTGATCCCTATGAAAGATTCCAGCTTTATGTTGCTATTTTTCCTACTCTTATATTTGACCATTGGCACGAATTATTTGATCACCTTGCGCTACATCCGTAAAGGACATCAACTGATCGTTGAAAATCACTGGCAGCTGACTACTCAGCCGATCCAGATCGATACTCGCTTAGTCCTTGAAAAAAATCGCAAACTCGTCTCTGCTTGGTGGTTCTTATTGTCTTTAGGCTTGATTCTTTTACTCAGCGGACTGCTTTATCAACGAGCACTGCTTGATCTGGCACTGATGCTCTTGATCATTAACGTACTCATCTGGGGGATGATGTTTTTCATTTGGCGGGTTATTAGCCGTTTGCCGGTCCGCCCATTGACGGCCGATCAGAAAATCAATCAACAATACAATGATCTCACTAAATTTTACTGGTCAAGTCTCTCCGTTTTTATGAGCGGGCTGATCAGCTTGATCATCTTTATCCCATTATTGACGATGAAAATGGATGTCAAATTTTTTAGCCTCTTGACGATTTTAGAAATCAGTTTGATCCTTTTATTTTGTGGTGCTTCTCTGTGGTGGTTGGTTCGGCTTCGGCAAAAACAAGATCAGTTGTTGACTAGCACCGCTACTTTTCGTTATTTTGGCGAGGATTATTATTGGCGTTACGGGATGTATTACAATCCGAATGACAATCGCTTGATGATTCCCGATCGAATCGGTATGAATATCTCCGTTAATTTAGGTAAAACTGCCGGGAAAATCTTTTTAGGACTGATTCCGATAATTTTGATTGCTGCCATGGCGGTTACTATTGTCCCATTATACGTATTGGATTATCATCCCGATCCGCTTAGTTATGAAATAAAAAACGAAGCGGTCATCCTTGATGGTCCCTTCGTCAAAGAGCAGAATATTCCATTTGATCAAATCACAAAAGTTGAATTGACCGAACAAATACCGACTGGCATTCGAACAAATGGGCTCGCGACTAATAATTATGATATTGGTCATTATCGAATCGCGGGTAAATCTGCAGTTTTATTCGTTGATCATCAGTCAAAACCCATTTTAACGATCACTACTAATGATCATTCTTATTACTACACAAATAAAAAACCAGCAGAAACGAAAAAGCTGTATCAAACGATCCAACGATTCAATCAATAAAAACCAACAGACTTATTCACGAAGCAACGGAATAAGTCTGTTGATTTTTTCATTAGTAATCCTGGCTATTTTAATTTTTTTACTTCGATTTCTTTATAGGCCGCGATCTCATCTATCAAATTTTCAGAGATGGGGGTCCCAAACGGTAAGGGTGTTTGCAAGAAATTGCGTTCGGGTGCGTCGACTCCAACATTGATATCTTCTGCGATCGGCATACTGTAATTATGGATATGACCATGCAAGTTGCGAATATTCACTGTTTTGCCTAAAAGCATTGGATAATGGGTCAAATAATATTGATGGTGATTAAACTTGACAATCGCTCCGACATCTTGAAATTCGAACTTTGCGGTGCCATTTGCAAGTTTTGGATTATGGGCTGCCAAATATTTGAAAAATGTCCGCGAGTCATGGTTTCCTTTAATGAATATGATTTTCCCTTCCAATTGCAGCAATTGTTCTAAAATCGCGGGGAACCCTTTTTCATACAGCGGATGCATCGCTACATCCCCCAAATGATACACCGTATCTTTTTCGTTCACCACCGCGTTCCAGGCAGTGACCATTTGCTGATTCATCTCTTCAACAGAATCAAATAAGCGCGGCGCAAAGTCGTTGTTGCCCAACAGGTTCTCATGAAAATAATGTGTATCTGCTATAAAATATTTCATTCTCATCACCTACAGAGGAAGTCTATTTCTTTTATTTTACCATCTATCTTGAAAAAATGCGCTTTTGTATCGCCAAATAAGGCTACCAACTTAGATTTGGTAGCCTTGTTTTTGTAAAAGTGCTTGATATTTTAGTTTAATAATTGCAATAACAGCCTCCAGCTGAGTTAAATCCTCTACTCTAGTCGCATCGAATTCTTTGGTGCGTCTAAAGGATTTCCCTGTATCGATCAAGTGAAAGATCTGATTCCACTGCTCAAATTCAGAAAGATTATTGAAATTAGCGATTGGAAACGCCGCTCCATCACAAATTTCCCACAAACGAAAGATTAAAAAAGCTGTATCGATTACTTGCTGTTTTTTTTGCTTTTTGCATTTGATGATCACTTTTTCTGGATTGTATTTCAGATACCAATCTAAGAGAATAAAAAAAGCTTCCCAACGATAAGTATCATGGAACATTTTTTTAGTGTCAGGCATGTCGCGAAAAATCAGCGGGATCAAGTATTGCTTTTTATATTCCCAACAAGGAATACCGTCGATATAATAATCGACATACCGCGTCAAATAACTGTTTCCTTCGTAATCACTAATATAATAATCATCGACACCATATTTTTGAAACGCTTTCGTCAGCTTGGCACAGTCTTCAATTGAGACGGTCAGCCCTGACAAGAGACGGAAATCAGAAATAATTTTATGATGCTCGATCGTGTCTATCTTGTGAACCAACTTCTCACCTACATTTCCAACAATTTTCTTATCATTAGTGTACCATAATCTGCTAAAATTGAAGCCTCTAAGCATTAAAAAAACTTAAAAAAATTACATTTACAACCCAACAGAAAACGCTTTATTATTATTGTATTTCTCTAAAAATAGCGCAAAAAACGGCTCTCATCTTCTCAGACAAAAACCGTTTCAACTTAAATTTCTTCTTTGACGAACAATCCGCGATCAATCATCCCATCCATTAGAAAGTAAAATTTTTCTTGGACCATTTCTTGTTTAGCATCTTTAAAAATATCGACTACTTTTAGTCCATTAGCTGTCGTCACCGACATTTTCAACGCGCTGAGATCTTTTGTCACCGTAATCTTTAGTTTGAATCCTTCTTTACTTTGGGGCGTCGCTTGCAACGGACGAACTAGTTGGAAATTACCTGAACTTGTTTCGGTAAACCCATTATCACGCAATGTGTATCTTTTAGCAGTTGGTGCTAACGCGTATTGATAGTTTGCCCCTCTGATCGTTGCCGTTTTTGTAAATGCCATTTGCTCACCTCATCTTTTAATCTTAATTATAAAGATATGCATTCGTCATTTCAATCTACTTTGTGAGTTCTTTTAAACTAGCTACAAGCTGTTCTGCAAAATATTCTACTTGTTCCATCGTATTGCCATAACCAAAACTTACGCGCAACGATTCTTTGACCTCCTGCGCATTTTTGCCATACATCGCTTCTAGTACATGCGAAGGGTCTACCGTTCCTGCCGTACAGGCCGAACCAGTCGAAACCGCGATACCGCGCAGATCCAATTTCACCAACAGCAGATCATTGATGATTCCGCTAAAACGAAGATTCAAGACATGGGGCAGTTTATTGCTTAGATCCCCATTCACATGATAATCGATTTTTTCGTGATCTAAAATCGTTAAAATTTTCTGAGTGAATTGATCGTATAAATTCCGTTGTGCTTCACGTTTTTCTTCGGTCAATAGTTCTACCGCTTTGGCCATTCCGCAAATCCCCGCAAGATTTTCGGTTCCTGCACGGCGTTTTTCTTCTTGTTCTCCGCCGCGAAGTAGTGGGACTAATTTTACTTCATCACTTTTATATAAGAATCCGACACCTTTTGGTCCATTGATTTTATGCGCAGAAGTGCTTAGAAAATCAATTCCTAGTTCATGAGGCTGGATAAATTGATTGCCGTAAGCTTGAACAGCATCGGTATGAAAATACGCGGGATGCTCTTTCAAACGCTCACCGATTTCTTTGATCGGCATTAGATTACCGATTTCATTATTGCCGTACATGATTGATACTAACGTCGTATCAGGACGCAAGCTGGCTTCAAAATCTGCCATCGATAGATTCCCTTTACGATCTACTGGCAAGTAAGTCACTTCAAATCCTTGAGTCTCCAAATACTTCATCGTATTAATAACTGCAGGATGCTCGATCTGAGTCGTGATCAAGTGGCGTCCTTCATTTTGACGACCAAAAGCCGTACTTAAAATCGCTGTATTGTCGCCTTCTGTTCCGCCGCCGTTAAAAATAATCTCATGATATTTTACACCGAGGCTTTTCCCAATAACTTCTCGAGCCATTTCTAATTTTCTAGCGGCTTGACGGCCAAAATGATGGACACTTGATGGATTACCGAAAGTATCCGTCATAACTTCTGTCATCGCTGTAATTACTTCTGGGTGCATCGGGCTTGTCGCCGCATGATCTAAATAAATATTTTCCACAAATCTTCGAACCTTTCTGACAGCCAGCTTTTTGAATATATTTTTATTATTTTGCTAAACTGTTCGATCTCTTATTCTTAAAACTTCACTCACTGCAAAATCTGCCGCTAACTGAACATCCGGCCTTGTTTTGCAAACTAAAACTTTGAATTTTAGTAACAACTGAAAATCTAGCTAGAAATTCGAGCTGACAAAAAAAGGACACAGGGCCCTTTTTTATTTGAAATCTTTTTGTTCCATTGTAAATAACGGGCTGACCGATTCATTTTTATGGATTCGTTTAACTGCTTCACCCATTAAGACTGAACAACTGATGATCGACAACTTTTCAGGATGGCGCTCAGGACCCGTTAAGACAGAGTCTGTGATGCAAATGTCTTCAATGTCTGCAGCATCTAAATTCGCTTTTGCTGGAGGTGACAATAATCCGTGCGATGCGCAAGCAACAACTTCTTTTGCCCCAGCTTTTTTCAATATTTTTGCTGCATTAGAAAAGACTCCGCCGGTATTCAAAATATCATCGACCATGATACAGCATCGGCCTTCAACATCCCCAATCACATAGCCGGAATCTGGATTTCCTTCTTCCGCAACATCGACGATCGCGATTGCTGTATCTAAATACTCCGCTAAACTGCGGGCACGCTGCACGCCGCTATTTTTTGGCGATACGACGACATAGTCATCACCGACCATCCCGCGACGGCGATAATAATGCGCAAACAATGGCATCGTAAATAAATTATCGACTGGAATATCAAAGAAACCTTGGACTTGTACTGTATGTAAATCAAGGGTCAATACTCTTGTTGCACCTGCGTTTGAAAGTAAATTCGCTATTAATTTAGCTGTGATCGGCTCATGCGGCTTAGCGGTACGGTCTTGTCTAGCGTAACCATAATATGGCAAGACGACATTGATCGTTTTTGCACTCGCACGTTTTAACGCATCGATCATAATCAATAACTCTAAATAATAATCATTTACCGGTTCATTCGTCGATTGGATCACATAAACATCAAATCCGCGGACCGTTTCTTCCAAGTTGATAGAGATCTCTCCATCACTGAATTGTTTGACAGTGCTTTTTCCTAACGGCACGCCACAAACATCGGCGATTTTTTCAGCCAATGGTTTATTCCCATTAAGACTAAAAATTTTAAACTTTCCATTACTTTCTTCTGACATGGTGTCCCTCCAAGTATTTTGTACCCCTAGTTTAACATAGTTTAGTTATTTGCTGTAGATTTTACTTTTCAACCGAATCGAACAAATAAATTCTTAAAATCCGACACAGATCCGATTGCTTTAAGCCTTTTGCGAAACTAGCGTGATCGTTCCATTTCCCCATTCGGCAGGAATGATCGCCTCGCTGTTGCCCCAGTTGTCATGAACTTTATAAAATTTTTGTCCATCCGCAGTTTCCATAAAGCCGTGAACCACGACCCAATGATTTTTGTAACTGCTGCCGAGAATCTGCAAAAGTCCAATCATAACCGGCTCGCCTGCTGTGATCCGTTTAGTTACCCGCTGCCACGAACCAATGGCTGTTCCTCTGGCACGGTAAGGAATCTGGTAACGGCGAAAGAAACGATTCAAGCCTAAAGAAATCTGGCAAGGGATCGTTGGAAGATCGATTGGCTGTAAGAACGATTGTAAGACGCGGATCAATTCTTCTTTTTGCTTACTATTTATTTCTAAACTAGGCAAGCAGTCTTGATCTAGCTCATCTTGCCAGTACGCCAATAGCACACTGGCGGCATAAGTTCCGCACAAAAATCCTCGCGGCGTTTTCCACTCGCGATATTTTTCAAAACTCTTTAATTCTACCCAGTGATCAAGTGAATCCGTCATTTTTCCACCGCCAAATCGTTTTATTTTGTCTATTTTCTAAAATGTATCATAATTAACTTTGACCTTTGCTGACGATAGCTGCCTAGATAAACGAAGGTTTCTAAAAAAGTGCTCTTCCTATGAGCAGTCCATCAATTGTTTTATTATAATATAGATTAGATCATAATGACAAAGGAGCTGAAGTTTTTATGGATAAAACAAAAATCAAAGAAGATTTATATGAAGCAGTCAACGGCGAATGGATCAAGGAGGTCGTCATTCCAGCCGATAAGCCGGCAACCGGCGGCTTTCAAGATCTGGTCGATGAAATCGATGACTTATTGATCGCTGATACGAAAAAGATGAGTGCCGATCCTTCACTGATTCCAACTGACTTGATGAAAGAATACATCGCGTATTTTCAATTAGCAAACGATTATCAAAAACGCGATCAAGATGGAGTAGCCCCTTTGCTTCCGCTATTAAATCAAGTATCAGAATTAAAAAATCTGGCTGATTTAGATCAGCAATTGACCCGCTGGGTACTCGAGGGACTTCCTCTGCCTTTTGGTGTAGACGTCGATGCGGATATGAAAAACACAAAAATCAACGCGTTATTCGCAGGCGCCCCCAATCTGATTTTGCCAGACAAAACTTATTATGAACCCGATCATCCTCAAGCACCGCAACTTTTAGCGATTTTTAAAGAGATGACACTGAAACTTTTTGCCCTAGCAGGTTACGAGGCTGATACAGCTGAAAAAATTACAGATGAAGCCCTTCAATTTGATAAATTGCTGGCTCCTCACGTAAAAAGTGCCGAAGAAAATGCTGACTATAGCAAAATGTATAATCCTGAAAGCGGCGAAGAATTTATCAAGCATAGCCAACAGTTGGACTTGAAAAAATTATTGATCGGATTAGTCGGTGAAGTTCCTGAAAAAATCATCGTGACCGAACCGCTATTTTTTGCAAAACTAAATGGCTTGATCACACCAGCAACATTTCCCCAAATGAAAAGCTGGATGCTGGTCATGACGATTAATGCTTTGACCGCTTATCTCAGCGAAGAATTCCGTCAAGTCGGCGGCAGCTATAACCGAGCACTCTCTGGTGCGCCGGAAGCCCGCCCGCAAGAAAAAGCGGCATTCTATCTTGCTTCTGGACGTTTCGATCAAATCATCGGCGACTATTATGGAAAAAAATATTTTGGCGAACAAGCCAAAAAAGATGTTCATCAAATGGTGGAGCGAATGATTGGAATCTATCAAGAACGTTTGAGCAGCAACAGCTGGCTTAGCGAAGCTACTCGCGAAAAAGCTATCACTAAATTAAAAACGCTCGGCATTCATGTCGGCTATCCAGAAAAAATTCCGCCGATTTACACACAATTTACAGTGACTCCAGCTGAAAATGGCGGCTCGCTGTTAAGCAACGCATTGCACTTTAGTCAGTTAAAACGTCGCGACGAGTACGCAAAATGGAATAAACCAGTCGAACGGGATGAATGGGAAATGAGCGCCAACACTGTCAATGCTTATTACCATCCGTTTCGTAATATCATTGTTTTCCCAGCAGCGATCTTACAAGCACCGTTTTACAGCTTGGAACAATCTAGCAGCGAAAACTTTGGCGGGATCGGCGCAGTCATCGCCCATGAGATTTCTCATGCCTTTGACAACAACGGTTCGCTATTTGATGAGTATGGAAATCTGAACAATTGGTGGACAGACGATGATCAAGCATATTTCCAAACATTGGCCGATCAAATGATCGCCGAATTTGATGGATTGGAAATTACCGGCGGAAAAGTCAACGGCAAATTGACCGTTTCAGAAAATATCGCTGATGCGGGCGGATTAAGTTGTGCATTAGAAGCCGCCAAAAAAGATGCTGATGCCGACCTTGCAGGTTTCTTTATCAACTGGGCTACGATTTGGCGAATGAAAGCCCGCCAAGAATACACACAATTACTCTTGTCAGTCGATGTTCACGCACCGAATAAATTACGGGCCAATGTCCAAGTCAAAAATTTGGCAGAGTTCTATCAAACCTTTGATATCAAACCAGCTGATACTATGTATTTAGCTCCTGAAAAACGCGTAACTATTTGGTAATTCTATGTAAGTTAGCGATTATACCAGAAGCAGCCGCTTCAAAAAATAAGAACGACTTTGCGAAAAAGGCTTCTCAACTTTTGTGAAATTTTGGCTTATTTCTTGAAACTATTTCTCACCATTTATTCGAAAAAGGGATGTGACAAAATTTTGTCACATCCCTTTGCTATTATTAAGCTTTTGGTTTTTTTGAATCGATTGCATATTGACGACGTCCGCCTGGTTTTGGCACTAGATCGCCGATCATATTACCGAATCCGCCTTCTACGCGCAATTCATGTCCGTTCGTGTAATCAGAACGTTTGCTGGCAAGATATAATACTGCGTTTGAAATATCTTGAACTTCACCAATTCGGCGATTAGCCGTCATTCGTCTTCTGCCTTCTTCAACTTCTGCATCTTCATAGAATTTAGTTGATAATGGTGTCTTAACAAAACATGGCAATACACAATTACTGCGAATACCATATTGTCCCCATTCACCAGCAATCATCTTAGACAGCATATTCACACCCGCTTTACTTGGGCTGTAAGCACCTGAATATGTTTCTGGTGAAAGTGAAGCGATCGTTGAAATATGGACCATGCGGCCTGATTGTTGTTCGATCATCACACGGCCGATTCGTTGTGAAACTAAGAAATAACCATTTAAATTTACATCGATCGTCCGTTTCCATTCGTCTAAAGCTAAATCTTCCAATGGACTGAAAGTTAAGATCGCCGCTGTTTGAACCAATACATCGATTCTGCCAAAATCTGCCTTGACTGTTTTTGCTAAGGCGTCTACTTGTTCTTCAACTGTTGAGTTGCAAGCATAGCCTTCTGCCTTAATACCATATTTATTTGCTAATTCTTCCGCGTAGCTTTTAGTGGCTTCTTCGTTTAAATCGACTAAGGCTAAGTTCGCTTTTTGTTCCGCAAAATCACTTGCGATCTTCCGTCCCATTCCGCCTAAAGCGCCTGTAATCACTACTACGTCATTTGCTAAATCTAACCATGATTTTTCCATTATTTCCGCTCCTGTTCATTTTATGGATCATCTTTTATCAAAAATGACCCTTTGCTTACTTTAAATATACTGAATCCAATCGGTGAATACTAATTCTTTTTTTTAATCAATCTATAGTCTTGTTCAATCAATCACCAAGAGTCGTTTTGCCAGCTGTTCACTATAATCAGGTGCGATCGGATACAGCAAAGCAAGGTTCAAGATGACTGGTGAAAAAGGCAGATCTAAGTGAGCTTGTGCAAAACTCATCGCTGCAATCTCACTGAGTGCATGCAAGCGAGCTTGTCGTTTAAACGGACCTGTTTGATACGTCAACTGCTTTTTGATCGTAAATAACTGCTGCTGATTTTCCAGATAGTGATACAGTTCATGCGCTAACAAAATATCCGCTACTCGCTGATCTTTAAAAAAATCCTGCGCTAATAAAAAGGGTTCTGCCGCGGTCAACAGACTTTGATTGAGACGAATCCGATTTGGTAATTGAAACTCGGCTAAGACAAACCGAAAATTTTCTGCTTTCAGCTCTTCTTGAAAAAACTCGATCTCAATTTTTTCTTGATGACAATAGTCCCACAAATCGTCTGCTGCTAGATTTTCTGCCGCGGTTTTTCCGCATTCAACTGCCTGTTGGATCAGTTTTGAGCGCTGATTTTCAGGGATTTTTTTATACAAATGATCTTGTGATAGCAAATATTTTCCATAGTTGATATCTTCTTGCGCTAAAGTATCAAAGTCCATCCCTACTATCCCTTCTAAATATACCGATTCGCCGCAATAATAATGATCTCATCTGTACCAATGATTTCGCTCATTTCAATTTCCATCAGCATCGTCAATTGGGCAAAGTCAGTGCTGGAAAAATCCAACAGTCGCGGTCCGACACAGAAATAATAATCCGGTCGAATGATCAAATCACTTTGATAATTCGCCATGCTTTCCCAAAGCTGATTGACTACTTCAAAATAGCTTTGGATGGATGTTTTGACTACTTCTGCATGTTCTCTTTGCACGCGAATAAATCCTTTTTTGTCGATTACTCGGATTCCATTGCCTTTTTTCGTACTGGCACCATAAATATTGAAGTGATCGGTTGCATCTAACAATCGGACTTGTTCGGCTGGCAAACGAAAATCTTGGACCGCGATCTCAAATTCTTCCGCTTCAGTCGCTGCAGACTGGAGTTCGGTTGCTTGAGCTGCAGTTGAACCGGACGCCCGTGCTGTGATTTTTTGCGTCTGAGGATCGATCTCGATATGGACCTCGACACTGTCTTCTGTCGCGCCGCTTTCGATCGCCATGTCTGTAACTTCTTGTTTGATTGCTTGGATGTCCCGCTTTGTAGGGCTTGGCACGATCCGTTCAACGACATCTTGAACGGCTGCTAAAGCTACACCGATCGAAGAAATCACTTCAGCATTTTCTGGGATCTTATAATTCAAATCCATTCGTTCAGCTGCGAATTTGATCAATGCCGCTACCCCGCCGCCGACACCAACTAAAGTCATTTGATTTTTTTCAAGTTGATATTTTTTTGCTAAAGAGCGAATGACTGGTTCAATTTTCTCAACTGCTTTGACTAAAATCTGCCGCGCAACTTCTTCAATCGTTAGATTCAAATAATCCGCTAAAGGTGCAATCGCTTTTCGAGCCGAAGCAACATTTCCATAAGAAAAGTCTTCTTCTGCCACATAGCCTAAAACATTTGCCGCACAAGAGTTAGTGATCGTGATGCGCTTGCCGTTTTCCAATTTGATTGCTACATAATCTGCTGGATCGCCTTCTCTTGGTGAAAACAGCTCCAGTTGCGGATTGATGATTTCTTCTTCTGGGGTATAAACAGCGTAAGCCAGACCGGCAATGTGCGCACTACGCGGACCGACATCTTTCACACCGCTTTTGTTCACCCGGATCATACTTCCGCCAGCAACCCCCAGCACTCGAACATCCAGCGAATTAACGTACGTTTTATGTCCCGAAATTTCTGAATAGTCGATCACTGGTCGGCCATTTTTAATCACACCTAAGTTTGTTGAAGTGCCGCCAACTTCAAAATAGATTCCGTTTGAAGTCCTTAAATACATCAGCGCTCCCATGACACTAGCCGCCGGGCCTGACAACATCGTCAAGACAGGACGTTTTTTCATCTCAACAGCATCCATCAAACCGCCGTCTCCGCGCATGATCATCAATGGGACATCCACTCCTGAAGAGCGTACACTTTCTTCAGTCGAATTAGCCGTTTCCAACATCTTCGGTAAAATCGATGCATTGATCGTCGCTGTGCGCGTTCGCCGCGACAAGCCGTAAAGTTTGGTCATCTCAGAGGCTAATGTCACTGGAACATTTTTTTTGCGGGCGACCGCTGCAATTTTTTCTTCTAAAGATAAATTATCAACACCAAAAGCCGCCGAAGCCACTAAGACATCAATTTTTTCTGCTAAAAGTTCATCGATAACTTTCTCGATTTCTTCTTCCGTCAGTTTCTTTTGTGAAATATAACGAGAAGTCACGTAAATACTTTTGCCTGTACCTAAATCAATATCTTTTAAATTGGTTTGTGGTCGAGCCAGCCAGCCTTCGAGACCTGCTTTAGCGGTACTGATGATCCCGATTTTAGCGACGTCTCCTTCTAATAAAGCATTGGTTGCTTGGGTCGTACTATGGGCGACAAAGACAACTTCTTCAGGTGCAATATCAAATTCTGCCAAACATTTCAAAAAGGAATTGGCCACACCTTCAGCTACACCTTGTTCGCTGTCATGGGTTGTTTTTACGGATGATTTTCCGATAATTTCTTGAGTATCATTGTCGATTGCTACCGCTTTTGTGTGAGTACCACCGACATCGATCCCGATTCGAACGCGTCGTTTCATTTTTGAGACTCCCCTTACTTTTTAAAATCTATAGCGGATTGTTGAGGAAAAAATTAGCGATTTCCAAAATCAATGCCACTGTTGTACCTGGAATCAATGCTATCTTCATATAATCGACTGCATTGATTCGATTGAAGCCCAGCCCCCACGCATTCCAAGAAATCGTAATGTCAAAGTGAGCCATACCAATCAGCACGCTAGCAAACAAGGGATATAAAAACGTGGTGGGAAAATTCGTTGTCTGACTCACCACTGCAAGTAAAGCCGCACCGGAACCAATCAAAGACAGCGGTCCTTTGAACCACGTCAATGGCGCTAAGATACCAAATGCGATACATAAAATTAACGGTGAAGCTGGAATCCAGCCGCCGATGATTTCTTTAAAATAAGGTGCCGCATAAACTGCTGCATCATTGAACATCGCTAAAGTGATCCAAAAAGCGATCAATGCTGACATGTCTTTTACCCCTTCGGTAAAGATCCGTGAGATTGTTCGGCAGATTTCGCGGAAGTTTCCCTTCAAGCCGCCGCAAACTCCTAAGCCATACAAGCTTGCCAAAATAAAACATAAGATCACTGGCAATTTAAAAACGATGACTCCTACTACTGGTAAAAATGGCGTGATCAGCGAAATTCCTGGTGCTTCCACAACTTCACTTTGTTTGACTGCCGCCCAAGAATATGTAAGATTTTCCATTTTCAAATAAATCATTGAAGCCAATGAAACTACTGTGATCATCACGACAAAAGCTAAAATTCCGAAGGGAAAATAATCATTGTACGAGTATTCTTGTCCGCCATTTGAATTCAGAAAAAAAGCTGAGTATTGACCAAAGTTAATCGGATTTAAGAAAATACCTGCGGCAACAGATCCCGTAAAAGAGAAAAAGCCGACAACTTTCGGAATTCCAATCGAAAATAAAATGGGTAAGACGATTACTGCGATGGCGATTACCGAACCACCGCCAGTCATTGATGTAAAGATAAAACCGCTGATTAAATTTACGATCGCTAAAATCACCGCCGGATTGTCTCCGCCTAATTCAACACTTTTTCGAATGATTGTCGCTGCGATACTAGTGTCTAATAAGATTCGGCCAAAAAAAGCGCCCAAGAAAATATTCATAACAGAAGCCCCATATTTCTCTGGAGCTGTTTGATACACTTGGTGCAGCATGTCTTGGATCGTCAACCCAGCAAATGCCGCATTTGGCGACAACAGATTCCCAATAATTGGTAAAACTGTCCAAATCGTCGCCATGATGAAAAAGCCAATCATCAAGTTATGACCTTTGATACAATAAATGACCATCCCCGCAAAGGAACAGATCAGCAATAGTCCAATAATAATATCCATAAGGACCTCCTAAATTACCTAGTGCCCAACAACGGACACGCAATTTCACTTGCAAAAGAAGCTTTCCATTCAACTTTTCACCATTCATTTGAAATAAAAAATAAATAGAAAAAGGCCGAATAATAAATGATCAGTCTAGTTAAATGGCAGTTGATCTTCCGCATTTTTTTCAAGCAAAAAACTATTATATCAAGCCAAATATGGAAAAGATGGAGGCGACTAGTTATAGTCAAGCCTCCATTTTTCGCAATTAATCACGCATTTTTTCAAAGGCACTGTATCCAAAAACCTTTTTGTGTTGTCCTAATAAATAGATCATCATGACAGTAGCCATCAATGCTGCCACTAAAAGCAAGCCCATCATAATATAAATAGCTTGTTTTTCTCCTACCGACTTGGTCATTGTTGAAACAATGAACGGTAAAAAGGTACTCGCAAATCCCATGAATGTATAATAGATCCCGGTATTTCGACCTTTAGGCCCTGGACAGAATAATTGCCGCAAGCCTAATCCAGTTTGTAAAGCGCCGCCGGATGCGAAGAAACCTAAAGCTGCAATACTTGCGTAAATCACTGCCGGATGACGAATAATCAATACGACCGCAAGTGCTAACGCAGTAAAGACTGAATCAATCACTAAAACTTTCAATGGGTTCCAACGTAATTTACCCATCAAGAACGCCCAGAAGACTACGGCGATGATTCCGCCGAATGTGTAGATCGAAGTCAAGCCTGCTGCTTGGATCTCGGTCAAACCAGCATTGCTCAACCCAAATGCTTTGGTATATTGTTGAGCACCGTACATGATAAACATACATAAAAAAGCATAGAACATAGTAATGAAATTAACTAAAATATTTGGTTTTACTAACATTTTGGCTTTTGCAGCTTCAATTTCTTGTTTGATCGCATCGGAATTTTTTCCATCCGAGTGATCTTTGTTTTCTTTCATCATATCGTCGTAAGCAAACGGTGAGACCGCCGCTAAAATCAAACAGCCGACAGATAAAACAAGTGGAATAATTACGCTTAATTGTGGTGAACCCATTTCAGTAAAGTTAACGACCATTAACGGATAAACGATCCCTGCTAGTGAAACGAATAACTTGATTCCCAATAAAGCTGATCCAGAATATTTTGGTGCGGCTTCTTGAACTGCTGGATACAAAGATGCATCCCAGAAACCTGATGTGGCAACACCTGCCATAAAGGCACAGATAGCTGCAATCACCATACTTGGACTCAACAATAATCCAGCAAAACAAATGATATAAAGGATTGCTCCGCCAATCGCCATTTTTTTCCGGCCGATCTTATCAGAGATCTCGCCGCCGATCCAAACGGAAACGAATTTACCGAAACCAGTTGCTGTAATTGCTAGAGAAACGGCTGCCGCTCCGGCTGTCGGATCTGTATAACCCCATTTTTCATAAAAATAAGGCATATTTTGACTAAGAATAAGTGCTTGCATGCCATGTGTAAAATAACACAAATACGTCGTCACTAATGACATGATATATTTTTTTGATCTCATCTTTCCACTCCTTATAGGAAATTTTCACACGTATTCCGAAGAATACGTGTGAGTTTTTATGGTCTAACTGGTAATTCTTGCTCCGTAAAAATCTTAAATGATGCTTTTCCTTGTCCTAATAACATACCTTCGCCCGTTACTGTCTTGCAGCCTTTTTCAGCCGCATCATTGATCAACTGGGTTCTTGGCGGATTGTAAATCGTATCGGCTACAACTAAGTTCTCATGAAAAACACTTTGATCGCTGATTGGTGTTTTCGTTGAACCGGTTCCCATTCCGACGGTTGTTCCATTTACCAAGACGTCTGCTTCGGCGATCTTTTGTTTCAATAATTCAGCATCAGCTAAATCATGAATCGCAACTGCTAGCCCAGGATAAAATTTCTTGATTCGTGCAACGGTTTCTTCGCCTTTTGCGAAAAAGTCATCCTTGATATTGAAGATATCGATTGATGCAACTTCCTCGATTGCTAATTGTACTTGGATCGCCGTTGCTGCACCACCGGTTCCTATTACCACAAATTTTTTCCCTTTTGCTTCAACGCCATGATTCTTCAGATTGTCGGCAAAACCGATCCCATCTGTAATATGACCAATAAGTTTGCCGTCTTTATTTTGGAACGTATTGATCGCACCGACCATTTCAGCGGCGGGTGATAATTCGTCCATATATTTTGCTGCTTCACCTTTACAAGGCATCGTGACGTTGCCTCCTGGTAAATTGAATGTACGAACAGATTGGAATGCTTTTTCCACTGCATCGAGTTTGACATCGAATGCTAAATAAACTGCATCGATCCCTAATTGTTCAAAACCATAATTGTACATCGCAGGTGAGCCGGAATGTCCCACTGGGCTTCCAATCAATCCATATAATTGTGTTTTACCTGATACGCCTTCTAACATTTTCTTACCTACCTTTTAATCTTCTAATAATTCTGGCCAAGCTTTTTTAATGACATCGATACTAGTGTCATAATTCATTTGAGCAGCTTTTTCGTAACCTAAGCTCAAAATCGGATCAGAGATAACTTCGGTTCCGACTACACGTGGTTTGATGCCGTGTTCTTTGATTGCTTTCAAGAAGCCGACTGTATCGCCCCAGCCTGTTCCTGGGCATAGACGATCGTGCATTGATTCATCGCGTAAAATTGGATCTGGATAACGACGTTCTAACACATCGCAGATTTGGATCGACACTACTTTTTCTGCAGGAACATTTTTCAAATCTTCTGCCATTGTTTCAGCCCGTGCCCAATGCCATGTATCTAAGATCAACATGCCGTTGTCGCAACCGGCTTCTTTAACGATGTTCCAAGCGCTGGCTAAATCAGGAACGCCGCTGTAAGGCATAAATTCTAGTCCAATTATTAATTCTTTTGCTCGCAAACACAATTCTTTAAATGCTTTGATATGAACTTCTGCTGGATAATTTTCCATCAATCCACAGTTGATATGTCCGACACCAAACAAACGTGCCATATGATAAATCGTTTGTTCTTTAAATTGTTGCAGCAACGTTTCGGGTGTTTCTTGCGTTTTATTTGGATCAGCCCAAAGCGTGATGTATTCAACTTCGGTCACCTTCATATCATTTTCTGCTAATATTTCTAACATTCGTTCATCAGAATAGCCTTGTTTGATCGCCAGCATGTATGTTTCAGCTCGTAAGCCGATGCCGTCAAAGCCCGCTGCTTTAGCAATTTTTACCCGTTCTTCAAAATCAATGTCTACTCCTAAAGTATAAGAGCTGATCGTCAATGGTGCCTTTGTCATTTTTCTTCCTCCTAATAGCTAATTTCCTAAAGTTATTTATTTCACATGACAGGCTGCAGTCCCACCATTGCGAAATTTTTTTGACGTGAATTCGAAACATTCACTATGAGTCGGTTTTCACAATCAAATCTTGCATTCATTTTAACGTGATGCTCTTTAAAATTCTAATTGGTTTTTATCGAATGACCTATAGGTAAAACATATAAGTTTTGATATACTCATAGAAAAGCTTTATGAACGCGCTTCTCTTTTGAACAAATGCGAACGAATTAGATTATTGTCAGTGGACCTTTAAAGAAGCCTATTAACAAGGAGTCGTACAGATGAATTTACAACATTTAAAATATTTTGATGTCTTAGCCCGTGAGCAGCACTATACTCGATCCAGTAAATTGTTAAATGTAACACAGCCAAGTTTAAGCAATGCCATCGCTTCGCTTGAAGATGAATTGGGCGTGACTTTGTTCGAAAAAAAAGGCCGGAATGTCGTGTTGACCAAACCGGGAATAATTTTTCAAGATTATGTTTCGCGTACGTTAGGAACATTAGACGACGGGATCGAGACGATCACAAAAATCAGCAAAGGCAGCGGTTTTATCAGTTTCGCTTTTTTACCGGTGCTAGGAACGACCTTTGTCCCAAAGCTGGTCCGCGATTTCCATGATGCCCATCCAGACAAAGAGATCCTGTTTGATTTTCATACTTCATCTGGCGTAACGAAAGAGATCGTCGACGGGATCAAAAATATGCATTATGATATCGGAATCGCGTCGTATTTGCCTAATGAACCTAGCGTCGAATTTTTACCAATTGCCAGTCAAGAATTAGTGGTGATCGCGCCTTTAGACCATCCTTTGGCACAATTTGACGCAGTTTATTTGGAGCAGACCCAACCTTACGAGCAGATCGGCTTTAGCAAAAACAGCGGCTTGCGCAATGTGATTGATGAAGTATTTCAAAAAAATAATTGCAGCTATACGATCACTTATGAAGTAACGGTGGATCAAGTCATCGCCGGTCTTGTCAGTCAGGGTTTTGGGATTGCGGTCGTTCCAAACATGTATATTTTGAAACATTTGCCGTTGAAAACGATTCATTTGAAAAATGTGATCCAAGATCGCTCCTTTTATTTAGTTACAAATAAAGAAGCGTACCTCACTCCTGCCGTCATAAATTTCAAGGAATTCGTCTTGGCCCATTCAGATCCTAAAAAAATCGTATATTAGCACATAAAAATTGACACTTTCGAATTGAAAAGATTGTTTCCTTATGCATTCTGTGCTACTATTTTTTCGAGGTCTAACCTCAAAAAAACAGAGTAGAAAATAAAGCGTTAAGTGCTGGAGGGATGGGATGTTGTCCTCTGGACGAAAGACTTAGTCTGCGGTTTTGTTTTCGCATTCGCTGCATGAAGATGTAGCAGCTCGATAAGGAGATGCTAGAAATGAAGAAACACCTCGATGCTAGAAGCATCACAACGATGGCGCTTTTGATTGCCATGATGGTCACTTTGTCTCGTCTATTAGGAATCGAGACACAATTTCTTAAAGTCAGTTTTGCCTTTATTCCAGAAATTATTATGGGCATGCTGTTCGGTCCGCTATGGACAGGGGTCGGCGCAGTAATCGCTGATTTTATTGGAATGTCGCTTTTTGCGAAAGCACCATTTTTTATCGGTTTTACGATCAATGCCTTTCTTGAAGGAGCAATTTATGGCTACTTTTTCTACAAGAAAGAAATCACTTGGAAAAATTCGATTCAATCCGTGTTAGTCTCAACAATTTTAATCAATCTGATCCTAACGCCGCTTTGGCTGGCAATGATGTATCATGTTCCATTGAACAGCTGGGTGATCTGGGCACCGCGCTTAATTAAAACAGTGATTTGGATTCCAATCCAAACAGCCATTACCTATTTCTTAGGTGGTGTGCTGCCTTACAAACAATGGATCGCACGTTTTAATCGCGCATAGTTTACGAAAACCTTATGTTTATATAGATTTAGTTATTTCTTTCACACTATGAATTCCTTTAGAGACTGTCTTATCCCATAGGCAGTCTCTTTTTTTGTATTATTTTTCTCAAGCATAATAATCGCTATTCGTTATAGAAAGCGCTATGCTGTGGAAAATCTGAGATGAAAGCCGGGAGAAAAATGAAAAATTCTGACGTATTGATCGTTCCTAAAGACCGTTCACTTTACTTTTTCCCTGCCCTATCGGAAATTAGCGTTTGTTCAGGGAAAGATTTACTTGCCGCAAGTAATAATCACTTAAACCAATACTTAAAAAATTTTCAATTGATCATCTTTTTAGATTACGGTTTTGAACCGGAGCTGGCCGCAAAGATCCGTCCCTTCACCAAAGCAAAGATTATTCTGTTTTTCTGGAATCATTTCAAGTTAGAACATTACCAAAAGCTGACTGCTTGTCAAAAAGAACCCGCGATCGATGAGATCTATCACTTCGATCCATTAGAAGCACGCGATTTAAATTTAAAACACAATAGCTCCTTTTATACCCACACAGTTGGCGAAGCGCTAGATCACACGGAGTATGATATTTTCTTCGGTGCCAATGACAATGGGCGCAAACAACAAGCCTTAGAATTGAAAGATCGCTTCGAGTCTTTGGGACTTTCTACGTTTTATCATATTTTGCCAAAACGCGGAAACGAACAAGCCGGCTACTTGCCTTACGATGAGTACTTGAAACTAGTCAAGCGCAGCAAAGGAATCTTGGAAATTTTGCGGACTGGACAATACGGTGTGACTCTGCGCACCTTTGAATCACTTTTCTTGCAAAAAAAATTAGTCACAACCAATAAGATGCTGCCCTTTTATCGTCTCTACGATCCAAACAATGTCTTTATGATCGGACCTGATTTGAGTCAATTGCCCGCCTTTTTAACTACCCCTTATCGACCAGCTGACCAAACGATGCTTGATTTTTTTGAAGTGAGTAACTGGGTCAAACGCTTCGTCAATCATCAGCCCGAAATTTTTGAAAAATTTGAATATTATCCCGAACTGATGGAACAAAAAAGCGCACTGTAAAAACTAACCACTTAGCGCACACAAAAGGCCGCAACAGTCTTTCTTTACTATGAAAAAAGAGGCTGCGATAAAAATCGCAGCCTCTTGCTTTTTATTTATTTGCACGTTTTTGGTACGTACCTTCTTGAGTATTGATTTCCAGCATTTCGCCTTCTTCAATAAAGTCAGGCACGTTCACGACTAAACCAGTTTCCATTGTGGCAGGCTTGCCTGAACCAGTAACTGTCGCGCCTTTGATCGATGGTTGTGTTTCAACGACTTTCAAGATAACTGAAGTCGGTAATGTCACGCCGATCACTTCGTCGCCGAAGAATTGGATTTTTACTTCCATATTTTCAAGGATGTATTTCATTTCTTCTTCAACCGTTGAAACAGGGATCTCATATTGTTCATATGTTTCTAGATCCATAAAAATAGCCACGTCATCTTGGCTGTATAAATATTGAACTGCTTTTGTTTCGATCATCGCTTTTTCAAATTTTTCTTCTGGACGGAAAGTTGTGTCATACGTTGAACCAGAACGAACATCGCGTAATTTCATACGCATAACGGTATTTCCTTTACCAGGTTTGTGGTGGCTGGCATCTAAAACTTTGATCAATTTTCCGTCTTGAACAAAAGTCATACCAGCGCGTAAATCGCTTGCTGCTATCATTGATAAGCACTCCTCTACTATATAAGCTGAACCTTATTCATTGTAGCAAATAACTTTTCTAGTTACTAGGGAAAAGTCGTTATCTGCTTGGAAAAAACATTGGATTCCCTTTATTTGGCTTCTTGGATCCGGAAAAAGCTTAATTTAGGCAGTTGATTCAGTGTCAGCTCCAAAGAGGGTCCCATTAAAAGCAAAACGATCAATGTGCCCAATCCGATATGACCGCCGAGTAAAAAACCAGTTAAAAAGATGAGTGCATCTAAGACGATCCGCGCTATTTTTACTGAACTTTTCAATAACTTTTTTAATAAGATCATTAAGGATTCGTAGGCGGCTGAACCGGCATCAGCTAAGAGATAGATCCCCGTTCCGATGCCAAAAACAATTGATCCCGCAATAATCGAAAAATAGCCTGTACCGCTAGGAATCGTCTGCAAAATACCGAGCCAATCTAAAATATTTAAGCAAAAACCTAAACCGAAACTATTGATCAGACTGCCAAAGCCGATCATTTTACGATCATAAAAGAAGATGATGACTAAAATAATGCCGTTGAACAGCATACTGACCGTCCCGAATTTTAATGGGACGTGTTGCAAAATACCTAAAACTAACGTGCTGATCGCATCTGCCCCTAATCCGCTGACAACGATCAGACGAACGCCGACTGCGGCGATAAATGTTCCAAGAATCGTAAAAAATAATTGCTTTGTTACATTTGGTTTGATAATTTTATTCCTCACTTTCATAAAAAAATATTTTAACATGAACCGTTTAAGCTGAACATCGCTCTTTCTGATCCATAAACCTAAGAAACCGGCAAAAAATTAGACACCAAACAAGTTTTTTGTTTGGTGCCTAATAAGTCTCTATTAGTTCCAGCCTTTTCTAAAACGTCCTTTATAGGAATTGAACCGCTCTACCAAAGGAATGGCAGCTTCTACGATCGCGCAATACTTGTCGACCAGCGTTACAATGTAACCTTCCTTATATTTGGGAGGAGTGATTGTTGCGCCCCACATATGTTTAACAATAATATCCCGTTCAAGATCTGACAACTCAGTGATCTTTTCGGCATTTTTCACAGCAATCCGCGGATGCATGTACGCATGCGAACCTTCATCGAATTTCGTCGTCCGCCAGTCATAGTAAAACAAATCATGTAATAAGCCCGCACGAGCAGTTGCTCTTACATCTCCATGAAATTGTTTTGCTAATTTGTAGCTTGTATAAGAAACACTGATTGAGTGTTCTAAACGAGTAGAATTTATATGTTGGGTATAATTCGCTAATTTTTGAACTTCTTCGGTAGCTAATAGATCTTCAATATAAGAAACGTATTCCTCATCGTCACGCCAGTTTTCTGTCATGGATATAAAGCCCCTTTTCTTGTTGCTGCCACCAATTATAGCACGGCTTGAAAAGCTTGAATAGGCTTCCACAAATCTGAAAATAAAGTTTAATAGTTCCTTAATATCGATTAACAAATTGTGAAGAATTATTTAAATAAATGGAACATCAGCACGCCTGCCGCAATCGCGACATTCAAAGATTCCGCTTGTCCCTTGATCGTGATATAAAGATTTTGATCTGTCAGCGCCAATAATTCCGGTGACATCCCTTGACCTTCATTTCCCATCACTAACGCAAAATTTTCCATTTTAGTTGCTGTCAAATAATCTTTGGCTTCTTTATCTAGCGCGGTCCCAAAGACCGGACTGCCGGCTTGTTGAAACTGCGGAATAATCTCTGTTAGATCTTGATTGCTGATTTTCAAATGATACAGGCTGCCTTGCGTACTACGTAATGTTTTCGGATTGTAGAGATCTGCGCTACCTTGACCCAAGATCACTCCAGAAAATCCTGCTGCATCGGCTGTCCGGATCATCGTCCCGACATTGCCAGGATCTTGTACATTATCTAGTAACAACCACGCGCCAGAAAAATCTAGTTCCTCTTTTTGCGGCATTTCTGCTACAGCGATCATTCCTTGCGGTGCGGGCTGACTAGCTAAACTCTTTAATACCTCATCGGAAACTAAATAATACTCTGCCAAGTTTTCTTCGATCCAAGCAGACCACTCATTTAATCCACGTTGACTGACAAATACTTCTTTTAAAACTACACCGGCTGTTTGTGCTTCTTGGATCAAATGAAAGCCTTCTAATAAGTAGTTCTGCGTTTGCTGACGGTATTTTTTTTGCTGTAATTTTTTAGTTTCTTTGATCAATGTATTTTTACTTGATTGAATTTCTTTCATGCTGGGCTCCTCGCTTTTGCTATCTATTATAATGGAAGAAATCAGTTCTTCACGTTTGGTTCTTTCTAACAGAAAAAACAGACGATCTCGTCTGCCATTATAGCACGTGAATTCTTGTAACAACTAGTAAAACTCGGTATCATAGAGTATAAGCGAAAAATAAACAGGAGGTTTTCTTATGAAGATGCATCTCAATGTTACTGGACGAGTACAAGGCGTAGGTTTTCGTTATACTACTTATCAATTAGCCGTAGAGATTGGACTGACCGGTACAGTAAAAAACGAAGCTGACGGCAGCGTGACCATCGAAGCAGTTGGAACAAGTGAACAGATCGAACATTTTATCACAAGACTTAGAAAACCGCAGAATCCTTTCGCTAAAGTCAAACACATCGAACAATTTGAAGACCCCGCGATCAAAGACTTTAATCAATTCAATGTCGTCTATTAAAAATATGACAAGGTTCGCCGATTTTCTCGAATTTAATTGAAAAGGCTTGTGTTATCTAGTATAGTATTTCCTGTATAAATTTTTATTAGCAGAGGAAGAAATAAATGACAAAATTTAAAAATTGGCTTTTAGGCTCTGGACTTTTGGGTGTTCTTTTAATCCTTTCAGGCTGTGTACGCTCGGATAAAAATGGCAACCCGGATACGTCAGGTCTTGTGTATCGTACACTGGTCGTTCCGCTAGAGAATTTTTTGAATTGGATGGTTCAAAATTTCGACTGGTCTTATGGCTTAGCAATCATTGTTTTGACGATCATTGTTCGCTTGATCATCTTGCCATTAGGGATTCACCAATCGAAAAAATCATTGATTCAATCTGAAAAAATGCAATCGATCAAACCACAAATCGATGCAGCTCAAGCAAAAGTAAAACAGGCAACGACAAAAGAAGAACAGATGGCTGCACAAAGTGAAATGCAAGCTGTCTACAAAGAAAACAACGTCAGCATGATGGGCGGTATGGGTTGTTTGCCGTTACTGATTCAAATGCCGATCTTCTCAGCATTGTATTACACCGCTCGTTTTTCTGAAGGAATCCAACATTCAACTTTCATCGGGATCGATTTGGCAAAGCCAAGTTATGTCCTAGTTGTCGTTGTCGGGATCGCCTACTTATTACAAGGCTACATCTCACTGATTGGTGTGCCTGAAGAACAGAAGAAAACAATGCGCAGTATGATGATCGCTTCACCATTGATGATCGTCTTCATGTCATTCACGTCCCCTGCAGGAGTTGCTCTGTATTGGGTAGTCGGCGGAGTCTTTAGCTGTCTTCAAACCTTTATCACGAATGTTTTGATGCGCCCTCGTATCAAAGCAAAAATCCAAGAAGACTTGAAAAAAAATCCACCCAAACAAGTAGTGACCAAACCAATCAAAAAGGCTGAACCAATCAAACCAAAACAAGTCAGCCAACCAAAAAATGCCGGTAAAAATAATAACAACGGCCGCAACGCTGGCAAACAGCAACGCAAATAATCATTGAAAAAACGTAAAAAAGCTAAGCTGATCGAAACTGATCTGCTTAGCTTTTTTTGTTTAACAAACTGAGCGTTTTCACTAAGATCAAAGGATTGCTAACACCCTACAACGCGGGTCGCTAGCGATTTTATTATCTAAGCAAATGAAAATACTAGCTAGTTGGATTCTCTTGATTTACTTGAATAATTACCTGTTCTGAAACGATTTTTTTACTGAGCGTCGTTCTTTTGGGTAAGAAAAAGCTTGGCTCTGTTTGTTTGAGCTTTGTGAATCCCGCTCGAAAGCGAGCCGCATTTGCTCTTTTTTGCTCTGCTAACATAACGGTATAAACGTTTCCCGGCAGCTGTTCAAAAATAACTTTGCCTTCCATATCTGACTGAACAATAAAGGGGGCGTCATTTCGCTGTAAAACTTGTTTTCCGCGACGATCAGTTAAAAGTACAGGGTGTTGCTGCAATGGTATCCCTTGCGGATCTTGCAAATAAAATACTAAATCAAATGTTTTTTTACGCAGCCAATAATTTTTAAACATACGGTATATTAATGCAGCGATTCCCACTAATAACCCGATGATCCCCGCTAAGATCGCCCATTGATACAATCGCCGTGTACCGACAGCTTGTTTTGTGTCTGAAGCGATTTTTTCCGTGTAAGGGACTCGGTATCCTCGAACTAATAAACGATGTGAATTGATCATATAGGGCGTACAGGTGATCAATGTGACAAGATCTGATTCCGGAATCACTTGTAAGTCTTCAATCTCATTGGGTTCTACAACTTTGATTTGATCGACTTCATAAGCAAGTTTTTCGCCGGCAATTGTCAAAACAAAGATATCTTTTTCTTTGACTTTCGGCAGATCAGTAAACAATTGACGCTGAGGCAATCCCCGGTGCGCCGAGATCGCAGCATGCGTATTTTTTCCTCCCGTTGGATACGAGGTTCCTTGCAAAACAGTCGCTCCTCGTGACAGCAAAAATTCATTTGTCGTATCATAGACTGGCATCACGGCTTTGATAGAAGAAATCTCCAGCGTACCTATCAAGTGTTTATCAAGGTACTTCTGACTATCAGAAATAGTCTCGCCTGTTTCCTCAAACGGATCCGCCAGAACCGTTCCCTGTTCAGTATTAGAATCATTAGCTTTTTTCATCTGTTCTAGCCGCTGTTTATCGGCTTTCTTTTGATAATTCTCAACCATTTTTTGATCGATCAGACTGTTGACTGCATCTGAATAAAAAGGATACAACGCTGTCAAACTCCCCACCAGAAAAAGCAGGAGCATCAAGATTCGCGTGATCAACTTTTTCTTCCCACCTGTTTTCATTTCACCACACTCCTACTGGTAAGTAGATAATTGCCGTCTTTCTTAGAAAGCTTGTTGCCTTTTTTTCCAATCAAACGAAATGTTTGATCTTTTACACGCCAAACTTTCGCCTTGAATAATTGCTCGTGTTTTTCTGGATCAATGACTAAATAGATCCCCCCAGGAATTTCTGAAAAGCAAATCTCGCCTTGTTCGCTCGCTTGTTCAATCAGCGGTTTGCCATCTTTTAGAACCGGCGTCCCATCTTTTTGGACTAATTGAAACTGTCGAAAATTCGGCTCTGCGTCGAAAAATCGGATCGTATACGTTTGTTTTGCCGCACGAACTAAAACTATTTTGCGCCACAGCCAATACAAGAACCCCCCTAAAATTCCCATGATGAGCGCAATCAATCCTACAAGCCGCCAAAATTGGTAGTGTTTGGTTCGATTGATCGCCGCTTCCATCTTTTCTTTGTAAGGAACCCGTTCACCGGTCACCAATAAACGATGCGAATTGATCATATAAGGCGTACAGGTTAATAGCGTGACGAGATCACGTCCTTCTTGCACAGCCAACACGTCCAGATTATCTGGGGATACTACTTGGATTTGATTTACTTGATACGCAAGACGTTCACCTAAAATATCGATATAAAATTGATCGCCATACTGCAAGTTCTCCAAATCGGTAAAAATCATTTTTTCTGGCAAGCCGGTGTGTCCAGTGATCACGGAATGCGTACTTGTTCCGCCAATCGGGTAAGACGTTCCTTGCAGCAACGTCGCCCCTCTTTCTAAAAGGACCGGATTCGTCTCGTTGAATACCGGCAGACTTGTCCTAATTTTAGGAATATATAGCGCACCTAACAGCCGCTCTTCGTAATATTCTGCTGAATGATTTCCTTGAAGATCAGCTGGATCAAACAGCTCCTCGATCAATCCATGAGGAAGCTGCTTTTCCGCTGATTGCTTCGCATTTTCAGCGGCCATTTTTTCCAATGCTTGTTCCCGATTTTTTTGATTTTGTTCAGCAGTTTCTTGCTGATGCTTCTCCACCATTTTCTGATCAAGATAATTGTTCAAAGAATCGACAAAGAAAGGATAGGAAAATACCCCGATACCTGCTAGAAACATTCCCACGATCAAACACTTGATCACAAGATTTGTTTGCTGTTTTCGGCTAGACTGCTGTTTTTTTACCATCCGTATCACCTCCTCCATCGTTTTTCTATGTAGTTTAAAAAAACAGACTGAAACAGTCTCAAAATGAACTGATTCAATCTGTTTTTTTGTTAAAATAATTGATTAAACTTCAACAGTCCGTTTTACTTTTTTGTACCAAATGAAGGCACCGGCCATCAGTCCAAGACCGATTGCTAAGAAGAGCAAGATCCCGTTCCCGCCTGTAGAAGGCAATAATCCTTTAGGCGTATTGCTGACCTCTGTATTTAAGGCAGTGTTTTCATATTCCCCGTGAGTCACAGTGAAAGCTACTGCATCTGTTAGTTGTACGTATTTATCAGATGGTGCTTTGGTTTCAATCAAACTATAGCTGCCATTAGAAAGTCCGATTACATTAAGAGCACCGCCTGTTTTTGATTTGATAGTTGTCGCTTGAGGCTGATTATCTTCCCACCCATCAAACTTATAGGTTCCATCACTTAATTCCGTAAATTTTGCAAATTTATTTTCAGCATTTTTTATGACAAACTCTGCTCCAACTAAACCTTCACCAGTATGACTATCTACCTTAGTAAATTTGTGTCCTCCCGTTCCGACCTCATCAGTGATCAAATCAGGCTGTTTAGTTCCATTAATCGAGACATAGGCCGTATTATTTTGTAAGTCATCGACATCAATAGTATCGACAAACTTCATCTGATAGGTAATGGTCAACGTTTGCCCGGCCAAAGCCTTAACAGCCGTACTACCAGGAGCCAAACCAATTACGAATCCATTACCACTTTCATTAAATGTATAATCGGTATCCTCAATCAGTTCTGATCCGACTGTTGGTTCTGCAACTAGTGCTAGTCCAGCAGTCGGTATATCGGTAATAGTGAACGAGCCTAAAGAATCGATGTTTGCCGGAATATTGATCGTTAACGTATAGTCAAATGTATCGGCAGTAGTGGCAGTGTAATACAATAATTTTTCTTCATCATCATAAACTGGAACTGCAGTATCGCCATAATCAACTTCTTTTGTATCGGTCGCGGTCAGATTTTTAGGATAAAGATGAATGTCTTTATTTAGTTCATCAGTGTAAGTCACGTTTCCGCTAGTATTTGTAGTAATACCATAGATTGGCATCGCTAAAACAATTGGTGCTGCTTTTTTTGTGACAGTCGTCGAACCAGGCGTGCCAGTTTCGACAAAGAGATAGACTGCGTCTTTTGTTACATTTTGGTACGTACTCGTTACTGGCAAATCATTGAAAACAGCAAGACCTTCGGAATCAGTAACAATATCTTCAATTTTCGAACTACTTATGTCATTAAGTGCGGCAGATGTATTCGCTACAATGGCATTCGTTACAGCACTTTGCGAGCTATTGTTAATTTGTGCATGATAGTATCCTGTAATATCATAAGCCGTAAAAGTAACTCCAGGTAATGCTTCCCCACCAAAATTGTCTATCAATGCACCAGTATTTTGAATAGGGGAATTGGGATAATCCTCACCTTCAAAGACACGTTTATGCAATGTAACCTTTACTGGATCTTCTGCCGCCGCCTCCGCGACCTCTCCCATACCTAATGCTCCGCCTATAAACAGCGGCAAGGCTATTAAACTGGTGGCTATCAGGCCAAATAATTTTGTCATTTTCATCTCTTTTCCTCCTAGATTTTAATTTTCTATTTTTTTGACTCATACCTAAATTCATCGAAACTATTTCATTTACACGTCTCGTTTAGCGGCTCTACTCTCCTTTCGTTTCTGCTTTGATGACTGCTTTTCGCCGATACCAGATGAACGCCACGATCCCTAAGATCAATAATCCGATCAGTGATATAAGTGTTTTTGCTTCTCCTGTCACTGGCAGAAATGGCTTCTTAG
Organism: Enterococcus pingfangensis; assembly: GCF_005405205.1. Classification (GTDB taxonomy): domain Bacteria; phylum Bacillota; class Bacilli; order Lactobacillales; family Enterococcaceae; genus Enterococcus_A; species Enterococcus_A pingfangensis. The sequence goes on along the minus strand of NZ_BJDP01000004.1, from coordinate 67,054 downwards.
GCGGTGTTGCTTCCGGCGTTTGCCCTGAAGGCTGCTCCGGTATTACTTTTTCTGGATCGGTTGAAGCTTGGTAGTTATAAACTCGCGGCTCAATTTTTTCATATGCGGAATCCGGCACCCCTCCTTCAATTAATTCATCCATAATTTGACCATTGACCGTCACATAGTTTGGATTGCCATTCTCATCCTCCCAAAGATCCGGTACGATCACTTCGATTGCTTGATCCTCTTCTGTGATTTCATAGCCCTCTATTCCTTTGACTTCTTCAAAATAATAGGTACCTGAACCAAGGAAATGGCCATTCATTGAAACCAATCCATCTTTATCTGAAATAAATTTCGTGATGTTCGCGTTATTCAGTGGATCATTAGAAGGTACCCAAACATTTTGCAGATCATTGAGCGAACTGATGTCTAGATACAATTTTTCACCATTAACTAACTGGTAAAGAACAAATTCTGTTCCCTCCAATGGTACGCCAATCCCTTCTTCGGTTTTCGAAGTTTTTCCATATTTGAAAAAGTAAGGATCTCGCAAGTAGCCGACATTTTTAGGATAAATATGAATTTGGCTTAGCTCTTCTTCTGGATTTACCGGATTTTCAATCGGTAAGATCACTGCTAACGGTACTGCTAGTTTTTCAATATCGACATTTAATTCCAGTTCTGGATCGATATGGGTCTCAAATAATAAATAGACAGCGTAGCGTTCACCATTCATTCGCGGAACAGTCACGCGAGCAACACCATCACCTAACTCAGCATCTTTTCCTGTTTCGATTGGGTTAGCAACTTCTGACAAGTTTTCCGCTTCAATCAACTGGCCGATTTGTGACCGCGACATCGTTGCTATACTAGTCATAAAAGCTTCTGGTGATAATCTCTGACTCGCATAATACTCCGTCATGTCATAAATCTTAAAATGGGCTCCATTTAACGGAACTGATTTAGTGATCACGTCGGCATCTTCAGGAGCGACTAGTCCATTATTTGAAAATTTTTCTATGTCTTGATAATTGATATCTCTGACCATTCGCTTGTGCACGATCAATTCAACATCTTCTGTTTGCGCCTCCGCTTGCAGTGTCATGCCCGGTCCACTGATGAAAAACGGCAGCAAAAGTAAAAGTAGGAAGAAATATCCTTTGATTTTTTTCATTTACTTTGCCCCCTTTCGGTTGCGATAGACATAATAGACGCTAGTTCCCATGGCACAGACAATCAAAATCGCTGCAATAATCATAAACATCCTTCGACCCTCGCCGCCTGTCGTCGGTAGCTGTCCTTTAGGTCGATTCAGAACCGTGATCTCAAATAGCAAGGCATTTATATCTCCTGAGTCTTTTTCGGAAATGAGTGGATAGGCGTCGTCATCTCCTTTAAAAGCCGTCAACGTGCCCGTGCTGTCGATCTTAAATTTGATTTTTTCTGACAGCATTACGTAATCACCTGGGACAGAAGTTTCTGTTAATGTGTATGTCTCGTTCACCTTAAATTCAGGTTCTGTTTCAAAAATCAATTCCCCATGGTCATTTGTTGTGCCGCTAGCAATCAGCGTCTCGACTGAATCATGAATCTCAAACGTCACTCCGCTGATTGGTGCTTGCGAATGTTCGTCAAGTTTCAGGACATCGACTGCTAGTTCTTTTGACTCGTTATTCAGTTCAAGGAGGAAACCGTCTTCTGTAACAACTATCTCTTGATCGCCTATCGATAGTTCAAAAGTCGGCGGATCATCCGCATTTTGCTTGGCCTTTTCTGATACAACAATTTCCCATGGTCCTGCGATTTTTATTCCATTTAATTCACTTGCTAACTGCTCTGATAATTCGTACGTTCCTACACCAAGTTCTTCAAATTCCAAGTCCTCATCTGGTAATGTACGCTCTTCTGAATATTCTGGTTCTATCGGCTCGGCTGTTTCCACGATTTCTAAGTTAAAAGTTGCTTTGAAATCTTCTAGAAGTTCCTTGCCATCTAATTTTTTGTCGATTGTTAATTTTGTTGTTAAAACTTGTACGTTATGAACAACTGAGCGAACATGCTGATTGCTTCGCGGATAAGCATCTGCTTCTGGGTCTTCTAAACCTTCTAATTCTTTTGTTCCATAATTTGCAACGTACTCAGCTGCTACCATTTCTTCACTAGCTACACCCGCTTTTATAGTATGCTCAGATTCGTACGTCTCGTCTTTTTGCGGATGAGGTTTATGATCTTTATGAAAATCATCTTTCAGCTCATGTTTATGTTCAATATCTTTGTGATCATGCTCTGATTTCCATATTTTTTCATGCCAGCCTTTGGTGATCTCATCGATATCCTTAGCTGATTGGTTCAATAAGATCGTCTCATTTGTTTCGATTGGTATCGGAGCATGTAGTTTCACATCTACATAAGGAGTAGTAAGCTCATACTCCCATCCATCACCATCAACTGTTTCAAACGGCTGCATTGTTTCCAGTTCAGGTATTTTTATCCCTGAACTTTCTCCGATATTCGTTGGCACCACATCTGCTCCGACAAAGGCCTCTTCTGCTTTGACTAAGATCGTTGTGCTCCAAGAATAATAGGCCTCTTCGCCTTCTGCCGGATCATTACTATTTAATTCAATATCTGTGACATTAAATGTTTTTCCATCATTAGCTATGGAAAATTTTGGACCGTCTTCTTCGTTTTCAGGAATTGCAACGATCTCAAAATATTGGCTGAGTTCATCCGTCAATTGAAGATTATTGATCCTCAGCTTTCTAACCAAGGCATCCACCATGGCTTTGACGATGTCTCCTTCGCCCACATTATTGTTATGAAAATAGTTTTCTGCTATGGTGACTCCATTAGATAACCAGGCATTATCCATATTTTCAGACTGTGCAACAAAAGTATTTTCTGGGGAAAGATGTTCTGCAGTATTCACATATGCTCCAACAGAATCAGGATCATTGATCGTTGTCCCTACTGTATAAACAACAAAGGCGTGATTATTTCGCCCCGGTAAGAGCACTTCATTGATATATTCATTTGTTACGATAGCTTTTTTGTTTCCACCGTAATTGTCTTTATGAATTTTATTGATCTGATCCTCAAACAAAGTCTCCCCGTCAGCGTTTTCTTTAGTCCAGTCCTCTAATGACGCAAAATCAAGTTTGATACCTTGCTTATTATTATTAGGATTAAATGCTCCACTAGCTGGTAAAATCGCAATATTGACTGTGGCTCCTGTCCCTTCAAGTTCCTGCTCTAAAAATGTGATAGCGGCTTGCACATCCGCGTAACGGTCCCCACCTGAAGCAGAAGAACTCCCATCCATGATAAACACAATATCTGCCTCGCCATGAAGCAAGGGCGCAGTCGCCGTCAAATCAAATGTAATTTCATACAATCGTTGATTCCACGCATCTAGTGGCGACAAAGGATTTCCATCTGCATCTTTAGTCGCTAACTGTGCACGCTTAGTTGATCTGATATCTGGAAATTCTGATGACCGCGTAATGTTTCGTGTTGCACGGCTAGGTAAGCTTGCTGCCGCATCTACTGTTTCTTCTTGATCATTTTCGTTTTCTGCTTCCGTTGCTTGTGTTTCTTCTGCCGTGTCTACTTGGGCAGTTACTTGATACGGCCCTTGCATTTCTGCCGGCAAAATATCAGTTAATTGAAGCTCCGGAATATCTTGACTGTCTTCTTCAACCAATGCTTCCAACTCCGCTGGATCGCTCTCGTTTATCACTGCGCGACGTTCATCAAACTGGATCTCAACTGCCAAAGTATTTTCTTCTTTCGGTACTTCTAAAAGAATTTTGCCTTTTGACGTTGTTGAATACGTTGACTCAACTAACCAACCATCTGCTTGCAGCTGCATACTAGCAGGATCCTTCAGCCCGCTGTTGATATCTGATACTGTATCTAATTTTAGTTTCAGCAAGCGTTGGCTATCGTATTCGATACTTGCATCTTCGTATTTCTGATAATCAATCTGCCATCGATCATGGTTTCTTTTTCTTGATATGAAACTTCTACTCGTCCCATATCCTCTTGATCGAAAATAACTTCCCCTGTCGTGATTGCTTCGACTTTTTGCGGCAAGACTGAAGCTATCGACAAAATATAAGGAAAAATGATCATCAAAATCGCAACTATCGACCACAGTGCCTGTCTTTTTTTCCTCATTCTCATTCGTTTATCCACATCCTTTCTTACAAAATCCCTGAACTGCTACCTTGTTTTTTGTTGGGCTTCATAGACTCATTTGTTTTAATCCCACCCTCGTTTTCTTAAAAATATTTTATTTATTACACATTAAGTTTATCAATATAATTGTTTTATAACCAATTAATATGTATTTAGGTTATTTAATTAGTTTTATAACGCTTTTTAGCTTAAAAATATCCTGTTTTATCATATACAGAGCGAGTAAAATAACTATATTTTCATAATAACGTTTTGTATTTATCAAAAAAAATAAAATAGTACATTAAAATTGATTATTATAATCCGATCAATAATAAGAATTTTTAAGTTTTTTTCTTGTTATAGGTTTTATTTACTCTGATTATCATTTAAAAATAATTGTTTGGATGACTTATATTGTATTTGACAGATGGTTTTTGATAATATTTCATATTTCCTTTATAATAAAGTTAAGATATCAATTAGAAAGAAGGCGGAGAGCTTGCTAGCAACAATTTTCTTAACAAAAAAAGAACAAAAAAAATTGGCTCTCTTTTATCATTTGGAACGGTTGCCTGCGGGAGAGTATACGGTGAAGTCGATTAGCGATGAACTTGGGTACGTCTATAGCACGACACAAGTTTTATTGAATGAAATAGCGGCCGATTGTTCAACGATCAATCAAGCGGCAGTATTGTTCACTCCACAAAAACAAGTCAGCTGCCCTCTTTCAGAAGTATCTTATGACTAATATTTTGCTTTTTTGGTCTATCAAGGTGTGCCTCATCAATGTTTGCTTTATTTATTGGAACATCCAAAAAAAGATTTAAAGACATTTTGTCAATCTCACTATGTCAGTATCGCCTCATGTATGCGGCATCTCCAGCCATTAGCAGAATATGTCCAGCAATTTGGATTGACTTTCAATCGCAGCCAATTATCGCTAAAAGGCGATGAACGCTTGATCCGAATCACTTTATTCAATCTTATTTGGGCCGTCTCAAAAGGAAGCGAATCGTTGTTCCAACATTTCCAATCAGGTGAATTAGCGACTACACTAGCTGCATTGAGTCACGAGATCCCTTTAGGACGCGATTATGTTGGGACAAAAGAAATCTATCTATTTGTTGAAATTACTTATCTGCGCACGAAAGCTGGCTTCTACGTTGAAGATGATGAACGTTACGATGCCGTTTTCTCCAAGAAAAGTGCAATGCCGCTAGATGCACTGGAGCATTTTTTCCCTGTATCAAAAGATCAGCTGTATGCAGAATATCGGTTTTTACAATTTATGCATTATTACGCGCCTACTTATACCGGGATCGATGATCCGCGCTTGCCAATGATTCAGCAATATCTCACTGAAAAAAATTCATTATCAACTATTTTGCTTAGTTTTGAAGCATTTTGGGAAAAAACGATCATCCGCGGGGACACTGGTCTCTTGAAAAAAAATCCCGATATCCACGGGAATTTGCATAACATATTGGTCTGTTACTATATTTTCCCGCAACGACTTCCGACATTGTTTAATCTTTTAGTTTATTTTCGTCAAAGTCCTTCTATTCATTACGATTATCTTCAGCAAAAGATCACCCGCTTTTTTATGCGATTCAGTAAACGTCGGGGATTTGAATGGTTGCAAGGCTGTCAAACTTGTTTGATCGAATTATTCACCTGGCTGACTCTGGCATATTTTGAATCTGCCGGTCAGCAACAACCTTTGATTGTTTCTCTAGTCGTAGAATCTAACCAACTGTTTCGCCAAGACATCACGCAACGGCTAAAGGATCTTTCATTCATCAAATTAGTCCCATTTTCGATCCATGCCATGGCAGACTATGATTTTCTGATCTGTTCTTCAGCATTGCTGCTCCCAAAAAACAATACGTTACCGTATTTTGTTTTTAATTTTTTCAGTAAAAATACGGATCATATCGCGTTGTATCGGACTTTACGAAAACAGCATCAAAAAAAGAATATCTCCTACCATCTCCAAGCAGAAGAACTTGCTTTTTGATTTAAAAAGCCGTTTCTCTGGTTATCTTTTCCTTGAGGGATAAAAATTGATCAAATTTGATGGTGCTCCTATTTATACTGACAAAAATCATTAGTGGTTTTCTGTCAGTATTTTTTATATCCCACCTGAAAACGCACAAAAAATCTTTCCGGCTTACTGTTCCTGCCATCGAAAAGATTTCTTCTAACTATTATCCGTTGATTCAAAAACTGCTGGCACTTTTTTCTTATTGACCATCTTCTGAAAAATTCCTGCCACACAGAGAAAAAACGGTAAAAAAAATAGAGTTGACTGACGATCCAAAAAGGCCGTCCTATCAACTCTAACTATCTTTATAACCTGTACGGGATTTGAACCCGTGCCTCCGCGCTGAGAACGCGGCGTCTTGACCCCTTGACTAACAGGTTGTCTTTTATCAACAAAAAGTATTATACTGCTAAATCTACTTTTTAGAAAGGATTTTTCCTTTATTTTTTTGAATAATCAAATATGTGTTTATTTAATCATTCATGTTGTTTATATAGTTTTTACGTGTATAATAGAATGTGTATTCACGCGTTTGTCTTTTTTAGGCAATCCGTTTGAATTACTAATGAAAAAATTAATTTTCTTTTTTTAAAAAAGGAATGCATTACTAGGAGGACCTATGAATCTATCACAAAGGCAAGAGAAAATCATCGAGGTCGTCAAACGCGATCAACCGTTGAGCGGCGAAAAAATCGCTGATCACTTAGGAATCTCACATGCTACTCTACGAACTGATCTCTCCTTCTTGACTATGGCGGGTATTTTAGAAGCCAGCCCTAAAGTTGGTTACACTTATACCGGTGTAGGCATCGAGCAGTTTTTATTTGATAAAATATTTTCCGTCAAGGTTGAAGAAATCATGTTATCTCCGTTATTGACACCGCAAGATACTTCGATCCATGATGCGATCACTAATATGTTTATGTATGATGTGGGTTCTATTTATGTAACAGATAAAGATCAACATCTTGTGGGCTTATTGTCTCGCAAAGATTTGTTGCGAGCTTCATTGAATAGCAACTTACAAAGCACACCCGTAGCGGTCGTGATGACGCGCGCGCCGCATCTACAAACTTGTACAAAAGATTACACGATTTTAGAGGCGGGCGCTGTTTTACTGGATTATCAAGTTGATTCACTGCCGGTGGTCAGCGAAGAAGATCCAAAAAAAGTTATCGGAAAAATTACGAAATCTCGAATTTTCAATTACATTATGCAGCAAGCAAAACAAACGGAAACCAATCGATAGGAGTAAAAAATAATGAAAAAAAGTGTACCTCTATATATGATCTCTGATTCAGTCGGCGAAACGTCGCTTAAATTAGTTAATGCCGTAGCGGCACAATTTCCTACGGTGGATTTTGATTTGTCTTACCGTTTTCCTTTCACTAAAGATGAAGATGAATTAACGAGTATTCTAAGCGATGCTTTAAAAGACAGCGCGATCGTAGTGACTACTTTAGTCAGCGACAATCTTACTAAAATCATTGAAGACTTTGGTGAACGGACAGGATTGCAGTATATTAATTTGATGAGTCCTTTTATGGAGATCGTCCATCAAAAAACCGGCGTTGCGCCATTGCAACAAGCCGGTGTGGTGCATAAATTAAATCAAGAATATTTTGATCGCGTAGCGGCGATTGAATTTGCCGTGAAATACGATGACGGCAAAGATGCCAAAGGATTTTTAGAAGCAGATCTTGTTTTGCTGGGGATCTCGCGGACTTCTAAAACACCTTTGAGTATGTATTTAGCAAACAAACGAATCAAAGTAGCGAATCTGCCCTTGATTCCAGAAGTGCCTTTACCTGAACAGATCAAAGCTGTGCCAAAAGAAAAACTTGTTGGGCTAATGATCGAGCCTGAAGTTCAGAAAAAAATTCGGATGAGTCGTTTGAATTCTTTAGGTCTGGCTGAAAATTCCCGCTACTCAGATATTAATCGAATCAAAGAAGAAGCCGACTATGCTTTAGGAATTTATGATGAACTAGGTGCTTTTACACTTGACGTTACCGACAAATCAATCGAAGAATCAGCGACACTGATTTGCGAATACTTAGATAACTCGCTATAAAATATGATTCAGCTAGTTGAGGTTAAAAACTCTTGTGAATAAAGCAGTTCTCAACCTCATTTTTTCTAAACCTAAAAAGAGAGTCAGCCTGCTCGATCGATCTGTGAAAAACCAATCTGAATAAGGAGTGCCTGTATGCTATCGACCCGTGAAAAATATTATCAAATGTTGGAAAAAGAATTTAGTACCAAAGAAGCGATCATGACTGAGTTGGTCAACTTAGAAGCCATCATGCATCTGCCAAAAGGAACCGAACTTTACATCAGTGATATTCATGGGGAGTTCGCCGCCTTTGATCACATCTTGCGCACTGGTGCCGGAAATATCAAAGAAAAAATCAGCTTGCTTTTTGGTGACCGCTTAACAGAACACGAAAAAGACAAATTAACGATCCTAGTTGCTTATCCGCAGCAAGCATTGTCAGATGAAGACTTCTATGCGTATCGTGATTGTTCTTGGTATCGGAAAAAGATCCGGCAATTATTAGAATTGCTGGCTTTTTGCTCAACAAAATATACACGTTCAAAAGTTCGGAAAGCGCTGCCGAAACAATATGCGTATATTATTGAAGAACTGATGTATACGGATACGAATTACACTGACAAAGCCGCTTATTTTGATCAGATCCTAGCCCACTTACTAGATTTGGAGCAAGGTAAACCGTTTATCATCGCTTTGTGTCAAAGTATCCAGCGTTTGGTATTAGATCATCTTCATGTAGTCGGTGATATTTTTGATCGCGGACCCGCTGCTGATAAAATTATGGATACTTTGTGCCAGCATCCTTCTGTCGATATCCAATGGGGCAACCACGATATTTTGTGGATGGGTGCGTATGCTGGCTCCCGCGCTTGTTTGATGACCTTGTTACGAATCGCTGCTCGTTATAATTATTTATACGAGATCGAACAGGCGTATGCTTTGAATCTCCGGCCGCTCTTCATGTATGCAGAAGAACATTATCAAAAGAATCCAATTTTTACGCCAAAAGAAAAAAATAGTGGGGAAAGTTATTCAATCGAAAGTTTAGACAGCTTGGAAAAAGTCCACCAAGCGTTGTCAGTTATTCAATTTAAATTAGAAGGTCAATTGATCAAACGACATCCTGAGTTTCAAATGAATGATCGGCTGCTGTTAGAAAAAATCGACTTCGAGCAAGAAACGATCCGGTTAGCTGGCAAAGAGTATCCATTGCAAGGCAGCTGTTTCCAAACGATCCAAAAAGATGTTCATGCGCTCACCGAACAAGAAGAATATGTAGTAGATACATTGTTGGCTTCTTTCCAACAATCAACAAAAATGCGAGAACACATGCAGCTGTTGTTAGATAAAGGCTCGATGTATTTAGTTTATAACCAGCACCTTCTGTTTCACGGTTGTCTGCCCTTAAAAGCTGATGGAAGTTTTCTGCCGCTGAACGTTGCCGGCAAGGATCACAGCGGGAAAGATCTTTTGAACTTTTTTGAAGAACAGATTCGTTCTGGTTGTCAAAGCCAGCAAAAAGATAGTTCAGCCGCTGATTGGATCTGGTATTGTTGGACGGGAAAAGTTTCACCCCAGTTTGGCAAAAGTGCCATGACTACTTTCGAGCGCTACTTTATCGCTGATAAAAAGACCCATAAAGAAATCAAAAATCCATATTATCAGTTTCGTGATACCTATGAAACTTGTCAGCTGATCTTAGAAGAATTTGCATTATATTCTCCCCACTCGCGGATTATCAACGGCCATACACCGGTGAGGGTCAAAGGTGGCGAATCGCCGATCAAAGGTGAAGGCATGCTGTTTGTGATCGACGGCGGGCTCTCTAAAGCTTATCAAAAGACGACGGGCATCGCTGGGTACTCATTGCTGAATAATTCTTACGGCTTCCAATTGGTCACCCATGATCCGTTTGAGTCGGTTGAGAATTTATTAACTAGACAAGTCGATGAAACTTCTTTGAAACGCGTGATCGATAAAGATTTGACGCGTGTCCTCATCAAGGATACGACCGTTGGCGACAGTCTCGAGGAACAAATCGAAAATTTAACCGGCTTACTGAATTATCAAGATAGAAATGAACATACGGGCGTCATCAGCAATTGATGACATCCGTTTTTTTCTGTATAGTAGACAGTAGACTTGGGGTGAAAAAATGATTTCTGCATATATCAATATCCTTTTTATTTTTGTTTTAATGTTTATCGGCTACGTTTTGACCTATAAACAGTGGTTCACAAATCAAATCGGCGACGCCTTTTCAAAATTAGTTTTACAGATCGCCTTGCCTTGCAATATGTTTTTGACGATCACCAAAAATTTTTCCCGCTCTGAATTTCTGCATCTTGTTGGCGGAATGGTGATCCCGCTTCTTTCGATGCTGTTGACTTTTGTGATCAGTTTTATCTATCGACGGATCTTCCATATCTCACCAGCTCGCAAAGGGATTTTTTCTACGATGTTCACTTGTTCCAATACGATCTTTATCGGATTGCCCATCAATTTAGCGATCTTTGGTGAACGGGCGGTTCCTTATGTCTTGCTCTATTACATCGTCAATACGACACTTTTTTGGACATTAGGAATTTATTTCATCGCTCGCGATAATCCGCAGATCGAACAAGCGACCGTCAGTTTTCATTTGATTCCGATTTTAAAGAAAATTTTTTCACCGGCACTCTTAGGCTTCTTGCTTGGCTTATGTATGGTTTTGATAAACCTGACCGTGCCAAATTCCATCGCGACATTTTTAGCCTATCTCGCGAATTTGACGACACCATTGTCAATGTTTGTAATTGGGATCATCGTCTATAATGTCGGCATTAAAAACCTGAAACTGAACAAAGATATTCTCGGTGTGCTCATCGGGCGCTATCTGATTTCGCCTTTGATCGTTTGGTCATTAGGACAATGGATCAGCGTACCGCCTTTGATGCTTTCTGTTTTTATCATTCAATCAGCTATGCCCGTCCAAAATTCTGTCCCAATTTTGGCTCGTTCCTATGACGCCGATCAAAAATTTGCAGCGTCATCCTTAGGCTATTCTGTCTTACTTTATCTCGCCTACATCCCGCTATTATTAAAATTGATCCTATAAGAAAAAACCTTTGAGTTTGCACTCAAAGGTTTTTATTATGGCACTATTTCGTAAATCAGCAGTGTTTGATTTTTCTTATTTCGTAATGATCTTATCGATACTTGCTAACGCATTGGCCATCCGCGTGATGATCGCTAATTGATTCAAGCGATTGTCGCGAATTTTTTCGTCTTCGACCATGATCATCGTGTCATTGAAATAACGTTCGATCACTGGACGCAAGTTCGTTAAAGTTTGATAATTTTCAGCCATACTTTGGTTTGCAAATTCATCTTCGGCTTCTTTTACGGCGGCATAAAGCTCTTTTTCGCTGTCATTTTCAAATAACTGAGGATCAACTTTGTAATTGATCGCGGCCGGCTCCATCTTCTTCGTCAAATTAATGACCCGCGTCAAAGCTTCCATCGTCTCTTTGAAATGTTCATCCGATAAATGCTGATCAAAGATCTGAGCTGTTTTGAAAATTTGCACTAAATCATCTTGACTTGAATCTACTACCGCATCGATGATATCGTGACGGACATTATAGATTTGCAGGCGCTGACGGATCCGGCCTTTAAAGAACTCAATGAATTCTTTTTGGTCACGGTTGAAATGGATTCCATAATCTAAGACGTCTTCATTGATCGCATCCACGATTGCTCCTTGCATATCGGTGAACGGGAAGGTCCAACCTTGTGCTTCGATGATCCGGATGATTCCATAAGTTTGACGACGCAATGCATAAGGATCATTTGAACCGCTTGGGATCATGCCTACCGCGAAGAAGCCTAATACGCTGTCCAGTTTATCAGCAATCGCTAAAACCGCTCCAATCACTGTTTTTGGCAATTCTCCGTCAGCTGACGTCGGTAAATAATGTTCACGAATCGCTGCAGCAACAGCCGGTGTCTCACCTTTTAATAAGGCATATTTTTCGCCCATGATCCCTTGCAATTCAGGAAATTCTCCGATCATATTCGTAACTAGATCAAATTTGTAGATTTCTGATGCACGTTTTAAAGTCGTTAATTCTTCCTCAGTTAATCCAACGCGTTGACCGATCACTTGACTGATTAAACCAACCCGCTGCATTTTTTCATACATGCTGCCGATTTTTTCGTGGAAAGTCACATTTTTTAATTTTTCAACGCAGTCTTCGATCGACAATTTCTTATCTTCTTCAAAGAAAAATTCGCCGTCTTCTAAACGGGCCGCTAAAACTTTTTGGTTTCCTTTAGCGACATTGTCTAATTTCACACTGTTGCCGTTACGGACTGAAATAAAATGTGGCAATAGCATTCCTGCTTGATTGCGGACTTCAAAGTAACGTTGATGTTCTTTCATCGAAGTAACTAAAACCTCTTCTGGTATCGATAAGAAACGTTCTTCAAAATCGCCGACAAAAGCGGTTGGGTATTCTACCAAATTTGTTACTTCTTCTAACAAATCAGCATCCAGATCGATGACCCATTTATTTTTTTCAGCGATCACTTCGATTTGTTCCACGATCATTTGTTGGCGTTTATGTGCGTCGGCAATTACGAATTGTTCTGCTAATTTTTCTTCATATTCACTCGGATTTGTAAGCTCGATTTGATCTCCTAAGAAACGATGGCCTTCTGTCGTCCGTCCTGTTTGAACATCCAATAATTCAAAGGGAATGACTTCATCATCTAATAAAGCCACAATCCAATGAATCGGACGGATGTATTCAAACATCGTGTCGCCCCAATGCATCATAGTTGGAAAAGTCATGCTTTTGACAACGTCTAACAATCCAGTCAAGACTTCTTTGCTTTCTTTTCCGTGGATGTATTTTGTGACATAGACATATTCGACACCGTTCAGCTCACGGAATGTGATAGCATCCGTCGTCAAGCCTTGGCCGCGAACAAATCCTTCGGCCGCTTTGCTCCAGTTGCCTTCAGCATCTAGTGCGATTTTTTTTGCGGGACCTTTGACTTCTTCTTGTACATCTTCTTGTCGATCAGGAATATTGGTTACCCGGATTGCTAACCGACGAGGCGTTGAAAAGTTTTCAATCGATTCAAAGGTCAAACTATTTTCTGCCAAAAATTTTGAGATTTTTTCTTCTAATTGTTTGATGCTTGGCCACACCACGTGGGCTGGCATTTCTTCTAAACCAATTTCTAATAATAGATTTTTCGCCATCTTATTTGCCCTCCTGATTCAATAATGGGAAGCCTAGTTTCTCACGTTCAGCTACGAAAATTTTAGCAACAGCACGCGCCATATTGCGGATCCGTGCTAAGTAGCCGGCACGTTCTGTTACAGATACCGCTCCGCGAGCATCTAACAAGTTGAACGTATGGCTGCATTTTAAAATGTAATCGTACGCAGGATGTACTAGATTTTCGTCAATACAACGTTTGGCTTCTTTTTCAAATTTATCAAAGTTTTCTAACAACATTTCTTGATTACTTTCTTCAAATGAATATTTTGAATGTTCATATTCAGGTTGTTTGAAGATCTCACCGTATTTCACACCGGCGCTCCATTCTAAATCATAAACACTATCAACCGCTTGAATGTATGAAGCTAACCGTTCCAAGCCATAAGTCAATTCAGAAGTTACTGGACGGCATTGCAGACCGCCGACTTGTTGGAAATAAGTAAACTGGGTGATCTCCATTCCGTCTAACCAAACTTCCCAACCAACACCGGCACAACCCATTGAAGGATTTTCCCAGTTGTCTTCTACAAAACGAATGTCGTGTTCCAGCGGATCGATTCCTAATAAACGCAAGCTGTCTAAATACAACTCTTGGATATTTTTTGGTGAAGGTTTCATCACTACTTGGAATTGATGGTGTTGATACAACCGGTTAGGATTTTCCCCGTAACGTCCATCAGCCGGCCTACGTGAAGGTTCCACGTAAGCCGCACGCCATGGTTCTGGCCCGATCGCCCGTAAAAAAGTATACGGACTCATTGTCCCCGCCCCTTTTTCTGTATCGTAGGCTTGCATTAACATGCAGCCATTGTCTGACCAAAATTTTTGCAACGTCAAAATCATTTCTTGTACCGTTAACTTGCTCATTTTGTTTCCTCCTGTTTGATTATTAACTTTTATTTTTCTTTTAACTCACAGAGCAGCTAGCTCATGACTCCACTGACCATACTAAAATAAAAAGTGGCGCTCGCAAAAAAAGTCCCTATGCCGAGATTCGGCATAGGGACGTATCAACGCGGTTCCACCCTACTTCCAAGCAAGAGTGCTTGGCAGCTTTAACTAAATGTGCTCACAAATGCCAACAAAATCTGTTTCCCTGTTTGGCTCCCACTATCCCAAACTCGCTGTGATCTTCCACAAATTTCTAAATTTGATCTTCGCACGTATTCAACTTGGTTCTATAATAGCGACACCGCACCCCTTTTGTCAAATCTTTCTCTTAATCAAAAGAAATCGGCTGAAAAATTCCGTCTTTTAATTGCCTTGTTGCGGTAAAACCGATTGTTTTCAATAATTTGACCGTTTCAGAAAAATGACAAGTCAATGTCGTCGTTTCATGACTGTCGCTTGTAATAATGATTGGGCATTCTCGTTGCTTCAATTGCTTCAGTAAAAAAGGATTCGGATACGGCGTCGTTCGCCAGTTGCGCGAGATCGCTCCTGTATTGATCTCCACCATTCCGTCATACGTTTGGATGATATCGATCACATCATTTAACGCCTTCAAAGCGATTGCTTGATATTTTTCACTATCTTCATCCAGCCAAGGCTGTTTTTCATTGAACTTTGTGATCAAATCAAAATGACCGACGATCTTCGCATGATTTTGATCGATGTGCTTGACCACCGTATCATAATAATCTTGGACTAGCTGCATACTATCTCCTTGATACCACTGATCCACAGTCTGCATGAGACTTTCCGGACTTTCGTCGACACTGCGAAAAACCCCTTGCCGCGGCGGAAAATAATGAACAGAGCCTACAGTGTAATCATAGCCGTCCATTGGATCCGGGCTGTAATAATCCCATTCTAATCCTGAGACGATGTTCAATTGCCCCGCTAATTGCTGCTTTAATTCATGCAATGCGGCTTGATAAGCTGCTTCATTTTGCACGCCCGGACAACTTGGATCAAAAGGTGCCGGCGAGTGACACGTAAATCCCAGATCCGTAAAACCTAAATCAATCGCTGCTTGCGCCATATCTGCTAAAGTATCTTTTCCGTCGCACCACGTGCTGTGGGTATGTGCATTTGAATAAAACATCGCTGATCCTCCTAGTTTAAATGAATCTGTTGAAAATGTGTCTGATATTTTGGCTGGCTAACTTTTCTGCCAACCAAAAATCATACTTGCAGCTACTGCATCCGTTCTTGTTTCACTTTTTTATCAACAACATGGCGGTTTGCTAATTCTTGGCGCACTTCTGCCAAATCAATCTCTCTTTCCACCATCAATACAAGAATATGATACACCAAATCAGAAATTTCAAAAACCGTTTCGTCATGATCTTCTTTCATTGCACCGATCACAACTTCCGTCGACTCTTCACCGACTTTTTTCAAAATTTTCTCAACGCCCTTTTCAAATAAATAACTAGTATAGCTGCCTTCTTGCGGCGTTTCTTTCCGATCTTTGACTAATTGATACAAAGCGTCGATCGTACTAGCCGAATCTTTGCCAAATAAAACTTCATTAAAACAGCTTTCTGCGCCAGTATGACAAGCCGGTCCCTCTTTTTTTACTTTCGCTACTAGTGCATCTTGATCGCAGTCTAATTTCAGCGATACTAGATGTTGGTAATTCCCGCTAGTTTCGCCTTTGCGCCATAACTCTTTGCGGCTGCGAGAATAAAAAGTCATCAATTGATCTTTCAACGTCAATTCATAACTTTCCTGATTCATATAGGCCAATGTCAGTACTTCATTGGTTTCCGCATCTTGAACGATCACCGGAATCAATCCTTGATCATCAAATTTTAACTTCGTCATGTTTTTCACCCCTAGTTCAAATTGGCATCCGCCTTTTGCGAAAAAATAAAAATAAATTTATTTCTAAAATAGAATGGCTTTAAAATCCTGTAAAAATCCGCTTAATAGTCTAAACGATCCGAACGGGTATCTTTGCGGCCAGCAATTGTTTTTTCAATTCTGGAATCTTCACTTCGCCATAATGGAAAATCGAGGCAGCTAAACCAGCTTCGATCTTCGGTAATTGGAACAAGTCAATAAAATCTTCACTTTTCCCAGCCCCGCCAGAAGCTACGATGGGTAACGAAGTGTTCTTGCTGACAGTTTCCAGCAGCTTGAGATCAAAGCCTTGCTTCACACCATCTGTATCCATACTGTTGATGACTAATTCGCCCGCTCCCAGCTGTTCGCCTTGACGGATCCATTCCAACGCTTCTAATCCCGTATCTTCGCGTCCGCCTTTTGCAAAAACATGCCATTGGTCACCGACACGCCGAATATCTACTGATAAAACGACACATTGGCTGCCGTAGCGTTTTGCACCTTCTTCGATCAACTGTGGCCGGCGAAGCGCACCAGAATTAATACTGACTTTATCCGCACCGCAATTCAAAACACGTTCAAAATCAGACAACGTATTGATCCCGCCGCCAACAGTCAAAGGGATGAATACTTCTGACGCCACACCTTTTAAAATATCCGTGAATAGTCCCCGCTCTTCTGCTGAAGCGGTGATGTCATAAAAGACTAACTCATCTGCGCCTTGCTCGTTGTAAAAACGCGCCAACGTCACTGGATCATTGACATCTTGCAGCCCCGCAAAATTGACCCCTTTGACAACACGTCCATCACGCACATCTAAACATGGAACGATTCGTTTTGCGATCATTAATTGTCCTCCCACTATCGTTTCTGTAAAAATACTTCCGCCTTTTTGCAAATCAGTTTGCTGAACAGTCCCGTTTTATTTCTGCATTGCAAATCAGCTGACTCAGACAAATCGGGCATAGCAGAATGATTAATACTCTTCTCTGCCTGCCGCTAGAACATCTTCTAATTTCAAACTTTCGTTATACAGTGATTTTCCGACGATCGCGCCGGAAATCCCTAACTGTTTCAACCCTTCAATATCTTTCAAAGACGCTACCCCGCCAGAAGCCACGATTTCTGCCTCTAGCTGATTGAGTTTTTGATACAGCGGCAAGTTGATCCCTTCACCGGTCCCATCGCGGGCGATCTCAGTGAAAATAATCGTTTCAGCTCCCCAAACGACTAATTGCTGACAAAATCCAAACGCATCCGTCTCTGTTTTTTCCAACCAGCCTTCGACGGCGACTTTTCCATCTTTAGCATCTACGCCGATGGCAATTTTATTTCCATATTTTTTCAGCATCGCTTGTGTAAACGCAGGATCTTTTTGAGCGATCGTTCCGAGGATAACTCGATCTACACCGGCTGATAGACAGTGTTTGATCGTTTCCTCGTCACGAATCCCGCCGCCGACTTCTACAAATAAATTTGTGTTTTCAACAATTTTTTGTGCAATTTCAAAATAGTGCAGCTTCCCCGCTTTAGCCCCGTCTAAATCAACGAGATGCAAATAATTTGCACCGGCTTGCTCAAATGACTGGGCAAAGGCAACTGGATCATCGCCAAAAACTTCTTTTTGCTGATAATCCCCTTGGTAGAGCCGAACGACTTTCTGATCCAAAAGATCAATCGCTGGAAAAATTTTCATACAGGCACCTCCGTGAAAGCTTTTAAGATATTTAAACCGACCGTTCCACTTTTTTCCGGATGAAATTGCGTGCCGAAAACATTTTTGTTTTGGACGATACCAGGGATCGAGATCCCATACTCACTGTCTGCAATTAAATGTTCTTGGCAATCTGTCGCATAATAGCTGTGGACATAATAAACAAAATCATTTTCTCCTAGTGATTTCACTAGCGGACTTTGGTGATTGTGTACGTTTAGCTTGTTCCAGCCAATCTGCGGAACTTTTAGATCGATACTCGCTTGTTCAAATGCCCCGCGCATAGAAACGATTCGTCCCGGAATCAGTCCCAGACCTGGGTGATCGCCGAATTCTTCGCTTTTATCAAACAGCAGCTGCATCCCCAGACAAATTCCTAAAAAAGGTTTGCCTGACGCTGCTAACTCTTGGATGGGCTCAACTAGTGATAATTCATCAAGTTTTTTGCGTGCATCGCCGAACGCGCCGACTCCTGGCAAAATGATCCGATCGGCGGCGGTTAATTCGGTTAGGGAACGCGTGATTTGGCATTTAACACCTAAGTACTCCAATGAACGCGCTAAACTAAACAAATTGCCCACGCCGTAATCTATAATTGCTAGCATGAATTTCCTCCTTTAGAATCATTTCAATGAACGTGATTGCTTAAGTTGACAGAAGTATCTAAATCAAAGTTGATTTATCCGTACTGTCTAAATTTTTCTAACGTCATGATTGCTTATATTTACCCTAAATTAAACTTCCTCTAACATTTTTAAACATGAATACCCCGTCAAAATTTAGTCATCAATTGATTGTTCCCTTGGTGGATGGAATTTCATCCGGAGCTTGCTGATTGACCGCAGTCGCCTCGCCTAATGCCCGGCCAAAACCTTTAAAACACGCTTCAACGATATGATGACTATTTTTTCCAGCAATTTGATGCAAATGGATCGTCGCTCCTAATTCACGCGCAAACGCGATAAAAAATTCTTCGACTAATTCAGTATCAAACTGTTGACCGATTTTTTCGCTAGGAATGTCTAACTCGACGACTGCCATCCCGCGGCCGCTGATGTCGACAGCAGTCATCACTAACGCTTCATCCATCGGCAGCAACATACTGCCGTAGCGTGTGATCCCGCGACGTTCGCCCAGACTTTCAGAAAAAGCCCGTCCAAGTGCGATGGCGATATCTTCTGTTGTATGATGCGCATCTACTTCAATGTCACCGTCACAAGTAAGCTCCAAATCAAAACGACCATGCCGAACGAACAATTCCAACATATGATCTAAAAAACCGATCTTTGTTTTGATCGTTTGCTGTCCAGTGCCGTCTATCGTCAAGGCCAGCTGAATCTTTGTTTCAGATGTTTGGCGAATCACTTCCGCTTTTCTCATACTGTCACCTCTTCTATTATTGTTGTCAAAACGTTTATCAAGCGTTCCATTTGTTCTTGTGTCCCAACCGTGATTCGTAAATACTCTTTTATGCGCGGCTGGTCGAACCAGCGGACTAAGATGTTGTTTTCTCTTAAACTAGTGAACAGCTTTTCACCTGCCACTTTTGGATGTTTCGCGAATAAAAAATTGCCTTGACTATCGGTCTGTTCAAACCCTAGTCTTGTCAACTCTTTTTTACTCCATTCTCTGACACGGATTGTTTCTTGGATTTTCTGATCTACGTAAGCTTGTTCGTGCAAGACGGCACCACCGGCTGCTTGGGTCAAAC
This sequence comes from Enterococcus pingfangensis, assembly GCF_005405205.1. Classification (GTDB taxonomy): domain Bacteria; phylum Bacillota; class Bacilli; order Lactobacillales; family Enterococcaceae; genus Enterococcus_A; species Enterococcus_A pingfangensis. Next base: position 47,296 of record NZ_BJDP01000004.1, on the reverse strand, counting down.
TATTGACATTGTAAGGATTCAGACTGAAGCGCAAACGATTCAGGTCTGCAATTAACTCCGCATTCCCTACACCAAAACCTAGGCGCGCACCAGCTAACTGGCGTGATTTAGAAAAAGTCCCGACTACGAACAAATTTTTATATTGATTGATCAAGGACACCATCGATTGGTTGCCGAAATCAACATAGGCTTCATCCACCACGACCAAACGATCCGGGTGGCGTGTTAAAAAGTCGCAAATTTCTTCTTGCGTCAGATAAATTCCAGTCGGTGCGTTAGGATTGGCAAAAATCACCGTTCCCTTTAATCCATCGTATTCTTTTAGTTCCAGTGAAAAATCTTTTTTCAGCGGAACAACTTGTGTCTCTACTTGATAAAGATTGCTGTAGACTTGATAAAAACCGTAAGTTACGTCAGGAAAAGCGATTCCTTTTTCCGTGAATCCTTGAAAAAGATAGGAAAGCACTTCATCACTGCCATTACCAAGAAATAGTTGTTCTTGCTTCACACCCAGATAGTGAGCCAATGGTTTGGCGACAGTTTCGACGGCGATGTCTGAATACCGATTCAACTTTTTCGCCGCTTCACTGACTGCCTGTTGCACGCTTGGCGCGGGCGGATACGGATTCTCGTTGGTATTTAATTTGATATACACCTGTTCATCTACTTGTTCGCCTGGTGTATAGGGAGTTAAATCTTGATATTTCTGATTTAAAAAGGTCATTCTTTTCCTCCTAATTCAACGCCTTTTACAAATTCATTTAAAAAAATCTCGTGTTCTGTCAGACAGATCTGTCCGCACTCTTTTTATCCTTTGCTGTAAAAGCAGGATCACTGTCTCTTCGAACTTTCATCGAACGTGCGTGACCCATCAACTCTTCGGTCTCCGCAAACAATTCGACCGCTGGGCCGACTGCTTCCAGCGCCTCTGGAGTGTAATAAAGATAGCTGCTCTTTTTAACAAAATCATCTACTGATAATGGTGAATAAAATCGTGCTGTTCCTTCAGTCGGCAAAGTATGATTCGGACCCGCAAAATAATCTCCCAAAACTTCTGGCGTATGGTGGCCTAAAAAAACACTTCCGGCATTTTCAACTTTTCCTAGTAAAGCAAATGGCTCAGCGACTGACAATTCAAGATGTTCCGGTGCGATTTGGTTGGCGATATCTGTCGCCTCTGCCAAATCTCGGACCAAAATTATTTTCCCGTTGTTTTCAATTGCGGCGGCTGCAATTTCTTTTCGCGGTAATTCAGCCAATTGCTCTTCTAGTTCTAATTGAACTTTTTCGATCAATGCTTCTTCTGTCGTTATGAGAATTGCTTGCGCTAATTTATCATGTTCTGCTTGGGCTAAAAGATCCGCTGCGATCCAGCGCGGATTGGCACTGTGATCAGCAATGATCGAAACATCACTCGGTCCGGCGATCATATCGATATCGACGGTTCCATAGACCATCCGTTTGGCCGTCGCCACATAAATATTTCCGGGACCTACGATTTTATCTACTTTCGGAATCGTCTCGGTTCCATAAGCAAGTGCCGCCACGCCTTGCGCGCCGCCGACTTTATAAATTTCATCTACTCCGGCGATTTTTGCTGCGGCCAAAATCGCAACTGGAACATTGCCTTCACTATCCGTTGGTGTCATCATAACAATTTTTTTGACTCCGGCGATTTTTGCCGGTAATACGTCCATTAACACGGTACTGGGGTACGCGGCCGTTCCGCCGGGGACGTAAACCCCAACGCAAGACAAAGGCAAGATTCGTTGACCCATTACAACCCCATTTTGCTCAGTTGAAACGAATCCTTGGCGGACTTGTTTTTGATGAAACGCAAGAATATTGGCTTTTGCTTGCTCCATCACTGCCAGCAATTCAGCCGAGACTGTTTGCAAAGCCGTTTCGATTTCTGCTTTGCTCACCGCCAATGAATCAAGTGCGACATTATCTATTTCTTCGATTAATTGATAGACCGCTTGATCGCCTCCAGCCCGTACACGCGCAATGATTTTTTGGACGATCGTGGAGACATCCGCAGTTTCAGCGTATTTCCGCGTTAAAATGTCATTTACTGAATCCTTTTGGGTGGAATAAACTCTCATAATTGTTCCCTCACCTTCTCGATCACTTTCTGGATTCTTTCCTGTTTAAAACGCCAAGTCGCATTGTTGATGATCAAACGTGCGGAAGACGGCGCAATCTCTTCGATGACTTTTAGCTCATTTTCTTTTAACGTCGTTCCCGTTTCGACAATATCAACAATCACATCTGATAACCTTAATAGCGGAGCTAATTCGATTGAACCATGTAGTTGGATCAATTCTACCGAACGCCCGCGGCCTTCATAGTATGCTCTTGTGATTTGCGGATATTTAGTTGACACACGTAAAGGGCGTGAAAAATCTTCTTCAAAATCATTGTGCGCGGCGACTGCTAAACGACAGCTGCCCATGTGAAGGTCTAAAAATTCGATCACTTCAGCTTTGCTTTCTAACAGAACATCTTTACCTACTACACCGATATCAGCGGCACCATGCTCGACATAGATCGCGACATCACTCGGCTTTACTAAAAAGAAACGCAGCTTGTTTACCTCATCGCAAAAAATCAATTTCCGATTTTCTGCAAAAACTCCTTTAGCCGCGACACCTGCTTTCGTAAACAGCTCATAGACCGCATCTCCCATTCGACCTTTAGGTAAAGCGATATTCAAATATTCAGCACTTTCACTTGCCACCGGGATCTTTTGTCCGGCATGATTCAACTTCATCCCAAAACCGATCGCTCCTTGATTTTTTCCTTGACGGCTCATTAACTGATCATATCGTCCGCCATACAAAATCGTCACGCGCGCCTCTTTTGTAAAACCTTGGAACAACAATCCGCTATAATAATCCGCATCATTCATAATTGAAAAATCTAAACGTAAATGAACTTTTTCGGCTAGATTTTTTTCTTGCAACGCTTGGTATAATTGCTTCAGCTCCTCTAAACCCGCTTGCGCTTCAGGATAACTTGCCAATAATTTTTTTGCCCGTTGATATTTCGTTTCAAAATCCCCTGACAAACGAACCAATTTGGCTAGATTTTCAGATTCTTCTTTTGCAAGTCCCGCTTTTGCAGTCAATGCATCCATGCCGTGAGAACTCTTATCCCGCAAACAATCTAATACTTTCTGGCGATCTTCTTCCGCAAAACGGTCACAGATCCCATTTAAAATCCCCATGTGAGAAAGATCCAGCGTTCCTTCGCCAACTTGAGCCAAACTTTCCCAAGCCAGTTCCAATACTTCCAGCTGATTCTCCCAAGTGATCTCATCGATGATCTCCAGACCAATTTGATAAATTTTTTGATATTCTCCCGCTTGCCGATCATGACGGTACACATCTTCTACGTAATAGACTTTCCGTGCTTTTCCGGCTGGCGTATTTTTAGCGATCGATAACGTCACATCTGGTTTCAATGCCATCGTTCGACCATCATTTCCAGTAAACGTAATAATCGATGAGTTTCTTAAAAAATTGTAGCTTTGTTGATAACTTCCATAATCTTCAAAGTTATTTAAGTGATAAGGATGGAAATGATGCTGAGTATACAACTTTCTTAGCTTTAATTCGATTTGTTCTTCAGGCCTCAATACTTCCCATAATTCTTCCATGCTCATCACTCCCAATTCTTATTAACATTCTCATTGTTGTAGATTAAAAGCGAGCTGACTTTCACCAGATAGACTGATTTACCAGCAGTTTTAACTCACAACACAAAATGCTTTTCTCATTTTTACCGTTAAAATATTATTTATTTCTAATAATATTAATTGTTTTATCATAAATTAGCAATGAAAATCTGTGGAACAACGCACTCTTTAACAAATAAAAAATCATCCCTATCGTAAAATCCCTGAAATTTTCAAAGAAAATGAGTAATAAAAAAATCTGCAGCACCGTTCAGGCTCTGCAGATTAGTTTTCATTTTTTGGTTTTAATATGTCTTGCCACTCGCTCATCTGATCAATGAATTTCTTGCTTTTCAACTGTAAGCCGATGTACTCCTCGTACAGTTGATCCAATGTTTGACGGATCGATTTTTTTGTTTCGGGTTTTAAATTGATGGTATTGATATTTTCATACGTCACACTATTGAACAAGCGCAGAAAATAGATAGCCCGCGGATCAGCATGATAGCGCCGCGGATCCAAATCCCAATGTTCTTGGCAAAGGATTCCATTATATTTTGAAGAAAAGTCAAAGGCCCCCGTCTTCTTGCCACACACACCGCAAGCCTGCCAATTCAACGAAACACCAAATCGCTGCATGATCTGCACTTCAAAAATATTCATGATCGTCTCGCCGTCTGCCCCCTCATTCATCCGCTGCAAAGCTTCCCGCGTAAATCCGTACAATGCCGGATCGTAGACATGATCTTCGATTGCGGCATCGGTCAAACCTAAAATATATGAGCCGTAAGCATTCAAAAAAATATCTTCTTGTAATTTCCGCAAAGGATGGACCTCTTTGGCACTGTTTAAAAAAGACAAGCCCTCGGTTTTCATATTTCCGATAAATACTGCTTCTGTGAAGGGCTGGATCGCTGTTTGCAAAGGATGGTTGGCACGGTGGATCCCTTTCGCAAAAAACATCACTTTGCCGGCTGATTCGGTAAATATTTTGACTAATTTGTCTTTTTCTTTATAATCACGGCTGAATAAAATGATTCCTTTTGTCTCACCGATCTGTGCCATAAACTCACCTCTCGCCATTAATTCTGGATTTAATTATTTTTTGTTCGTTCTAAATCAAACATAAAAAATTGCGCAAAGCAGAACGGGTGCACAAAAGCTCCACGAGAAATTCGTGAAGCTCTTGTTTAATAATCGTCTTTTCGGTAACCGTAATCTTGCAGATATGTTTGTTTATCTCGCCAGTCTTTTTGGACTTTGACCCATAGTTCTAAATAAACTCTATCTGCTAAAAGTGTCTCGATATCTTTACGGGCTTGTGTCCCGATGTTTTTCAGCATTTTACCACCTTTACCAATGATGATGCCTTTTTGGCTCGTTCGTTCAACAATAATGGTCGCTTGGATATGAACTTTGTCATTTTCGTCGCGCTTCATCGACTCGGTCACGACCGCTACAGAATGCGGTACTTCGTCTCTAGTTAAACTCAAAACTTTTTCTCGAATCAATTCAGAAACGATAAAGTATTCTGGATGATCGGTAATTTGATCATCAGGAAAATATTGCGGGCCTTCGTCCATTTGATCGACCAATGTTTCAAGCAGATGCTCGACATTGTTTCCTTCAGTTGCCGAAATGGGAATGATCTCTTTGAAATCCATGATCGTACGATAATCATCGATGATCGCTAACAGTTCATCTGGATGGATCGTATCGATTTTATTGATCACTAAGTAAACCGGAACTTCTTGTTTGCTTAGACGCTCCAAAATAAAGTCGTCGCCGCGGCCGCGTTTTTGATCTGCGCTAACCATGAAGATGATCCCATCAACTTCTCTAAGCGCACTATAAGCCATCTCAACCATGTAATCGCCTAGACGATGGCGCGGCTTGTGGATGCCTGGTGTATCGATAAAGATGATTTGTGCTTCCGGTATCGTATAAACACCTTGAATTTTATTTCTAGTCGTTTGCGCCTTGTCGCTCATAATGGCGATTTTTTGCCCAACGATCCGATTCAACAATGTTGATTTGCCGACATTTGGTCGACCGACGATCGCTACAAACCCTGATTTATGTTCTGACATATTCCATTCCTTCCTGATAGCAAATAAATGCTATTTTGAGTCTGCTGTCTTTGACTAAAGAAAGAGCTCAATAATTTTTGGTAAAAAGATAATGACACCAACGATCACGGCAAATACCGAAGTGACTAAAACTGCTCCGGCAGCCATATCCTTGATTTTTTTTCCGATCGGATGAAAATGGTGATCTGTCACCATATCCACGACATTTTCAAAGACGGTGTTGATGATTTCTACGATCCAAACTAGAAAGACCGCTAAAAAGATCCACAGCCATTCAAGCACAGAGACGCCCAACAAGAATGCGACAAGAATCGCCATCAGTCCAAAGACTGCGTGCGCGCGCATATTACGTTCTTCTTGAAAAACCGTTTTGATTCCTTGGATCGAAAATTCTAAAGACGTGACGAAATGTTTATTTTTCCCCGTTTTATCTTTTAAGTCCATAGGCATCTAATATCTCTTTCTGCAGACCGAACATCTCTTTTTCATCCTCAGCTGTCATATGGTCATACCCATTGATATGCAAAAAACCATGGACGGCTAGAAAGCCTAACTCACGATCAAAACTATGCCCATACTCTGCGGCTTGTTCTTTGGCACGCTCTGTAGAAATCATAATATCGCCAAGATTGCGCGGCATCGGATCTTCTTCATCCATGATGATTGGAACTTCATCTTCCCCTTCTTCTTCCAAGGCAAAACTGATGACGTCTGTCGGTGCATCTTTTCCGCGATAATCACGATTGATAACTTGGATCGCGGCATTATCCATAAATGTCACCGACATCTCCGTATCTTCCGGCAGCTTCAAATAATCCGCTGCAAATTGTAAGACACCGTCGATTTCTTGGATTTTTTCATTCGAGACTTGCTCGGTTTCATCAATAAAGGTAATATCCATTACTCTTCCCCTTTTTTCTCTTGCTCTTCTTTCATTTTCTCTGCCTCTGATTGCATTCTTGGATACTTGATCCGAGAATGGAAGGTCGAACTCAATCCGCTGATCAATGATTTCTCAACGATACGAATCTCTTTTAAAGTCAAACCAGAATCATCTAATTGCCCATCGTTGATTCGTTCTTCAATCAACTTGTGCACAAAATCGGTGATCTTATCAATCGAAGGATGATCCATTGCTCGAACTGCAGCTTCGCAACTATCAGCGATATTCACAACTCCAGCTTCTCGCGTCTGCGGTTTAGGTCCCGGATAACGGAACTCCGCTTCGGTCGTTTCAGGATTGCGTTCTTTTGCTTTAAAGTAGAAAAATTTCATCAAGGTTGTCCCATGATGTTGATAACAAATGTCGATGACCATCTGCGGCATCTTATATTCTTGCAAAATTTTTGCTCCTTCGATGACATGACCAAAAATAATTTGTTTGCTATCTTCCGGCAGTAAAAAATTATGCGGATTTTCGGCGCCTGTTGGCAAATTTTCAACGAAGAAATTCGCGTGACGGATCTTGCCAATGTCATGATAATAACACGCTACTCGAGTCAGCAGCGAGCGGCCGCCGATCTCTGCTACTGCATTTGCACTCAGATTAGCTACCATCATCGAGTGATGGTATGTTCCAGGAGCTTTTTCTAACAGCTCTTTCAACAGCGGATGGTTAGGATTACTCAACTCATTCAACGTGATCACGCTGCTGTCGGTCACTAAAATTTCAATGTATGGCTGCAACCCCATCCCCATAATAAAAGATAAGATGCTGGCAGCAAAGGCGCCTAATAATAATCCCCAAGTTTGCGAATCAGTAAAGGACATACCTTGATAGATACTCAAAATAATCGACCAAAACAATGGGAACGCCACAATCCAAAGCATCGCTTGTTTCAGCTGATCGGCTAATCGTTTTTGTTTCACCATAACAGCCAATGTGCCTGAAAATAGATACGTCATCAAAATCACCGGCAGCATATTCGTTCCAATCACATTGTAATAAATAAACAACGCGAAGACCGTTTGGAAAACGGCCGATAACGCCCCCGCCCGCCGATTGACAAAGACTGTCAAGATTAAAGGCATAAAAGCGGCTGGGAAGAACAGCGCCAAATTATTGGAGCTGCTGCCTTGAAAACTTTGGAGGATCTTCATGATAACGACGCCGATCACCATCGTTGCGCTATAAAATAAAATAAAACGCACCCGTTGAAATTCGACTTCAAATTGCCGACTATAAAACCACAGCAATACCCCTTGCAAGATTGTTGCTAAAATCATTGCGATTAATGGAAAGATCGAAGTACTTGAGCTGGTCAAACCTAGTAATTTCAACTTGTTGATCGAATTAGCATCGATCTGACTGCCTTCTCGCACGATGACTTCCCCTTGATAGATCATCACCGGCTGGACTGAGTCGCTGGCTTGTTCTTTTAATTCATCCGTCCGTTTTTGATTCAATGAATCATTGATCACGATTCCGTCATCTAATAAGTAGCGGATGACTTGATTAGACGCATCAGACAAACCCAAATTTTGGATCTTGTCGATGGCTTGTTGTTTGTATTCAACAAGATCGCTTTGGCGGATCCGTTTGGTCATTTGTTCGTCTAAAAGGCTCAAACTTTCCGTTCCGACTTTAGTCAAATCAGCGGAACTCAACTGGACGACTGCTTGATAAAACTCTTCCGGCAGCTGTTGATAAAAAGTAACTGTGTCTTGATCTAGACCTTCAAAATTCTTTTTAACCGCCGCTACCCGCTCATCTACCGTCGGCTGAGGAATTTTTTCGCCTTCCTTAGCTTGTGAGACTTTGCTTTGATAATTTTTATCCAGCTCACTATTGGCTTTTTGAATCAAGGTGATCAATTGACTGATCCGATCATGCTGTGTGTTGGCTAAATCAGCCTGATATGTATATTCAGGCGTAACTGCTTCAGCGGCCAGCTGACGTTTTTGATCCGTTTCATCTTTATTTTCGATCGTCTTATTAGCACGAATGCTTTCTGTGGCAACTTGACCTTCTTGATAGTCTACACTTTTTTGAATCACACTAGTAAGCATCGTCAAAACTAAGATAAGTGAAAAAACGCCTAGAATAATCACTATAAATTTGGAACCTAACTTCTTCAGCAAGTTATTGATGGGTTGATTTAACATTCAATTCCCTCCTGACTACTTCTCTTGGCGCCGTAGGTTCTCTTGCTCGTACGCTTCGATGATTTCTGCAACTACGGGGTGTCTAACTACGTCCCCTGCTTCAAAGTTTACAAAGCGGATTTTTTTGATTCCTTTTAACGTTCGCTCAGCGTGGATCAACCCGCTGACTTGTCCTTTCGGCAAATCCACTTGAGAGGTATCGCCATTGACGATCATCTTAGAATTAAACCCAAGACGCGTCAAAAACATCTTCATTTGTGAGATCGTCGTGTTTTGCGCTTCATCCAAAATGACAAAGGCATCATCCAATGTCCGACCGCGCATGTAAGCTAATGGTGCGATCTCAATAACTCCGCGTTCTAATAAACGGTTCGTATGCTCCATTCCAAAAATTTGATGCAGTGCATCATACATTGGACGTAAATACGGATCGACTTTTTCCTTCAGATCCCCCGGCAAGAAACCTAAACTTTCACCGGCTTCAACAGCTGGACGCGTTAAAATAATTCGCTGAACCTCGCCTTTTTTTAATGCGGCGATTGCCATGACGATCGCTAAATACGTTTTCCCAGTCCCCGCAGGACCCACTCCGAAAACTACATCCGACTTGCGAATCGCTGCGATGTAGCGGCTCTGACCGATATTTTTAGGCCGAATTGGTTTTCCATTGCGATCTTTTAGTAATTCTTCTTCATAGATCATGATAAATTCATCTAAGTGATTTTCGCGTCCCAAACGCAAGGCCGTCATGACATCGGGCGTTGCAATCTTAATCCCGCGATCGATCAAAACTTGCAGCGTTCGGATAATCTCTGCCACTAATTGCGTTTCTTCTTTTGGTCCGATGATTTGGATCATCTCACCGCGAGTATTGATCGTAGTTTCAGTATTGTCTTCTAAAAATTTTATATGTTTATCATGGGTACCTAAAAGCATACTGATGTCATCATTTCCATCAAGCTTTATTTCTAACGACTCAAAATCGTTGCTATTCAACAAGCGTTCATCCCTTCGTAAATCATTCCATCTTATAATACCACACTCTAAATAAAAGCAAAATTGTCTAAACTTTCATAAAAAATCAAAAGAAACTGCCGCTAAAAAAGAAGCGATCCTGCTGGCAGAAGTTCCATCGTTTACTGGTTCATTTTCCTAATTTCAAAGCACGGATGTTTTTGTTGGAGCAGTCTTTTCTATTTTTACTTTGTTTTCTAGCAGATACATCTGGCTTGCAGCCTCTGCTGTTAGTAAATGCTGAACTATGTAATCCTCACAAAAAAAGTCGAGAGAAAATTCTCTCGACTTTCATTACTGCTTAATTGTTCAGAAGCTCTTTGACGATTGCATTGACTTGATTGCCATCGGCTTTGCCTTTGACTTTCGGCATCACTGCACCCATCACTTTACCAAATTCTTTTGGTGAAGCGGCTCCTGTTGTTGTAATTGCTTCTGTAACGATTGCGCGGATCTCTTCTTCGGAAAGTTGAGCCGGCAAATATTTTTCAACAACTACGATTTCCTTTTTGACTTTATCAGCCAAATCGGCGCGATCAGCCTTTTCAAACTCGGTTAAAGAATCTCGACGTTGTTTCATCTCGCGAGATAAGACAGTCAACTCTTCTTCCTCATTTAAATCCTGACCATTTTTTATTTGCTCATTTTGAATCGAAGCTTTCAGCATCCGGATCACTTGCAAAGTCTCTTTGTCTTTTGCTCGCATCGCTTGCTTCATGTCTTCATTCAAGGTAGTAAGTAGTGACATCGAATCACTCCGTTCACAGACTAGAATTTCTTACGTTTTCTAGCTGCTTCTGATTTTTTCTTACGTTTCACACTTGGTTTTTCATAAAATTCACGTTTGCGAGATTCTTGCAGAGTCCCTGCTTTTGAAACGGAACGTTTGAAGCGACGAAGAGCATCGTCAAGAGATTCATTTTTACGAACCACTGTTTTTGACATATAAATTCCCTCCCTCCGGGCTTGAAATGTAACCGTTTTTGCTATTGAAAGATACTCTCAATAAACAAGACCGTCCATAAGTCATTATAGCTAATGGGCTATTTTGAGTCAAGGTACTGAAGAATTTTAATTTTAATTTATTCATTAACTTTTTGACACTTCGCACATCGCCCATATAACTCGAAGCGATGGCCTTCGATCTCGCAATCATCCAACTGTTCTTCAAAGAAATTCATTGGGCACATATGAATCTCTTTTGTCATCCCGCAGACCGTACAAATAAAATGATGATGGTGTTCAAAATTTTCACTGCAGCTGAAGCGAAATTTCATCTCTCCTTGCAGTTCGGTATCTTCGATCAAACCAATCTCGCAAAATTCTCTTAAATTGCGATAAACAGTATCGTAACTCAGGCCGGGAAACTGTCCATTCAAATAATCATAAACTTCGCGGGCAGCAACGTAACGATTGCTTTTGATCAAATAATCCAACAGTGTTTCACGTTTCTTGGTATACTTAAAGCCATTTTCTTTTACTTTCGCGATAGCTTTTTCTAATAACGTTGTCTGAGTCATCGTATTCCTCATTTCAAAGTGTAATGATTCCGAATAAACTGTATGGTATAATAAATTATCACTGATTGCAAGGGAGATTTTCTTTATGGATAGCGAAAAACAAAACGAAGTAGTCACTATTTTTATCATCTCCGATTCTGCAGGAGAAACTGCTTCAAAATTAGCTCAAGCCTCAATGGCGCAGTATCCAACTGTGGAATTTTGTCTCTTCCGCCGGACCTTTGTGCATACGGAAGAATTATTGATGAAAGCATTGAATGATGCCAAAGCTGAAAACGGCATGATCATTTATACATTGATCGACCCCGACTTAGCTAAAATTGCTAAAGATTTTTCTGATAATGAAGAGCTGTTTACAATGGATCTATTAAATCCTGTTGTTAGTGAAATAGGAAAACGAGCCCAGCTTGAACCGACCGGCGAACGCGGGGCATTGCACCATTTGAATGATAATTATTTCAAACGCATCAAAGCGATGGAATTTGCGGTCAAATATGATGATGGCAAAGATCCCCGCGGCTTTTTGGAAGCTGACGTTGTCTTGTTGGGTGTTTCCAGAACGTCAAAAACACCTTTGAGCCTGTACTTAGCCAACAAAAACTTGAAAGTTGCCAACTTGCCATTGATCCCTCAAGCTCATATCCCAAAACAATTGTTTGAAATCGATCCTAAAAAAATCGTTGGCTTGACCAATGATCCCGAAGTTTTGATCGGAATTCGCAAAGAACGGATGCGTGCTTATGGTTTAAATCCCGAAACGGCTTATTCAGATCGAGAAAAAATCCAAGCAGAATTAAAATTTGCCCATGAGCTTTATCATAAGTTAGGTTGTGAGATCATCAACGTGGCGACTCTTTCCATTGAAGAAACAGCGGCGATGATTATGAGTGCCTTAGACTTAGAAGACCATAGTTATTACTTTATGGAAGAAGAAAGCTGAGATCAAATCGATCTCAGCTTTCTTTCTTTTTGCAATTGTCGAATCTCTTCTAAGTGATAAGGCGTGAGTTGATACACATCATTTAGCCAGTTATGATAAAACAAATGCGCTTGTGCCCGCCAAGAATTATGGATGTTCCCGTCCTCGTAATAATTTTTTGGTTCAGCAGTCGCTATTCCCCGCTCGCGATCGCGCAAGTATTCTTTTTCTAAAGTATCGGTACCATATTCAAAATGTCCCATCAAGAAAACATCATGTTCATCTTCAGAAATCAAAATCGTCGACTGACCCGTTTCATCTTTAGCGATCACTCGGATCTTCTTCTGACGAACTTGTTCTTCATCAATCCCCGTATAACGTGATTGCGGCATCCAGAAACGATCATCAAAACCTCTGAACAAGCGAAATTGATGTTCGATAGCTTGTTTATATATCCCGAAAAGTTTTTCTTTAAACGCAACTTTATCAACCCCAAAATGGTGATACAATCCGGCTTGTGCTCCCCAGCAAATGTGGACGACAGAAGTCACTGACGATTGGCTCCATTCCATGATCTCTACTAATTCCGGCCAGTAATCGACGTCTTCAAACGCCAGCTGCTCGACTGGTGCGCCGGTAATGATCAACCCGTCATAACAAGTCTCTTTTACCCGAGAAAAATCCAAATAAAATTCGTCTAGATGGTTCTTGCTCGTATGCTTATGTTCATGGCTAGCAATTTTCAAAAAATTCACATCGATCTGCAGCGGACTTTGACTGATCAAACGCAGTAGATGGATCTCTGTGTCAATTTTATTTGGCATCAGATTGAGAATCAATAACTTTAACGGACGGATGTCTTGGTGTTTCGCGCGAGAATCAGCAATCGCAAAAATGTCCTCGGACTCTAAAATGGCTTTTGCCGGAAAATCAGGCTCTAAGCGAATCGGCATAAGACATCCCCCCTTAGACTACTTACTAAAAACGACGTACATCGTTCTGTTTTTTCCAGACCGACGAACAAGGAAATTTCTGATTTGGTGCAACACTTCAATTGTTGGCGACTCTGCCAATCACTGACAATATTCCACTTTAAATAATTTTCCACTTCAGCTGCAGATTTATGATCATCGATCGTGTTTGACAGTACGTTTAATTTTTTATTGTCTGGATAATTTCTATAATCCAAATAGTTCGTTTCAATTTCCATTATTTTCCTCCTCATTTGGCTTTTTTAATTCAAAAATAAAACTGACTTCTGGTGATGTGATAAAAATCTTGTCTCCTCGCCTTTTTCGCATAAACGGTGCTTCGGCTTCTTTGACGATAAGTCGTATTTCTTGAAGCTGCCTTCTTGCCTTCTGTCACAACCTCCAAATTTTATATGTATCTCGATCAATTGACTGGATCAATCAACTAAATAGTTTTTTGTTTTAAACTTTTTTTCCGGAGTCATCTCAACGCAAAAAAACTCCCATCCTTTCAGCTATGAAAGGACGGGAGTTCCGTGGTACCACCTTAGTTTATCAGTCTCTTACAAGACTGAACTTTCGTCGTATTGCTACGAACTGCTGTAACGGGCGTTCCCGTGTCGAATCGACAATTGCTCCGAGGCCATCTTCTAACAAATCGCTGCTGCTTCTTCTCAGTTTCCGAAGCTCTCTGTCAAGTCCGATTGATTATACTCTTCTCTTCAATGCAATTAAAATATTTGTACGCCTTCTCTTTCAATTGAAAGTACATCGATCAATGCTTCGGGGTCGAAGTCTTGCAAAACGGCGACTAATTTTTCAGTATTTTCTGGCGGTGTCAACACTAAAACAGTCGGTCCAGCACCGCTTAAAAAACTGCCATAGCCGCCGTATGTTTTACAAAATGCCCGAATCTTTTTGAGATGCGGAACAAGGTGTTGGCGATGACTTTCATGCAGGATGTCGCGTTCCATCATTTTACCAGCTAACGGCAAATTGCCGTTTAAAATGGCCGCAATCATCACGTTGCCGATTGAACTAGCTTGCACCGCATCGCGGTAAGACATTTCGTTTGGCAAAACAGCACGGCTTTCTGAAGTCAATAACTCGTGATTTGGGATGAAAGCAATCACATCACAATCGGGAAAAGTATGCTCCACAAAATTTACTTCATCGTTGTTGTAGCTTGCTACTACAAAATCGCCGCAAATCGCTGGCGCCACATTGTCAGGATGACCTTCGACTTTTGTCGCGTAGGCTACTTTTTGCTGTGGCGTCATCCCTAGATTTCCTAAACGATTGGCTAATTCGATCCCCGCTACGACTACTGATGAGCTGCTGCCTAAACCACGTGCAATCGGAATATCTGAAATCATCGTAAGCTGGTGCGGTTTCAAATTCGGTGCAAGATCTAAAGCAGTTTTGATCAACAAGTTTCTTTCATCTGAAGGGATCTTGCTGCCTAATTGATGATCAATCTGCCAGGTCCGAGTTTCCGGACCTATCTCGATTGTTAGATATTGTGACAAAGCAATGCCGCACGAGTCAAAGCCAGGACCTAAATTGGCGCTGGTTGCCGGGACGCGGATTTTCATAGAGCCGCCACTCCTTCACGTAAGTGTTGGCGCATATCCTCCACGTCGCTCATCTTATTGATTTTGATATCTGTTTCTTTGATTGCTGTATCAGGATCTTTTAAGCCATTTCCGGTAAAGACTGTCACAACGGTTTCACCTGGCTTGATCCGACCATTTTTCACGTGTTGGATCACTCCTGCTAGTGACGCTGCAGAACCTGGTTCAACAAAAACACCCTCTTGAGCGGCGACTTTACGATAAGCATTTAAAATTTCTGCATCTGTCACTGAATCGATATAGCCGTTTGATTCATCACGCGCTGCTTCGGCTAGTTTCCAGCTGGCTGGATTCCCGATCCGAATAGCTGTCGCGACTGTTTCAGGTGCTTCGATGACTTGGCCTTTCACAATGGCCGCTGCGCCTTCTGCTTCAAAACCATGCATTCGTGGTAATTCCGTTCCTTTTTTCTCGTGCCATTCCTTGAAACCTTTCCAATAAGCAGAAATATTTCCGGCATTACCCACGGGGATCGCCAACACGTCTGGTGCTTTTCCTAATTGTTCGCAAACTTCAAAAGCAGCTGTCTTTTGACCTTCTAATCGATAGGGATTTACTGAATTGACTAAAGCTACTGCTTCAGTTTTAGCAATGTCGCGAACAGCTTTCAATGCTTCATCAAAGTTTCCGGGAATCGAGATGATATCCGCACCATAAGCAATTGCTTGAGCCAGTTTCCCTAAAGCGATTTTCCCGTCAGGAATAACGACATAAGCTTTGATCCCTGCTCGTGTGGCATAGGCTGCCGCTGCCGCGCTCGTATTACCCGTTGAAGCACAGATGATCGCTTTTGCGCCATCTTCCACTGCTTTAGCGACAGCCATCACCATTCCACGATCCTTAAATGAACCGGTCGGATTTAATCCTTCGTATTTTCCGTATAAAGTAATGCCTAACTCTTTTGATAGATTTTTCAAAGGAATCAGCGGTGTGTTTCCTTCTGCTAAAGCGATTTGCGGTGTCTTATCCGTGATTGGCAAATATTCTTTATATTGTTTTAATAAACCTTCATACATCGTTATTCCCCCATAACTTTCATTAATGACAATAATTTATAACTCGTTTTTTCTTTGATTCCTTGCTGGATCGTTGCTAATTCCGTTTCGGATGTCTCATGCGTAATCAAAACTACTCGTGCACTTGTTCCGTTGCCTTTTTCTTGAACAACTTGTTCAAAGCCAACTTTTGCTTGTGTCATAATCTCAGCAAGTTTTAAAAATTGACCTGGTTCATCCGGCATTTCCAATGATAAGAAATACTTGCTGGTATTTTCACTTGGCGGCGTGATTTTGGTTGGCTGTGTATAGCCGGTGAACCGATGACCGACTGTATTTTTTTTCATCTTATTGACGATCGTCATCAGATCCGCTACGATACTTGTCGCTGTAGGCCGGGCACCCGCACCTGGACCGTAATACATCGATTCGCCGATCCCTGAACTTTTGATAAATACTGCATTCATTTCGTTATGGATCGAAGCTAGCGGATGATTTTGCGCCACAAGTACAGGACCAACTTCAACAGAGATCGTATCGTCTTTTTTGATCGTTGACCCAATCAATTTAACGGTGTAACCCAGCCGGTCAGCCATCGCAACATCTTCTGCCGCTAACCCGCGGATTCCTTTGATCTTGACTTGATCCATCGCTACCGTCATCCCAAAAGCAAATTTACTTAAAATGACCATTTTATAAGCGGCATCGATCCCGTCAACATCATTTGTCGGATCACTTTCCGCAAAGCCAAGTTCTTGAGCTTCCTTCAGTGTTTCTTCATACGTTCGATGTTCTTGCACCATTTTAGTCAACATATAGTTGGTCGTGCCGTTGACGATCCCTAAGACTTCTGTAATATCATCTGCCGCTAAGCTATTGGCAATCGTCCGTAAAATCGGGATCCCGCCTGCCACGCTGGCTTCATAATATAGATTTCGCTGTTGATCACGTGCTAGATCAACCAATCCGCTGCCATACTGAGCCATTAAATCTTTGTTGGCAGTCACGACGTGTTTGCCGGCTAAGAGTGCGTTTGTGATGAAAGTCTTGGCCGGTTCGATCCGTCCCATTACTTCTACAACGATTGAAATTTCCGGATCATTCAAAATCGCCTCTAGCTCAGTGACTAATTCTAAATCATATTTTTTAGCTAACTGACTTTTATCTTCTCCTGGTCGAATCAAAGCTTTCGTTACAACCAAGGAGCCACCAATACTTTTTTGAATTTTTTCTTGGTGATCTGCTAGAATTTCTAAGACGCCGGTACCTACCACACCTAATCCTAATAGACCCACCTTGACTGCTTTTTCCATAATCCGCCTCCGTTAAATTGCATTATTATTAAAAGTAATTTCATCATTCTCTAATAGTTAGCTACCAGTATAACAAAATTCTCATAAAAAAAAAGAGCTTTTCCAAAAAATTTGGAAAAGCTCTTTTTTATTGGTGTAAGACATGACGGAAGGTTTGTTCTAAAACATCTAAGACATGCTGATCATCCAAACTATATAGCATCGCCTTGCCATCACGGCGTGCTTTTACTAACCGATTGTCGCGTAATAGTCGCAATTGATGAGAAACAGCGGATTGTTCCATCGCTAACGTGTCACTGATCGATGAAACATTGCGTTCGCCTTCTTTCAGAAACATTAAAATTTTTAACCGTGTCGGATCACTCAAAACTTTAAAAAATTGACTGACCGCTTGAAACTCTTCGTGTTCCTTCATTTTTTAGCCCTCATTTACTCGGCGATTTTACGGATTGCTTCTTCATAAGTCGCAATTTTTTCTGCGGCAGTATCGTGAGAATCACCTTTCACACCGATATATAATTTGATTTTTGGTTCTGTCCCAGAAGGTCGAATCGCTAACCAAGTTTCATCAGCCAACGTATATTTCAAGACATCCGAAGCAGGCATCTCAATTGCCTTTTCAGAGCCATCAGCCGCGATCGCTCTGGCTGTTTTGAAGTCTTCCGTCAGCGTAACTGCAACATCAGCGAATGCTTTTGGTGCTTCACTACGTAAGTTTTCCATAATCGTTTTGATTCGTTCAGCACCTTCAGCACCGCTTAATGTAACAGAAATCGTTTTTTCTGCGTAATAGCCGTACTCTGCAAAAATATCTTGAAGGCCGTCATACAGTGTTTTACCTTGTTTTTTATAATAAGCCGCAACTTCCGCTAATAAGACTAAGGTTTGGATCGCATCTTTATCACGAACGAAAGATTTGATCAAATAGCCGTAGCTTTCTTCAAAACCAAACATAAATGTTTGCGAATGATCCGCTTCATATTGTTGAATTTTTTCAGCGATAAATTTAAAGCCGGTCAACACATCTACCATCTTCACATGGTAACTAGCCGCAATCGTTGTCGCTAATTCACTCGATACGATCGATTTCAAGACTACCGCATTTGCTGGTAAAGTTCCTGCTTGTTTATGTGCTTCCAAAATATAACGAATCAAAAGAGCACCGATTTGATTTCCTGTTAAAACTTGATAACGTCCATCCGGCAAACGAACGGCCGCACCCAAACGATCGGCGTCAGGATCTGTCGCAATCAATAAGTCTGCACCTTCTTGTTCACCTAATTTGATCGCATATTCAAACGCAGAATGTTCTTCTGGATTTGGTGATTTTACAGTTGAGAAATTTGGGTCAGCGATTGCTTGTTCAGGAACAAGCATGAATTTTTCAAAGCCGGCCTGTTTCAAGGCTTTTTCTCCAAGCATTTTGCCTGTCCCATGTAACGGTGTATAAACTAGTTTTAATTCTTTACCCATTTCATTGATCAGCGCTTGGTCAATCGTTACGGATTTGATTTCTTTCAAATATTCGGAATCGACCTCAGCTCCAATAATAGTGATCAAGCCGCTATGTTCAACTTCTTCATCTGATAATACTTCGACTTCTAACGGATTTTCCACATTACGGACAAATTTCGTCAATGCATCCGCGTCTTCAGGCGGCATTTGCCCGCCATCTTCGCCGTATACTTTATAGCCGTTGTATTCCGCAGGGTTGTGCGATGCAGTGATCATAATTCCTGTAAAGGCATTTTCAAAACGAACGGCAAAAGACAATTCTGGCGTTGGCCGCAGACTTTCAAATACAAACGAAGGAATGTCGTGTTTTGCCAATGTTTTTGCTGCTTCCATGGCAAATTCTGGCGACATATGACGTGAATCATAAGCGATTGCCACTCCGCGACGTTTCGTTTCAGGGTCTTGCGTATCCATAAAACGTGCTAATCCTTCAGTTGCTTGGCGAACGGTAAAAATATTCATTCGATTGACGCCAGGCCCTAAGATTCCGCGCATTCCCGCGGTTCCAAATTCTAATGGTTTGTAAAATGCATCTTTTTTCAACTCAGGGTCTTTGCCTAAGTCTTGTAATTTTTTTCGCATGTTTTCATCTAATTTATCTGAATCGATCCATTGTTCATAAACTTGTTCCCAAGACATGAAACACACCTCTTTCAAATTTTTTTACCATCTAAGTATACCATTACTGTTATATCCAGCAAAGGGAACATCTATGTCAGACTAAAAAAAGCGCCACAGCTCTCCTCGCAAAAAAAGCGCACGACAATAGCGGACAGCTTCAAAAAAATTTTGACTTATTTCTGAAGAAATGACTAAAACGCCGCTTAGTCGAAAAAAAGATGCGACAATCCTCTTGTCGCATCCCCTAAGATCAATTTTGTTCTTCAATATATTTATAGACTTGTTGGCCTGCGATCCCGCCTTCGCCAACGGCTGTCGTGATTTGACGCAAATCTTTCTCACGAGCATCACCAATCGCAAAAACACCCGGAATCTTCGTTTTCATTTCAAAATCAGTTTCAATCCAGCCAGCAGCATTCGTAATCCCACTATTTTTAAACGGTTCAGTCAATGGTTCCAAACCAACATAGATAAAGGCGCCATTTGCTGATTCTAAGTGGACTTCTCCTGTTTTGACGTTGCGGATCTGCGCACCCGTCACGACCATCTCATTGCCGACGATTTCATCGACAACACTGTCCCAAATAAATGAAATTTTTTCATTTGCAAAAGCACGATCTTGAATGATTTTTTGTGCCCGCAATTCATCACGACGATGAACGATCACAACTTCAGAAGCGAAACGTGTTAAATAAATTGCTTCTTCTACTGCTGAATCGCCGCCGCCGACAACAATCAAACGTTTATTACGGAAAAAGGCTCCGTCACAGACTGCACAATAAGAAACGCCGCGACCTGCAAAAGATTCTTCACCTGGTACACCTAGTTTCCGATGCACACAGCCTGTTGCAACGATGATTGTTTTAGCCTGATATTTTTTATCTTCTGTAATGACTTCTTTGTAATCGCCATGATCTTTAATATCTTGAACGATCCCATAAGCATTTTCAGTACCGAATTTTGTGACGCCGTCATACATTTTCATCGCAAGCTCTGGTCCCATGATGGACTCAAACCCTGGATAATTTTCAATTTCAGCGGTGTTGTTCATTTGTCCGCCGGGTGCCCCGCGTTCAATCAAAAGAACTTTCAAATTTGAACGTGAAGCATATAAGGCTGCGGTCATCCCTGCCGGACCCGCACCAATAATTATTACATCATACATTTCAGCAATTCCCCCATTCGGCTTTACTTTACATCCAAGAATTTATTCTGTCGACAAATCTGCTTTGCGAGCCCTGCTTTCTGCTTTAACAGGTTGCATCCGCTGCGAAACGCCCATCAAAATCAGTTCTCTCAATTTTTGAAAACTGATTTCTTCAACTGAAGTTAGCTGCAGATTGTGTGTTTCGCTCTAAATTTATCAAAAAAGAAGGGCAACCATCCTTCGACGATTGTCCTTTCAAAGATTATTGTTGATTTTTCATTTGTTGCATCATTTGACGCACTTTTTTTTCTGAAGGTTTTTGCCCCATCGACATCATCATTTGACGTAACATATCCTCGTTGATTGGAGGATTCTTTTTGAAATAGTCTTGCATATATTTACGGGCTAAGAAGAAACCGCCAACAGCACCTAATAGTGCAGCAATTACTGCGATCAATACTACAATTCCAGTTGATACCATTTTCACCGCTCCTTTCCTGACACATTCTCATACATTTTACTAGAAGATCCCGCAAAAGAAAAGCCGTTTTCAAAATCTTAAAATCAAACTATGAAATTTTCGTTCAATCTGATTGCTTATCCGTCATTTATTTTCTATATAAAAGAAGAGCAGGACGTTTTTCTATTGATAAAAACCAAATAAACCGCATAATTCTTCAGTAAATTATAAAAAAATGGTGAAATAATAATTAAAATATGCTAAACTTCGAAACAATACCTTTCTTCCTGGTGGCTAAGTGAAGAGGTGCAACTATGAGAAATTTTTTAAGGTCCGTCAATCGGATTGTGGTGAAGATCGGGACAAGTTCCTTGATCCATCCAAACGGCAAGATCAATTTGGACGGTATTGATCAATTAGCTTTCGTCTTAACTGACCTTCGCAATCAAGGAAAAGAAATATTGTTAGTCTCTTCGGGTGCGATTGGTGTCGGGATGGCTAAACTGATGATTTCCCAACGTCCGTGCGAGATTCCGTTGCAACAAGCGGTCGCGGCAGTCGGTCAAGCGGAACTGATGCAAATCTACAATCAGCGCTTTTTAAGATACAGTCAACAAACGGCTCAAGTTTTATTGACACGCGATGTCGTTGATTTTCCAGAAAGCCGCTCAAACGTCATCAATACATTGGACCAACTGCTCGCAATGGGAATTCTGCCGATCATCAATGAAAATGATACCGTAGCAGTCGATGAAATGGATCACACGAGAAAATTTGGCGACAATGATGAATTATCCGCGATCGTGTCACAACTAATGAAAGCAGATGTCTTGATCATGTTAAGCGATATTGACGGTTTTTATTCGGAAAATCCTGCCAAAAATGAACATGCTGTCTTATACTCTACTGTCTCAGTGATCGATCAAACATTGCTGGATCAAGCTAGCGGTGAAGGCAGTCGTTTTGGTACGGGCGGCATGGTCAGTAAGCTGAAAGCCGCTCAAAGAATCTTAGCAGAAAAAAGTACGATGGTCTTGGCAAACGGCAAACCTCCTAGAATAATTTTTGATATCTTAGCAGGCAAAGAAGTCGGAACATTATTTAAGGGGGAAAAATATGACTAATTTATTGACCACACTAGGACAGCAAAGTAAATCGGCTGCACAAAAATTGAGTCAGCTAACAACTGTACAAAAAAATAATTGCTTGCTGCAAATGGCAAATGATTTAACAACTAACGCGGCAATAATTTTGGCGGAAAATCGACAGGATTTGAGCCGAGCAAAGGAAAACGGGATTTCTGAGCCGATGATCGATCGACTCTGCTTAACGGATAAAAGAATTCAAGAGATGGCTGAGGGGATTCGACAAGTAGCGGCATTGCCTGATCCAATCGGCGTAGTAGAAAAAATGTGGCGGACAGAAGATCAGCTGTTGATTGGACAACAACGGGTTCCTTTAGGTGTGATCGGGATTATTTTTGAATCGCGGCCAAACGTAACTACCGACGCGGCTAGCCTGTGTTTCAAATCCGGCAATGCGGTAATTTTACGCGGCGGCAAAGAAGCTTTTTACTCTAATAGAATCTTAGTAAAACTGATGCAGCAGACGTTGCGCGACAATCAGCTAGATCCGGCAATGATTCAGTTTGTCAACGATACTTCTCATGCTGCAGCAAATGAGCTGATGCAGTTGAATGAGTATTTAGATGTTTTGATTCCCCGCGGCGGTACCGGTTTGATCCAACACGTCAAAAATAATGCGACCGTCCCAGTAATTGAAACAGGTACCGGCAATAATCACATCTATGTTGATTCTGCCGCACAGTTGGAGATGGCGTTAAAAATAGTTGTCAATGGAAAAACACAACGCCCCTCCGTCTGCAATGCTGTCGAAACTTTATTGGTTCACGAAGCGATTGCCGCTGAATTTTTACCGATGATCGAAAAAGCTTTGACACCTCAGCACGTCTCTTTAAGAGGCGATGCTCTCGCTTTATCTCATTTAAAGCAAGCGAATTTGGCCACAGAAGCAGATTGGTCAACTGAATTTCTGGATTACATTTTAGCAGTCAAAGTCGTCGCTACTATCGATGAAGCGATCGAGCACATCAATCACTACAACTCTAAACATTCAGAAGCGATTGTGACTGACAGCTATCATAATGGACAAAAATTTCTGAAAGAAATCGATGCAGCGGCAGTTTATATCAATGCATCCACTCGTTTTACTGACGGTTTTAAATTTGGACTTGGTGCAGAGATTGGAATCTCTACGCAAAAATTACATGCTCGTGGACCAATGGGCTTGGAACAGTTGACTTCTAGTAAATACATCATCTACGGCGATGGTCAAATTCGAGAATAGCTGCTGATTCTACAGCAAGTCAAACTTAAAAACGTTCGGTCCGCTTGTCTAACGATGCAGCTTCACTTTATACCAGAAATAATCGCAAAAAACCGACACTCCACAAGACCGGCTGACTTGTTAGGACAAAGAAATAATTAAGTCCTTACGAGCAGCTGATCGCTTTGGGTGTCGGTTTTTTTATTGTGCTTGGATTTTTGTTAATAAATCTGGATCAAATTTTCCAGCTCTTAACATCGCAATTTCAAAACCGTAAGGAGCCTGTTGATTCTTTTTGTCTGCTCCCACGTACGGTGTTTCCAATATTTTAGGCAGCTGCTCCAGCTTTTCGTGATGTACGATAGCATTCAGCGCATCAAATCCGATCGTACCAAAACCAATATTGGCATGGCGATCTTTGTGAGAACCGATAGGATTTTTTGAATCATTTATGTGGAGAACTTTCAAACGATCCAAACCAATCACGCGGTCAAATTCTGCCAATACGCCGTCAAAATCTTCTTTGACATTGTAGCCGGCATCATTGGTGTGGCACGTGTCAAAAGTCACCGAAAGTTTTTCATTTAAAGTTACTCCGTCGATAATATACGCCAATTCTTCAAATGTTCTGCCTAATTCTGTTCCTTTTCCTGCCATCGTTTCTAAAGCAATTTGCGCACGCTGATCTTTAGTCAATACTTCGTTCAATCCTTTGATGATCTGATCTAAGCCAGCTTTTTCGCCAGCACCTACATGAGCACCTGGATGCAAAGTGATCTGCATTGCGCCTAAAGCTTCTGCCCGCATGATCTCATCACGCAAAAATTGAACGGCAAAAGGAAACATCTCTGGTTTCTGTGTATTACCTAAATTAATGATGTACGGCGCATGCATCACGATGTTGGACAAATTATGCTCTTTCATAAATTCTTCACCAGCTGGAATGTTCATCTCTTCCACTGATTTGCGGCGGGTATTTTGCGGGGCGCCGC
The DNA here is from genome assembly GCF_005405205.1 of Enterococcus pingfangensis. Taxonomy (GTDB): domain Bacteria; phylum Bacillota; class Bacilli; order Lactobacillales; family Enterococcaceae; genus Enterococcus_A; species Enterococcus_A pingfangensis. The sequence goes on along the minus strand of NZ_BJDP01000004.1, from coordinate 22,975 downwards.
TATAGATCATAAAGGTCGATGCTTCGTAGCTGGCAGCTTCTTGCGCTGCGCCTAATAACATACCTTTTCCCTTCATACTTACATGAGAACCAATTAACATAAAAACCTCCAGCTTTTTTTATAGAAATAATAATAAACTTGTCATCAGCGGCAGACTGATCAAAAAACTCAGAGATGAGGTAAAGCCCACCACTTCTGCTCGCATTCCAGCTGCGACACTATTGATAACACCAAATGTCGGGATTGGTCCGACAGAGACCAAACATAAAACGATTTTGATCATTTCCGGCAGTGGCAGCAGCAGCACTAAACATACGATCAATAGTCCTACGCCATATTTGATCATTAAGACTCGTGCCACCAACGTCAGATCTTTTCTCGGCAAGCGCAGTTCCAAAAACAATCCGATCATAAACATCGATAAAAAAGTATTCGCGTTAGCGATCGGTTGTACCATTTGAAAGAAGTCTTGTGGCAGATTGATCTTTGACACACGCAAAAGCAGCATGATCAAATAGCAAAGAAATGGCACAGACCGTCCCAAACGCCCAAGCACTTTTTTGAAACTAGGACGCTCTTCCGTCCCGCCGCTGATGCCTTCGATCACTACATTGGATCCGCCGGCTAACATGACGCTGTTTCCAATATCAAAAAAAGATAAAATCGGAATGGCCAGCGGCATAAAACTTTGCACAAAAGGAATCGCAAAATTCCCGATATTGTAACCTGAAACACTGTACATTAAAAATTCGCGTTCGACATGTTCCTGTTTCTTTGATAAGAAATGACCGACGAGGATCATTGCTAAATTTAAAAACAGTCCTGCTAAAATCAAGAGCAATAACTGATTTTTGATCACTAATGACTGCAGATTTACGACGATTGCTGCCGGCAATGTGACATTGACCACTATTTTTGAGATCAGCGACCCGTCTGCTTTAGTTAATAAGTTGAGCCGTTTAGTCAAATAGCCTATCAAGATAATAACAAATAATCCCAGTGAATTTAATAAAACTGCTCGCATATCCGCACCTCTTCAACCTAAAAAACGCTTACCTAGCAATATATAGAAAGAGGATTGTTCCAAAATATTGGTACAATCCCTTGCAGTCCTAACTAAAATTGTAAAACAAAGTACTTTTTCTTGCCACGGCGAATAACGATATATTTATCTGCTAATTTATCTTGATCGCTTAATGTGTACGCAACTTCTTGCACACGATCGCCATTGATATAGATAGCACCGTTAGTAATATCTTCACGAGCTTGTCGTTTCGAATTTTCGATCCCAGCTGTCAGCAAGATCTCGACTAAATTCAGATCATCGTCTGCTTGTACGTGGTAGTTTGGTACATTTTTGAATCCTTGTTTGATTTCTTCATCATTCAAGTTTTTTACGTTACCGCTGAATAGTGCTTCAGAAATATGCACCGCTTGTTCATAAGCTTCTGCACCATGGACTAACACGGTGACTTCTTTTGCCAAAGCTTTTTGCGCAGCGCGCTGTTCAGGTGCTGCTGTAAATTCTGCTTCGATCGCAGAAATTTCTGCCAAACTCAAGAAAGTAAAATATTTCAAGAATTTGATCGCGTCACGATCGTCTGTATTGATCCAGAATTGATAGAATTCATAAGGTGACGTTTTTTCTGGGTCTAACCAAACTGCATTGCCTTCAGTTTTCCCAAATTTTGTTCCGTCAGCTTTAGTGATCAGCGGCATCGTCAAGCCAAAAGCCTGTTTGCCCTCTTCACGCCGAATCAATTCGATCCCTGATGTGATGTTTCCCCATTGATCGCTTCCACCTAATTGCAGCAAACAACCATAGCGTTTATTCAATTCGTAAAAATCATAGGCTTGTAATAATTGGTAAGCAAATTCTGTGTACGAAATGCCCGACTCGATTCGGCGCTTCACACTTTCTTTACTCATCATGTAATTGATCGTAAAGTTTTTACCCACATCGCGTAAAAAGTCGATCATTTTTAATTCGCCCAACCACTCATAGTTGTTGGCGACGATTGCTGGGTTTTCTTTATTTTCAAAGTCAATGATCCCAGAAAGCTGATTTTTGATACTTTGCGACCAGCTTTGAACGGTATCTAACGTATTCAATTGACGTTCTGCATCCTTAAATGAAGGGTCTCCAATCATCCCGGTCCCGCCGCCAACTAAAGCGATCGGCACGTGTCCGTTTTGTTGGAAACGACGCAACGTCAAAATCGGTAATAAATGACCAATGTGCAGACTGTCTGCCGTCGGGTCAAAACCGATATATAGTTTAACAGACTCTTCATTTAATTGTTTTTCTAGGGCTGCTTCATCGGTTGCTTGAAAAATTAAGCCACGGGCTTTTAATTCTTGGAAAAAGTCTGAATGCATTTTTTATCCTCCTAATTATTTCTGATACCTCGCTTTAGAAAAGTGAAATATCTATTCATTACGCATCTCATTTCTTAATGATTGCTGCTTATACTTTCCCATATTAACCGAAAAAACGAGGAAATAAAAGGCATTCGCCGGATTTATTCGAAGTTCTGCGCGAATAAAATTTGTTTTAGCCGATAGAAGTCTGCTGATTGGATCCGATTCATTTTGTTTACTTAACAATTAGTTGAAGTTTTGATTACAAACATTGGATCTGCTTGTTAATAGAAGTAAAACTTTGCTATAATTCAACAGATAATTAAAATGAATAGAATTTAACGAGGTGGACTTTTTGGCTCACAAGAAAAAAATAAGTAAACAACCGAAAAAGAGTAGCAAGAAGAAAGCAAAATCTACTCTTGGCGGTTTTTTTGCACTCAATGTTTCATTGCGGGTGATCAAGTCGCTGTTACTCGGCTTCATCGTAGTCCTTTTTTTAGGCGGCCTGCTCGTCGTTGGGATCGGGGCTGGGTATTTCGCCCATCTTGTCGAAGGAACACCGACACCGACAAAGACGGAAATGAAACAAGAAGTTGGCGACATCGCGGAACCATCCAAATTGCTTTATGCGGATGAACAAGAGTTAGCAACGATTCAATCGGATCCGATCCGTGAGAAGGTTGATTCTGATGAGATCTCTACATGGGTAAAAAAAGCTTTAGTCGCTACTGAAGATGAGAATTTTTATGAACATCGCGGCGTCGTCCCTAAAGCTGTCGTACGTGCCTTGTTAGGAGAAGTCGTTGGCTTTGGTGCCGGATCAGGCGGTTCGACTCTGACCCAGCAACTAGTTAAACAGCAAGTTTTGACTAACGAGACTTCCTTCAAACGAAAAGCGAACGAGATCGTCTTAGCCTTTGATTTAGAAAAATATCTAAGCAAAGATGAGATTTTGACTGCTTATCTAAACGTCTCGCCTTTTGGCCGTAACAATAAAGGACAAAATATCGCCGGCGTTGAAGAAGCTGCGATCGGTATCTTCGGCGTCCACGCAAAAGACTTGAGCTTGCCGCAATCAGCTTTCATTGCTGGTTTGCCGCAAAGTCCGATTGTTTACAGTCCTTATACCAACACAGGAGACTTAAAACAAGATTATTCGCTCGGAATGGCTCGTAAAGATGATGTTCTTTTCAATATGTATCGCCAGCAAATGATTTCTAAAAAAGAATACGATGAAGCGAAAAAATATGATCTTGCAAAAGATTTCCAAGCGCGTCAAGACATTGAAGTCCAACAACACGGCTTCTTATATTATACCGTCTACAACGAAGCAATCAGCATCGTAGCAAAGCAACAAGCTGAAGAAGACGGCGTCAGCGACAGTGAATATGACAAAGATGATGTCCGCAGCCGCTATGTCGAACAAGCTAAAGTCAAAATGCAAAACCAAGGACTCGTTGTGAAATCAACGATCGATAAAAACATCTATGATGCGATGCAGCTTGGGGTCGCTGAATACGGACAATATTTAGATGATGGATCAGGTGCGACAATCGAACCCGGGACGGTCATGATGGATAATCAAACAGGTCGGATCTACGGTTTCATTGGCAGTCGTGATTACAGTACGAACCAAAATAATCACGCGTTTGATACGGTCCGGCAAGCTGGTTCATCGATTAAGCCAGTCTTAGTATACGGTCCGGCAATCGATCAAGGACTGCTGGGCAGTGCCACACGGATTGCCGATTTCCCAATGAAATACCAACGCGGCGAACACGCAGGTAAAGAGTTGGAAAATGCGGAAAACAAAGGTTCAAAAACTTTCCAAACAGCACGCGAAGCATTAGTTGAATCGACCAATATCACCGCCTACCATGTTTATCAAGATATGTTGACGAATAAAGGTTCTGAGCAATTTGCTTACGATAATTATTTGAAGAAGATGAATTACCCGACTTCGAATACTTGGGGCGTTGAATCGGCGCCATTAGGTACGACCGGTATTTCGACTTTAACGGAGATTAATGGATTCCAAACGTTAGCTAACGGCGGCGTTTATCAGCAAGGCTACATGATTGAATCTATCACCGACAGCACGGGTAAAGAAATCTATAAACATAAAAATGATCCAGTGCAAGTTTATTCGAAAGCCACGGCTTCGATTATGAATGATATGATGCGCAGCGTGATCGACGAACAGCATACTACTCCGTTCAAATCTATTTTAAGCGGTGTGAATTATTCTTTAAGTACTGCTGACTGGGTCGGTAAAACGGGGACGACTGATAATTATGCCGATAATTGGTTGATCGTTTCCACTCCTTCGATTACATTGGGAACTTGGACTGGTCGAGATGACAACAAGCCAATGAATGATGGCGCGGGTAATCGAACAGCGACTTACATGGCTTATCTTGCCGGCCGAATCTATCAAGTCAATCCATCTGTATTTGCCGAAAACGAAGAATTTGAGTTAGCGGATGAAGTAAAACAGATCAAAGTTTCTGATTTTACTGGTTTGAAATCTGGAAAAGTCACTCACAATGGAACAACTTATCAAGTTCCAAGCGGCGAAACAACTTCTCTTTGGGCAAAAGACGGGCCGGCAGAAAATACCTATGAATTTGGTATCGGCGGCGATGATGATGACTACAAGACTTATTGGAATACACGAAATAAAGTCAGCACCAAAAACAAAAATACTGAAACAGATGATGATGACTGATTAAGTAATCTGAAGAGGCTGCTTTTAGAACACTGTTTATTTCAGCAAAAAGGGATGTGACATTCTGTCATATCCCTTTTTTCAAACCGCAAGCGGCCCTCATTCAAGTTTTCTCAGCTTCAATTACCATTTGCAGCAATGAGACGTCATTTTTCTTAATCTTCTTGTGACTGCTCTTACTTTTTGGTATTCTACCAACAGAAAATCATTTTTAAATAATGCTCGTGTGTTTTTCAATATCTTAAAATAAAAACTATTTGATAAATCATTGAAATATGCGACTCGAACTAAAATAAATCTACTAAGGAGAAAAACTAATGACATTTGAAGAAATTTTACCAGAACTGAAAAAAGGCGCAAAAATTATCCGTGAAGGCTGGGGCGGTTTTGAGTTATATGTCACACTCGTTGAAAATCAACAATTTGACGGCTCGCCTGTCACACCTTATTTTTTGATCAAAACAGCCGATGAAGGCTTCTCCAGCTTTGCTCCGACGGTTTGTGATATTTTGGCGGACGATTGGAAAATCGTCAAATGATGACCTTTGATTTCACAAATAAAACAGTTTTTGTCACTGGTGCGGCTTCAGGAATCGGGGCGGCTCAAGCACAGGCATTGTTGAATGCTGGCGCACAAGTCTTTGCCTTTGATCAACAAGAATTATCGCTGCAAAAATTTCAGCAGACGTTTCCGGAACGCTTTGCTTTTTCTCTTGGTGATGTGCGTGAAAAAACTGATCTGCAAACAGCACTCCAACACTGTCATACCGTGTTCGGTACAGTCGATATTTTACTGAATACTGCTGGTGTGCTGGATGATTATTTGCCGTTGGCTGAGACAGACGACACTTTATGGACGCGCATTTTAGATACGAATGTAAAAAGTATGTTCACGCTGACCAAATTACTTTTGCAGGAATTATTGGAAAATCAAGGAACGGTCATCAACATGGCTTCAATTGCTGGACTCGTCGCTGGCGGTGGCGGGATCGCTTATACTGCCAGCAAACATGCTATCGTTGGTTTTACTAAACAGTTGGCACTGGACTACGCGGATAAAGGACTTCATGTCAATGCTCTGGCACCAGGCGCGATCAAGACGCCGATGAATCAAGCTGACTTTGCCGGTGACGGTCAGATGGCACAATGGGTCGCGGATGAAACTCCAGTTAAACGTTGGGCGGCTCCGGAAGAGGTTGCTTATGCCACATTGTTTTTAGCAAGTGAGGAAGCACGCTATATGCAAGGAAATATTTTGCCGATTGATGGCGGTTGGCTTTTAAAATAGCTTGCAATTTTTTTGAAATCCTCTAAGATAAGTACTAGCGAGAAATTCGCACTGCGACACTTCGATCCTTTGGCCGCAGTTATCAACGAGACTTTGTCTTGTAAAGGAGAATGATAAAATGCATCTTGAAAAAAGTTCAGCTCGCTGGACAACCACTGACACGGCTAAAATGGCCGTTGTGACGGGACTATACGTCGCTGTCACGATTGTTTTATCCGTGATAAGTTTTGGGGCGATTCAATTCCGGTTAGCCGAAATGTTCAATTACTTGCCGCTTTTCAACAAACGCTACACTATCGCAGTGACTTTAGGGGTGGCGATCGCCAATCTAGCCTCTCCGCTAGGAATTGTCGATGTTTTATTAGGCAGTATCTCTACTTTGATTGTTTTACTGATTTGTCGAGCAGTAACTAAAAATATTACGAGTCTTAAAAAGAAAATGATCATAACCGCTTTGATTTTTGCCTTTTCAATGTTTACAGTCGCAGGACAGTTAAGCTTTTTCTATCAAGCACCGTTTTTCTTTAACTGGCTGATTATCGGCTTAGGCGAATTGCTTTCTATGGGATTAGGCGGCTGCTTGATCTATTTAGTCAATAAACGAATCGATCTGACAAAATAGTCATTATTATTAAAGGGTTCCGAAGAAATAGGTTTATTTCTTCGGAACCCTTTTTAGTATTTACTTTTACAGCTGCGTAAATGAAACGAGCGTAAAAAATAGTTTTGCTCATTTTCCGTAGTAACGATTCTAATAATAGATCGCCATGGTTTGATACGGTTTTAACGTGATTTCTCTCGTAATGTTTTCAGTAGCATAATTATCGATTAAAACTTTTCCGGTTAAAAATTCTTCTGGCAATTCGATCGTCGTCTCTTCTGCAAAGAAGTTGTTGATCACTAAGAGCGAATGCTCTGCTAAACGTCTGATATAACCATAGATCTGCGGATGTTCAGGCAAAAAGGCTTCATAGCTGCCTGCTGAGATCACAGGATATTCCTTCCGTAATTTAATCAGCTGTTGATAATATTTAAAAATAGAACCTTCTTGCAATTCTTTGGCTACATTGATCTCATCCGCGGAGCTTCCAATTGTTAGCCACGGAGCGACTTGTGAAAAACCGCTGTACTTTTCGTTATCCCATTGCATAGGGGTACGGGAATTATCACGTGATTTCGCTTTGACGATCTCAAAGGCCGCTTGTTCTGTCTTTCCAGTGTCTAACAGCTCTTGATAAGCATTTAGACTTTCTACATCGACATATTGTTCCATCGAATCATAATCTGGATCGAGCATCCCGATTTCTTCTCCCATGTAGATATACGGTGTACCGCGATTTAAATGAATCGCACTGGCCAACATTTTAGCCCCAGCGATACGATAGTTATCCACATCGATGAATCGATTCAATGCCCGCGGCTGATCATGGTTATTCCAGAAAAGAGCGTTCCAGCCGCTTTCTTCACTCATCTGCGTTCCCCAAGTATGAAACAATTCTTTTAGTTTGGCAAAATCAAACGGCATCTGCGTCCATTTTTTTCCATCTTTATAATCTACTTTCAAATGATGGAAATTGAAGGTCATATTTAATTCTTCACGCTCAGGTTTTGTATACAAAATACATTCTTTTACTGTAGTGAAACTCATCTCACCGACTGTGATCATTTCGTCTGCTTGACCAAAAGTTGCTTGATTCATCATTTGAAGAAATTCATGCGTGATGGGACGATCCGTATAAGCCGGTTTGCCGTCATTTTCAGCACAGTCTTTCAACACTTCATTTTTACCAATCAGATTGATCACATCAAAACGGAATCCTTTGACACCTTTATCCATCCAAAAATGCAAGACCTTAAATAATTCGTTACGAACTTCTGGATTGCGCCAATTCAAGTCGGCTTGTGTTTTATCAAAGAGATGCAAATAATAACGACCGGTCTCGCCAAACGGCGCCCAAGCATTGCCGCCGAATTTTGAGACCCAATCCGTCGGCTCATCACGTAAGATAAAATAATCTTGATATTTTTTTTCGCCGGCTAATGCTTTTTGAAACCATTCATGTTCTGTAGATACGTGATTAAAGACCATATCCAGCATGATTTCGATGCCATGTTCATTTGCCGCAGCCATCAAATCATCAAAATCTTTCATCGTCCCAAACGTAGGATTGATGGCGACATAATCGGCTACATCATAGCCATTGTCTTTTTGCGGACTACTATAGATTGGACTTAACCAAACCATATCAACACCCAACTGTTTTAAGTAAGGAATTTTTTGTTTGATCCCAGGCAGATCGCCTACACCGTCTTGATTCGTATCTAAAAATGATTTTGGATAGATCTGGTAAATTACTTTCTCTTTAAAACTCATTTTGTCCTCCAATATCTATAATTTTGTCGCTAGTAAGACTTTTTCAGTAGTGGTGACCGCCGCATCTTCAATTAGAGAATCCACTTGAAACTCAGTCGAATTCGTCACAATGATTGGGGTCTGTACTTCATAGCCTGCCGCTTTGATTGCCGCTATATCAAATTCCATCAACAATTGGCCTTTTTTCACACTATCGCCTTGTGCCACATGGCTCGTAAAATATTTTCCATCCAATTGAACCGTATCGATTCCAATATGGATCAATACTTCTGTGCCTTCCGTGCTGACTAACCCGATCGCGTGTTTTGTTGGAAACAATAAACTGATTTGACCATCGAATGGTGCATATAATTTTCCTTCACTCGGATCGATCACAACGCCTTGTCCCATCATGCCTTCTGCAAAAACTGGATCTTTCGCACTGCTTAACGGATGTAATCTGCCAGTAATAGGCGCAAATAATTCAACCGTTGCTCCAGCTGTTTGAACTGTTTCATTGTCTAAAGTTGGGACATCTTCTGAGCGGTCAACTTTATTGAATAAACCAATCCGCCGGAAGGTCAATGTTAAAATAAACGGCACAGCAATCGCAATAACCATCCCTATCGCAAAGATTAAATAGTCTTGCGGACGAATCGCCAAAATTCCTGGCAGTCCGCCAACACCAATCGACAATGCACGAACTTTAAATAAAGTAACAAACAGTCCTGCAATCCCGCTGCCGATCATAGCAGCGATGAATGGATACGTATATTTCAGATTGATCCCGAACATCGCCGGTTCTGTAACTCCTAACCAAGCAGAAATTACAGATGGGATCGAAACTTGTTCTTCTTTTTTATTGCCGCGATGAGCGAAAACAACTGCTAAAACAGACGCACCTTGCGCGATATTCGACAAACAGATCATTGGCCATAAATTAGTTGAACCAAAGTCTGCGATCAACTGTGAATCGATTGCTAAAGTTGTATGATGCAACCCTGTGATAACGAGCGGTGAATACAGCGCTCCGAAGATTCCACCGAATAACCAGCTGAAACTAGAAGTCAAACCAGCATTCACTACAGCTGAGATCGCTGTACCGATTTTCCAACCAATCGGTCCTAAAACAAGGTGAGCTGCTAAAATTGTTGGAATCAATGAAAAGAACGGGACAAAAATCATCGAGATTGCTTCTGGAATATGTTTACGGAAGAAACGTTCTAAATATACTAGTAGAAAACCGGCTAACATTGCTGGAATAACTTGTGCTTGATAACCGATCTTATCAACGGTAAAGAAGCCAAAATCCCAAGTCCAATTTTTAGCGATCTCTGCAGCAGTCGTTCCGTTTACCGCATACGCATTTAACAATTGCGGCGAAACTAACGTGATCCCAAGAACGATTCCTAAAATTTCTGTAGCACCCATTTTACGAGCGATACTCCACGTGATCCCCACTGGTAAGAAGTGGAAAATCGCTTCACCTGGCAGCCATAAGAATCCATTGATCCCGCTCCAAAAAGTTGAAGCTTCAACGATCGTTTGACCATCCAGCCACCCCATTGGAACAGCTTCTAAAATATTGCGAAATCCTAAAATCAAACCGCCGACAATAATTGCTGGTAATAATGGGGTAAAAATTTCTGCTAAAACAGTGATGGCGCGTTGGACTGGATTTTGATTTTGTTTCGCAGCTGATTTTGCCGCTTCTTTTGAGACACCTGTCACGCCGGAAGTCTTGACGAATTCGTTGTAAAAAACAGCGACATCATTTCCGATGATTACTTGGAACTGTCCTGCATTGGTAAACATCCCTTTCACGCTGGGAATGTCTTCGATTTTTTCTTCATTCGCTTTTTTTGGATCATTTAAAACAAAACGCATCCGCGTGGCACAATGGGTCACTGCCGAGATATTTTGGGAACCACCAATGGCCTCCAATAAGTCTTTCGTATCCTTTTCGTATTTTTCCATTTTTTCTCCTCCGATCAATTTAACTTGTATGGATAAGTTCAGTTGATACTTTGACTATATCTGGTCCAACCCCTTTTGTAAACCGCTTACATGTATGGTAAAAACCGTTACATTAGATATTTTTAATCTAAATGAAAGATAACGATTTTTATCTTCCTCTTTTTAGTCTGACAACTACCAACAGGTTGGTAGTTAAACCAACAAGTTCTAGCTAAAATAAAAATTTTCTCATTTTAATTTTAGAAGCTCCATAGAAAGCGTTTTACTTTCTATTTCTTTATTTGTATAATGATAAAACATATACGGACAAGTTAGGATGATTTGATGAAAAATTATGAAGTAATTTATCAAGCAATCGAACGGGGGATTTTAAAAGATATTTATGAGGCAGGCACGTACCTGCCTAGTGAAAATACACTTCGGCAAACTTACCACGTTTCCCGCGATACTATTCGAAAAGCCCTCGCACTTTTAATGGCTAATGGCTATATCCAAAAAATTCAAGGCAAAGGTTCACTCGTTTTGAAACGAGAACAACTGCGTTTTCCTGTTTCTGGTCTGACTAGTTATAAAGAATTACAAAATTCTTACGGCTATGAAAGCAGCACCGCGGTGGTCAGTCTTAGAAAAATCACGATCAATCAAGAAACCGCGCACATTACCGGCTTTGAAGTGGGGGCTATTTGTTGGGAGCTGATCCGCACTCGCACGATCGATAAAAAAAAAGTGATCCTCGATAAAGATCTGTTGTCGATTGAGATCGTACCGGAGCTAGATACGGAAATTGCGAAGGATTCTATTTATCGATATTTTGAGAATCAATTAGGGATCAATATTTCTTTTGCTGAAAAAGAGATCACGATCGACGCATTGACTGATGAAGATCGTGAGTTGCTTGATCTCAATCAACACGATATCAATATCGTATCGGTGAAAAGTCGGGTTTTTACTAGCGATGCGCATCAATTTCAATATACTGAGAGCCGTCATCAAGTCGATAAATTCCGCTTCTTTGATTTTGCGCGGCGACATCCATCAACGATGTAAGCTCTCCTATTCAACAGTTTTTTTACTAAAAAAGGAGGCTGCAGCATCCATTGCCGCAGCCTCTTAAATATGAACAGTGAAGTTTTTTCTGTAAAATAGACTGCTCTATTTTAAAACAGGATTCTTCTTGTCATACTCGTTTAATTATTGTCTAGTTGAACCTTTTTCGAAAACACCGTGTGGTAATTCGATCGTTTTTTGTTCGATTTCTTCTTTGTTCATCATTTTTGTCAACAAGCGCATTGCTACAGCACCGATATCATACAATGGCTGAGTCACACTGCTCAAGCGCGGACGAGCTACTTCTGTCAGCAATGAATCATTGCTTGTGATGATTTCAAATTCTTCAGGAACTTTTACGCCTTTGTCGATCAAACCATCTAATAAACCGATTGCTAATGCGTCATCCGTAACATAAGCCGCAGTTGCTCCGCTGTTTAAAATACGATCAGTCAAAGCGATTCCTTCTTTGAAATTATATGGTGCTTCAAAGATCAAACCTTCACTGTATTCCAAACCATGTTCAGCTAATGATGCTTTATAGCCATCCATGCGGGCATGTCCATTAATTGGATCAATCAACGCACCGCTGATGAAAGCAATTTTCTTATTGCCGTGTTTGGCTAGTAAGTCAATTGATTCTTTCGTTGCAGCTGTATAATCGATATTGACACTGCCGACTTGTTCGTCTGGATCGATTGAACCAGCTAAAACGATTGGTGTTTTTGAACGAGAAAATTCAGCACGGATTTCATCCGTGATGCGATGTCCCATGAAAATAACACCGTCTACTTGTTTTGCTAATAGGTTGTTTAACACGTTGACTTCTTTTTGTGCTTCGCCGTCAGAGTTGGCTAAAATAATATTATATTTGTACATCGTCGCAATATCATCGATCCCGCGAGCTAATGATGCGAAGAACATATTGCTGACATCGGGAATGATTACACCGACAGTCGTTGTTTTCTTACTCGCTAATCCGCGTGCAACAGCATTTGGACGATAATCTAGACGTTCAATAACTTCTAACACCTTTTTACGTGTTGTTGGTTTTACATTGGGATTGCCGTTGACTACACGAGAAACGGTCGCCATTGAAACATTTGCTTCGCGGGCAACATCATAAATCGTAATTGTTTGCTTTTCCATGGTATGCTCCTTTTATCATGTTTTCAGAAAATGTCATTTACATTTCTAAAAGATAATAGCACGTTGTTTCATTGATTGCAACCGTTTTACACTTTTTTTCTTAATTTTATGTAAGCGTTTTATGTAAATTCTTGCTTTTCTCTGCGATTGCTGTCTCTAAAGTCAACTGCTCTGGCTGTACTATGTCTTGTCAAACGTTGATTAGTTATAAAATCAGCTGTACAGACTTCGCGTATCTTTCGCTCACACTCCTATTTAGAAAATGACGGTATGGATACGATCTGGCTGCTGCTTGTCGCTAAATTCTTCGCGCGCGCTGACTCAATTATTCTTGAATTCTCCACAAAAAAAGCTCTCAATACTGAGAGCCATTTTTGCTATTCGGGATTATTTTTTTCAATTTCTTCTTTTAGTTCTTCTTTAACTTCAGCGAAATCTGGTTTTTCTTCATTTAGTTCTTTTGTTTTATCGGCTAAAGCTTCCGCACCCTCAGAGACTGTTTCTTTTGCGCCTTCGTTCGTCTCTTTAACATCGATCACGATATCTTCTGAAGCATCTTCAGCAACGTCTTTCGCATCGCTTGCCGCTTTACGGAAACGATCAGATAAATCTGAACTTTGACGTTTCAAATCTTCCAACGTGTCCGAAGTAAGCTCATCAATCTCATCCTTTGAATCGGCGACTTTCCCTTTTACATTCGAAGCCAAGTCATTTGCTTGATCGCTTAAATCAGAAGCCCGTTCCTTCACGATTGATCCCATCTCACTTGTCTTTGTGACAAAATCATCTGTGTAATCTGAAGCTAGATCTAACCAATCATCTGTTTTCTTCGCTAAGTCTTCACGCAACTCTTTCCCTGATTTAGGTGCTAATAGTAGAGCTGCTGCCGCTGCTGCTGCGCCGCCAATCAAGGCGCCTGCTAAAAATTTTCCGCGTTTTGCCATTCTTATCCCTCCGCTTTCGTTGTTGTCTTGCGATCTCTAAAGAATCTCATCGTTGTTGCACCAACTTTTCCTGCTACACTGGCTTTCGCCGCATTCTTACCGGCTCCGCTGACTTTTCCCGCTAAGTTTCGACTGGTAGTATTTAAATCAGAAACACTCTGGCTCAAATCAGCTACCGCCGTAAATAATGGATCGATTGTTTCTACTTTTCCATTGATATCATTCAATAAATGATTGCCTTTAACCAATAATCCTTCTACTTGTTGCATGAGCAGATCCACGTCTTTAGTAAGAACATCGATCGTTGTATTGGCTTCAGTCACAGTCGTCTCAACTTTCTCAACCGTTTTTGAGACTTGATTCAAGACACGAACTAAAAAAATAACCAAAACAACAAATGCTAGCGCTGCAATCAGGGCTGCAATACCGCCTAAACTCATTTAATCGCTCCTTTCCGTTTTTCCTCGCTATACTAACTTAAATTATACCATTCTCACGTAAATTAATGAAAGAGAAAGAGTTATAATCCCATCGAATAAAAAATCAGCTATGCGAGCTGCTTTGAAAAATTTTGAAAATAGTTCGTTTAACTGATCAAGTCAGAACATTTTATAGAACGCTACAAAAAAGTTGTGACAAAACTCTTGTCACAACCTTTTCTTATCTATTATTTTTTTGGTTTATTTTGTTCGCTTAATTCTTTGCCTAAAGCGATGATGTAATCTTGTAACTTATCCTTGATCTCTGGATGTTTCAGACCATATTCAATACTCGTTGTCATAAACCCAAATTTATCGCCTACATCATAACGTTTTCCGTTAAATTCCTGAGCAAAAACGCGTTGGGTCTTATTCAATGTATCGATCGCATCGGTCAATTGAATCTCATTTCCAGCCCCTGGTTTTTGTGTTGCCAGAACGTCAAAAATTTCAGGTGTCAATAAATAGCGGCCAATGATCGCCAAATTACTTGGAGCTTCTTTAGGTTTTGGTTTTTCTACAAAATTCTTTACGTTGAACAACCCTTTAGAAACTTCTTCACCCGGATTGATGATCCCATATTTTGAGGTTTCATCTTCTGGGACACGCATTACGGCGATCGTTGACGCATGAGTTTGTTCATAATCGTTCATCAATTGTTTAGTCAACGGCACACGATCTTCCATCAAATCATCCCCAAGCATGACGACAAAGGGTTCATTTCCTACAAAAGCGCGGGCTTGTAAAACCGCGTGACCTAACCCTTTAGGATGTGATTGACGGATGAAATGTAAGTTTACGTCAGTCGTTTCTTCAACTAATTTCAATAAATCTGTTTTGCCTTTTTCTTTCAGATTCATCTCTAATTCAATATTTGAATCAAAATGATCTTCGATTGGACGTTTCGCTTTTCCAGTCACAATCAAAATATCTTCAATACCAGAATTTAATGCTTCTTCCACGATAAATTGAATCGTTGGTTTGTCAACGATCGGCAGCATTTCTTTGGCCATCGCTTTAGTAGCCGGTAAAAATCTTGTTCCTAATCCAGCGGCTGGAATGACTGCTTTTTTTACTCGCATGACTTTTTCCCACACTTTCTACTCTAAAGTAAATTCATTTTCAAACGTACCTTCACGCATCATCAAATCACGGCATGCTTGACGGACGTCTTTACCATTATACAAAACATCATAGATCGTTTCAGTGATCGGCATGCTGACATTCAAACGATCAGCCAGTTCTTTCGCCGCTTTCGTCGTTGAGACACCTTCAACGATCATCCCCATGTTGTCTAAAACTTCATCTAATTTATGACCTTTACCTAAAAGATTGCCTGCCCGCCAGTTTCGCGAATGAACGGATGTACAAGTAACAATCAAATCTCCAACACCGCTCAGCCCAATGAAAGTCAATGGATTGGCACCCATTGCTACACCGAGACGGCTGATTTCTGCTAGACCGCGAGTCATAATGGCCGCCTTCGCATCGTCTCCGTAAGAAAGACCATGCAGTGCGCCTGCGCCTAATGCGATAATATTTTTTAATGCCGCACCCGTCTCGACACCGATAACGTCGGTATTCGTATAAATTCTCAAATATTCATTCATGAATAATTTTTGAACATATGCCGCTAATGTTTTGTCTTCGCTAGCAGCTGTGATCGTTGTGATATCGTGGACCGCTACTTCTTCTGCATGACTAGGACCTGATAAAACAACCACACCTTGACGATGCTCTTCGGGAATCTCTTCTATTAAAATTTCTGAGATGCGTTTATGGGTGCCTTGTTCCAAACCTTTGCTTGCATGGATGACCACTGGATTATTTTCAACTACTTGTGCAAATTCCTGTGCGACGATCCGAACAGCTTTTGTTGGAATAACAAATAAAACAGCATCCGCATCTTTGATCGCATTTTTTAAACTTTTTTCCCCTTTGATACTTTCAGGAATCTTTAAATCAGGCAAGTAGTGACGATTGGTATGATACGTATTGATCTCATCCATTTGCGCTTCATTGTTTCCCCAAAGTCTGACCTCGTGACCATTTTCAGCTAATACTTTTGCTAATGCGGTCCCCCAAGAACCGGGTCCTAAAACTGCTACTTTTTGTTTCACCGAGAGTTCCTCCTAGTTTATATTACGCCTCATCCTATATTCCAATCTGCCATTATAAAATAACTTACAGATTTGGCATTTAGTTCATAATACAAGTCTCGAACCTTTTTCTTTATCATAACACAGGCAGCTGACGTCTCTGGCTTAAATTAAAGCTTGATTAACACCTTTATCACGTTCATATAACTTAATATTCGTACTTTTTTTTCGACGATAATATAATAAAACAAGTCCGCCGACAAATAAAATCACCGACAATAGCTGTGATACTCGGATTCCGCCAAATAAATAAAGACTATCTGTCCGCATTCCTTCAATAAAGAAGCGACCTAAACTATACCAGATCATATAGCCTAAAAAGAGTTCGCCACGCTTGATTTTCCCATTTTTTCTAATGAATAGGATCAAGACAAATCCTAAAAAGCTCCACATGGATTCATAAAGAAAGGTTGGTTGTCGAAAAGCGCCGTCAATGTACATATTGTTGATGATAAATTGCGGTAAATGCAAGTTCTCTAAAAATTGACGCGTCGTTTCGCCACCATACGCTTCGTGGTTCATAAAATTTCCCCAACGGCCCATCGCTTGCGCCAGCATGACTCCCGGAGCAACTACATCTAAAAACAGCCAAGGATCAATAAAATGATACCGTGTATAAATGATCAAAACGATCACCGCCGCGATCAATCCGCCATAGATCGCTAATCCGCCGTTTCGAATATTAAAAATCTGGACTGGATCAGCAAGATACGGTGCCAAATCAAATAAAACGTAATACAAGCGAGCACCGACGATTGCAATCGGCAATGCCCAGAGAATAAAGTTTGTCATGTCATCTTCTTTTAGACCAACTCGTACAGCTTCTCGGCTGGACAGCCATAAAGCAACGGCGATTCCTGAAACGATGATAATCGCGTACCAATAAATTTGAAGACCTAATAATTCAAAGGCCACGCGATTTACTTGTGCTAACATCTTACTGTCCCGAATTTTCTTCGATTAATTGGGTCAAGCGATTCTCAAAGGTCTTCGTCGCATCGTAACCCATCGTACGTGCCCGGAAATTCATTGCCGCAACTTCGATGATAATGGCGACATTTCGCCCAGTCTTCACTGGAATTTTCACTTGCGGGATTTTTACTTCAGCGATCTCTACTTCAGTATTACCGCTGCCTAGGCGATCATATTTTTTATCTTTAGACCAGCTCTCCAAGTAAACGACAAGTTGGACAGGCATTGATCCTCGCACAGCACTGGCACCGAATAGATTCATCACATCGATAATCCCGATTCCACGAATTTCGATCAAATGCTGCAAGATTTTAGGCGGTTCACCGACTAAAGTCAATTCATCTTGTTGATAAACATCGACACGATCATCTGCGATCAAACGATGTCCGCGCTTGACTAATTCCAAAGCTGTTTCACTTTTACCGATCCCACTGTCCCCTTGGATCAACACACCTAAACCATACACATCGACCAATACACCATGGACACTCGTCCGCGGTGCCAAGCCGCCATTTAGAAAGCTTGAGATTTCTCCCAACAAACGCGAGGTCGAGATTGGTGAGCTCAGTACTGGAATATTGTGTTCACTAGCGGCTATGATCATTTCTTTTGGCGGTGTCAATCCCCGCGAAACGATAAATGCCGGTGTATCATCACTGCACATCCGACGCAAGACCATCAAACGCTCTTCTGGCATCATGCGTTCTGCAAAGGTAATTTCTTTATTTCCAAAAAGTTGCAACCGATCATGGGAATAGTAATTGAAATAGCCGGTCAATTCCAATCCAGGACGAGAAATATCGCCAGTGGTGACAACCCGCGTAAGACTTTCTTCATCGCCTGTTACTACTTCTAATGAAAGTTTATCAACTAAATCTTTTACTCTCACTGTTTCAGTCATATAATCCCTCTTTTCTACACTTCCGCTCTATTTTATCATTTTATCAATAGAGTGACTAGGTAGAGACAGCTTTCAAAAGTAAGAATAAGAAAGGCTTTACAAATAATTCATGAAACCAACGGGATCTGCCGTCTAATTTGAATTTAGTAAAACAGCTGTCGTCACTTGTCTGAAGAAATGACCGGTCAGCTAACCGCGAATAATTATGAGCAGTATTTGCTCATAATATAGAAATAGTTTTATTTTCATAAGCTGATCCTTTTGCTGAACAAGTTGAGGATTTGTTCCATCCACGATCAAATCCTCAAAAGATAGACATACAAAAAAAACGGATAGGTTATTTACCTATCCGCATACTTGTCGATATTATGTTCTGAAACGATCGCATTGATGATCGCCATCACGATTGCTACTAAAATAGAAACGGTAAAACTAGAGAAACCAAAGCGATAATTTCCTAATAAGTTAGAAGTCAATTGCAACATACCAGCGCTGATCACAAAGCTAAACAGTCCAAATGTCAAAATATTCAACGGCAGTGAAAGTAAAGTCAAAACTGGTTTCACTAATGTATTCAATATTGATAGAACAAAGCTTGCGACAATAGCCATCACCAGACTTTCCACATAAATATGGTTGGGGAAGAGCACCGACAGTGAAATAAAAATCAATGCGTTAGCTATTAAGCGCTGTAAGTAAGTCATTAAAAGTCGCTCCAGTCATCATCGTCAATTTTATCCGCTTTCTTACGTTGGCGGGACGCCTTTTTCTCGTAGTTGGTGTAATCATTGTTGCCATAGTATGGATTGTTATGTCCATACGAATCCCCACCTCTTGGACCTGCAGGGATCACTAATGCTAACAAGATATATAATACAATCGGTGCGCCGATCAAGCCAAAACTCAAGAAAACATAAATCACACGCACGATTGTTGGGTCAATGCCGAAATACTCGGCGATCCCAGCTAAGGTACCAGTCAGTACCACATTTGTTCGTGACTTCTGTAATCTTTTTCGCATATGAATCTTCCTTCCTTATTATTTCTTAGTTATCAATATCTTTCAAGAAAATACTACCAGTTGTTGTTGAAACATCAATCTTAGCCATTTTATCAGCCACTCGACGGAATTGCAGCAAACGATTTGTTTTTTCTTTTTTCTCTCTGATCACTTCGTAGTCCGATAAGCGATCGTTGATGCTGCCCAAATTTGTCTTAGCTAGTCCTTCTAGACCGATCGACTTGTTCAATGCAACTTTAACATTCCCATTCACTGAGCTTGCTTTGATTTTTTGTAAATTATCATGGACTGCTGTCAACCGCACATCGCCATTGACTAATGAGATCCCATAATTTTGAATTGTAGCTTTCGTCGTGATGCTGCCGTTGACTGTTTCGATGATCGAGTCTAAAATTTCACCTTCGCGAATTTCGATATTGCCATTGACCCCTTGAATCTCAAGCATGGTCGCATTGATCTGTTTGAAGTTGATGTTGCCATTTGTTGATTTCGCGTAAACATCTTTTGCATCCATTTTTTCAACTACTAAATCACCATTTAATAATTTTACCGCTACATGATCGTAGGTGCGTTTTGGCAAGTAGAACGTCAATTCTGCTTGGACCCGTTTATTCGGGATTTGGAACGAGATATGTTCATCGTTCACTTCGATTTGGCTACGTTCTAACAATGATTGTAGCGGTGTTGCTTCACTCATTTTACCATAAAGTTTGATTTTCGCATCCACTTTGATTGCTGAGTCATCCCAAGCTTTCAAGATAACTTTCCCATTAGCCAGCTTGATATCGATCAAGGTCGGTTCAACATCGGTATATAAAAATTGATGTTCGAATTTAGAAGTCACAAGTCCGGGAACTTTTACGTTGAAGTCTTTCCAATCAACATTTTCTTCTACTGTATTAGAAACTGTTTTTAATGTCTTCTTCATCAAACGGCCTAATTGAACGCCAGCTTCTCCTAATTTTTCACCAACTTGTGTAAATGTTTCGCTTGCTTGGTCCTTCAAATCATCTGGGATATCAAAGCGCGCACGATTGCGTTCTTTGCGAGTCTCGCTTTGACTAGATTGTACATTTTTCAATTCTTCTTCTTGCTCAGCTGCTTGTTCATCTAGCTCTTCGATTTGTTCTTTCAACTCATCGATTTCATCTTCCACAGTTTCACGGATCGCATCATCTTCTTCTGACAAAGTATCCAATTCTTCTTTTGTATCCAATTCCATCAAAACTTCTTCTTTTTCATGAAGCGCTGCACGTAATTCTTTTTTCTTTTGATTGATTTCATCGATATGTACAGAAATTTGGTTCGCTTCTGTCGCTAAATCATCGAAGTACGCTTCAAGTTCTTCCAAGTCCTGTTTTTCGGAACCAGTCGTTGCTTCAGTGTCCGTTTCATTTTCCCATTCATCAACTAAATTCGTCGCTTGGTCGCGGTGATAAGAATCAACTTTATCTGCTGCTTGTTTGATCTGTTCCTCATCTTTCGCCTTAGCCATGCTTTCTAATAAATCTAAACCTTCTTCAGTTGATAAAATACCTTTTTTCACTAATTCTAAAATTCTTTGTCTTTCATTCATAGAAATTGCCTCCTTCAAAAAGCAAATACATTACTTTTGTTTACATTCATATTATGCAATGTTTCTGAGCATTTGTCATAGGACTAAAGACCCATCTTTTTATCCGACTTCATAAAGAGTTACTTCCTATTTATTTGGAAAGAATCTGGCTTAAATACCCTCATAAGAATAGTGCAGAAATAATCACCGTTTTAACTAAAATACGTCCGATTGAAAACTATTTTTTTAAGACTTCACGAATTAAGAAAAAACCAGCTAGAATCTTCCAGCTGGCTCCTCTTAAAAAGTCTCATTACGATTGCTGTTCAGCTCAGTGATTTTTCCTGTGGCCAAATAAACGATCCATTCGCAAATATTGGTCACATAATCACCCACACGTTCTAAATAGCCGGCAACGTGCAGATAGTCTGTTCCGCTAATGATCGTATCTGATTCTTTTTCCATTGTATTGGTAGTCATATCATAAATTTTTTGGAAATAATCATTTACCCGCTCATCCATTTTGGCGATCATGCGGGCATCCTTTTCATCCGTCTTCACATAAGCGATCAAGACATTGTCCACCATTTTCTTAACGTAGTTAGACATTTCATTGATCTCTTTTTCAACTTCTAAAATCCGCGGCAGACCTTTCAGGCGAATCGTTGATTTTGCGACAGATACCGCATGATCTCCCATTCGTTCCAAGTCAGAGCTGGCTTTCATGATCGTGATGATCGTGCGTAAATCCGTTGTGACCGGCTGCTGCAAAGCGATCATTTCAAAACTTTTTTTCTCTAGGCGGACTTCCATGTCATTGATCTCGATATCGTGATCGATGACCTCTTGCGCGATTTTTTTGTCATGGTCAATGTATGAGCGCACTGATTTATGCACGGCACTTGAGACCATCATACCCATTTCATAAAACTGGTTGTGAAGATTCAACAACTCTTCTTCAAATTGTGTACGTAACATCGTTGCCCTCCTTATTAATAGTTGTCTGTTGCTGATAAAGTTTCTAACTGTTCATTATAGTTATATTATCCAATTAAGTGTTTTAATAGCAAGTTTTTTATGTCGGATACTAACCAAATTTTCCTGAGATATAATCTTCGGTCTCTTGTTTTCCCGGTGCTAAGAAAATCTTCTTTGTCTGATCAAATTCAATCAGTTCCCCTTGCAAGAAAAATGCCGTGCGATCAGAGATCCGTGAAGCTTGCGACATATTGTGGGTCACAATGATGATCGTATAATTTTCTTTTAATTCCAGCAGCATATTTTCGATTTTACCTGTTGATACCGGATCTAATGCACTGGTAGGTTCATCCATTAAAATCACTTCAGGATTGACCGCCAACACCCGAGCAATACATACCCGCTGTTGCTGTCCGCCAGATAATGACAATGCACTCTCGTGTAATTTATCTTTGACATCATCCCAGACCGAAGCTGCTTTCAAACTTTCTTCAACGACTTGATCAAGTTTATTTTTATCTTTCTCGCCCTTTAATTTTAACCCATAAATAACATTTTCGTAAATCGAAAAGGGAAAAGGATTCGGCTGTTGAAAAACCATGCCGATTTCTTTACGTAAATTTACAGTATCTGTCTTAGGACTATAAATATCTTTGCCTTTATACATGACACTGCCGGTGATCGTCACTCCGGGGATCAAATCATTCATCCGATTCAACGACCGCAAATAAGTAGATTTCCCGCAACCTGAAGGTCCGATCATCGCAGTGATCTCACCTTTTTCAATTTCCATATCGATGCCCTTTAAGGCCTCTTTCTTACCATAATATAAATGAAGGTCTTTGGAAGTAATAATCTTCGACATTCAATTTTCTCCTTTTTCATATATAGGAATTGATTTTTCTAAAAAGAAAAATCAGTCTTATTTTCAAGCCGTATACCATTCCACTAGATTTTATCTGAAAATGATTCGCTTGTTTTTACTAAATTATTTTAATCGTTTTAACTGTAAAAAGTGGAACTGGCATCCTTTTTCATATATAGGAATTGATTTTTCTAA
>NZ_BJDP01000003.1 GCF_005405205.1 Enterococcus pingfangensis | reverse complement strand
CTAAATTATTTTAATCGTTTTAACTGTAAAAAGTGGAACTGGCATCCTTTTTCATATATAGGAATTGATTTTTCTAAAAAGAAAAATCAGTCTTATTTTCAAGCCGTATACCATTCCACTAAGATTTATCTAAAATGATTCGCTTGTTTTTGCTAAATTATTTTAATCGTTTTAACTGTAAAAAGTGGAACTGGCATCCTTTTTCATATATAGGAATTGATTTTTCTAAAAAGAAAAATCAGTCTTATTTTCAAGCCGTATACCATTCCACTAAGATTTATCTAAAATGATTCGCTTGTTTTTGCTAAATTATTTTAATTGTGCGTAACTGCAAAAAGTGGAACTGGTAGCCGTCGTTTAACCAAAGTGTCCGGATACGTAATCTTCCGTCGCTTGGATTTTCGGACGGGTGAATATTTTTGCCGTCTCATCATACTCAATGACATGGCCTAAGTAGAAAAAGGCGGTGTAATCGCTGATTCGAGCGGCTTGTTGCATATTGTGCGTAACGATGATGATCGTATAGTCTTCTTTCAATTGAACGAGCGTTTCTTCTACCGTCCCCGTTGAAATTGGATCTAACGCACTGGCTGGTTCATCTAGTAATAAAATATCCGGTTTCATCGCGATTGCTCGTGCGATACACAAGCGTTGTTGTTGTCCACCTGAAAGTGCCAACGCACTTTTATCCAAATTATCTTTTACTTGATCCCACAAAGCAGCTTGTTTCAAGCTTGTTTCAACGACTTCTTCTAATTGCTGTTTGTCACGTAATCCATGCTGTTTCAACGCAAATGTGATATTGTCACGGATCGATTTGCTGAAAGGATTAGGTCGTTGAAATACCATCCCGATTCGTTTGCGCATTTCATAAACGTCGATATTTGACGCATTGACGTTGACATCTTTGTACATGATTTTACCAGTTACACTGGCACTTGCAATGCCATCATTCATCCGATTTAACGACCGCAGATACGTTGATTTCCCACAACCTGAAGGTCCGATCAAAGCGGTGATTTTATTTTTTTCAAATTCTAAATCGACACCCTTAATGGCTTCGTTGTCCCCATAAAAGACGTGCAGATCTTCTGTGTGCAAAGCAACTTCATCCGGCATTCTGATAATATTGCGTTCATCCCAATTGTATTCTTTCATTGAACTGCTCCTAATTCATTTCAAAGTATTCATTTTTCACAAAATGAATCTGATTTCCATCATGTATTCTTTCAAAAATCTATACTAAAACATCAAGTATTATGATTTGAATTGCTGATTGGTACGTTTGCTTATGATGAAGTCATTCTTTTATGCAGTCGATTGCCAATCGCGCGCGCTCCAAAGTTAAACAATAAGACCGCTAAAATCAAGACAGCCGAAGCTCCAGCAGAAACGGCATTGCCATCTGGCATCGTTCCTTCAGTATTGATTTTCCAAATATGAACCGCTAGCGTTTCTGCTTGGCGGAAAATACTTAATGGACTCGAGACACTTAACGGGTTGAGATTCGTGAAGTCTAATGCTGGCGCACTTTGTCCAGCGGTATAAATCAGTGCGGCCGCTTCACCGAAAATTCGGCCAGAACTCAAAATCACACCTGTCAAAATTCCTGGCAAAGCATCTGGAACAACAATTTTAGTTACTGTTTCCCAACGTGACAAGCCTAATGCTAATCCCGCTTCACGTTGTGTATAATGGATCGCTCGTAAAGATTCTTCAATGTTTCGAGTCAACAATGGCAAATTGAACAACGTCAACGCTAAAGCCCCTGAAAGAATCGAGAACCCATAACCAAATTGAATAACAAAAATCAAGAAACCAAATAAACCAACTACAACGGATGGCAATGAGCTTAAAATCTCAATCGAGGTCCGGATCAAGTTCGTTACCCAATTTTTCTTTGCATATTCAGATAAATAAATCCCTGCACCTAATGAAATTGGTAAACTGATGATCATTGTGATCAACAATAAGTAAACTGAGTTGAATAATTGAATGCCGATACCGCCACCTTCTTGATAAGCTTTTGATGGCGAAGTTAAAAATCCCCAAGAAACATGCGGCAAGCCACGAATCAAAATATAAAGTAATAGAAAAGCGAGGATCGCAACGATCAAACCAGAGATCGTATAAAGGACGCTAGTTGCGATCTTATCTGCGCGTTTTGCCTTATCCATTCGTTATGTCTCCTTTCTTTCCGATGTAACGAATCAAAATATTAAAGACTAATGACATGAATAACAGGATCAATGCCAATGACCATAAGACATTATTTTCCACCGTTCCCATGATCGTATTTCCGATTCCCATCGTCAAGATCGAAGTCAATGTCGAAGCCGGCGTCGTCAAGCCTGTTGGGATCAACGCGGCATTCCCAATCACCATTTGAATTGCTAAGGCTTCGCCAAACGCGCGCGCCATTCCGAAAACAACCGCCGTCAAGATTCCCGGAACTGCTGCTCGCAAAACAACTTTGTAAATCGTTTGCCAGCGAGTACCGCCTAGCGCTAATGACGCCTCCCGGTAATGACGCGGCACAGATTTTAAGGTGTCGACTGTCATGGTTGTAACAGTTGGTAAAATCATGACGAACAATACGAAGGTTCCGGATAAAATCCCAAATCCAGTTCCGCCGAAAATTGAGCGAATAAATGGGACAATTACTGATAAACCAATAAATCCATAAACAACGGAAGGAATTCCTACTAATAGTTCAATGACCGGCTGCAAGAATTTTTGACCTTTCGTCGGAGAAATTTCCGTCATGAAGACCGCCGCGCCGATTGCAAAAGGTGTCGCCACAATAGCGGATAAAAAAGTCACCATAAATGAGCCTAAAATCATTGGCAATGCCCCCACTAACGGCTTGCCATCTGGTCCAGTCGCGCTAGGATTCCATACTGTTCCAAATAAAAAATCAAATACATTGATTTTATCTACAAAAAAGGTTGATAATCCTTTACTTGCTACAAAATAGAAAATCGCTCCCACAACAAATACAATCAACGCGATACAAATGAAACTAATCAAACGTCCTCGTTGCTCGATCCTTGCACGTTTCGATTTCGTCGTGAGTGCTTTTTTTACATCTTCATTCTCCAAGGCTTACTCCTCCTGATTCCTTCTAACTAAATCCACTCGGTTTTTACAAACCAACAAACTTATTCTACCTGTTGAAAATCAATTTACTTTTAATCTAGTGTAACGCTTCCATGACAATTGTAAAGAAAGTGTAAATCCGACAAATTATTATTGGGAATGACCCCTTTCAAAACTAACAACTATTACTTCTCTTCGTCTTCTTCATAATTTTAACATGTTTTCAATCATTTCCAGTAATGATCGTATCGCCGCAATGTTATAAAAATTTTCTATCAACAACTAATCGTGGTACTGCCGATACAACGTGAAAATCAAACGTAATTGTCTTTTCTAAAAGTATAACTAGCTTTTGACCAAATAGCTGATATCCTGCTCATTCATTGCTCTTTGAATACAAAAAAAGTTGCGACATCAGCCGCAACCTTTTAGAACTGTATTTATTTGATTTGATTTCCTTGCCAATCACGTTCTACTTTCATATCTGAGATTGGGATATAACCGAGTTTTGAGACAACTTTTCCTTGAACTTCTTCTGATAACATGTAATCAAGAAAATCTTTGACTAGTTTATTCGGCTCACCTTTCGTATACATATGCTCATACGCCCAGATTTTCCAATGATTGGTAGTAACATTTTCATCTGTCGGTTCAACATTATCAACATTCAATACTTGAACATCCTTTGTTACATAAGAGAACGCGGTATAACTGATCGCGCCTGGCGTGTCCGTCACAATCTGGCGAACCATCCCGCTTGAATCTTGCTCTTGCGCGCGAATTGCCGTTTTGCCATCTAAGACCCATTGCTCGAATGTCGAACGCGTTCCACTGCCGGTTGCTCGATTCAAGACTACGATATCTAGATCTTTGCCGCCGACTTCTTTCCAGTTTTTGATTTCACCAAGAAAGATCTTGCGCAAATTCTCTAACGAAATATTCGTTACGCCGACCCCTTTATTAACGATTGGCGTGATCCCTACCACGGCAACTTGATGATCGACTAATTTTTCCGCGTCGATCCCGCTTTTTTCCTCAGCAAATAAATCAGAATTACCGATCTCAACAGCACCTGATTGGACTTGACTTAGTCCCGTACCGCTTCCGCCGCCTTGAACATTGATGAATCTGCCAGGGTTTTTACTTTGGTATTCTTCAGCTACTGTCTCAACTAACGGTTGCAATGCGGATGAGCCGACCGCTGTAATCGATTCACCGCGATCGATCCATTTAGAACAACCAGATAAAAATAAAAGCGCTCCTAATAGGGGAATTAACCATTTTTTCATGAAAAATCTCCTTATTTATTTTTAAGTAATCATTTTTCAAAAAAAGAAAAATGAATCCTTTTTTCATGCCGTATACCATTCAACTATCCGTATACAAAATCATTTAGTTTGCAAAGTTTGATCCGTTTGATACCAAAACTAAACTGCTAAGAGTTGAACTGGCATCCTTATTCATTTTTAAGTAATCATTTTTCAAAAAAGAAAAATGAATCCTTTTTTCATGCCGTATACCATTCAACTATCCATATACAAAATCATTTAGTTTGCAAAGTTTGATCCGTTTGATACCACACTAAACTGCCAAGAGTTGAACTGGCATCCTTATTCATTTTTAAGTAATCATTTTTCAAAAAAAGAAAAATGAATCCTTTTTTCATACCGTATACCATTCAACTATCCATATACAAAATCATTTAGTTTGCAAAGTTTGATCCGTTTGATACCTCGCTAAACTGCCAAGAGTTGAACTGGCATCCTTATTCATTTTTAAGTAATCATTTCATAGATATTGAATTCGTTGAACAAGCTAGTTCATTTTATACTATCAAACCATAAAAGCGCAAATGATTTTTATAAGAGCGGTGAAACTAACCGTGCGATGCCTTCTTTAAACTTAATAACTGTCCCGCGCTGATTGTATTTTTCTTGGGACAAAAGATCAGACTTATTCGAGTCTTTATAAAATTCTTCCCGCAGTTTCTCAGCAAATTTTGCGTCATAAACTAGCGTGTTGACTTCAAAATCGAGTTTAAAAGAACGAACATCGATATTAGCAGATCCGACTGAAGCAATTCCTGCATCGATCACCATCGTTTTGGCATGGATAAATCCATTTTCATACGTTTCAATGATGGCGCCGTATTCTAATAATTCCGCCGCAAATGAATAAGTCGCCCAATAAACTAAGAGATGATCCGGCTTATTAGGGATCTGCATGCGAACCTTGATACCGGAAAGCAAAGCTAGTTTTAAAGCTTCATGGATCGAAGCATCAGGAATATAATACGGTGTTTGGATCAAAATTTCTTTTTTTGCTAAATTGATCATTTTTAAATAAGTTAATTTGATTTGTTCATGTTCACTATCTGGTCCACTGCTGACGATCTGCAAGGCAAGTTTTCCTTCTGAATGGATCTCGGGAAAATAATCGGGCTGATAAACAAGTTCAAATTTTTGTTGCGAATTCCAGTCCATCAAAAAGCGATTTTGTAATGTATAGACTGCATGCCCACGGATACGCAAATGATTGTCACGCCAATAACCAAATTTTTCTACTAAACCCAGATATTCATCGCCGACATTGAACCCGCCAGTATACCCGATCTCGCCATCGATCACGACGATTTTTCGGTGATTGCGGTAGTTCATTCGCGGATTTAAGTAAGGCAAAAATAAGGGAAAGAAAAATTCCACTTCGCCGCCTGCTTCAATCAAAGGTGCTAAAAACCGCCGATTGACTTGGGTAGAGCCCCAAGCATCCAACAACAGCCTGACCTTGACTCCCCTAGTTGCGGCTGCTACCAACGCCGCCCGGACTTCAAGTCCTAAGGCATCCGCCCGGTAAATATAATATTCCATATGGATATGATAATTCGCCTGATTGATATCTTCGATCAACGCATCAAATTTTTCACGACCGTCTGTATAAAGCTGCACTTCATTATTTGTCGTATACAAAGAACTTTCGAACATCGTCAGCATATAAATCAATTGCCGCGGATCCACTTGATTGGTCATCGGTTTTGGAAAAAGACCTCGTGCCAAGGCTCGCTGCTGCTGCTGAACCTCGACATTCATTCCGATTTTAGTCTGCATCTTCAAATCAAAAATACGTTCTTTAGAAATTCCCTTTCCAAAAAAGATATACAAAATAAAGCCGAGAATCGGGATAAAAGTCAGCACTAACAACCAAGCCCACGTATTGACTGTATCCTTTCGCTCTCGAAAAACGATAATAAACGATAAAATCGTATTAATACCTAAAAAAAACAATCCTAAGTGCTCTGTCACAAAAGACATGCTTCCACACCCCTCCTACTAAAGGATAGCCGAGACGAAGCCGATTGTAAACAGACTGACTCAACGATTTTCAGCTTGCAAAAACATTTCAATGTGCGGGATTCCATCTTCCAAATAAATTTCAGAGTTCTTTTTGAAGCCAAATGAGCGATAGAAATCAATTAAATAAGCTTGTGCGGAGATTCTGATCGGATGCTCAGGATATCGTTGCTCGATTTCTTTCAATGTTTTTGTGACGATTTCGCGTCCCAGCTTTTGTCCGCGAAATTTTTTTGCTACTAAAACTCGCCCAAAATGAATCTCGTCCTCCTCTGCCAAAATGCGTGCGTATGCTTTCAACTCGCCGCTTTCTTCCAGCCAGACATGTAAAGCATTGCGATCTGATTCATCGACTTCTTGATACGGGCATGCTTGCTCTACGACAAAGACTGCGGTACGTGCTTGTAAAATCGTTAATAATTCTTGCGGTGTCAATTCATTCGTTGATTTGATCATAAGATCCTCCTAGCTTTTTACTGTGAGTGAACTAAAGTTACTAGTGTCCGCTAGTAACTTTGATTCCAATAATTCCTACGATCAAAAGTACCACAAAAAAGCTGGTCATAAGTGATAAATGATCTTTAAAAAACAAAACTCCAATAATGATCGAACCCGCTGCACCGATTCCTGTCCAAATCGGATAAGCCAAACTCATCGGTAATGCATGCAACGATTTCGCTAAAAAATAAAAACTCGCAATCATACCGATCACCGTCAAAAGAGAATAATTCAATTTACTGAACCCTTCACTCAACTTCATCATCGTTGCCCAAAACATTTCAAATATTCC
The DNA here is from genome assembly GCF_005405205.1 of Enterococcus pingfangensis. Taxonomy (GTDB): domain Bacteria; phylum Bacillota; class Bacilli; order Lactobacillales; family Enterococcaceae; genus Enterococcus_A; species Enterococcus_A pingfangensis. The sequence goes on along the minus strand of NZ_BJDP01000003.1, from coordinate 51,553 downwards.
TGCTACAACTAAAAATAACCATGCCATACTAACTATTTCTCCTTTACTCACTAAATTTCTCTGTTGCAATTGAATTGATTGCTAATTACTTACAGTTAGTGCTCCTAACTGTACAAAACAAAAAAAGGGCACCAATTTCTTCAAAGACCTGCGAAATTGGCTCCCTTGCTCGGTAGCATACGATTCAATTAATTGCTATTCTAGAACTTTTTTTCGAAAATGGCAAGCCGATTCGTTTAAAATGCTCCTTCCATTTATTGCTGCTATTAAAAAAAACTTCTCCGAAAATTCCGGAGAAGTTTGCTTTTAGATCTTTAAGAAGCGGCGCATAGAAATGACGGAACCAAGCGATCCGATCAAATAGCCACCGACTGCCATAATGATATCCAAGATCCAGACGACTTGATTTGGACGCAACAACGCTAGATTTGATTGCAATAAATACGGTGCCGCTAATCCATAAACTTGTGAATAACCATAAGTTAAGACTAAAATTGGAACGATCGAACCAATCAGACCTATCCAGCCGCCTTCAAGGAAGAACGGCCAACGGATATAGCCATTTTTAGCACCGACTAAACGCATGATTTGAATCTCTGTCTTGCGCGAGATGATCGTGATCCGAATAGTATTTGAGATCAAGAAGATCGCCACAAAAACCAATAATGCTGCAGCTGCTAAGCCCCAAGTTCGTACGACTTTCGCCATTTGGATAATTCGATCAGCTGAATTTCCGCCATAATTTGCTCGGAAAACATTTTGTAATTGACTGGCTTCTCGTGTTACTGGACGAATGTATTGTGCATCGGTCGCTTGAACGATATAAACATCATACAGCGGATTGCTGTCGCCTTCGAATAGATCCCAAGCATCGCCCATTTGTTTTTGTAATTTTTTCAATTGTTCTTGTTTGCTGGAGAAAGTAACGTCATCTACATGATCGATTTCTTCTAATTCAGCTTTTAGTTTCTTAACTTCTTTATCTTTTGTACCGATGTCGACGAAAACCGTCACCTCGACATTTCCTTCAACATCTTGAGCTAATTTTGTCGCATTCATGATCACCGCAAGGAAAATCCCCACCATCGTCAATGTGATCGTCACCGCGCTGACTGATGCCAAAGTCATCCAGCCGTTACGTTTGACACTTTTGACACTTTCCAACCAGTGCCGGAAGAAATTTCTAATCATCAAACTCATATTCTCCTTCCGCTTCATCCCGAACGATCAAGCCATTTTCAATCGCGATCAAACGATGGCGCATAGTATCTACGATCGTTTTGTTATGGGTTGCCATTACGACTGTAGTCCCTTGAGTATTGATCCGTTCCAATAGATGCATAATCTCCCATGAAGTATCTGGATCTAAATTCCCTGTTGGTTCATCTGCAATCAAAACTTTGGGTGTATTCACGATGGCGCGTGCGATTGAGACCCGTTGTTGTTCTCCACCGGACAATTCGCTCGGGAAGACACGGACTTTGTGTTTCAATCCAACTAGATCTAAAACTTCCATCACACGTTTTTTGACTTCTCGTGGTTTGCGTCCGATAACTTGCATCGCATAGGCAACATTTTCATAGACCGTTTTGCGGGGCAATAATTTAAAATCTTGGAAAACGACGCCGATATCGCGGCGCAAATAAGGAACTTCCTTATTTTTGATTTTTAATAAATCATGGTTTACGACTTCTAATTTTTTGCCTGAAGTCGCTTTTTCTTCACGATACATCAATTTGATGAAGGTCGATTTCCCACTACCGGAAGGACCAACGACATAGACAAACTCGCCTTGCTTGATATGGACTGAAATTCCACGCACAGCAGTTGTCTTATTAGGATATTTTTTTGTTACATCCTGCATTTCAATCATGCTTTATCTCTCCAAATCCTCTTAAATTCTTTGTTATTATAGCATGCCAACATTGCAACTGGCTTTCATTACTTTACAATTTGATTTCATTTTCAAGCTTAGGCATCTTGTGCTAAGCGCCATTTCAAGTAAGCATCGATAAATGGATCCAATTCGCCGTCCATTACAGCTTGGACATTTCCGGTTTCGTACTCAGTCCGATGATCTTTTACCATCGTATACGGATGAAAAACGTAAGACCGAATTTGCGAGCCCCAGCCGATTTCTTTTTGTTCACCCCGTAAGGCAGCCGCTTCTTGCTCTTTTTTCTCAATTTCTAATTGATAAAGTTTTGCCTTCAACATTTGCATCGCGGTCTCACGATTATGAAATTGTGAGCGTTGCGCTTGGCTGGCAGCAACTGTTCCGGTTGGCAAATGAGTGATCCGAACTGCCGATGACGTTTTATTGATATGTTGCCCCCCAGCCCCGCTAGCTCGATAAACATCGACTTTCAAATCATCGGGGTTGATCTCAATCTCAATATTTTCATCTAGTTCAGGCATGACTTCAACAGAACAAAAAGAAGTATGGCGGCGGTTGGCCGAATCAAACGGTGAAATCCGAACTAGGCGATGAACACCTTTTTCTGATTTCAAATAACCATAAGCATTGATTCCTTTGATCATAAGCGTCACACTTTTGATCCCAGCTTCGTCTCCCGACTGATAGTCGATCGTCTCAACAGAAAAACCATGTTGTTCCGCCCAACGTGTATACATCCGTAAAAGCATTGAACCCCAATCTTGTGACTCCGTGCCACCAGCACCGGGATGCAATTCCACGATCGCATTATTTTTATCGTAAGGATCATCTAATAACAACGACAATTCAAAACTGGATACTTTTTCTTGTAATTGTAATAAGCGTTCTTCTAGTTCCGTTTGCAAGTCCTCATCGAAGTCTTCTTGCTGGATGTCCCACATCACATTCAATTCATCCGTCTCATCAGCAATCGCTTGAAATTGGTCATACGTTTCTTTTATCGCGTTGTTGCGATTGATCAAATCCTGCGCTTTTTCCGAATCATCCCAAAAATCAGGTGCGGTCATTTGATTTTCCGCTTCGGCAATATCTTCTTCTAACTGCTCTAGGTCAAAGAGACCCCCTGAAGCTTACGACTTGTTCTTGCATCGTGTCTAACAAATTTCGGATTTCTGCGTTTTCCAAATCTTTTCCTTCTTTCTCATAGACAAAACAGATTTGTCTAATCCCCTAAAAATGACTAGCTTTTACTTTCAAACCAAGAATATATTGCAGACAGACTCTTTTGGTCATTCAAAAGTCTTGCTGCTTTTTTATACACCCTAGTTAGACTGGCAAAAGACGAGACATAGCAGCTATGTCCCGTCCTAAGGTTCACTTCTTGTAAAGAATTATTGTTCCTTGCCATGGCAGTTTTTGTATTTTTTACCGCTGCCGCATGGACATGGGTCATTGCGTCCAACTTTTTCAACATGAACCGGTTTTTGTTTGGTATGAGTCAAATTCGCTGGATCGCCGTCCGCTTCGACCGGATGCTCTTGTTGATTTTGAGCGACTTGTTCCCGTTGAACATTTTGACGGATCTCCGCTTTCATGAACAGACGTGTCACTTCAAATTCAATCGCACCGACCATATCTTCAAACATTTTGTATCCTTCTGTTTGATATTCAACGAGTGGATTGTTTTGTCCGTATGCGCGCAGTCCTACCGATTGGCGTAGTTGATCCATCGCATCGATGTGGTCTGTCCATTTTGTATCAACGACCCGTAAGATAACAACTTTTTCAAATTCTAACAGTTGTTCAGGACTTTGTAATTGCGATACTTTTGTATCAAAAACTTCTTTAGCACGATCATATAGATATGTTTTGATTTCTTCCGGCGTTTTATCTGCAAAATCAGCTGTTGAAATAGAATCTTCATGGACCAATGTTGACCCTGCAAAATCGGCCAACGCTTCAAGATTCCAATTTTCTTTGTCTAATTGCGTGTGGCTGTCCACAACTCGTGAAATCGTCCGGCGAACCATATTCAATAAATTCGGTGTTAAGTCTTTTTCACCCATGATCACGTCTTGACGCTGTTTATAGATGACTTCCCGTTGTTCCCGCATCACATCATCGTATTGCAAAACATTTTTCCGAGTATCATAGTTGTTTCCTTCTACGCGTTTTTGAGCTGATTCAACTTGACGTGTCAGCATTTTACTTTGAATCACAGCGTCTTCGTCTTCTACTTTCATCCGATCTAAGAAAGCTTTGATTCGTTCAGAACCAAAGCGTTTCATCAAATCATCTTCCAATGAAAGATAAAATTGTGAAACACCTGGATCGCCTTGACGACCTGAACGTCCGCGCAGCTGATTGTCGATCCGGCGTGATTCATGACGTTCGGTACCGATAACGGCCAATCCGCCTAACTCAACGACACCTAGTCCCAACTTGATGTCGGTTCCTCGACCAGCCATGTTGGTTGCGATCGTAACAGAACCTTTTTGTCCTGCGTTCATAATAATCTCTGCTTCTTTAAAGTGATTCTTCGCATTCAAGATTTCATGAGGAACTTTTTCACGATTCAACATATTTGAAAGCAACTCTGATGTTTCAACGGCAACTGTACCGACTAAGATCGGTTGTCCTTTGCGGTGGCGTTCTTTGATGTCTTGTACTACCGCGTGGAATTTGCTTTCTAATGTTGGATACAATAAATCTGAGTGATCTTCTCGGATAACTGGACGGTTCGTTGGGATTTGAATCACTTCGATATTATAGATTTCACGAAATTCTTCTTCTTCTGTTTTGGCCGTACCGGTCATCCCAGCTAATTTTTTATACATCCGGAAATAGTTTTGGAAAGTGATCGTCGCCATTGTTTTTGTTTCGTCTTCGATCTCAACGCCTTCTTTGGCTTCAATCGCTTGATGCAGGCCATCAGAATAACGACGACCATCCATGATCCGCCCGGTAAACTGATCAACGATCAAGACTTTTCCTTCTTGGACCACATAGTCAATGTCACGAATCATAATAAAAGTTGCACGCAACGCTTGATCCAAGTGGTGAGTCAACGCCGTATTATCTAAGTCATACAGATTTTCCAAACCGAAGTTTGCTTCTGCTTTTTCGATCCCTTGTTCGGTCAAACCGATTGTTTTTGATTGGATGTCGATTTTAAAATCTTCATCTTCTTTCAAACGTTTCACGAAATTATCAGTCCGTGTATAAAGTGCGGTAGATTTTTCTGCCGCACCGGAGATAATCAACGGTGTCCGCGCTTCATCGATCAAAATTGAGTCTACTTCATCGACGATTGCATAATTCAATGGTCGTTGGACCATTTGATTTTGGTAAACGACCATGTTGTCGCGTAAGTAGTCAAAACCTAATTCGTTGTTCGTACTATAAGTGATATCACAATGATATGCTGCACGTTTTTCATCAGCGGTTTTTGAATTGATATTTAATCCGACGCTCAACCCTAAAAAGTTGTATAGATCGCCCATTTCATTTGAGTCACGTGTTGCCAAATATTCATTGACCGTTACTACATGGACACCTTCGCCTGTTAAGGCATTCAGATAAACCGGCATCGTTGCGGTCAACGTTTTCCCTTCACCTGTTTTCATTTCAGGAATGTTGCCATCGTGTAAAACGATCCCACCCATTAATTGAACATGGTAAGGGTACAGGCCTAAGACCCGTTTTGCTGCTTCGCGAACTACCGCAAAAGCTTCTGGTAATAGTTCATCCAACGTTTCGCCCGCTTGATAGCGACCTTTGAATTCATCGGTCTTGCCCCGCAATTGTTCATCTGACAATTTTTCCATGGCGTCAGAAAATTCTTCAATTTTATCAGCGATCCCGCTCAATCGTTTCAATTCTTTTTTATCATTTTCAATCATTCGTCTCAGAAAGTTTGCCATTCGTTTATCTTACTCCTTTAGTTCTTTTCATTTTCTATTTTTTGATAGAAACCCGCTAGTATATTTTAGCATTAGTCTTTAAGAAAAGAAACTTCTCACAACGAATAAAGCGCGACTTATACAATGATTAAGCTTTTTTTGGCTCTTTGAGTAGCAAAAACATAGAAAATAAACGGCTAAAAAATCAATTCGCCTTAAAATTCGATTTTGAAGACGACAAAAAAACCTTCCAGCCAGTGCTGGAAGGTTTTGATTTATTCTTAGTCGGTTTCGATCAGACCATATTTTCCATCTTTACGACGATAAACGATACTTGTACCATTTGTTTCAGCGTCTTCAAAGATAAAGAAATTATGTCCTAGCATGTTCATTTGTAAAACGGCTTCTTCGCTGCCCATTGGTTTCAATGATAAGCGTTTTGTGCGAACGATCTCTAATTCAGATTCTTCTGATTCTTCCGCGTTCACTAGCACGTCTACTTCACGTTCAGGTACGCCTGTTTCACGAGCTTTACGATTAATTTTTGTTTTAAATTTGCGGATCTGACGTTCTAATTTATCCACAACCAAATCAATACTTGCATATAAATCTGGTGAAGTTTCTTCCGCCCGAAGAACCAAGTAAGGTAATGGAATCGTTACTTCAACTTTAGCCGTTTTTTCTGTATACACTTTCAAATTGACATAAGCAGTTGCATCCGGAACATCAGTAAAGTAGCGTTCTAATTTTCCGACTTTCTTTTCAACGTAACTGCGGATAGCTTCGGTAACTTCGATGTTTTCCCCACGAACATTATATTTGAACATACGTATTGCCCCTTTCGTCTTGCCAACTGAAGATAGGAGGAAGGACCACTCTTACCTCTTCTTCTTAACTCTATTATAGCGAAATCTCATTTTTTTGCAAAGTAAATCGCTATCAATTTTGCGAATATAAACAAAGCATTTCACCGGGCAAAAGTCAAACTTTTCACCGTTCCCGCTCCATTTTTATAAAGTAATTCTGCGCCATGGAACAATGTTCGGCCTGTCGTGTAGACATCATCTACTAATAAAACTCTTTGATTTCTAATCTTTTCACTCGACACATTCAACTCAAACGGCTGCACCATCAACAGACGTTCTTCACGTGTTTTTTCTGATTGAGGAGACAACTCTTTGCGCTGCAGCAGTGGTTCAAAAGGAACCTTCGTCAAAGCTAAACACGCGCTGACTTGATTGAAACCTCTTTGCTCAAAACGTTCTTTAGAAAGCGGCAACGGACAAATCAGGTATCCCCGATACATCCGTAATGCCTGTTCAAGTTCCGTTGTAAATGCGCCCCGCAAACGATAATCGCCGGTAAATTTGTACGCTTCGATCCATTTGCGAAAGCCTTCGTCATATTGATACAAACTTCTATTATTTAAAACAAACCCCAATTTTTGCTGCCATCTGCGGCAATCTCGACACATTTTAACTGAATTTTTGCGCCCGCAGCCGACACAAGCTGCAGCTTGATCGATTTTCGTAAATTGTTTCTCACAATGATAACATCTTAAACTTGCAGAAAAAAACAACTCGCGCAAGGTGAGATTTCGGATCAATTTTTGTTGACAACAACTACATTTCATCGATCAATCCTCGTACTAATGCCTGTTGATTATTTTGTTTGATCTCATTAATTGCCGCTTGGATCGCCGCGGTTTGCTCACTAGTAACAAAAATGACCTTGGCCTGATTATACGCCCCTTTTCGATCTGCCCGCCCCGCCATTTGAACGAGGGATGCTTTTTTGAAGATCCGATGAGACGCTTGTAATACAACAACCGATACATTTTCAAAGGTTACTCCTCGTTCAAGAATCGTCGTCGTCAAAAGTAATTGGTATTTCCCCGCCCGCATGTTTTCAACTTTGACCAGGCGTTCTTGATCTTGTGAAAAAACCGTCGTCAGTCGGACTGTAAATTCCTGCGCAATGCAATCTGCCATTTTTTGCAGCAACGAGATATTCGGACAAAAAAGCAGTACATTATTTTTTTCTACTAACGAAGCGAGCTTGGCTAAAATATTTTTAGGTAAACGACCGATCTGTAACTGTTTTTCTAACCGCCAAGAAAAAAAGACTTCCGGGACTGGCAAGCTACGCCGATGATAACGAGCCGGCAAATAATACAAGCGATCAACTGTCTGTTTTAACGATTCGGCTGGAGTCGCACTCAAATAGACGCGCTTACCTGTCGATTTTTGCGCATGATCTACTGCACGCTGCAGCAGCGGATCTTCCGCGTAAGGAAAAGCATCTACTTCATCTACAATCACTAAGTCAAAATACTGATGGTACCGTAAAAGCTGATGCACGGTACAAACGACAAAACCATCTCCAGCAGTTTTACGTACTTGTCCATGAAAAATACTGATTTTTTCTTTCGGAAAAGCTTGGCGAAAGCGAAGGAACAACTCGTTGCAAACATCTACTCGCGGTGAAGTTACCGCGACTCGTTTTCCTTGTTCAAGCAGACGCTGCAGTAATGGAAATAAAATTTCCGTTTTCCCCGCTCCTGTCACCGCCCAAAGCAAAAAAGTTTGCGCCGTTGCATGGTCTTGGATGAGCGAGTCAGCGATCTCACATTGCGGCTCAGAGAGTTCTCCCTGCCAAACAAGTACTGCTTTTTTCTTCGACAGTTTTTTTGCTGGAAAATAATAAAAAAATGAACGACTATCCACTCGTGCCAATACTAGACAAAATGGGCAGTAGAAAAAACCGGCTGGGACTTTTTCATGCGAGACTTCTCCGCAGCGCTGACACAACCAGTCGGATCCCAGCTCCGTCATTGCTGGAATCTTTTTTGCTTGACTCAAATCTACTTGCGGATAAAAAGCCTGCCATTCTTTTTTCAATAATCGTTGACCCGTGATTTCCATCGGTGCGCTTCCCTCCTTTTCAAAAAGATACGCAAATCACTAATCATTCTTTTTACTTATTAAAAAAAATCGACTCACTGCACCTAAGCAAAACGATCTTAGTTTTTTTCTAATTCATGTACTCAACGCAAAAAAAAATTGTGACAAGTTTTTGTCACAACCTCTTTGTCTACCTTGTCAAATAAATTATTCCACTGCTAACTAGATCAACCAACTTGCTTTTACTAGTTTGTTGAAGACTACATACTCTTTATTGAGATTGACCTGAACAACTTCATAATTCGCGTTCAACCAGCCGTAAGCACCTTTTTCCGGATGGCGATAATCATTCGCCCACCAGTCAAGATCTTGCCGCGCTGTCTGGGGCAAGCCGCTGCGGGGAAACAACAATTCATCAAATTGAGTAAAGGTCAGTGTAACTTGTGAGCCGTTGTTGCTTTTCAAATAATGAGTGATCCCATCGTATTTTTTTGTGCGCGTCACGCTCATCCCTCGCCTTCAAACAGATTCTTGTTCATAAACATTTAGTTGAAACCTGCCCCGCTTTTCTCCTATACTAAACTAAGAAGAGAAAAATAAAGCGAGGCAAAATCATGCTGCAAAATTATCGTACGATTAAAGAAGATCACCAATACGAAATCGAAATCAAAAAATCACGCTTCATTTGTTTTTTAAAACGAATCACCTCTGAAGAAGAAGCGAAAGACTTCATTCAATACATCAAAAAGGAACATTGGAAAGCCAACCATAATTGCAGCGCCTTTGTCTTAGGCGACCGCAATGAAATCCAGCGCTCCTCAGATGATGGAGAACCTAGCGGAACTGCCGGTGTTCCTATGTTGGAAGTCTTGAAAAAGAATGAGCTGATCAATGTTTGTGCCGTCGTTACACGCTATTTCGGCGGGACCAAACTTGGAGCCGGCGGATTGATCCGGGCTTATTCCGGCGCAGTCGCCCAAGCGATCGCCGACATCGGTATCGTAGAAGGCCGCCTGCAGCAAGAAATTTTTGTCCAATTAGATTATACTAATTGGGGCAAAATGGAACACTTCATCACTAATGAGCAAATCGCTGTCAAAGAGACCCAGTTCACCGATCAAGTCGTCGCGACTTGTCTGGTAGACGAAAATCAGCTTACAGCGTTTGAAGCGCAAGTCACCGATTTATTAAATGGCCAAGTTGAATTTGAAACTGGCGCTGTCTTATATCATGAGCAACCGATCCAAGAAGCTTAGCCTCTTGGATTATTTTTCTAAATAAAATTCAAATCGGCTGCCGACATACTGAGTACGTACATATTCAAACGGTCGTCCGTCCGTAAGATAGGAGATTTGCCGCAGGCGTAAAATTGCATCGCCGCGTTTTACCGCCAGATACTCCGCAATTTGTTCCGGCGCTAAAATTGCCGATACGGTTTGATTGGCATGACCGATCTCAAACCCTTTTTCTTGTAAACTATGATAAAAAGATTCCGTGATTTCTTCTTTACTGAATCCTTCAATCAGTTTGGCGGGAATACTTGCGACTTCAAAACAGATTGGAACGTCATCTGCATAACGGATCCGCTCCATCCGCAAGACTTGCTCGCCTTTTTCTAAGTTCAATTTTTCTGCTTCACTAGAACTAGCACGTGAATGGAAAAAAGAGATCGTTTTGCTGGACGGAACTTTTCCAAGTGATTCCATGATATCGGTAAAACTTGTTGTTCCAGTCATTTTTTCTTGAACTTTTTTACTTGCTACGTAAGTTCCTGAACCGATTTTTCGATCCAAGATTCCTTCGTCGGATAATGTTTGGATTGCTTGGCGGAGAGTCATTCGGCTTACGCCGAATCGCAAGGATAATTCTCGTTCAGAAGGCAGGCGAGCGCCAACTTTCCATACGCCGTTTTCAATTTCGTTTTTTAACTGATCATGTATTTGAATATAAACTGGCACTTGATTCGCCACGTTTGTCACCTCGATTAATTTTCTTCTATTATAACTGGTATATACCTAATGTACAACAATAACCCTGCGAATATTTCCTTTATCCTTTTTCTAACTTCCCTAACGGTTCATTCATGCCCAAACATTGTTCATTTTTTTGCAGCAGCTGATCTTACAAAAACAACTAGAAAAAAAGAGCAGACCCGTTCAATTGGTCTACTCTTTCAATCAGTTTTTGATTTCTGTTTTTAATTGTTTATTGGCGGTCGCCATCATTAAACGAATCCGATTCAATTGGTTGACGATCGAAACGCCTGGATCATAATCGATTGCGGCAATATTTGATTTTGGATATTGGCGGCGCAACTCTTTGATTACCCCTTTGCCGACCACGTGGTTTGGCAAGCATCCAAACGGTTGCATGCAGACAATATTATTGACGTCATTTTTCAATAGATCAATCATTTCACCGGTCAAGAACCAGCCTTCACCTGTGTGATTTCCAATCGAAAGAATCTTGCCGGCATCTTCAGCCAATTGATAGATCGAATGGATCCCGGTAAAGCGTTCAGAAGCACGCAGCGCTTTATCCATTGGTTTTTCGACCACCTCGATCAATTTGATCGCCATTTCTGCGATCGTTTTATTTTTCTTCGGCATGCCCATATTGTCATATTTCCAAATTTGATTATACAAAGAATAGTTCATGAAACCAATCAAGTCTGGTACGACAGCTTCAGCACCTTCTGATTCTAACAAACGAACGATATCATTGTTAGCTGTTGGCGAATATTTGACTAAAATTTCACCAACGACGCCAACTTTTGGTTTCACTTCATTTGAGATTGGAACAGTATCAAATGAAGTGATGATTTTTTTCATGTTGCGGTTAAAGGCTGTCAGCGAGCCACTCCGAACATTGCTTTCTACTTTTTTCAGCCATTCTTCATGCAACGCATCGATTTGACCTTTTTCTAGTTCGTAAGGACGCGTCCGATAAACGAGCCGTTCAAACAAATCACCGTAAAGAATCGCGACAACGATTCGTTTCAACATCGGCAGCGTGTATTTAAATCCTGGATTGCTTTCCACACCTTTATTTCCTAGTGAAACCGAAACGACTGGTACTTGCGGGAACCCTGCATCATTCAACGCTTTGCGCAGCAATGGGATATAATTTGTTGCTCGGCAGCCGCCACCGGTTTGACTCATCATCACACTCGTATTTTCTAAATCGTATTCCCCGCTTTGCAAGGCTTCGACTAATTGACCGATCGAGATGATCGCTGGATAACAAGAATCATTGTTGACAAATTTCAAACCAACATTGATGGCTTCACGATCCATCGCCGGCAGACAAACTACATTGTAGCCGGAAGCTTCCAGCGCAATATCAAACAAACCAGACTGATGGATTGGACTAAGCATCGGTAAAAGCAAGGTATGTTTTTTACGCATTTCTTTAGTAAAGACGATTTTTTCTGGTTCTTCAAAACGTTGGACTGGTTCAAAATTCGATTTATCTCGTTCATTGACCGCCGCTTTTAGTGAGCGCAAACGAATTCTGATCGCACCTAGATTGGAACCTTCATCGATTTTCAAAACGGTGTAGATCTTACCATATTGATCCATGATCTCTTCTACTTGGTCCGTCGTTACTGCATCTAGACCGCAACCAAATGAATTTAGTTGGACCAGTTCAAGATTTTTCGATTTGGCTACAACACGAGCGGCTGCGTATAGCCGAGAATGGTAGACCCATTGATTGACTACACGAAGATTGCCGACATCGCTTAGATGAGAAACGCTGTCTTCTGTTAATACATGGAATCCTTCTTGTGTAATCACTTCAGCGATCCCATGATTGATCTCAGGATCCAAATGATACGGCCGACCAGATAGAACGATTCCGCGTTGACCTTTTTGATTGAGCATCAATAAGGTTTCTTCCCCTTTTTGACGGACATCTGCTTTGAATTTTTCTAATTCTTCATAGGCATGATGCAACGCTTGGTCAATTTCTGTTTGTGTGATTCCTAGATCTTCGAAACAGCGGCCGAGAACTTTAGCGACAGAAGCTTCATTGGCTAAATTCAAATAAGGATTACGATAATCTACTTTGCCATCGCGAATATCATCCACATTGTTGCGAATCACATCGGGGTAACTTTGAACGATTGGGCAGTTGAAATGATTATCCGCATCTTTTGATTCTTCTCGTTCAAATACAACACCGGGATAAAAGATCATCGGAACGCCGCCATCAATCAAAGCTTGGATATGTCCATGCGTGATTTTCGCTGGATAACAAGCTGTATCGCTGGGGATTGTTTCCATCCCTTGTTCATACAACGCTTTATTGGAACGCGGTGATAACTTCACTCGGAAACCCAAATCACTGAAGAACGTATCCCACAATGGATAATTTTCATACATGTTCAAGACACGCGGGATTCCGATCTCGCCGCGAATGGCATCTTTTTTGCGTAATGGACGATATTTGAATAAACGACGGTATTTATAATCCACTAAGTTGACTTTTTTATCTTCGCGTTTCACTTTGATTTGAGCGCCGCGTTCGCACCGATTTCCGGTAATAAATTGGCGTCCATCTGAGAATAAAGTTACCGTCAACATACAATTATTTTCACATAAGCCGCAATGAGTGAATTCTTTTTCAGCCGTAAATGTATCGATTTCTGCTAAAGAAAGAGTTTCGGTCTTTTCACCGATCTCATAATCTTCTAAAGCGATCAATGCCGCTCCAAAAGCTCCCATTAAACCAGCAATCGATGGCCGAACAACTTCCCGGCCGGAAACGACTTCAAATGCCCGTAAGACTGCTTCGTTATAAAATGTTCCGCCTTGGCAGACGATTTTCTCACCAAGTTCTTCAGGACGCCGAACTTTGATTACTTTATAGATCGCATTTTTGATGACAGAATAAGACAAGCCGGCAGAAATATCGCCAACTGAGGCCCCTTCTTTTTGAACTTGTTTCACTTTAGAATTCATGAAGACGGTACAACGTGAACCTAGATCAACTGGCGCTTTTGATTTCACCGCTGCCTGTGCAAAATCTTCTACATTATAATTCAATGATTTTGCGAAGGTTTCAATGAATGAACCACATCCAGAAGAACAGGCTTCGTTTAATTGGATCGAAGACAAGGCGCCGTCTTTGATCGTCATGGCTTTCATGTCTTGTCCGCCGATATCTAAAATAAAATCGACGCCAGGCTGAAAATAATTAGCCGCTTTATAATGAGCCATCGTTTCAACTTCACCAATATCGACCTTCAACGCATTTTTGATCAACTGTTCCCCGTAACCCGTAACAGCAGCTTTTCCGATAAATACATTTTCCGGTAGCTTTGTATACAGATCTTTTAAGACCTTCATCGTTGTTTCTAGCGGCTGACCTTGATTATTGCCATAAAATGAATACATCAAATTGCCGTTATCATCGATCAGCGTAACTTTAGTAGTCGTTGAACCAGCATCGATTCCTAAGAAAGCGACCCCTTCATGCTCCGCCAAATCTTTTTCTCTGACTTGAGCTTGCCCATGACGCATCCGAAATTCTGCTAACTCTGCTTCATCTTTAAATAATGGGTCTAGTGTGTCTGAAGGTGCTAAATGCCCTTCATCAGCCGTTAATAAACGATGCAGCAAGCCTTCTAATGAAGTCATTTCTGCTTCTTCTGAATAAAAAGCGGCACCCATCGCTACAAAAAGCTGTGGGTTTTCTGGAAAGATCACATTTTCCGGCGCGATATTTAACGTTTCAATAAATCGCTGACGCAATTCAGACATGAAAAATAGCGGGCCGCCTAGAAAAGCGATGTTTCCTTTGATTTTTCGACCGGCGGCTAAGCCTGCAATCGTTTGATTGACAACTGCTTGAAAAATACTCGCTGCGATATCTTCTTTTGCCGCTCCTTCATTGATCAACGGTTGTACATCAGTTTTAGCAAATACACCGCAACGAGAAGCAATCGGATAAATTGTTTTATAGTCTTTGGCTAATTCGTTTACACCGTTAGCATCCGTTTTCAATAAGACAGCCATCTGATCGATAAACGCACCTGTGCCTCCAGCGCAGCTTCCGTTCATACGTTGTTCTAATGACCCTTCAAAAAACGTGATTTTCGCGTCTTCTCCGCCTAATTCAATCACTACATCGGTTTCAGGAATAATTTCTTCAACTGTGCGTGTACACGCGATCACTTCTTGGACAAAAGGAATCGCCAATACATCAGCCAGACCCATTCCGCCAGATCCTGTGATACTCATCGTCATTTCTTGATCACCGATAATTGTTTCTGCTTCTCGCAAGATACGTTCTGTGGCATTTTTCACATCTGAAAAGTGACGTTCATACTTCGCAAAAAGACTTTCGTTTTGTTCATTCAAAATGACCAACTTGACGGTTGTAGAGCCAACATCAATCCCTGCTCGTAATGCCATAATCATTCCTACCTTCCCTTTTTAACAACACCTGTTGATTAACTTACAAAGTGTTTGTTATACTACTCACGTATATTCTAAAAACATTTCGAACGTTATGCAATACTCAAAACTATTTCATTCGTGTGATAAGCAACAATCCAGCAAACTCTGTTGAGAAACGAAAGGATTTTATTATGCCTAAAAAAATTGACCTTCGAGTTAAACGAACTAACAAAATGATTATGGAAGCTTTTATTCATTTAGTAGAAGTAAAAGGGTTCGACAATATCACCGTACAAGAAATCGCCGATGAAGCAATGATCAATCGCGCAACGTTTTATGCTCACTACAAAGATAAACAAGATCTCTATGATTTTATTTTCAAACAAGCCATCGACGCTTTTGCCTCGGTTCTTGATCCTGATCAGATCGTCCAAGGAAATCGGCTAAAAGTCCGCAAGATCGAAATGGTGCTAAAAAATATTTATGAACAGATCCAAGCAAATCGGAAATTCTTTTTGACGGTCTTGGATGCTTCAGGCAACGAAATTCTCCGCAAAAAAATCGCGGAAATTTTAAATGAAAAATATTCCCATATCTTTAATCGGTTAAAAATCACCGAAAATGACATCGAAGTGCCGTTGGATTTTATCATTGAATACATGACTTCGATATTTATTGGGACCTTGCATTGGTGGATCACTAGCGACACGACCATGAGCGCCGACAGCCTCGCTAAATTAGTCATCAAATTAGTCGGCAACGGTCATCTGACCATTTTAGGAATCGAGATCGATCATTAAAAAAGAAAGAGGTATGACAAAAATCTTGTCACACCTCTTTTCCGAATAAACAGAAATAGCTTCTTCGGAAACACATCGAAATTCCAAAAAAATTGAGAAACAATTTTAGGAAATCCCTTTTCATTTCTTAAAGCTGACTACTTCTGTCACGACCTCTTCTTAATGATTTCTTGCTTTCCATTTGATCGTATGGCGGGTTGGACGAATCGTGCGCACACGCGGCGCTTGTCCTTTTTCTTTAGTCACTTCTAATGAATTATCTTTGATCGTGCTGTAGGCTTTTACCACAGTATCGGTCAACCGCTCTTTAACTTCCTCAAATTTATTCATCGTTCCAAGCTCCTTTCTCCTATTATCATAGCTTCATCTTAAATGTAGCGTATATTTTAACAGGCATCAAGCAAGAGAACTTCTTCGGTAAAAGAGAGACACTGAATGATCGATTATTTATTCATAAAAATTAAATCTGTTTCGTTGACCTTGCTAAAAGTTTGTTATCTAAACGCACAAAAAAAGCGAGTTGCAAAAGCAACTCGCTGAACAACTGGGGTAGCTGGATTCGAACCAACGCATGAGGGAGTCAAAGTCCCTTGCCTTACCGCTTGGCTATACCCCAATGGTGGAGGAGAGTGGATTCGAACCACTGAACCCTAAGGAACGGATTTACAGTCCGTCGCGTTTAGCCACTTCGCTACTCCTCCAGCTAGGTTTTTTTATTATTTAAAAACCCGACTCAGTTATAATACCTAATCTTTAAAAAAAATGCAAGTACTTTTCTAAAAATTATTCGTGTAAATTCCAGTTGCGGATCAAAGCCTCGATCCCATCGTCCAAAGACTTATAATTGCCAAGTAAACGCCCGTCATTATAGGCTTGGAAATTTTTATTATCAGGAATAATTTCACCAATAATTTTTTTACCGATCACTAATTGAGAGACCGTTTGCTCTTTTCCGTCGATTTGGCGTGCTTCTTCTTTGATTTGGACTTGAATATCTTTGTTCTTTTTAGACATATGATTCCCCTCCGTCCTAAATATTTTAGCATATAACAAAAGAAAAGAACAACTGATCACTCAGTCGTCCTTTTCAGCTAAGGCTGTGTAACTGCTGCCCGTAAAACTTCATACCCATTATCAGTCAGAAGCTGTTTGATTTTCTCCGTCTCTTTGCTGGCTAATTGGATCTCTAAAATCGTTGCGTTTGATTGATGATCAACAATAACCGTCAAAATACTGAAGTCATGATCAGCTAACACTTTGGCAACTCTGGCAAGCACGCCTTTTTTGTCTTCCAAAATTTTTAATTGGACACGTGTGCCGCCTTCATAATAACCAGTCAATTTCAAGAACGCATCGAAAATATCATTGTTGGTGATGATCCCCACTAATTTATCGCCTGCTAGTACAGGTAAAACATTGATCTTATTTTGCCGCATCAAATAGATCCCGTCTTCCAATTCTGCATCTGGAGCAATCGTTTTGACCTCTGTGATCATCACGTCGGCTACGACCGTTTTATTCAATAAATAATTGACCTCGTAAACACTTAAACTCGTCGCTTTTGAAGGGAGCGCTTCTTGGATCGTTCCTTCAGTGATTAGTCCAACCAATTGATCGTTGGCGATCACCGGCAAGCGGTGGATGTCATATTTTTTCATTAAATCAACTGCATCAAATATTTTTGTCTCAGGTGTGACGGTTACTAAATTTTCTGTCATAAAATCTTTTACACTCATTTTTTACCCTCCTAGATAAGCTTTCTTGACTTCTTCACTTTCTAGCAATTCTTGACCTGTTCCTGACAAGACGACTTTGCCGGTCTCCAAAACATAGCCGCGATCCGCAATCGATAAAGCCATCTTGGCATTTTGTTCGATCAATAAAACCGTCGTCCCTTGTTTTTGAATCTCTTGGATGATATTAAAAATTTCTTGAATGAAGATCGGTGCTAGTCCCATCGATGGCTCGTCCAGCAGCAACAAACGCGGTTTAGACATCAATGCGCGTCCCATTGCCAACATCTGTTGTTCTCCGCCGGAAAGTGTCGAAGCATCTTGGTTCAACCGTTCTTTCAAGATCGGAAATTTTTCATAAATATGATCATAATCTTTTTGCATCTCGCTGTCTTTTCGTAAATATGCACCCATCTCCAAATTTTCTAAGACGGTCAAGCCTGAAAATACATGGCGGCCTTCTGGAACTTGAGAGATCCCTTGGGCAACGATTTTTCTAGGTGCTTTCTTTTGAATCTGCGTACCTTCAAAAGTGATCGTGCCTTTAGATGGGTGATTCAAACCTGAGATTGTCCGCAAAATCGTCGTTTTCCCCGCACCATTTGCTCCGATCAAAGATACGATTTCGCCTTGCTTGACTTCAAAGCTGACATCTCGCACCGCTTGGATCATTCCGTAATGAACCGAAAGATTTTCAATTTTCAGCATTATAGATCACCTCCAAGATAGGCTTTGATAACTTCTGGATTATTTTTGATTTCCTCTGGAACACCTTCAGCCAAAATACGTCCATACTCCAGCACATAGATTCGTTCACAGACATCCATGACCAAACTCATATCGTGTTCGATCAACAAGATCGTGATTTTAAATTCTGCTTGAATTTTTCGAATCAACAACGTTAACTCCGCTGTCTCTTGCGGATTCATCCCAGCAGCTGGTTCGTCTAAGAAAAGGATCTTCGGCTTTGTCGCCAGCGCCCGCACGATTTCTAACCGACGTTGTTCCCCATAAGGCAAGTTCCGGGCTAAATGCTCTGCTTTATCTTGTAAATCAAAAATAGTTAATAGTTTCAGTGCTTCATTTTTTAAATGTTCTTCTTTGTTATAAAAAGCCGGTAAACGCAAAACACTGGTGAAGAAGCTTTCTTTGTTCTTACTGTTCATCGCGATCAAGACATTATCTAAAACTGTTAAATCTTTGAACAAGCGAATATTCTGAAAGGTTCGGCTCAAACCAAGATCTGCAATCTCATAAGGTTTTTGACCATTTAACCGATGATCTTTTCCATCGACTTTTAATAAGACATCCCCTTCACTTGGCTCGTATACGCCAGTGATCAGATTGAACAGCGTCGTTTTCCCCGCACCATTTGGACCGATCAAACCGACTAATTGATTTTCTTCTAATGCGATATTGACATTGGAGACCGCCGCCAAACCACCAAAGTTTTTGGTTAATTCTTTAATTTCCAACAGAGGCATTCTGGTCATCTCCTTTTTTGAACTTATCGATTATTTTTTTCACAGACAATTCTTTCGTGCCTAACAATCCGCCTGGCTTGAAGATCATTAAAATGATCAATGCCAACGCATAAATGATCATCCGCAATGTTCCGAAGTCTTGCAGATACATATTGATGATTCCTAATAAAATCGCCGCGATAAAAGTCCCTGTGACACTTCCGATCCCGCCTAGTACGACTAAGATCAAGATATCCACCGACTTAGTAAACGCAAAGTCTTTTGGTGCAATGGATTGTAAATAGCCCGCATAAAGCGAACCAGCAATACTAGCCGTCATTGCCCCGAATGCAAAAGCGATCACTTTATATTTGGTCGTATTTACGCCCATCGCTTCTGCTGCGATCTCATCTTCGCGGATCGCCATCGTCGCACGACCAGCACCGGAACGAATATAGTTCACGATAAATAGTGTG
This sequence comes from Enterococcus pingfangensis, assembly GCF_005405205.1. Classification (GTDB taxonomy): domain Bacteria; phylum Bacillota; class Bacilli; order Lactobacillales; family Enterococcaceae; genus Enterococcus_A; species Enterococcus_A pingfangensis. The sequence continues at coordinate 31,975 of NZ_BJDP01000003.1, read as the reverse complement.
GTGATCGCCATAAAACCGTAAACCATTTGCCAATCAACAAATGGCTCGATCCCAAACAAACCAGAAGGACCGTTGGTGATATCTTTAAAATTGATCAATAAGATCCGAATGATCTCCGCGACACCTAAAGTTGCAATGGCTAAGTAATCTCCGCTTAACCGTAACGTTGGGATACCTACTGCTACAGCAACGATCCCTGCCAAGATGACACCTACAGCCATCCCTAAGAAAAAGCCACCGTAAGTCGGCGTATTCATTGAGATCAAAGCCGCCGCATACGCACCGATCGCCATAAACCCGGCATGCCCTAAAGAAAATTGTCCAGAAAATCCAATGATCAAATTCAAGCCGACTGCTAAAATGACATTTATCCCGATTTGGACCAAAATATTATCTAAGAACAGGTTGACCAATCCGGCAGAATACGCCGCATATAGTACCGCATAGCCAATCACGATCAAAGCTAGCCAAATCAAATTGTATTTTAAATTCTTTTTCATTTGACTCACCTACACTTTCTCTTTTACATGTTTGCCTAAAATTCCGGCTGGACGAACTAATAAGATCAAAATCAAAACGATGTAAACTACCGCATCTTTGAAATCCGAGAAACCTAAGGCAGTAGTCAAGGTTTCAATCAAGCCGATGACAAAACCACCGATTGCCGCACCAGGAATGATCCCGATTCCGCCTAAAACTGCCGCGATAAATGATTTCAGTCCGGGAATATAGCCCATCATTGGATCGATCGAATTGTAATACAGCCCGATCATCATCCCGCCAGCAGCGGCTAATGCAGAACCTAATGCAAACGTAAATGAAATCGTCCGATTGACATCGATCCCCATCAACTGTGCCGCATCAGTATCGACACTCACTGCACGCATTGCTTTTCCCATTTTGGTTTTTTGTACAATGATGTTTAACGCAATCATCAAGAATAATGACAGTCCTAAAATCAATAACTGAATATTTGAAACACTCAAAAAACCAAATTTGAAGACTTGCAATTTAATGACTTGCGGAAATGGTCTTGTCGTTGAACTGAAAAAATAGATCATGATATTTTGTAATAGATACGAAACACCAATTGCCGTGATCAAAGCTGCGATTCGGGTTGAATTTCTTAATGGACGATAAGCTAGAAATTCGATGACAACTCCTAATACTGCACTGCCCGCCATTGATAAAACCAATGCTGGAAAGAATCCCATATTAAATTGGTTGATCAAAAAGTAGCCGATGAAAGACCCGATCATATAGATCTCACCATGAGCAAAGTTAATCAATTTGATGATCCCATATACCATGGTATAACCTAGCGCCATCAGTGCATAAACACTACCTAGGAAAAGTCCGTTAACAATTTGCTGAATAAATACTTCCATTTTTATCACATCACTTTTCTAAAAAATAGAGTGGTCGATCATTTTGTGCTTTGATTCTTAAAAAGGGTGTACCAACTTCCATTGGCACACCCCCTTGCCTGCTTTATTCCGAGTAATTATGGATTTACGGTTTCAGCAGAAGATTCTTTTCCGTTCGTCAGACCAAGGACAACCGCTGATTTGACAGGATTGTGATCTTCATCTATCGAGATCTTACCGGTTACACCTTCAAAGTCTTTCAAGTTATCCAAGCCTTTTTGGATCGCCGCTGGTGTTGCTTCACCTTCGTCCTCAATTGCTTGTTTGATCATATAAACAGCATCATATGCCAAGGCATTGAATGAAGAGGGTTGTTTGCCGTATTTCTCTTCGTAAGCTTTAACAAATGGTTCAACTTTGTCTGTTGCTGGTGCTTTTGTTGAGAAGTGACCCGTATAGTAAATATTATTAACATTGCTTGCTCCTGCTGTTGCAACCAATTTTTCATCAGCAAAACCGTCAGCTCCAAGAATTGGTTGGTCAATTCCCATTTCACGTGCTTGCTTGATGATTAAGCCGGCTTCTGTGTAGTAACCAGGAAGATAGATTACATCAAAGTCTTTGTCTTTGATCTTCGTCAGCACTGCTTGGAAATCTTTATCGCCTGCAGTAAAGTTTTCTTCTGCGACAATGTCGCCTTTATAAGTCTTTTTGAAGGCTTTTGTTAATCCGATTGCGTAATCACTTGAGTTGTCCCCAAGAATGACAGCTTTATCGGCTTTCAAATTTTCTTCTGCATATTTTGCCAACACGATCCCTTGGAAACTATCTTGGAAACATGCACGGAAAATATAATCTTGAACTTTTCCTTTTTGAACAGTGATTGCATCATCTGTTCCAGAAGGTGTTACTGCCGGTACTTTCGCTTTTGTTAAGTTCGGCAATGTTGCTTTTGTTGCACCTGATGTTGCTGGACCAACGATTGCAACTACTTCATCTTTCGTCGTCAAGTTCGCTGCGACAGATGCAGCTTCATTGTTATCTGATTTATTATCTTTTGAAATATACTCGATTTTCTTTCCGTCGATCCCGCCATCTTTATTAATTTGTTCGACGGCTAATTTGGCGCCATCATTTTCTACTTCCCCATAAGCTGCAGTGGCACCTGACAACTCAAAGTTCCCCCCGATTTTGATGGTCTTGGCATCTTCGCCACCACTGCTATCATTAGCTTTAGGTGAACCACATGCACCAAATAAAAATAAACCGGCTGCTAAAACCGCGACTGTTCTCTTCTTCATTCTGTTACCCCCTAATAAAATGATGATAATCTGTTAAGATATTAAAGAATATAAAGCAAAAAACTCTCACTGTCAATTAAATTATCTGAATATTTTAATAATTCTGTATTATCAAACAATTATTAGCGCTTACATCAAGAAAATCTATTAGATAACTAAAAAAAATCTCTCTAACCGATAAACAGTCAAAGAGATAATTTTAAAATAACTAAAGTTTTTAATGCTGAATTTTTTGAACCTTTGAATAAGCACCAAAAAGGAACTTCTCTAGACACGAATCGACCTCTAAGATAGGTCTTTTAATTGTTTGTTCCCTGTTTCAACTGCGGGTACTCAGGTTCTTCATGATCGACTAAATTTTTTCGCAATGAAAATTTTACCGGTACATAATCTAATCCAGCTTTTGCCAGAGGATGGCAGCGCAAAATCCGGGAAATCCCCATCAAGAATCCTTTAAGTGCCCCGTGAACTTGGATCGCTTTGATCATATAACTGGAACAGGTAGGATAATAACGGCATGAAGGCGGCGTCAACGGTGAGATGAAGCGCTGATACCCGCGAACGAATAAAATCAATCCTTTACTTAAAACATTCATTTTCACACCTCGAAACTGATTTCTTTGTTACTGACTAATCCAGTAAATAAAATTGGTAAAAAAGAGATCACACCAAAATGGGCGATCTCTTTATCGATCTGTTTAACTTCTGACGTATCGAACTAATGGATAAATTCCAAAATATGCCGCCAAACGTCCGGTAATAATACTTTAAAAGGATTTCCGCCACCCATTACACCATAACCAATCATACTGCCGATGATGAACAAAAGAATACCAGCTAGTAAAATTGCTACGATCCGAATCAAGTTGCGTAAGATATGTTCACCAGAACTCATAAATCTACTCCTTAAGCTAAGACAGTTGCAGCGTCCGCTGCTTTCTTGCTATCGCTGTCCATACGCTCTACGTCTGCACCTAATTGTTGAAGTTTTGCATGGAATTGATAGTAGCCACGGTCCAAATATTTCAAGTTGCGTACACGCGTCATTCCTTTTGCACGTAAGCCAGCTAGTACTAGCGCAGCTGCGGCACGTAAATCAGTCGCATAAACTTCTGCTCCTTGTAATTCAGAACCGCCTTTGATCAAAGCAACATTGTTGTCGATCTTGACTTGGGCATTCATTCTGCGCATTTCTTCTAAATGTTGGAAACGGTTCTCAAAAACAGTTTCAGTCGTTGTGCTGACGCCTTCTGCAACTAATTGAATAGCCGTCATTTGTGCTTGCATATCTGTTGGGAAACCTGGATGAGGCATTGTTTTGATATCGGTAGCTTTTAATACTTTGGGACCGATCACTCGCAAGCCGTCATTTTCTTCAGTAATCTTAACACCCATTTCAATCAATTTTGAAATCAATGGACGATTGTGTTCAGGGATTGCACCATCGATCAAAACATTTCCTTCATTCATTGCAGCAGCAACCATAAATGTTCCGGCTTCAATGCGATCTTGAACGATTGGGTGAGAAACAGCATGCAGATGAGTAACGCCTTCGATACGCATCGTTTCTGTACCAGCACCATGGATGTTAGCGCCCATTTTATTCAAAAAGTTAGCTAAATCAACAATTTCAGGTTCGCGAGCAACGTTTTCAATCACTGTTGTCCCTTTTGCTTTCACAGCAGCCATCATAATATTTTGGGTCGCACCGACACTTGGGAAATCCAAGTAGATTGTATCGCCGACTAATTCATCAGCAATCGCTTCGATGTAGCCATTTTTTTGGATGATTTTCGCGCCTAAAGCTTGAAATCCTTTTAGATGCAAATCAATTGGACGTTTGCCGATTGCGCAGCCGCCCGGCATCGCAACTTTTGCATGACCATTTCGAGCCAATAATGGGCCCATTACAACGATTGATGCCCGCATCTTGCTTACGTACTCATAAGGAGCTTCCACATTCAATTGACGCGTAGCATCTACAGTAATTTCTTTACTTTCTTCGTTAAATTCAACATCTGTGTTCAAATAACGAATCACTTGATTCATGGTAAAAACATCAGATAAGATTGGAACATTGCTTAGCGTTGATGTTCCTTCTTCAGCTAATAAAGTTGCAGCCAAAATTGGCAGTACAGCATTTTTTGCTCCTTCAATATGTACCGTTCCTTTTAATTGTTTGCCACCACGAACGATGATTTCTTCCATTGTATTCCCTCCAAAAAAGCTAATCGATTTTCTCGTCTATGTACCTTAATTAAATGTCAAAAATATATTTTTGCTCAAAAGAATGATTTCTAAGAAAAACGTACTGCAAATAAAACCTATGACGATCGCCAGCATTAGAATCGCAACACGAACTTGCGCTTCTTTAAATGCTTTGAATAGATTTTCGACCCGCAATGATCTCAAAGCCCAAAAAGCTAAATAAATAAAAGAAAAATGCGAGATGATCCTAACGATTGCATCAATTCCAAACACTTGCATAAGTCGTTTCCTTTCAAAAAAAATCAACATTTGGATTATATCACAGATTCATACAAAGAAGAACACATTGTGCACGTAAAGAACTGTACAGAAACTTTTAAAAAACTTAATTTTTATTTCTTATTCCAAAAAAGTTTTTTGATTGTCTGAATTCTTTGAGTACTTTTCCCATTTTTATTGATGAATTGATAATAAAAACAAAGTATTGATTGCAGCCCACAACTAAGAAAAATCGTCTTCCTATCATAAAAAGGCTGTGTCAAACAGACACAACCTTTTTAGCAACTACACAGCAGACCAGAAAAAATTCTGCTAAAACTGTGTTTAACGATGTTTTGAAACTTTGATACGATTCATTGCACGATGCAAAGCAACTTCGGCACGACTTAATTGGTCAGTGTCTTGTTTTTCACGCGCTTCTTGAATCCGTGCTTCTGCACGCTGTTTTGCTCTTTCGGCACGCGAGACATCGATATCGCGTTCACGTTCAGCTGTATCGGCAATGATCGTCAACACATTGTCTCGGACTTCCATGATCCCGCCATTGACTGCAATCCAGTCGACATGGGTATCTTGATCCGTTCGACGAATACGAACTTCATCTATTACGAGAGGCGCAATAATCGGCGCATGGTCCGGTAAAATACCGATTTCACCAGCAACGGTTTTTGCAACGACGATCGTTGCGCTATGATCATAGACGTTACCATCTGGAGTAACAACGTTCACTTGCAGAACTTTGTTTTTTTCTTGTTCCATCGGGCACCTCTTTCTAGTAGCCTAAAGTTTTCGCTTTTTCTACTACGTCTTCGATCGTACCTACGCTGCGGAATGCTTCTTCGGGAAGGTCATCGTATTTGCCTTCAAGAATTTCTTTAAAGCCTTCAACAGTTTTTTCAACAGGGACATATGAACCAGGTAGACCAGTAAATTGTTCCGCTACGTTAAAGTTTTGCGACAAGAAGAATTGGATCCGACGAGCACGAGAAACGATTATTTTTTCTTGGTCAGACAATTCGTCCATCCCCAAAATAGCGATGATATCTTGTAATTCGCGGTAACGTTGCAATACACGTTGAACTTCTGTTGCTACACGATAATGTTCTTCACCAACAATTTCAGGTGCTAAAGCACTTGATGATGATGCTAATGGATCAACGGCTGGGTAGATCCCTTGTTCCGTCAACTTACGCTCTAAGTTAGTTGTTGCATCTAAATGGGCGAAGGCAGTTGCTGGTGCCGGGTCAGTATAGTCATCGGCTGGTACATAGATTGCTTGGATCGAAGTAATCGATCCTTTTTTCGTTGAAGTAATCCGTTCTTGTAATTGACCCATTTCAGTTGCCAAGGTTGGTTGATAACCCACGGCTGAAGGCATCCGACCTAGTAAGGCAGAAACTTCTGATCCAGCTTGAGTGAACCGGAAAATGTTGTCGATAAACAGCAACACATCTTGTCCTTCTTCATCACGAAAATGTTCAGCTAATGTTAAACCAGTCAAGGCAACACGCATACGCGCACCAGGCGGCTCATTCATTTGACCAAATACCATGGCTGTTTTTTCGATAACGCCAGAATCTTTCATTTCATAGTAAAGGTCGTTCCCTTCACGCGTCCGTTCACCAACACCGGTAAAGACGGAAATCCCCCCGTGTTCTTGAGCGATGTTATGAATTAATTCTTGGATCAATACGGTTTTACCAACACCGGCACCACCGAATAGTCCGACTTTCCCACCTTTTAAGTAGGGTGCTAATAAGTCGATAACTTTGATTCCTGTTTCTAAAATCTCATTACTTGTGCTAAGTTCTTCAAAAGCTGGTGCTTTTTTATGGATACCGCTTTTTTCTGCATCTTCAGGGAAAGGCGCTTCTTTATCGATCGTTTCACCTAATACGTTGAACACACGACCTAAAGTTTCTTTACCTACTGGAACAGAGATTGGTTTGCCGGTATCGACAACTTCTGTTCCGCGTTGCAAACCATCTGTGGATTCCATAGCAATCGTGCGGATAACACCATCCCCAAGTTCCAAAGCTGCTTCAAGAACGACTTTTGTTTTATCATTTTTATAAACAATCAACGCATTGTTGATGTCTGGTAAGGATTGATCTAAAGAAAATTCCACGTCGACAACGGGACCAATAACTTGAACAATCTTGCCTGAACTCATGTTTTTTCCTCCAATCTCAAAATTATTCTAATGCGGATGCCCCGCCGACAATTTCAGTAATTTCTTGGGTGATCGCTGCTTGACGAGCCCGGTTGTATGAAATCGTCAAATCAGCAATAATCGCGCTCGCATTATCAGTCGCAGTCTTCATTGCAGTCATTCCGGCGGCGTGTTCTGCCGTCTTGGCATCAACGATCGCACCGTAGATCAAACTTTCTGCATATTGCGGCAGCAGTTGATCCAAAATGGCTTCTTTTGAAGGTTCAAACAAATATTCTTCGCGATACGTTTGCGCTTCGCTTGGATCTAAATCAGAGATTGGCAGCATTTTTTCTACCCGGAACTGACTAGATAATGAATTTACGTGATGGTTGTAACATACGTACAGTTCATCGAAGACTTGATTTTCATACATGCTGGTTGTCATCGAAACGATTTTTCGTACTTCATCAAAGCTTGGCTGATCCGATAAATTGCGTAATTCATAAGCTAATTTAACGCCGCGAGCTTTGAAAAAGTCCGCTCCGGTTCCACCAATGGCTAACAAAACATATTCATCAGCAGAATCATGATCATCTTCAAGCATCGTCATCGTCTGTTTCAAAATCGAGCTGTTGTAACCGCCGACTAACCCACCGTCAGAAGTGATCACAATATAACCAGTTTTTTTGACTGGCCGATTCAACAACATGCTGTGATAATTGATGCCGCCTAATTCCCGACCCGAGTTGGCTAATTCCGTTAATTCGCTTGCGGTTAAGTGCGTCAATATTTCACGTACTCTTGAAGCATACAATTGGAATTTAGCTGAATAAGCCTCGGACTTCGTTAATTTAGATGCAGATACCATTTGCATAGCGTTGGTGATTTGACTGGTTTTCTTCGTCGATGCGATCCGTGTTTTGATTTCATTTAAGGATGCCATGATTTTTTCTCACCTCGATTATGCTTTTTCTTGGTTAGCTGCAGAAGCGTCAAAAATGTCTTTGAATTCTTGGATCGCTTCATCTAATTTATCTGTGTCCGGCAAATTCTTCGTGTCGCGGATCGTTGCAAATAAATCTGAATGATTTGTTTCTAGATATTCAAATAAGCGTGCTTCAAAATCTAAAATACTATTGACTGAAATACTATCAAGGACCCCATGAGTCAAGGCATAAAGGATCACAACTTGTTTTTCAACAGGAAGTGGATCATGCAATTTTTGTTTCAAGACTTCAACTGTTCGGCGGCCACGATTTAATTTCGCTTGTGTCGCTGCATCTAGATCTGAACCAAACTGCGTGAAGGCTTCTAATTCACGATAGCTAGCAAGGTCTAAACGAAGAGTTCCGGCAACTTTTTTCATTGCTTTGATCTGTGCGGAACCACCAACCCGTGATACAGATAAACCGGCATCAACGGCTGGACGAATCCCAGCGTAGAACAAATCATTTTCCAAGAAAATTTGTCCATCAGTGATCGAGATTACGTTGGTAGGAATATACGCAGAAATGTCTCCTGCTTGTGTTTCAACAAATGGCAAGGCCGTCAAAGAGCCGCCGCCTAATTCATCTGAAAGTTTTGCTGCACGTTCTAATAGACGTGAGTGTAAATAAAAGACATCCCCTGGGTAAGCTTCACGACCTGGCGGACGGCGCAATAGTAACGAAAGTTCACGATATGCTACGGCTTGTTTTGATAAATCATCAAAGACAACCAAGACGTGTTTGCCGTTATACATGAATTCTTCACCCATGGCTGTTCCAGCGTAAGGCGCAATAAATAATAGCGGTGCAGGTTGAGATGCTCCCGCTGTCACAACGATGGTGTAATCCATTGCCCCAAATTTGCGCAATGTTTCCACTTGTGAACGAACAGTTGATTCTTTTTGTCCAATCGCAACATAGATACAGATCATGTCTTGACCTTTTTGGTTGATGATCGTATCGATTGCGATCGAAGTTTTACCTGTTTTACGGTCGCCGATAACTAATTCACGTTGGCCGCGGCCAATTGGAACGAGCGCGTCGATCGCTTTCAAACCGGTTTGCATTGGTTCAGAAACAGATTTACGTTGCATAACGCCGGGAGCCATTGCTTCGACTGGACGGGTTTTGCTTGTTTCGATTGGACCCATGCCGTCAATTGGCTGACCTAATGGATTGACCACGCGGCCGATCATATTATCGCCAACGGGGACTTCCATGATTTTACCGGTACGTTTTACTTTATCTCCTTCACGAATGGACTCAAATTCGCCTAGAACAATAATACCGACATCATTGCTTTCTAAGTTTTGTGCCATTCCGTAAGAGCCGTTTGAAAACTCTAAAAGTTCTCCACTCATCGCGTTTTCCAAACCGTGGGCACGGGCGATTCCATCCCCAACGTAGGTGACTGTTCCGATTTCTTCAACCGACAGTTTATTATCATAATTTTGAATTTGTTCTTTGATTAAAGCACTGATTTCTTCTGCCTTGATGGCCATTCATTTCACCTCTTCTTCTCTACTTTTTACTAAGTGCTGCTCGTAGACCATTTAATTGGCTGGCGAGGCTGCCGTCGATCACTCGATGACCTGTTTCAACGATGACACCGCCGAGAATTGATTCGTCAACTAGCGGGGTTAATGTGGCCTTCTGATAGCCAAAAACATCAGCGACTTTTGATTCGAGTTCTTGTTTCTTTTCTTCAGAGAGCGGCACAGCCGTTGTGACTGTTCCGTGTGCGATTTTATTCAATGCATCGTAACGATGTTCAAATTCTTCAATCATAAAAGGCAGATCATCGCTGCGATTGTATTCAAAAACAACTAATAGAAAATTTTTGACGATCCCGTCAAAACCTCCGACAAAAGCATCCATGATCGCTTTTTTTTCAGCGCCTTCTAGACGAACGTCGGTTAAAATATTTCCTAGATCAGGAATTTCTTTACAGATTTCCCGAATCGTCAACAACTCTTGATAAACGGTATCGGCAGCTTTATTTTCGATCGCCAATTCAAACAAAGCTCGGCCATAACGTTTCCCAACAGTGTATTTATCAAGCTTCATGTTTCGTGTTACCCAGCTTGTCCATGTAGTCGTTGATCAAATCTTGATGAGCGCCTTGCGAAAGCTCTTTGCTCAAGATTTTCTCTGCGATTTGCAAGGAAAGTGTTGCTACGTCATCTTTAACAGAAATCAACGCATTTTCGCGTTCGTCTTTGATCTCAGTTTGAGCACGATCTTTTAGACGTGAGACTTCTTCTTTTGTATCATGGATGATGTTTTGACGACTTAACTCGCCACTTTCCTTTGCGTTTTTGATGATGTCCGCCGCGTCACTGCGAGAACTTGCTAACTGAGTTTCACGTTCTTTTTCCAACTCAGCTGCTTTGATCCGTGACTGTTCGGCAGAATCTAGATCATTGGCGATCTTTTCTTCACGCTTGCTTAGGATATCTTGAATAGCACCCCACGCGAATTTTTTCAATAATGCCATTAGGATCACAAAAGCTCCCGTAACGGCGATTAAATTACCGAGCGTTGTGTTGACAGTCTCAGCAATAACCAGATTCAGCATACTCGGTCTTCCTTTCTGTTCATCTTCCTCATTCGCAGACCGTCAAGCGGCCCGCAGACTTTTTAAGTCTCAACAAAAAAGCGTCGATTATTAACCTTGGAAAACCATCAACATGCCTAGTACCACACCTAGAATTGGCACAGCTTCGATCAAACCAACACCAATAAACATTGTTGAACGAATTTGACCTGACATTTCTGGTTGACGCGCCATTGATTCAATTGCTTTTGAAATTACTTGTCCGTTACCATAACCAGCCCCAATTGCGGCTCCCATGATTGCGATTCCTGCACCGATAAAGTTCATAATAAATTTCCTCCTAAAAGTATGTTAATTTTTTTATTCTACCTCGATTTTATGACTGATATAAACCATAGATAGAGTAGTGAAAACAAATGCTTGGATACTACCGATAAATAATGAGAATGCGATCCAAATCATCTCAAGCGGGATCGCGAATGGCAATGTCCACCATCCAGAGCTTGTCACCATGCTGGCAATCAGTGAAAGCAATACTTCACCAGCAAAAATGTTCCCGTAAAGACGTAAGCCTAACGTGATAACATTCGTAAACTCTTCCATCAACTTAATAGGAAATAATCCTGAAGGTGTGAAGAAAGAATTTTTGATGTAGCCGCCTAAGCCTAATTTCTCCGATCCTAGATAATTCGCTAAGACCAATACGAGTAATGCCAATCCCATCGTTACAAATGGGTCAGCCGTCGGACTTTTCCAATAAGTCACTTCATTGCCACTGACAATCTTTGTGACCAATCCGATTTGGTTTGCTACAAAAATAAATAAGAACAACGTAAATGAGAACAAACTAAAATTTCTGACTTCTTTACGAGGCATGTTGTCGCCAACAATGTTCGTAGTAAAATCAATCACCCACTCAATTGCGTTTTGCTTTCCTTTGGGCTTCAATGATAAGTTGCGTGTAAATGTATAGACAATAAGAAATACGATCACACATGTTACAAGAATCATTGTCGTAACTGTACCATCAAACCATATGGGACCAATATGGAAAACCCAAGATTTTTCATCCAATCTAGTTCACCTCTCTTCCCAGCGACTCGCGTCAGCTCGTGCCTGCTTAGCGCTGCTCCTCAAAATACTATCGTATGTTACCACCAGAAAAAGAAAATTTCAAAGAATTTTCTTAAAATTTTTCCGCCTAACTCAGATTATTTTTTAGATCGTTATTTTATTTCAACCAAAACGGCTTTAACAGCCCTTTTTGCCCGAAAATAAAGCGGGACGAATTGTAACTAATCGTATCAAAATTTATAATGAAGTAAAGAGATCCTCTTTAAATATGCGAAAAAGAATATTTTGTTACCGTGCGTAATTTTTTAACGTTCGGCTAATCTGGCGATCAACATCTTTGCGTTTCAAACTTTCTCGCTTGTCGTATTGATGTTTCCCTTTAGCTACCCCGATCAAGACTTTCGCATAGCCATCCTTTAAATAAACTTTCAAAGGAACGAGGGTGATGCCGGCATTTTTGACTTCGCCGGCTAAACGAGCGATTTGTTTTTTGTGCATCAATAGTTTGCGTGTACGTACGGGATCGTGGTTAAAGATATTTCCTTGTTCATAAGGGCTGATATGAACATTGTATAAAAATATCTCGCCATTGCGGATCCGTGCGAACCCATCTTTCAAATTGATCCGGCTGTTGCGAATCGATTTGATTTCTGTCCCTTGCAAGACGATCCCCGCCTCGATCGTATCCGTGATCGTATAATCATGACGCGCCTTTTTATTTTGCGCCACTAACTTGCCTTCGCCTTTTGGCATACTATCCCTTCTTTCTACCTGGCTTTTTCTTTTTAGGTACCGTTTTATAAAAAGCCTTCTTACCTTTTTTCTTTTTCTTGTCGCCAGCATTTTTTTGACGCTCAGAATTTTTGCTACGATTTTTTTCAGCTGATTGATTGTTTCTTCGTTCACCTGCAGGTTTGCGGCGGCGGTTGCGATTGTTTCCTGGGATCTCTAAAGCCGGGATTTCTTCTGCTTCTAAAAGTTCAAAATCAATCTCGCGTGTTTCAGGATCTGATTTAGTAACTTTTACTCGTACTTTTTGACCGATTTTAAAGGTTTGCCGTGTCCGTTCGCCGACTAAAGCCAACTGGTTTTCGATAAAGTGGAAGTAATCTTGTTTTAATTCGTTTAAGTGGATCAGACCTTCGACTGTGTTTGGCAATTCGATAAAGATCCCAAACTTCGTCACGGAACTGATGATTCCATCAAATTCCTCACCAATTTTTTCCGCCATGAATTCTGCTTTTTTCATGCTGTCGACTTCACGTTCCGCTTCAACCGCGCGGCGTTCCATTTTCGAGCTGTGATCAGCGATTTCAGGCAATGATTCTTCCCATTTGACTTTGGTTGCTTCGCTTTGATCTTGACTATATGATCGAATCAACCGATGAACGATCAAATCAGGATAGCGGCGAATCGGTGACGTAAAGTGCGTATAATATTCTGCTGCTAACCCGTAATGTCCATAGTTGTCTTCTGAATAGCGGGCTTGCTGCATACTGCGTAACAACATCGTGTTGATCACCGCAGCTTCCGGCTTATCTTCCACATCATCAATGACTTGCTGCAAGTCTTTTGGCGTGATCGTATTTTTAGTTCCTTTAACTAAGATACCCAAAGCAGCCGCAAAATCAAAGAAGCGCTGCATTTTTTCTTCTTTCGGTTGTTCATGGATCCGATAAATAAATGGCAGTTTCAATTGATTGAAATGTTTGGCGACTGTTTCATTCGCTGCCAACATAAACGATTCGATCAATCGCTCGCCGACTCCGCGTTCTCTCAACTCGATATCTAACGGACGCCCTTCAGGATCGACTAAAATCTTCGCTTCGCGGTCTTCAAAATTGATCGCTCCGCGGTGATTGCGCCGGCCTTCAAGAATTTGATGGAGTTCCTTCATCAAATGAAACATCGGCACTAATGTTTGGTACCGTTGAATCGTTTCCGGATCTTCTTCCTCCAAAATCGCATTCACAGCAGAATACGTCATTCGTTCACTCGTTTGAATGACACTTTGAAAAATCTCATGACGCAAAATCGTACCTGCTGCATCGATCTCCATCTCGCAACTCATCGTCAGCCGCGAAACATGCGGATTCAATGAACAAATACCATTGGATAATCGTTGCGGAATCATGGGAATTACTCGGTCCGTCAAATAGACACTCGTTCCACGTTCAAACGCTTCTTTATCAAGCACACCATTTTCAGTGACATAATGTGACACGTCTGCAATATGAACCCCTAAAAAATAATTGCCATTTTCTAATTTGCGTACAGTGACTGCATCATCCAGATCTTTCGCATCAGCCCCATCGATCGTAACGATCTGCTGATCGCGTAAATCTCGGCGGCCGACCAAATCTGTCTCGCTGATTTGATCCGGCACTTGTTCTGAAGCTGTTTGAACTTCTTCAGGAAAAGCCGTCGGGATTCCTTGCGCGATGACGATTGATAAGATATCCATCCCAGGATCATTTTTATGTCCGACTACTTTAGTCACTACGCCTTCCAAACTTTCAGCGTAACCTTTTTCCGGATAATGAGTGATCTCAACGATAACGATGCTGCCATTGACTGGCTGGATCCCTTCAGCCGCAATAAAGACTTTGAACTGCGCACTTTTCTTATCTTTTGGTTTCACATAACCAAACAAATCAGATTCTGCGATCTCCGCAACATCAAAAGCGGTAAATTCACCAACGAGTTGTTGGATCTTTCGTTCTTTGATAGAAACTACTCGACCCTCTGCACCACGTTCAGAAAAAAGATCGGCTGTTTTTTGGATATCGATCATGACGATGTCGCCATCCATCGCAAAATTCGTCGCGTCTTTTGGGATGAAAACATCCGGTTCTTCTGGATCAATCGTTACAAAACCGAAACCGCGTTCATTACGCCGAAAGATCCCTTCAACTTCGATTGGTTGAAAAGGCAATTTAATCCGGCCTTTTTTATTAAATTCCAACGCTTTTTCTCGCTCCAGCTGTGCTACTGTTTGAACGAGCATTTTAAAATCAGCACTTTTGCGCATATTTAAAATTTCTGCTAATTCTTCCATTGAAAGACTTTTTTTATTGGCTGCTTTCAACCCAGCCAGTATTTCTGCTTTAATTGTTTTTTTCTCCATTATTTTCTCTCCAGCCAAGACTCGCTAAAAAATCGGCTACGTCTTGTTCAAATTGTCTTCTTTCAGGTCCAACCGTGATCACATGTCCACTCTTAGGATACCAGTTCAAAGTAAAAGTTGTCTGTCGCAAACGTTCTGCTGTTTGAAAGACGCCTTCAGCCTCGATCATTTCATCTTGTCCAGCCTGTGCCATAAAAAAAGGACAATTGATTTTCGCCAAATTTTCAAATGCATGGTGCGCCTGTTCTTCGATCGTTGCTAACTGTTGTTCTACTAATGAGCGATAGCTTTCGATTTTTTCTTCCACCATTTCTCCGTTTGTCCGTTCTAGGACTTGCCGAGCATATAATAGGAAGTTTTCTGTCACGTTGTTTTTGACCGGTGCGATTGGTGAACAGAAAAAGCCGCCGCCAATCAACTCATCCGGCAGAACACTCAATAATCGGGTAGCAAAGATTCCACCCATTGAAAGTCCGAAAACAGCGATTTCTTGATAGCCTTGTGAGCGTAAAAATTCTACCGCACGCTGGCTGTCTTGCCACCAATCTTCAGCCGTTTCTTGTAAGATATCCAGCGGATCCGTTGTTCCATGACCCGTGTACATAGGAACATAAACTGTATAATTTAATTTTTCTAAAAAACGCGCCAGCATCCGAACATCATTCGGACTGCCTGAATAGGCATGCAAAAGCAGAACCGCTCGTTTTCCATGTGGCAAAAACAATGAATCAGGTGCTTGGATCATTTTTCTTCACTCCTTGTGGCTCATTTGAACATTATAAAATTCCTAGTAAGAATAATTGCGTTTAACTCTTTTCTATTTATCTACTGATTCTGACTAAGGTCAGACCGTCATTTAAGTATACCCTATCTTAGAGTGTACTTGATTTAAGACAAATACAAAATAAAAAAGACCTCTCACTTGAGAGGCCGGCTTTATTTGCTAGATAAAAACATTAATACGAAGAGTAAAATCAGCCAAATCGCACCTAAAATCGCGGTAGATCGTTGCATCACAGCTTCAAATCCACGTGCTTTTTGTTTACCAAACAGCTGATCAGCGCCGCCAGTGAACGCGCTTGCCGCACTATTTTGTTTGCTAGGTTGCATCATGATCGTGATAACGATGATCACTGATAAAACTAAGATCACACCCAAAATAAAATTATACAAAAGATGATCCTCCTTATTTCCAAACTACCTCATTCTCAACTTTAGCATAAATGAAGGCTTTTGACTAGAGAAGGGTTAAATTATTTTCTTAAAACATCGCCGTATTCCGCTTTTTCCTCAAATTCTTTTTTTGCAAACGGACATAACGGAATGATTTTTTTGCCTTCTTTACGCGCCTTTTCGACACCTGCTGCAACTAATTTTTCAGCTAAACCTTGACCACGATACGTTGGATCAACAAATGTATGATCGATTATCATGATTTCCGGCCCGGCAACTGACCAAGTCATTTCCCCAGCTTCTTCATTTGCATCATTCAATAAAACCAGACGTTCTTTTTCTTCTTTGATTTCCATTGCGATTCTCCTCACTAAATTTATTTGTTACTATTTTATTTACTTTTTGATCACGTATTTCAATGCACCGCTAGGACAAGTATCCACAACGTAACTGGCATTTTCAACACTGCCGTTATCAGGAATGATCCATGGTCTGCGGCCTACCTCAAAAATTTCTGAATTTCCCCGAACACAATTACCGATGTGCGCGCAAACATCTTTATTATAATAAATATCAATACCTTCACCCTGATATTTGCGATAACCTTGAGCCAATAACCCTTCTTCATTTAGCGGCTCATGATCAAATTTGCTTCCGTCCATTTTTATCACTTCCTTTTAGTAAGATTATATATGGAATCAGGAAAAATTTATACTAAATTGTCTTATTTTGTTAAAAGATCTACTAACAGCTGCATCGCTTGATACGCATCGGTTTGATCAGGAAATGCTAAAATAAATTTATGATTTCTAAGCGTTTCCACAACCAACTCAAAGATTCCAGCTTGTTGTCTAAGCGCAAAGGGTTTCAAACAATCTGGTGTGAAATAAATATTTCGCGGTTCTTTCGTTAAATCATCTTCTTCCAGTACGTGCAGACCACGACTTGAAAAAATCAAGATCTCTCCAACTTGATCTTCATAGATTGCCAACTGATGCAATCCTTCATCCGGAAATAAGGCGCGCAATTGTGCCTGTAATAATAAGAAACTAGCCTCTTTCATCAGCAGATCCTTCGAATGCTTGAAATTCCTGATTCAAATACGCTTGACCAAGTTCATAATAATGCTGAGCATTTTCTTGATTCTTTTTGATTTCTTCGGGTGTTAGTTGGCGTATCACCCGTGCCGGAGAACCAAAAGCCAAAACGCCTGACGGGATCACGGTGCCTTCTGTCACTAATGAGCCTGCACCGATCAAACTATTTTCACCGATCTCCGCATGATTCAAAATCGTCGAACCCATTCCGATCAATGCACCCGAATGAATCGTACAACCATGAATGATACACGCATGACCGACCGTCACATGATCTTCTATCAAAGTCGGCGCCTCATGATCGACATGGACGATCGTTCCATCTTGAATATTGCTTTTTTTACCAATTGAAATACTATTGCTGTCGCCGCGCAAAACACTTTGAAACCAAATCGTCGAACCTGCTCCGATGGTCACATCCCCATACACATCTGCACTATCTGCAATAAAATCCATTTTGTTCTCTCCTTCATAAAGCTGTCTCAACTTAGTCATTTTGGCTAATAATTTTCAAACTAAGTATAGCATTTATTGAATGCGCCTTCCTCAATAAAAAACAGCAAAGCGAAAGATTTTTCTTTCGCTAATCCAAGCAAAAATAACTCTGGCTATTTTTAAATGCGGCCGCTTTACTTTCACCCATCGTTTAGATTGACTATAAAAAAATGGGGCGCGACAAAATGTCGTCCCCTCTTTTTCCGAATAAACGGTGTTACAGAAATAGCCGCTTCAGAATTAAGCCGAAATTTCATAAAAATTTGAGCAGCAATTTTTAAAAATCATTCTTTCTTGAAGCTGTCTGCTTCTGTCATAACCTTCTGCTTAAGATCATTCACTTTCTTCCATGAACTGACTGTTGTAAAGCTGTTCATAAAAACCGCTTTGTGCCAATAATTCATTGTGCGTCCCATGCTCAATGATCTGTCCATCTTTCATGACTAAGATAAGATCTGCATCACGAATCGTCGATAAGCGATGAGCAATCACAAAACTGGTCCGTCCTTGCATCACCCGATCCATCGCTTTTTGGATCAGGCCTTCTAAACGAGTATCGACAGAACTGGTGGCTTCATCCAAGATCAAAATTTTTGGATCAGAGATCACTGCCCGCGCGATCGTCAACAATTGTTTTTGACCAAGCGACACATTATCTCCTTCTGAATTGATTGCCATTTCATAACCACCTGGCATCGTTCGAATAAAGTGATCGACATTGGCAGTCTTGGCCGCATCGACAACTTCATAATCCGTTGCCTCTAAACGGCCAAAGCGAATATTATCACCAATCGTGCCTTCATACAGCCATGCGTCTTGCAAGACCATACCAAACAGCGAACGAACATCCGAGCGTTTCATTTCTTGAGTGTTTACTCCATCAATCAAAATTTTTCCGTTGTCGATGTCATAAAAACGCATCAATAAATTGATCAACGTCGTTTTCCCTGCACCGGTCGGCCCGACGATTGCCACGGTTTCACCAGCTTTGACTTCAAAACTTAAATCTTCGATCAGCGGTTTCTTTGGATCATAGCTGAATTTTACATGATCAAAGACGACATTTCCTTGGACAGGCTCTGGCAATGGGACATCTTGTTCATTCAATTCTTCTTCAGGTTCGTCCAAAATTTCAAACACTCGTTTAGCTGAAGCTGAAGCACTTTGGATCATCGATGACAGCTGCGTGATTTCTCCCATCGGCTGGCTGACTTGCCAAATGTATTGAATAAACGCCTGCAGCTGACCGACTAAAATCACTCCATGGATCACATTCCAACTACCGAGGATCGCCATCGCGATGTAGGTCGCATACGCCGTTACTTGAACCAGCGGCTGCATCAAACTAGAAACAAATGCGGCGCGGAAACCAAAACGACGCAGTTCATGATTGACTTCACTGAAACCAGCCAATGTTTCTTGCTCGCGGCCATACAATTTTAAGATGCTGAAACCCGTCATATTTTCTTGGACAAAACCATTCAGTTCACCAAGTGAATTTTGCATTCCTTGGAAATCTTTTTGTGAGACTTGGACGATTTTTCGGGAGATCACAATCGATAACGGAATCATGATCATCGAGAAAACAGCCATCAGTGGATTGATATAAAACATCATCGCAACCGCCAGTAAAATTCCTAAAACCGCATTGATCGATTTAATGATCGCTTGCTGCATCGCGTTGCTGACAGCATCCACATCATTTGTTACCCGTGACAAGATATTTCCTTGTTGATTGCGGTCAAAATAAGAGACAGGCAGGCGATTGATCTTCGCTTCAATGTCTTCGCGCAAATCTCGCATCGCCGATTGAACGACATTGGCCATCAGCCAGCCGGTTCCTAATTGTGTGCCGCAATACACGATCCCAACGATCACGATCACTACTAACCATTTAAAAACATAATCAAAATTGATTGCTTCGCCTTGCGCGACATTCTTGCTGACTTCTGTCGTAGGCAGCCCGGTCAAATAAGGCATCCACGTGCCCAAGAGCAATGTTCCGACTACCAATGCCAAGACTAAGATGAACGTTTTTTTGTAAGGATTGATATAATGCATCAACCGTTTCAAAGAAGAAGTATATTTTCTCATGCTAATTCCTCCTTCGATAATTGCGAGGCGGCGATGTCATAATAAATGGGACATTTTTCTAATAATTCGCGGTGAGTGCCGATCCCGACAACATCCCCTTCATTCAGTACGATGATTTTATCAGCATGCATGATCGTCCCGACCCGCTGAGCGACAATCAAAACTGCCGATTCAGTCGTTTCTCTTTTTAAACGAGCCCGCAGTTTTGCGTCTGTTTGATAATCCAATGCGGAAAAACTATCATCGAAGATATAAATTTCTGGCTGACGAATCACCGCACGCGCGATCGCTAAGCGCTGTTTTTGTCCACCAGAAAAATTACTGCCGCCTTCTGCTAATTTTTCTTGATAGCCAGCCGGCTTTTGAGCAATAAATTCCGCAGCTTGTGCGATCTCAGCCGCTCGTTCCAACTCTGC
Source organism: Enterococcus pingfangensis (assembly GCF_005405205.1). GTDB lineage: Bacteria > Bacillota > Bacilli > Lactobacillales > Enterococcaceae > Enterococcus_A > Enterococcus_A pingfangensis. Next base: position 11,646 of record NZ_BJDP01000003.1, on the reverse strand, counting down.
TTGTGTCGCATCTTTTTTCCCATAACGTAAATTATCGGCGATCGTTCCGGTAAATAATTGGGCTTTTTGCGGAATATAACCGATTTTTTCACGCAGATCTTTCAAACGATATGCGCGCACGTCTTGACCATCAACCAAAACTTGACCTTCTGTCACATCATAAAACCGCGGGATCAGTTGGATCAACGTTGATTTGCCCGAACCCGTACTGCCGATAAAAGCTACCGTCTCGCCTGGATTTGCGGTAAAGCTAACATTTCGGATCACCGGGCTTTCTGAATGGCCCGGATAAGCAAAGGTCACGTTGCGAAATTCTAAGGAACTTTTTTCGACCGGTTCAGTTGTTTTTACCGGATTATCTTTGATCAATGGTTCCATATCAAAAACTTCTTGAATCCGTTGCGCCGAAACATTTGCCCGCGGATACATCATAAAGACCGTCGCAAACAACATGAAAGAAAACAGCGCGTGAAAAATGTATTCAATAAATGCAATCAACGTTCCGACTGCTAATGAACCGTGACTGATTTGAATGGTCCCATTCCAAATGATCAAGACCATCACGACATTAAATAGAAAGAAAAAGCCTGGCTGCGCTACCGCCATCAGATGGAACAAGCTTTTTGAGCTGTTTGTATACGCATCATTCACCAATCGAAAACGCATCTCTTCAAATTTTTCATTCACAAACGCACGGATCACGCGTAAACCTGAGAGGTTTTCTCGCAAGATTCCATTGATATCGTCTAAATTCTTTTGCTGTTTTGTCGACAACGGTTCTGAAAATTTCGCGATCAAGAGGACTGCCAACAATAAGATTGGCAGTGCCAATAAGACATAAAAACCTAAGCCGGGACTCGTGCGCATAATCAAATATAAACTCATCCCAAACATCATAGGCGTCATAAAACCCGTCGTCAAAATATTTTGCATGAACAACATGATTTGATACGCGTCATTTGTCGTTCTAGTAATCAAAGAAGGCACACCAATCTGCTCATACTCTGAATGTGAAAAAGTCTGAACTTTTTCAAACAAATCATCACGGATCGCGGCAACCATTTTAGAGGTGATCCGAGAACTGAAGTAACGTAATGAGATGTTCATGACGATACCGATCACTGTGATCACAATCATTAGGATCCCCATTCTTTGTATATAATCAAAATCACTGTTTCCGATCCCCCGATCAATCATCATAGCCAAGATCGTCGGCAATCCCAACTCAATCAAGATAAAACCAAAAACACTGATGAAATCAAACAATAATAACTTTTTGTAGCGTAAAGTATACCGCAACATCAACTTCATTTTCTCGCCTCTTTCTATACCGTAATAATTTCAATATAGCATAAACCAATCGCTTCCGCCTCCTTAATAATCAGTTTTTTATTTTAGTTTTTTTAGACTTTCTGAAAAGTTTTAAGGAATCCTCATTTCACTTCCTAGTTTCTATACTTCTTATATATTCTGTGATAAACTACAAGTAATTGTTGTAAGAACAACCCAATGAACGGTGAAATTGTTTTTTCAAGCAAGAAGCAAAGACGAGGCTTCTTCTCAACGCTTTACCTAAACTAAGACGTTGAGCATAAAAAAATAGGTGGCAGTCGCCCCTCATTTTGTCGTGGAAAAAATTGCTAATATGCAAATAAAGGAGATTGATTTATGATTTACAAAGTTTATTATCAAGAGACCAAAGAACGGAACCCAAAACGCGAACAAACTCAATCACTGTATGTAGAAGCAGATGGTGAAGAAATGGTTCACAACTTATTGCGCGATAACACCCCATATAACGTGGAATATATCCAACTTTTAGACGGCAATCATTTAGAGTACGAAAAAGAAAATGCCGACTTCAAGTTAACGGAGTTCTAATATGAAACTCTCGCTAAAAAACAATGAAACTGGTGTTTTTGCTATTGGCGGATTGGGCGAAATCGGAAAAAATATGTATGGGGTCCAATTTCAAGATGAGATCATCATTATCGATGCCGGAATAAAATTTCCGGAAGATGATCTGCTAGGAATTGATTATGTCATTCCCGATTTCAGTTATGTTGTCCAAAACATCAACAAAGTCAAAGCAGTAGTGATCACGCACGGACACGAAGATCATATCGGCGGCGTGCCTTACCTATTGAAACAAGCCAATATTCCAATCTATGCCGGCGCATTAGCTTTGGCATTGATCAAAAACAAATTGGATGAACACGGCTTGTTGCGCGATGCAGAATTGCATGAGATCGATGAAGACTCAGTCATTCGCTTCCGCAAAACTTCGGTGAGCTTTTTCCGTACGACCCACAGTATTCCTGATCCATTAGGCGTCGTTGTTAAAACACCTTCTGGGAATGTCGTGGAAACAGGTGATTTCAAATTCGACTTCACCCCCGTCGGCCAACCGGCTAATTTACATCGGATGGCTAAACTCGGAGAAGAAGGCGTTTTGTGTCTGCTTTCTGATAGTACGAACGCAGAAGTCCCAACATTTACCAAATCTGAGCAAACGATTGGTCAATCGATCTTGCGGATCATGGAAAAAATCAAAGGACGGATCATCTTTGCAACGTTTGCTTCTAATATTTCCCGGTTGCAGCAAGCGGCGACAGCTGCTGTGGCGACAGGACGTAAGATTGCCGTATTTGGTCGCAGCATGGAAAATGCGATCGTCAACGGCCAAAAGTTAGGCTACATCACTGTTCCTGACGGGACTTTCGTCGCTGCTCATGAGATCAATCATTTACCAGCAAACAAATTAATGATTTTATGTACAGGTTCTCAAGGCGAACCGATGGCCGCTTTATCGCGGATCGCAAATGGAACGCATCGCCAGATTCAGATTCAACCAGATGATACGGTGATTTTCTCAAGCTCGCCGATCCCTGGAAATACTACCAGTGTCAATCATCTGATCAACTTGCTTTCTGAAGCTGGTGCCGAAGTAATCCATGGAAAAGTAAACAACATCCATACTTCTGGTCACGGCAGTCAGCAAGAACAAAAATTAATGCTACGCTTGATGAAACCAAAATATTTTGTTCCGATCCACGGTGAATTTCGAATGCTCAAGATCCACACGGGTCTGGCACAAGACACCGGTGTTCCTGAAGAAAATTGTTTCATCATGGACAATGGCGACATGCTTGCACTAACAGCTGACAGCGCGCGTCGTGCCGGTCATTTCAATGCCAGTGATGTTTATGTCGACGGCAGTGGTATCGGTGATATCGGTAATGTTGTCTTGCGTGATCGTCGAATTCTTTCCGAAGAAGGATTGGTTCTCGCTGTTGCAACAGTCGACATTGCGAAAAAAGAAATTCTGGCAGGTCCCGACATCTTATCCCGCGGTTTTGTCTACATGCGCGAATCTGGTGAGATGATCAATGAAGGACAACGAATTTTGTTCCATGCGTTGCGTGAAGCTTTAAATGAAGTTGGCTGTACAGAAACAAAATTAAAAAATGCGATGGTCGCGGCTTTGCAGCCATTCTTATTTGATCAGACAGAACGTCATCCAATGATCTTGCCAATGATCATGACACCTGATAATTAACCAAAACATCTATCTAAATTTTTAGATAGATGTTTTTTTTTAGCTGAGTCGGTAAAAATCCTTTATAAAAAGATTATTTTTTATTCAATTCCCAAAAAATAATTGACAAACAACGAATTTATTTGCACAATAAAGATTATCGATACAAATATAATTTTTTTTATTGTTTTTTTCGAAACTTTTAATTAAAGATAAAGGAAGATCACTTATGGTAAGAACACAACGCGTACAACGAAGCCACATTATTGACGGCGCTTATCAATTGATTATTGATGAGGGCTTTAAAAAATTCCACGCTCGCAACATCGCCCAACACATCGCCTGCTCAACACAGCCGATTTATCGCGAATTTGCCAATCTTGCTGAATTGAAATCCGTTTTGACTAGCCGGATCTTAGTGAAATACAGCGATTTTTTGCAAGATCAAGAACCAAGATCGTTGCAGAGTCTCTCAACAACCATCACAAACTACGCATTAGATTATCCAGATGAGTTTCATCGTTTCTTTTTGCAAGACTCTGACACCATCCAGTTAGTCAAGCAAGTGACTAAAGACACCTTTGTTGCGCTCCAATCAGAAAAAAATAATCCACTCTTCTTTGATTTTTTCTGGCAATACTGTATCGGTAAAGCCGCGTTGGCGATCAATAACGCAAACCATACCGCCGATTTAGAAGAAGATCGTTTTTTTCAATTCTCTATGGAAAATTAAGTTCCAGCTTTTTGCTTCAGTCTAAAGAAAGCGCTTCTTTATTTCGCCAAAAATCGGTTCGAAACACTTCAAGACTCAAGCTCCGACCAATCGTTTGGCGAAATATCCGCTAAGCCGAATATAAAAAGAGCCTTAGAGAAAAATCTCTAAGGCTTTGTCATTTTATTGTTTAACTACGTTAACTGCTTGAGGGCCGCGATCGCTTTCTTCAACATCAAAAGTTACTGCTTGTCCTTCTTCAACTGTTTTGAATCCATCACCTTGGATAGCTGAGAAATGTACGAATACATCGCTGCCGTCTTCGCGAGTAATGAAACCAAAGCCTTTTTCTGCGTTAAACCATTTTACTGTTCCGTTTTCCATGAATAAAATCCTCCTCGTGCCTGGGCACTTATTGATTGTAACATTGCTAGCTGACGAAAAGGAAGACATCTGTATACCAACTCGCAACTCAAACAAGATTACATTAATAGTTTAACATTGGTTTTATTCTGTACGCAAGGGTTTTCAATTACTACTTTAAGTACTTTTCTTCCCGTAAACTGAAATATTTGGTTTCCCCAACGATAATGTGGTCCAACAACTCGATTCCCATCATCGTGCCGCATTCCCGCACACGCTCAGTAAATTCTAAATCATTTTGCGAAGGCAGTGGATTGCCTGAAGGATGATTGTGTCCAAGAACCACTCGTGCCGCGCTAGTTCGTACCGCTTCACGAAATATTTCCCGCGGATGTGCAATCGACTGATTCAAAGATCCGATAAAAATCGTCTTCTGGAAAATGATCTCATTTTTAGTATTTAAGAAAAAGGCCACTAAATGTTCTTGCTGATAATCTTTCAATTCTGTTATTAAAAACTGGCCGAATGAAAAACTGGATTGGATTTTCCCCAGCTTGGGCTGCAACGCTCGATAAATCCGATAACCAAATTCCATCATCGCCTTCAGTTCAATGGCTCGCGTTTCTCCGATTCCTTTAAATTGTTGCAGTTCTTGTAAGGTAGTGTACTTTAACTCATAGAGTGTCGAATATTCCCGCAAAATATTGCCGGCTAGCTCCATGACATTCTGCTGACGTGATCCGTTGCGCAAAATGATCGCTAATAATTCTTGATCAGATAAATGCTTCTCACCTTCTCGCAACAATCGCTCACGCGGCCACGAGCTTTCTGGCAACTCTTGCAACAATGAATTCTTTTCCATAAAAAAACTCCCTTGCCTACTTTTCTATAAAGTACGCAAGAGAGGCTTCTTTATTTTTCTAAAAAGTCGATTACTTCATGTAAAGAGGATAAAACGGCCTCGGTTTTTTCTTCCAGTTCAGCTGTTGGCGGTAAAATATCTGGGATCATCACAACTGGAACGCCTGCGCCTTCTGCTGCTAGAATTCCATTTTTAGAATCCTCCAAGACTAACCCATCAGCCCCAACGATTCCCAATCGGTCAGCTGCAATAACAAAAATTTCCGGATCAGGTTTAGCAAATTTTACATCTTCTGCCGAAATGATCGCAGAAAACTTGTCGCGAATGCCGGCATGTTCTAATAAAATTTCAATGATTGGTCGAACATTGCTTGATGCTAAGACCCGTGGGATATTTTTTTCTTCCAAATAAGCCAATAATTCATAAACGCCTGGTTTTAAATCGACCTTGCCTGTTTTGAAACGATCATGGGCCATTCCCCAACTCTCATCAATGAATCGTTGGACGGTCTCTTTTCCATGATCGGCATACATTTTATGCAACTCAGCCCAGACCTCTTCATCTGAGACGCCAATAAACCGAGCATAGATCTCTTTGGTGAAAGGAAGACCGTATTTGTCCGCCACCACTTGGTTTGCTTCATAATAAATTGATTCTGTATCAAACAGCAGTCCATCCATGTCAAAAATGATTCCTTTAATTTTTTTCATTCGTGCCTCCTAAGTTTAATAATAGTTGCCGTACTTCAGAAACGAAGTACAGTGATCCCGTAATCAATAGCAAATCATCTGCTCCCATAGTTTCCAACAACTCGCCTAAACCGAATTGCCAAAGAGAAACAACTTCAAATCGACTGTCCAATCTATCAAAACGGCTGAGATCCAAAGCTTTAGGATATTCAAACGTTGTTAAATAAATTTTCACATTGGGAATGGTCGAAAGTTGCGTCAGCATATGATCCACATCTTTTGTTTCCAATGCGGAAAAAAGAATTTTTACATTATAACCGCGAAATTCACGTTTTATATTTTCAACTAACCGTTCCATCGCATGTCCATTATGGGCACCATCCATCACGATCAACGGTTCATCGCTGATTTTTTCCATCCGAGCGGGCCATTGCGCGTGCAATAATCCCTTTTGAATCGTTTTTTCTTCAAACGGCAGTCCTTTTAGTTCGCAATACAAATGGAATAATTCAATCGCGACTCCGGCATTTTCTACTTGATGCCGTCCTAACAAGGGAACTTTCAATGCCGGAAACTTGCCCGACCGATCGGTAAAATTGAACAATTCGCCCCAAGTTGGATCTGGCCGCATGTAATCTACCTGATATTCTTCACCGTATCGATAGATTTTAGCTGTTTCAGCTGCCGCCTTTTCAATGATTTCGATCAAAGGACCTTTAGTAATGTTTCCGGTCACGACTGGAACATTCTGCTTGATGATCCCGGCTTTTTGGTACGCGATCTCATTGAGTGTGTCTCCTAAAATATCCATATGATCATAACCAATGGTCGTGATTGCCGTCAAAATCGGTAAGACAACATTGGTCGAATCTAACAAACCGCCCAATCCGACTTCAACAATCGCCACATCGATTTTTTTTGCAGCAAAATAATCGAGCATGATCGCTGTTAAGATCTCAAATTCTGTGATGCCGCTGATTGCCGGCTCTTGATCCAATTCCGCAACGATCGGTTGGAATTTTTTTACATAATGAATCAGCTCGTCATCAGGAATAGATTTCCCGTCTATCGCGATCCGTTCATTGAATTCTTCAATATACGGCGAAGTAAAACTTCCGACGGTCAGACCGGCTTCGATTAAAATACTGCGCAAATAGGCGACAGTGGAGCCTTTGCCGTTTGTCCCGGCGATATGGATCACGGGAACTTTTTTTTCGGGATGGTCTAGTTTAGTTAATAAGGCTTGGATACGATCTAAACCTGGACGGGATCCAAATTTTTTTCGACTGTGAATCCAAGCAATCGCTTCTTCTATCGTCAAAATCATTCGCCTCATTTACATCATTTTTTGTATATTTCTAGTATAGCAAAAATTATCAAAGAAAGATTCCCTAGCGCTGACGGATTCTTTTAAAAGACAAATTTTTTTAAATTCTGGACAATACAACTTCTGCTTTCTTTACCACAAAAAAATGGGTGCGACCTTATTTAGTCACACCCACTACTTTACTTTAAGAAATTGTCCGCAAGCTTTCGATCCGTTCTTGAACGGCCGCTTGTTTTTCTAAATAATCTTTTTCTTTTGCGCGCTCTTCCGCAACAACATTTTCAGGAGCATTTGCGACAAAACGTTCGTTAGCAAGTTTCCCTTGCACACGTTTGACTTCACCGCTCCATTTTGCTAATTCTTTTTCTAAACGTTTGATCTCTTCTTCGATGTTGATTAATCCAGCTAGCGGAAGATAGATTTCTGCACCGGTCAATACAGCCGACATCGCTAAATCAGGTGCCGTGATCTCACTGCTGATCGTCAATTCTTCTGGGTTACAGAAGCGTTCGATGTAGCTAGTATTTTCGATCAAAAATTCATCGACTTTTGGATCACTTGTTTTGATCAGCAAAGTGATTGGTTTTGAAAGCGGCGTATTCACTTCCGCACGAATATTCCGAACAGAGCGAATCAATTCTTTCAAGACTTCCATCCCTTTAGCAGCTGTTTCATCATTGTTTTCTGGATGAACGACTGGATACTCAGCAACGACTAACGATTCACCCTTATGCGGAATCTTCGCCCAGATTTCTTCTGTTACGAATGGCATGATTGGATGCAATAAACGCAAAGTTTGATCTAATACGTGGATCAAGATGCTCTTCGTTGTCCGTTTCGCCGTCTCGTCTTCACCGTAAAGGATTTCTTTACTCATTTCGATATACCAGTCACAGAAGTCATCCCACATGAAGTTATATAGTTGACGACCGGCTTCACCAAATTCAAATTGATCAAACAAATTAGTAACTTTTTCGATGGTTTCATTCAAACGAGTCAAGATCCAACGATCCGCCACTGTTTTTTCACCAGTGAAATCAATCTCTTCTGTCGTAAAGTCTTCAACATTCATGATTACGAAACGAGACGCGTTCCAAATTTTATTGATGAAGTTCCAAGCAGCATCCATTCTTTCATAGCTGAATCGGACATCTTGCCCTGGCGCAGAACCAGTCGATAAGAACCAGCGCAATGCATCGGCACCATATTTTTCAATGACATCCATCGGATCGATTCCATTGCCTAAAGATTTACTCATCTTGCGTCCTTGTTCATCACGAATCAATCCGTGGATCAAAACATTTTTGAATGGCCGTTCATCCGTAAACTCTAAACTTTGGAAGATCATCCGGCTGACCCAGAAGAAAATAATATCATAACCGGTAACTAATGTGCTCGTCGGGAAGTAGCGTTTGTAATCTTCGCTTGCTTCATCCGGCCAGCCCATCGTAGAAAATGGCCACAAAGCAGAACTGAACCATGTATCCAATACGTCTGGATCTTGTTCCCAGTTCTCACTATCAGCTGGTGCTTCCATCCCAACGTACATCTCACCAGTCTCTTTATGATACCAAGCCGGGATTCGATGGCCCCACCATAATTGACGAGAGATTACCCAGTCATGAACATTTTCCATCCACGTCATAAAGGTATTATTGAAACGCGGTGGGAAAAATTCTACTGCATTCTCTGTACTTTGATTATCTACAGCTTGCTCAGCAAGAGGACCCATTTTGACAAACCATTGAGTAGATAAACGCGGTTCAACTACAACACCGGTTCTTTCAGAGTGTCCAACACTATGAACCATGTTCTCAACTTTGATCAAACGACCGATTGCTTTTAAATCAGCGACAATTGCCTTGCGAGCGGCGAAACGATCCATCCCAGCATATTTTCCAGCTAGCTCATTCATGCTGCCGTCTGGATTCATCACGTTTACTCGCGGTAAATTATGACGATTGCCCACCTCAAAGTCATTAGGATCATGAGCGGGTGTGATCTTCACCGCACCGGTCCCAAATTCACGATCAACATAAGTGTCTGCAATGATCGGAATTTCTTTGTCTACTAAAGGCAGGATCGCCATCTTGCCGATCAAATCTTGGTAACGTGCATCATCAGGATGGACTGCGATTGCAGTATCACCTAACATCGTCTCAGGTCGAGTCGTTGCGATTTCTAAGACTCCACTGCCGTCAGCTAACGGATACGATACATGATAGAAAGCACCTTCTAAATCTTTGTGGATCACTTCAATATCAGATAGCGCCGTCTTTGCTTGTGGATCCCAGTTGATGATGTATTCTCCACGATAGATCAATTTCTTTTCATATAAAGAAACGAAGACTTTCCGAACCGCTTCAGATAATCCGTCATCTAAAGTAAAGCGTTCACGGCTATAATCTAAAGACAATCCTAACTTAGCCCATTGTTCACGGATGTGACCTGCATATTCATCTTTCCATTGCCAAACTTGATCGACAAATTTTTCGCGACCAAGATCATAGCGAGAGATTCCTTGTTCTCTTAATTTTTCTTCCACTTTTGCTTGTGTTGCGATTCCTGCATGGTCCATTCCGGGCAACCATAATGTATCAAAACCTTGCATCCTTTTTTGTCGAATGATCATATCTTGCAACGTTGTGTCCCAAGCGTGACCTAAGTGTAATTTTCCCGTCACATTTGGCGGTGGGATCACAATAGAATAAGGTTTGGCTTTTTTATCTTCTGATGGTTTGAACAACTCTTGGTCTAACCATTTTTGGTAACGACCGGCTTCAACTTCTTGCGGATTGAATTTTGTTGGTAAATTTTCAGTCATATACGTTCCTCCTAGTGATTGTTTGGTGTTAGTCAGCTCAGAATATGCTTCGTATGCGGATTAGCTGAACAGCAGTATTCCCACAAACTATTTCCTGATTTTCTGCGTTGTAAATTAAGAAACAGAACTAACAAAAAGTCCTAGAACACAATTGTGTTCTAGGACGTAAATTACGCGGTACCACCTAAATTGCAGAAAAAATTCTGCCGCTCAAACATGGATAACGGTCATGCGCCGCACGTCCCTACTTCTTTCAGAACGCAAAACTCCCAAGCTACCTTCCATGAGTCAAAGCGAAAATGTTTCAGCCTAGCATCTTCTCTCTCAACCTTTGCTGCTCATGTACTCCTCTTGATCCTCGTTTGACCCATTTTACAATGAAGTCTGAGACTTGTAAAGTCCTACTGCCCATCAAAATAGATCAGCGTCTGCAATTCTGAGGTCAAATCGATGTAATGGACATGGACATTATCTGGGACTTTCAATGGATCTGGCGCAAAATTTAAAATCGCCGTGATCCCATTCGCAACTACTTGATCGATTGCCGTTTGAGCATTTTGGCTTGGAACGGTTGAAATCGCAACAGTAATTTTTTCTGCAGCTAAAACTGTGGCCATTTCATCAATCGAATGAATCTGATAGCCACAGATTTCTTTGCCAATTTTCTCAAGATCGTTATCAAATGCACAAACGATTTTCAAATTTTCGTTCCGGCGAAAATTATTGTTCAACAACGCTTGTCCTAAATTTCCGCAACCAATCAGCGCGATCCGTTTTTCTTCTTTTGTTTCTAACATCTCACTAAACACTTTGATCAAATCACGCACATCATACCCATATCCGCTGCGACCCAGTTCACCAAAATGCGAAAAGTCGCGCCGAATCGTCGCTGATCCAACTTGTGTCATTTTGCTCAGTTCAGAAGATTTGATACGAATGACATTATTTTTTTCTAGTCCCTTCAAACAACGTAAATACAAAGACAATCTTTTCGTTGTCGCTTTTGATAACAGTGGCTTTTGAAGTATCTGTTCCATGATCATTCTCCTTATTCGTTTTAATGAATTAATTTTTTTAAAAAAAATTAGTTTGATGCTCATGCCGTATACCATTCCGCTATACTTATAAATTTTTTTATACTGCTAAAAGCGGAACTGGCATTCTTATTCGTTTTAATGAATTAATTTTTTTAAAAAATTAGTTTGTTGCTCGTGCCTACCATTCCGCTATACTTATAATTTTTTTTATACTGCTAAAAGCGGAACTGGCATCCTTATTCGTTTTAATGAATTAATTTTTTTTAAAAATTAGTTTGTTGCTCGTGCCTACCA
>NZ_BJDP01000002.1 GCF_005405205.1 Enterococcus pingfangensis | reverse complement strand
ATACTGCCAAAAGCGGAACTGGCATCCTTATTCGTTTTAATGAATTAATTTTTTTACAAAAAATTAGTTTGTTGCTCATACCGTATACCATTCCGCTACACCTATAAACCTTTTTATACTGCTAAAAGCGGAACTGGCATCCTTACTTGCTTTATTAAATTGACCTTTTTTGTATTGTTTGTTAATTACTTCACATATATGATTTTAACATGGAAAAAAAGCAATAACAATCCTTTACAAAAAAAGAGCAGGAAAGTATTCTCTCCTGCTCAAATAGTCTTATAATAAATCTGCGAATTCTTCGGATTTTTCTGCTTGTTCCGGGAAGATTTCTTCGATCTTCAGTCCGGCTAAACAGCGTGCCATCAAGCCTTCGATATCAAATCGTTCTTCCAATTCTAAAACTTTTTCCAATTTCGGACGGGTCTTTGGTTGCGGCGGCGCAAAAATCGTACAGCAGTCTTCAAACGGCTGGATCGCCAGTTTAAACGTATCGATTTTTTCTGCTAATTCAATGATTTCATTTTTATCCATCGTTACAACCGGGCGAATGATCGGTGTTGTCGTCACTTCATTGATGGCTACCATGCTGTGTAATGTTTGCGAAGCTACTTGTCCTAAAGATTCACCGTTTATGATCACTAAGCCATGACGCATTTCACGAATCGCATCGGTTATCCGCAACATCATGCGCCGCGTCAAAGTCATCCAATAACCTTGCGGGCTGCGTTTTTTGATTTCTTCTTGGATCTCTGTAAAAGGAACTTCAATAAATTGAATGCCGCCGACATAAGGTGTCAATTTTTCTGTCAGGTCTTTCGCTTTTTGCAGCGCTTGTTCGCTCGTGTAAGGCGGACTGGCAAAATGAACGGCTTCGATTTCAACGCCCCGCTTCATTGCTAAATAACCGGCAACTGGCGAATCGATTCCGCCAGACAACATCAACATTCCGCGACCGCTAGTACCGACTGGCAATCCGCCTGCCCCTTTGATCGTTTCATAAGAAAGATACGCATCGTCGCGGCGGATCTCCACCCGCAGATTGATATCCGGCCGTCTCATCTGTGCTTTGATTTCTGGGAAAACATCTATCACTGCATCGCCTAAAAATTGTTGCAGCCCTTGACTATCTAATTCAAAGTCATGGTCACTGCGTTTTGCAGTGATTTTAAAGGTCTCATTGCCTGTATAAATTTCTTGCAGGATTTGTTGCGTCATTTGTTTCAACGCGTCAAGGTTCTTGTCTACGCGAATACTTGGCGAAAAATTTTGGATTCCAAAGACTTTTTCTAATTTTGGTAAAACTAAGCGGCTGTCTTCACCGTTTAATAGGATATGCATCCGGTCACGGTCAGCATGAATTTTCAAATTAGAAAATTCAGCCAACGCACGTCGGACATTTTGTGCCAATTGCATAATGAAAGTGCGACGATTTTTTCCCTTCGTCGATAATTCACCATAACGCACCATGATTTCCGTATATTGCACGTTCATTCTCCTTTTTTATCTTCACTAATTGATTTTCGAAAATTTTTCGTAAAGATGATTGAATATCACCATAAACTGCTCGGCTTCTGCCATTGTATTGGCTTCATCTAAACTTACCCGCACAGCTGTTGTCGCTGTGTCGTGGGGAACATGCATCGCATGCAATGTCGAGCTGTCCACTTTTTTACGGCTGGAACAAGCACTTGTCGTCGAAACAAAGATTTGTTTTTCTTCTAGCGCATGCACTAAAACTTCTCCGCGAATCCCTTTGATCCCAAAAGTTAAAATGTGCGGAGCAAAGTTTTCATCCCCAGAGAAAACCGTCACTTTGTCATAACTCAGTAGTGCTTCTTTCAAATATTGCCGAATGATCGCGGTATGGTTTGGCCGCTCGGCTTTTTTTTCAAGATGGATGCGTAACGCACGGCTCATAGCAACGATGGCCGGTAGATTTTCGGTTGTCGCCCGTTGTCCGCTCTCTTGTCCGCCGCCGTTCAACAGCGGTGCTAATTTTTTGCCCGCTTTCCAGTAAATAAATCCAACACCGCGAGGGCCGTGGAATTTATGTGCAGAAAATGCAGCAAAATCAACTCGAGGGGTCAGCCATTTTGTTTGATCCACTTTTCCAATTGCTTGTACAGCATCGACATGAAAATGGATCGTTGGGTAATTTTCTAACACTTTACTGATTGCCGCGATTGGTTGGATCGCGCCCATTTCATTATTAACACCCATGACTGAGACTAAGATTGTTTCAGGACGGATCAATTCAGCTAATTTGTCTACTTCTACAAAGCCGGAGCGATCGACTGGTGCGATGCTGACTTCAAAGCCGAGTTCTCCCAACTGCTCGGCTGTTCGGCGAATGGCTGGATGTTCAACGCTGGAAATAATGATGTGATTGCCATACTCACGTTTCGCGATCGCAGTACCTTTTAAGATCCAATTGTCGCCTTCTGTGCCTCCACTAGTAAAAAAAATCTCATTTGCTTGCACATCTAATAGTTCAGCAATTTGTTTGCGAGCTTGTTGCAGCAAACGATTCGCCTGTGTTCCCAGATCATGCAAACTAGAGGGATTCCCCATGATGCGTTGGCTGGTTTTTACATATGTATCAAGTGCTAACGGATAAATCGCTGTTGTCGCACTATTATCAAAATAAATCATCTTATGACCTTCCTTCAAAAATTCTTTCCTATTATAGCGGGAATACTGCAAGTCTTCAAGTATTCCTTCCAAATCCGACTTCATAACGATCGGCTGTTTTTAACATAAAGACCGCTGATTGTTTTTTTGAGATTGTTTATGGTGAGTTGCTCGTTCCATAAAACGATTAAAAAAAGCTGAGCATCGCGCTCAGCTTAAACTAAATCTCGGTTGTTGAAATAAAAATCTTCAATCCGTTTGAAAGCACCAGGCTCAACTCGTTCAAGCGCCGTACCAATCTCATCTAACGCATCTTGGTAACGGTATTCTTTATTGAACAATTCTAAGCTACTTTCAATCGCATTTTTGATCTCAGGATGTGTATGACGGTAACGATTCGCATATTGCATCATCTGCTCTGTCAAAGCCGCCGCATCAACTAAGTCATAAGTCTTCTGATCTAGCAATTCGATATCTTCATCACACAGATTTACTAATTTATTGATGTCTCGCATATTGATCCGAATCTTATTCAACGATTGGCTCAACTCTTCCACACGGTCTGTGGCAACAAAGAAGAACTCCAAATAATCTCCCGGCAAACCAGGTAAACGTTGTTGTTCGACGTAACGTTTTAAATTACGTAAACGGAATTCATATTTTTCGATTTTTTCAGAGGCTTCTTTTTCACCTTTGCGCAAATCGTGCAAGTCGTCGTCGATCTCAACTTGTTTTGTCTCGATATCATCTAAAACTTTAAACGCATCTTTGTAGAATACTTGAACTTCTGAAAACGGCAATTCATGTTTATCGATCTGCGGTTCAATATTGCGATTGCGTCGTTCTAATTCTTCGATCTCTGTTTGGAAGCCGCGGGCACGACCTAGTTCATTGTTGTTCAGCGCGTAACTTTGCGATGTATGATCTAACTCAACCATCAATTGGTGATTGTTCCGCGACGCATGTGCGATATATTCGCCGATAGTCTTGCGATTCGTTAAAACATATTTTTTAGCTTCAAATTCTTTTTCTAACACTGCATACAAATCATCAATCAGTTCAGCTGTTTCTTTATTCGCTGTTTCTACTGTACCTAATTCGATTTTTTCTAGATCTTCTAATGAACGTTCGACATGTTTTTTGACTTTATCCAAACGTTCTTCGAAATCATCCTCTGGCAAGACAAAATCATCTGCCAACATTTTGTTGTAAGTCTTTTCTAACTCATCAATTTGACTTGGGAATGTTTTTTCCAGATCTTCATAGATTACTGGAACTTTTTGCATCGTCTCTTGAACTTCGTACGTATGTTTTTCAGCGTCATCTAATACTTCACGCGCTTCAATCGGATCCCCCGACGTATTCAACGTTACGAATTGAGTAAATTCGATTTCGACATTTTTCACTTGTTTTTGGATCTCTGGCAAAGCTGGACCAAAGCTGTCTTTCTTTTCCTTTAGATCTTTTTTCAATTCTTCAAAAACATCCAAGGCTTGTTGAACGGCTAATGAATTACGTTCTTCCGTTTCACGCAATTCCTTCAATCCAGTACGGATTCCTTCAACTTCTTCTTCCATCTCGGTCATCGTGCGTTCAGCACTTTCAATCGCTGACTTGCCTTTCATAAAACGGAATGTCTCATTCTGGCTTTCAACTTCAAAAATTTGACTTTCAAGCTCCGCAAAAGATTTTGTCGAAACATCCGTCCATTTTTGATTCCATTCACGGAAAGTATTTTGGCTTTGGCCGACAAGGTGCATTTTTTTCACTTCATCGACTTCTTCCACGACAGGAAGATCGAATAACGCTTCTTTCCTTTGATCAAGTTCTTTTAAGCGTTCTTGGTTTTTTTTCTTCATCAGATAACCAATCAAGTATAAAACGGCTGCCAAAACGACTAAGCCGATAACGATCCCTATGATTACATTACTTCCCATGTATGATTTTCCTTTCAACTATCAAGATTCAGTTTGTTTAATGGTACTTTTTTCTATTTTCGGGCAAAAACATCTAACGTAGATTATAACATAAAAGACTTTGCTCTTCACTAGCTAGTTTCGAATTCACTCGAAACAATTTACGCACACTCACTCCTCATACTAGCATTTTTTAGTAGCCGCTTCAATTACTATAAATTTAAGAATAGTGTAACTTTATTAAATTTTCTATTCCTGAAAGCCTTGTGCCCCCTTGAAATTCTCTAGGTTTTCGGATAATATTAAAGCCACATTAAAATAAGAGGTGATTAAAGTGAAAGTGACCAAATTTGGCGGAAGCTCTGTAGCTTCAGCTGAACAACTAAAAAAAGTCTTAGCGATCGTTACTGGCGACTCTAGCCGGCGTTTCGTTGTCGTTTCTGCTCCAGGAAAGAGAAACAATAAAGACAAAAAAGTCACCGACTTATTGATTCAATTTTATAATGCTGTCGTCTACAAACAAGAAACTGATGAATTAGTCCGTGAAATCGTTGCTCGCTACACTGAAATAGCAGCAGAATTCCAAGTTGATGAACAGCTTGAAAAAACTTTCAATACTGAATTACAACGACTGCAAGAAAACTATGACCAAGCAGATCCTTATGCCTTAGACAGTTTCTTAGCAACGGGAGAAAATCTAAATGCTCAATTAGTCGCAGCCTGTTTTCAAAAAAGCGGCATCAACGCCCGCTATATCAATCCAAAAGAATTAGGGATCATTGTTTCTAATGAGCCGCAAAATGCTCGGATCTTGGATCAATCCTACGAAAAAATTTATCAATGGCGTGATTCAAAAGAGATCATGATTATTCCTGGTTTCTTTGGTTATACGGCTGACGGCCAGCTGTGTACTTTTTCGCGCGGCGGTTCAGATATTACGGGTTCGATCGTCGCAGCAGGATTGAAAGCTGAATTATATGAAAACTTTACCGATGTTGATGGTATTTTTTCAGCGAGCCCAAAATACATCCATGATCCGGAATTAATCGAATACGCTACTTATCGCGAGATTCGCGAACTTACTTATGCCGGATTCACCGTTTTTCATGACGAAGCCTTGATGCCGGCTTTCAAAGCCCACATCCCGGTGATCATTAAAAACACCAATAATCCTGAATGTAAAGGGACACTGATCAAAAAAAGTTTTACTGATGAGAACCGGAATGAAGTCGTCGGCGTTGCCAGCGATGACGGTTTTTGCGGGATCACCATTGGAAAATATTTGTTGAACCGAGAAGTTGGAATCGTTCGGCGTATCTTGCAAATTCTCGAGTCCTTTGATATCGGCTTTGAACATATGCCGTCAGGAATTGATGATATCTCGATTATTTTACGCGAACGTCAATTGACGCGTGATATCGAGGCTGAATTGATGAAACAAATCGAAGAAAAAATCCAACCCGACCAATTGTCGATCGAACATGGTCTTTCAGTTGTTGCACTAGTTGGTGAAGGAATGCGTGAACGACCTGGCATCACTTCTGACAGTACCGCCGCTTTAGCGCGAAAAAATGTTAACTTGCGGATGATTTCTCAAGGTGCCGACGAGCGCAGCATCATCTTCGCCATTCGAAGTGAACACGAACGCTTAGCTGTGCGGTCGTTGTACTATACTTTCTTTGACTAATCTATTTAAACAGCACATTTTTCTATAGATCGATAAAAAAGGAAAAGCTCGGATTACTCAGCTTTTCCTTTTTGTCGGTCTAATTCTTTTTTGATCAACGGTTCTGGTGCATATTTTTCGTACCAATCATCGGGTTTCATCACTTTATTTGTCACAGGATAGTAGCGCGGCTTGCCATCTGGAAATAATTTTCCCATATTGGCGCGATGAACGATTTCGAAGATTGGTTTAGGATCGACACCGATCAAAGCAAATGAGCCATATGTAAAATAAAGCAGATCGGTCAAAGCATCGACTTGCGCGATCAGCGGATCTTCGACTGTTTCTGTTTTTGCTAAAACTTTCGCTTGGGCTTGGTCAATACTCTCGTGTAGTTTTTCAACTAAATCATTGAAGATCATTTCATCCCCGGCGGCTGCCCCGTATAAAAACTCCACGATTTCTTCTGCTTTGAATCCTGCACGAAAACTGCCTTGTTTTGTGGAAAAGGCCGTTGGTTTTTTAGGCGGTTCTGGCGCGAACGTCTCATGGAATTCACGTGCCAACTGATAAGGTTCATTCATTCTATTCACTCCATTAAATAATTTCAAAATGTTTCAACGCCTGATAGATCCCGTCTTTTTCGTTAGAATCTGTAACGTAATCGGCTTGGGCTTTGACTTCTGGCAGTGCATTTCCCATCGCTACTCCGATCCCGACTTTTTGGATCATCTCGATATCATTATAGTGATCGCCAAAAGCCATGACTTCACCCAATTCAATTCCAGCGACTTTAGTAAATTCTAAAATACCATGATATTTCGAACCATTTTTAGGAACAATATCTACTGAATAAGGATTTGAGCGTTGAAATGAACAGTCTGGCAAGCGTTTCATTAATTTCGCTGATTCTGTTTCAGCGCTGAACAGCACACATTGATAGATTGGCCCTTGTAAAATTTCTAATTGCTGGTAACGGCCTTTTTTACGATTGGGGCTGAATGATTGCAATAGATGCCGCGTCGTTCGGACGGGAAACCAGTTCGGCATCCAAGCGGCGATTTGTTTTACTAATGTATTTTGCGACCATTTCATCAAATTACTGCCCTCCACATGACGCCTGCCGCCAAAAATAATCTGGCGATGATCCTCATCGGCAAAATCCACAATCTGCTGCAGTACCTCCGCGGAAAACGGTCGTTGATAAATATCTTCGGTCTGGGTATAAACGAGCTGTCCATTGTATGTAACAAAAACATCTAATGGCAAATGGTCGATCCGCTCGTCGATTCTGACCGGTCCGCGGCCAGTCGCAACGCCGCATAAGATTCCTTGCTCTTGTGCTAAACGAATCGCCTTCCACGTACTAGCAAGCACTTTTGAATCTTTAGTAGTCAACGTTCCATCTATATCAAAAAAAATAGCTTTTATCATGGCACTCCCTCGTTTAAAATAAATCTATTTGACTCAGATTCAATCCTTCATAATTCAATTGCAGGATTTTTTTCAACTGCATCGCATTATCCGCGGCATCGCCGCCGGAATTATTATTGAAAATGACTCCGACTTCGGCAGAACCTGTTGAAACTTGTTGAACTTGCTCGCCTAAGCCGTGTAATTCTGCTGGATTGTACCGATACAAGGTGCGTTTTTTCCGCCAATCACCGGTTCGATCATTCCAGTACGCTTGATTTCTGCCATGAAACCGAAAAAGGCTGAAATCTTTATTCGTTATTGTATTATCTAATGGAACGGTATCTGGCAGCTGCGGCTCGTCTACCATTACCAAACTGAAATTCAACGTTCGCATCAATTGATGTGTCTTATCAACAAATTCTTTGGCATACCAGCTATAATCACGCAGCTCGATGGCAACTGGTAAATCTTCAAACAAACTGCGCAACGTTTCTAAATAAGCGACGTTTTCTTTCGTACACTTGAATTGTGCCGGAAACTGCGCTAAAAAGCAAAATAACTTTCCGCTTTCGATCATCGGCTGCATCGTTTCTAAAAAATGAGTTTGCATCGCTGCTACAGAAGGATAGCTGTCTTGCCATTTACTTTGCCCAGTAAATCCAGCGTATAATTTAACCACAAACCGAAAATTCGCCGGAACTTGCGTCAGCCAATTTTCGACAGAGCTTTTAGTAGCGATCCCGTAATAATTCGTATCCAGTTCTACTAACGGCAAGTAACCTGCGTATTCGTATAAAGAAGAAGACTTCTTTCCAGTCAAACTGCTGTGTTCATTAAAAGAAGTTAATCCAATTCGAATCATAGTATCCTAGCCTCCCTTTGTTTCATAGTATACAATAAACATAGCAAAAAATTAGCAACAATGTGCTAACAACGAATGGAGTAATGAAGATGAAACGGATTTTGATTTTACATACCGGCGGAACGATCTCAATGAGCCAAGATACCCACGGTGCCGTGCGGCCAGACAAAAAAAATCCGCTGTTGGCAGCTGGACAAGAGTTGCGTCTGCCTGCTGATATCGAATTGATCGTGGAAGACTTTTCAAATCTTCCCTCTCCCCATATTACAGTTGAGACTATGTTTCAACTAAAAGAACGAATCAAACTCGCTAAACAAACCGGAATCGACAGTGTGGTCATTACTCATGGAACAGATACCTTAGAAGAGACGGCCTACTTCTTAGAAATCACGATCGGCAATCTGATTCCTATTATTTTAACTGGCGCGATGCGTTCTATCAATGAATTAGGTAGTGACGGTCTTTATAATTTTGAATGTGCCATTCGTGTGGCGGCTTCAGAAAATGCCATCGATAAAGGCGTACTCGTGGTCATGAACGATGAAGTTCACAGCGCTCGCTACGTGACTAAAACACACACAACAAATGTGGCAACTTTTAGAACACCAACCTTAGGACCGATCGGATTAGTCACAAAATCAAAAATTCTTTTCAAGCAAGAATTGCCTAAAGCAACACGTTACGATGTCGAAAGTTTTGACGCTATGATCCCCATCGTCAAAGTCTTTGCCGGTATGGAAGGCGACTTTTTCAAAATACTGGACCAAGCAATCACAGTCGACGGTCTGGTAATCGAAGCTTTAGGTGCGGGAAATTTGCCGCCGAAAACCTTGCCGTCTGTTTATCACTTACTGGAAAAAGGTCTGCCAATCGTTTTAGTTTCTCGTTGTTTCAACGGAATCGCTGAACCTGTTTATGATTACCAAGGCGGCGGGATCGAATTGGCACAGCATGGTGTGATCTTCTGCAGCGGAATCAATAGTCAAAAAGCACGGTTAAAATTATTGATCGCTTTGAATGCTCATTTATCAAAGGAAGAACTAAAACAATTTATGGAAGAATAGTTTTATTAGCGGCAAGAAGTTAAAGCAAAATTGAAATACGCTCCTTAAATTAGACTAAAAATCTAACTTAAGGAGCGTATTTTAACTTCTTTTTTGCCAGGAAATATTCGCTTCACAAGCGAGCTGGTCGCCTAAGCGGATTTCATGCCGCGTTTTTGCTTTTGCTTCAGGTTCCTCAACGATCTCATAAAAGCTTTCGATATCATTGCCGTACAATACTTCTTTATCAAATTTGATATTAACATATTTTGGTTCATACTGCGTCATAAAATCATACCCTAAGACGTCAATCAGCCAGTTGAAATACATCGCGTTGTTGACGTGATGATTGCTGTCAAGATCGTAATAGCGAACATGATACAACTGTTTTTGGTCTGCTTCGACTTTTTCGATCTTTGGCCAGCGGCGGATTTTTTTTACTTTAGGCGACTCATAAGGCGCCATCAGTTCAGCATCGACACTGCTCATTTTACGATTATCAATGTCCATCAATACAAAGGCCATATCGATCTTCAATAATTCATTTCCCGCTAGATCATACACCCAATAACTGCGGTAACAAAAATAACGATTGAATTCGGTCGGTTCCGTCACAATACTGATTTTTTCACCTACTCGAGGCAGTCGATCAATCGTCACTTCTGTTTGAGTGATCACCCAAGTAATCCCCAACGCATTGATCTGTTCCGTTCCTCGTTCTAATTCATCGCTTTGATCCGTGGAAGCTTTGATCGCAACGCTCAACAGCGCCGGAAATGTCATCGTTTGATTGATATCGCACTCATAATAAGCGACCTCGTGGTTGATGGTGTATCTTTTTCCCAATTATTTTCCTCCTAAAGCTAAGACACGATCTACGGAATCTCCATAACTCTCGCCAAAAATATTTAAGTGGACGAGTAAATAATAAAGCTGATAGATCGCCAGTCGTTCTTGCCAACCCGATCGCATCGGTAAAATTGTTTGATAGCTGTCGATAAACTCTTGACGGAACCCGCCAAAAAGCTGCGACATGGCAATATCTACTTCTCGATGTCCGTAAGAAACCGCCGGATCTACGAAAACCGGCTGACCTTGTGTATCAAAAAACGTATTGCCGCTCCAAAAATCCCCATGCAATAAAGTTGGTTCAAAAGACATTGTACCCCATTTTTGATAAACATGGTCTTTAAATAACTGGTAATCTTTTTCTCTTTGCGCAGTCCAACGGTTTCTGCCGTGGGCGATCTTGATTTGGACCTCTAAACGATTCGTGAAATAAAAATCCCACCAATCATCTGATTTCAAATTGATTTGCGGCAACAGACCCATGAAATTATTTTTTTTGTAGCCAAACTTGCGGCCTTTGATTTTATGGAGCTTACTGAGCTCACGGGCCAAATCTTTTTGATCCCCTTCCCCCGGTTCGATCCATTCCATCAAAAGAAAGGCAATGTCTTCAAAACTACCGTGCTGATACGTCGTTGGTACGCGGACCGCCGTTTTCAATTCTGCTAATCCATCAACTTCTGCTTGAAAAAAATCCGCGGACATTTGCGGATGACATTTCAAAAAATAATCTTTTTTCCCATCGGTCACTCGATACGCTTGATTGATATCTCCGCCAGCAATCGGTACGGCTTTTGATTGCAATTGCAGATATTTCAGCAATTCATCCATTTTATCAACTCCTTACAACAAATCATTTTGTGACGAGTCATTTACCGTTTTTGTCTCATAACCAGTCTGCTGACTGTTCAAACTTTGCTTCTCTCTTATAAAAAGTATAGCATAGTAAAAAAGAAAACGCTTTTCTAACAAAAAAAAGACTTAAAACAAGCGAACTTGTTTCAAATCTTTTTTCTTTTAGGCTAGTGCTCCCATTGGATCCCATGCCGCTAAGACGATCGGTTCTGTTTCAAAAGCAGCTAATTGCTCGGCGGTCAAAAATTCTTTGCGGACAACGATTTGATAAGTATATTCATCCATCCATTCATCACTCATTACAAAGAAGCCTTTCTCGCCGACTTTTTCACCCCAGCTGTTTTCAACTTTCCATTTTTTCGCTCGGTCATCGATCAGATCCACTCCGGTCAATACCATCGCATGAGTCATCAAACTCTCACCATGATCCAACCGTTCTGCTTTAGTCATCGTTAAATCAACGTCAAACAAATCATCCACATCATAAGCATCTAAAGCCATAATGCCGCTGTCGCGCGTAGATGATTGACCCACATCACAACCGAACCAAACGGATTCGCCTTGCTCCAACTGTTTCACTGCTAATGCTTTGAATTCAGCCATCTCAAGATTCAAATATTTCACTTGTTTACCGCCGACAACATTGCCTAACATATCGACCGTGTAGGATTTCATGAACGGTTTGTCCTCAGTCGGTGCGTTGATGATGCTGATGTAATCATCCAAATTCACGCCCACGTATTTTTCATAAAAACTTTGCGGTGTTAATCCTTGATCTAAATGATAGTTCTTTTCTTCATCGCGGTATTCAAAATCAAAATTTTCCGGCGGCGTGCCTAGTGAGATCGTCAAGAGATTGTAGACCTCTTGCAGCATCGCTTCGCGGTTTGTTTGAATTTCTTCTGCAGTCGCTTTTTCTGCGACCATTTGACGTAATAAAACGGCGTGCTTGCGCAATAATTTGTTTAGATAATTATTCAGATCCCGGGAATTTGAACTATTGCTGCTTTCAGGCATCACACTTTTTGGGACAACACCATATTTTTGGAAAAGTGAAACGATCATATCCCATTGACCGCCATCTTGCTGCGGTGTTTGCAATAAGAAAGTCACTTCACGACTAGATACCGCTTGTTCTGCCGTATTCAAAATATTTTCATAGAAATAATTGGCTTTTTCATATTTATCCCAAAAGAAAGTATAGTTTTGCGAAAGCTCAAAATCTTTCAACTGAAAGGTCGTAAGCAATTTATGACGGAAGGTATTCAGCGCGGCAAACATCCAGCAACGGCCGGATTGTTTTTGATTCGCTACTTTTCCGGTTGCAAGATCCACAGAAAAGACTGGAGTATTTTCAACATGCGCCTGCATATTTTCTGCAGAAGCACGAATACCGTTTTTCACTACACCTCGTTGCAATGCGACTTGCTTCGGATTTTTTTCAAAAGCTTCACGAAAAGCTTGCGTTTGCTCATTAGTAATTTTTGACATAAAAAACGCCTCCTTGTTGCTCATTTTACGCTTAATGCGGCAAAGAGACAATTAGTTTACAAACTCGGCTGCAAAACTTGTTTTCCTTTTTCGATCCATTGACCCACGCGTTTACTTGATAAGGCTGCCGTTAATAACATGCTTGCAACAAATAGGAAAAGAAGCTCGATCGAACTGATTTCCAGATCCAGTTCTAAGACTCGCAGTCCTTTGACGACAAAACCATGGAGCAAATAAACCGTCAATGTATTTCTCCCCCAGTTTGAAAAGAAATATCGCTTTCTTGGAACCAATAATAAGAAGGCAATGATCCCGATCAGCCCCGCTGCTAAAAAGATCAAACGCTGCGGTCCGCCGAGTGACGGATGATTTAAATATTCATCATACGGTTTTGAACCAAAGACCCAATACTTGTTAATTAAATCATTTCCTTCGATAAATAGAAACAAGCCGCAAAATATCACTACTGCGACCCATCTTTTAGGATAAGCTTTTATTTTTTCGATCCAAGCTTTTGGAATCATATACCCGACCATGAAATAGGGAAAAAAAGTCAGTGTTCGTTGGATCGCTAAAAAATGATCAAAGATCGGAAAATAACCGACTGCTACTGCCATGACTACACTGCCGATCAAAATTTTTTTGACTGAAAAATAGTTGGTCAAGTGCAATAAGACATTCCAACAAAACAGACTTAATAAAAACCACAATGACCATTGAGGAATCCCCAAATCTAGACTAAATGAATCTTGCAGTCCAATCAGTGTGTAGTAGCCGGAATAAAGGATTTGGAAAAAGGCATACGGAAGTAATATTTTTTTTACCAGCGCCTTGATCGGTTTCGGCCCTTTTTTAGCAAAATAACCAGAGATCAAGATAAACGCCGGCATATGGAAAGTGAAGATGAAATAGTACAGATCATTATATAGCGGGTGATCATCTATGTACGGTTGCAGAAAATGACCGAACACGACTAAGATCATCAAGAAAAGTTTTGCGTTGTCAAAATAGGCATCACGTTCTTTCATCCTATCCCTCCTCATTTTCAGTATAACGAGGATTTTTTTCGACTTCAAAGAGATTGCCCAATTTTTGGAAAAAGAGCACATTTTCCTCGATAAATCGCCATTATTGACGGCTTTCTTCATAAAAAGATCACTTTTACAAAAAAAATCTCTTCTATCTGAATATAAACAACTCTTTTGATAAAGAGATGAATTTAAAAAATCGCTGCTTTTTCCCAGTGGACTTAGCGTACATTGAGAAAAACTTTTTTCTCATTTCAGCCGTTCACCTTTTACAGTTGCAAAAGATACTTTTTAGTACCTATATCACTAAAAAGTGCGTACTATACATTCTAGTCTAAAGCTTATATACTGACTTTCAATCGGCAAGGAGGAACGGCAGAATGATCCACTCATTAACAGATAAAATCGTATTAAACAATGGCGTCGAAATGCCTGGTCTAGGATTAGGCGTTTTTCAAATACCTGATGAAGACACAGCAGAAGTTGTAAAAACAGGCATCATCAACGGGTATCGTTTGATCGACACGGCACAAATTTATGGCAACGAAGAAGGAACCGGTCGCGGGATCAAAGAAGGTTTAGCGGCAACTGGTTTAAAACGCGAAGATTTATTTGTTACATCAAAAGTTTGGAATGCCCACATTTCTAAAGAAGAAGCCTTAGCCTCTTTTGAACAATCTTTGGAGAAATTGCAATTAGACTATTTAGATTTGTTTTTGATCCACTGGCCGGGCAAAGACAGTTATCGTGAAGCTTGGCTAGCTTTAGAAGAATTGTATGCGGCTGGAAAAGTACGCGCAATCGGGGTAAGTAATTTTGAACGTCATCATTTGGTTGACTTATTATCTTATGCCAAAGTCGCACCGGTGTTGAATCAGATCGAATTACACCCTAAATTAGCACAAAAAGATGTTCGCAGCTTTTGTGAACAGTACGATATCAAGATCCAAGCTTGGTCACCTTTGATGCAAGGCCAATTATTGACCCATCCAGTTATTGAAGAAATCGCACAAAAGCATGGCAAATCGACGGCTCAAGTTATTTTACGTTGGGACATCCAACAAGCTATTCTTTTGGTCGTCAAATCGGTTCATAAAGAGCGGATGCTGAGCAACGCGGATGTTTTCGATTTCACCTTGGATCAAACTGATCTAGAAAAGTTAGACCGTTTAAATGAGGGGTTACGCAGCGGACCACATCCAGATGAATTTGATTTTTAAAAAATTGAGTAACCACAGATCTTCATGAATAGAACCCATTTAAATCACACGAGATCTCTCCATTTTCAACTGGCTGAATACGGTGGAACTTACGAGGATCTTTGTAAGCTGAAGTAAAAAACGCTAACGTCGGATGAATGGGCTCGTAAGACGAAATAGTACCTATAAAAAAGTTAGCCCTTAGAAATCATTTATCGATCTCTAGGAGCTAACTTTTTTTATTCGACAGTGATCGTTCACTGAAAAACTCCGGCAGTAGGACTCGAACCTACGACATCATGATTAACAGTCATGCGCTACTACCAACTGAGCTATGCCGGAAGAATACTCTAATATAATAGCAATTTTTTTTGCATCGCGCAATCCTAAATTATCAAAAATCACGCAATTAAAGATCGTTAGTTGAGCCGTGAAAGCCACGTAAGATCACACTGCTATTTAGTAAATAATTTTGCTAAAAAATTTGCCTTTTTTTTCAAATACAAACTTTTTATAGCGCATTCAACTCTTGTTCATGCTGGAATTTTTTTATGGATAAACAGTTGACAAATACCGGTTACTTCGCTATTCTATATCATGTATTAAATAACTTATGCCGCTTTAGCTCAGTTGGTAGAGCGCAGCCATGGTAAGGCTGAGGTCGACGGTTCAAGCCCGTCAAGTGGCTTCTCAAAACTGTCAAAACATTGTTTTCCAATGTTTTGACAGTTTTTTCTTTTATTCCACAAAACCCCCACCAAATTATCGTTTTTTTAATACCACACAATTCATAGCCAAAAAATATCAATCAAATAGAACATAACAGCCGCTGAATGTTGATCAGCGGCTGTTATGTTTGCTTGGAGAAGCGGAAAGACTGAAAAATAAAAAATTGAATAAAATGATGCTCGTTTAAAGCGGTTGCATAAACAAGTAATGGAAAACCCTCGATTGAGGGGCTTTTCCGTTACATACTATTGATGTTGCTCAACAATTTGTTGAGACTTATTCGCTGCGTCTTCAACATCACTATTTGCTTTGTTCAACTTTTCAATATAAGCTTTTAGATCAGAATTTTCTTTATCTGAACTTGCCAATTGCTGTTTCGTTGTATCCAATTCAGCTTGTAATGAATTCTTTTCATTCGTTAAACGATTGATCTGATTATTCAATGAATCGATAGTCGTTTGCAAACTATTCGATTGGTTCAACGCTTCTTGTAATTTCGCATTCCAATCTTGATTCTTTTGATCAACTTCTCTTACTCGCTCTGAAATTTCTTGTTGTTTAGCTTGCAGTTCTTGATTTTTACTGTTTAATTGCTATTCTAAACTAGTTTTATCACTGACCAGCTGATTTTTTTCATTTTTTACCGTCTCAAGTTCTTGCTTATAGTTCTCGATATCTTTTTGTGTTTGGCTCAGCTGATCTTTCGTGCTAGTCAGCTCATCCGATACTTGCGAGATTTTTTGTTCTTTACTTGTTAGCGAATCATTCAATGTATCTAAGTTGCTATTAATAATAGAAATGTTTTCTTCTCCGCCCCATTTGATCAAATTATCCGCATACTGTTTACCGGCAAAACCAATAAACGCTAACAGCGCAATCACCGTAAATAACATAAATTTTTTATTCTTCATAGTCTTTTTTCTCCTCTATACTTAATAGACCAATTTCACGACTTCACTATAGTAATCGTAAAGTCAAAAATAGTCAAGAACAAAGATTAGCCAAAAAATAACCATTAAAAATGATTGTTGAATATCAATAACTTGAATAAAAAAATATTATTTTATACTTATTATAAATAAGTATAAAATATTTCGACAATTTAACTCTGTTTAATTGAACTTTATTTTGCTTTAAATCAAGAAAATTATCTGGCCATAATTATAAGCTAAAGGCTAGAATCAAACTAAATTTCTCACTTATAAACGCCTATTTAATCATAAAATTTATCAATAGTTGTACGACTCATAATACCATCGGCCGTTTCAAAAAATCTAAGTATCAAAGATTTCGCTAAATTGTTTCAATTGATCAAATTGAATGGATCAGCTGCAAATAAATCCCTCATATTTTTGAAAAAAACAAATAAAATAATATGAAAACAAACACAGATCAGCTCAACAGTTGTGAACGTCTCCTTATGAATAACAGATATCTCTTTTGAATATAACGCTAACGAGCTCATTGGAAACGACCAGACCAATATATCTGCACACTAAAAAGAGCCGTGATAGATTCTCACCGCTCCTCAACTGTAATTGTTAATATTTTGAAGTTCTTCTTTCTCAAAAAACGAATAACCTTAAACATAGGCTGCGCTACTTTCAACTCGCTCAGCTCATTTTTGCAACTAACTTCTGGCTCAAACTAACGAACGACCATTACATTGCAAGGAGCGTGGGCAACGACAAAGGAGGTCGTTGAACCAATTAATACTCGTTCGACAGCATTTTTTCCTGTTGCCCCCATCACGATCAAATCAATCTCATTTTCTTTAGCAAACTGTACGATATTTACTTTTGGCGTTCCCTCGATTTTACGTGTCGTGTAACTGATCTTGTCAGGTATGATTTGTGCCGCTTTATCAAACGTTCGTTGTGCTCGTTCTTCCCCATCTTCTTGGATAAACTGAATAAGCCGCGCATTTACCGTAGCAATCGACATATCCGTCACCGTCAAAATGTACAAATGAGCATTATTTCTGTGTGCGATTGAAACCGCTTCTTTTAACGCATCATACGATTGATTCGATTCATCAACAGGAACTAAAATATTTTTGTATTCATCCATGAACAGCGCCTCCCTTTTTCATCAATTATACCTGTTTTATTTATAAAATCTAACCATAACGTTTTATATTGCTAAAAATAGAGGAAGCTCCTCTTCATTTCAGGAACTCCCTCTTAACTGGATTTATGAATTCAGTTTGATTAATCTCTTCTAAAAATATCTCTCGTATAGACTTTTTCTTCCACCTCTTTAAGCAGTGGTTCCATCCGATTTGATACGATCACATCGGATACCTTTTTGAATTCTTCAAATAATAATTCAGCTGAAAATTTTATTGATTTCTATTTTAACGGAAAAAAACAAATAAAAAAAGTGCTAATCCATATTAGCACTTTCAGACCAGACTGTAGACAAAGACCAATATTTGGATGAAGTCTACAGTCTGCTAGAAAATGAAATTAATGAACAACGAATTCTAGAAGGAAAACGTCTTTTTATATGGGCATTAAAAGTGAGTTGAGAGATAGGAAAATAAGGCTGGCAGATCCTGAGAGCGGGTATTATGTAACAGGCGAAAGAGAAAAACAATTTGCTTATTCTGCCCATACAATTTGTGATGATCACGGTTTTGTCTTGGAGAGGATTGTAACCCATGGGTAATATTTATGATAGTCAAGTAGCTGTTCTTTTAGTAGAAAAAGTGCGACGCCTTTTAAAAAAAATCACCACAATTGTGGCGAACGCAGGATATAAAACACCTTTTATCACTAAGACATTGATTGATCAAGAAATTCGTCCGGTTTTACCCTACACCAGGCCTCGAGGAGACAAAGAATTATTTAGAAAAAAAGAGTTTGGCTATGATGGATATTATGATTGTTATCTCTGTCCTCAAGATAAAATTCTAGCTTTTTCTACAGTTAATCGTGAGGGTTATAGAGAATATAAATCAAAATATTATCAATGTGAATGGTGGCCAGGCCTTGATAAAGGTACCAAAAACCAAAGTCATCAAAAATTGATTATCCGACATGTTTGGCAATATTATTTAGATGTTGCAGCAGATTTACGCCTTACAGATATCAATAAAAAAATATATTCTAGGAGAAAAGAAACCATTGAACGAGTTTTTGCAGATGGTAAAGAAAAACATGGTATGCGCTGGACGAAGTATAGCGGCTTGGAAAAAGTGTCCCTCCATACGATGTTGATTTTTGCTGCAATGAATTTAAAGAACCTGGCCACCTGGCTAAGTTAAAGGCAGAAGACCTTTATTGTTTTGCATAGTTTTAGAATATTAGAACAAAAAAAGGATTTTAAGAGAAATACCCACCTAAAATCCTTTTTGTCTACAGTTTAAAAATGCTAATCCACATTAGCACTTTTTCTCTACTTAATTTAAAATTTAAAACACTAATACTGGTGTTCCTACTTCAAGGATTGGATATAATTCGACCATTCTATCCGGTGGCGTATTAAGACAGCCGTGGGATCCGCGAGACAACCATAAGTCTCCCCCGTAGGCACTTTGCCAATTGGAATCATGGATACCGACACCTGTATGGTCAATCGGCATCCAGTAGCTTACTGGGCTGGCATACTTGGAGCCGTCATCATTGAATCCGCGCAATACTTGATCCGTTGATTTGCTAACCAAATAATTTAAGCCTGGCGGAGTCGGTGTGGATGGTTTTCCGCTAACGATATCTGTTTCAAATTGGACTTTGCCCTCTTTGTAGTACCACATATGCTGGTTTTGCAGATCGATTTCCATATACGTATTGCCGATCGTTGTCTGAACATTCGGAGCATCGCTTTCTACGATTGGAACACGGTTAAAGTCTTCCCCGTTCAAAATTTGAGTACTCAATTCATTGACCTCCGCCGGAATATTGATCGACCAGCTGTAGATACCTGCTGGCACAGCGACACTTCCGCGGCGCGTACTGTTAAACTGTGTAGAATTGACTTTCGTATTGTAGTCGTCGTTTAACTTTGTCACAAAGGCTGTCACTTTTTCCTGATTCAGCGATATTTCCGCATTTTCATTCGTAGTCAACCAGCTCTGAAGTTCAGTTGACGGGATTTTGACTTGTTGTCCGCCAATTGTATAAGATGCTTTTATTTTAGCAAACTGATTCAATTTGTTTTTTTGTTTTTTCAAATCGCTGTCATTTTTTGTCAGGACCGGTTGCGCATAATAATCTTCTGCATCCACTGATTGTTTTCCATTTTCCAAATTCTGTTTTAATACCTTTTGGACTGCTACAACATCGATCGTGTTCCCTTTTTTCTCTGGTACGATCACAAAGTTCTTCTTCCCCCATTCGATTGAGGCATTTTTCGTTGGAACTCGCGTCAAATTTGCTTGAAGAAGTGCTATTCCAAAACTTTCTACTAATTGATTTACTTGTGTTTGATCATATGTACTTGCTAATTGATGCTGACTTCCTGAAAACAATCGAATTCCCCAAGCAAAAGGCGTTTGCTGCTCTTTAATACTAATAAGTCCATTCATATAATCCTGCTGCCAGCCAAGCTCACTCCGCTTGACCTTCTTCCATAACGTATCGTTTAGCTGAATGGAAAATGGCGTATCCGATAACTTTGCCTCTATTTTTTCATTGGCTTGATCGATTGTTAATCCGCTAACATCGACATGATTGATCTCAGTCTTTGGCAAAAATCGTTCCGCATACTGAACACTCTTAAATGAATAAAAACTAACTACTACCAACAATACCGTCAAACCTATAATAACTATTCTTTTCGTCTTCTGTTGAAAAAAATCTTCCCCAAACCTTCTCAAAAATATATCCTCACTTTTCTTAATTAAATTGTTCTATTTTATACCAGCTACCCCCGCAGCCTCAGAGACAGCAATCTTTTGTTCCCCTCATATTCTACCAAAGAAATAACAGGGATTCTCTAATATTTTATATTTTCTTAGTGAATGTATCTCATTTTATAAAGCAAAATTTTTTCTGTGATATTTTAGTCAAAAAAAAAATTAAAACAATGACTATTTGAAAATAAATAAGTATGCTCAAAAAGTAATTTCTATTCTTCTACTCGATTATTCCTTAATAATAGAAGCAACTTGAAATTAAGCGCCGTTTTGCTGGAATATTTCTTACTATATAAAACTAAGTCGAAAGTTGCATCAAAAATATACTTCACTTTTCTTATCTGAACTTTGGTTGTTTACCTTTTCTTAAGAACCTCCCCTTATTTTTCCTATTTTTTTCCTATATAGTTTTCTGTTTTTTTACACCAAAGTTGCAATGTTGCAGTTTTTACTACCGCTTTCAAGAATTTCCAATAGAAAATAGCTCTTGTATTTCTTATTAAATAGCCTTTTCCACTCATTTTTAAAAGAGATTAAGTATTTCAAAAGACTGAATTTCAGACATCGTTTGTTACATTTATACACTGGATTGTAACTTCTTGTCACTGGTTTATAACCACAGACACACAGAAGGATGGTAAAGTATGTCTCGTAGTCGAAAATGACTGATTCAAAATCATAAACTTTTTGGAGGAATTTACATAATGAAATTTGGAAAAACTCTTGTACTTACAACTTTACTAACAGCCGGTGCAGTATTTGCACTAGGAACAGATGCACACGCAGCAGAAAGCTACACCGTTCAATCTGGAGACACATTATCAAAAATCTCTGTTAAATTTGCTGGCGACAACAGTTTGATCGATTCAATCGCTAAGGAAAACAATATCTCTAATATTCACATGATCTTTGAAGGTCAAACCTTAACGATCGATACAGACGCTGAAGGTACTGCGACAACAGCCGTTCAAGAACAAACAGCGGCTGTACAAACTACTACTCAAGAAACAGCACCTGTTCAACAAGCTGAACAACAAACAACACAAGCAGCAACTCAGACGACAACACAAGCTACAACTGCTGAAACTGCTACAAGTACTAATTCAGCAAAAGAATGGATCGCTCAACGCGAATCTAGCGGTTCATACACAGCAACTAACGGTCAATACATCGGACGTTACCAATTATCAGCTTCATACTTGAATGGTGACTACTCTGCAGAAAACCAAGAACGTGTTGCTGACCAATATGTAACTTCTCGTTACGGTTCATGGGAAGGCGCACAAGCTTTCTGGCAAGCAAACGGTTGGTACTAAATCGAAAACCATTAAAAAAAATCCCTCATTTGAGGGATTTTTTGCTATTTAAAACTACTCTTTATTGCCGCCGGTAATTCATCCACCAGCGCCACGATCTGATCTGCGCCGGCTTCGGTCAGTTCTTGTTGATCTCCAAAACCATATAAAACGCCAATACTATTTAGATGATTTTCCTTTGCTCCGATAATATCAAATTTTCGGTCACCAACCATCACTCCATCGGCTGCTAAAGATTGTTCTAATGAGTAAGCAATCACATCTGTTTTCTTTGAACGTCCGCCAATTAAATCTGCACCAAAAATTCCAGTAAAGTATTCCGACAATCCAGCATTCTCAAGGATCTGTTTAGCAAATATCTCTGGTTTAGAAGTGGCCAACGCTAACGGATAGTCTTTTGATAGCTCTGCCAATACTTTGTCGATTCCCGCATACATGGTCAACTGTTTAATTCCATATTCAGCATAATGATCTCGATAAAGTTGTACAGCTTTTTTTGACTCAACCTCAGTCAATTTGTATAATTCCTGTAACGATTCCCCTAATGGCGGCCCAATAAAGCTGTGCAATGTCTCCGTATTAGGGATCATCAAGCCTTGCTTTTCCAGCATATAACAAATACTATTTAAGATTCCTTCGCTAGAATCAATCAATGTTCCATCTAAATCAAACAAAACAATATTTTTCATCGTCTACCCCCTCTTTCTATCCTACTGATTCTGCTAACAAATATCAATAGAAGTCAAAATTCTTGCTAAAAAAAGCCGTTACATCTATACTTACTTTTAGTAAGATTTAAGGAGGAATTTATTATGGATACACAAATTCGCGGATTACACCACGTTACAGCTATGACTTCTAGTGCCGAAAAAAATTATCGCTTCTTTACAGATATTTTAGGCTTACGTATGATTAAAAAAACCGTCAACCAAGACGACATCGAAACTTATCATTTATACTTTACTGATGATGCCGGTGCTCCTGGGACAGACATGACATTCTTTGACTTCCCACAAATTCCAAAAGGATCTAAAGGAACAAACAGTATTTCTCGGACCGGCTTCCGTGTACCAACGGATGCTTCATTAGATTATTGGGCACAACGTTTTTCAGAACTAAACGTCGCTCATGGTGAAATCAAAGAACGCTTCGGTAAAAAGTATTTAGAATTTCATGACTATGATGATCAATTGTTCCAATTAGTTTCTGATGAAAAAAATCAGGGCGTTGCTGGCGGAACTCCATGGAAAAATTCAAATGTCCCCGCTGAACATGGAATCTTTGGCTTAGGACCAGTAATCGTTACTGTTGCAAAATTTGAACACTTAAAATTAGTTTTAGAAAATCTATTAGGATTTAAAGAAACTGCTGCAGAAGATACTTTGCATCAATTTGAAGTTGGCGAAGGCGGAAATGGCGCTACGATTATTGTAGACGATCAGCCCGATATGATCCCTGCCCAAGAAGGCTATGGAAATGTCCATCATTTAGCTTTGCGGGTTGCTGATGACGAAGCACTTCGCGATTGGATAGAAAAAATCAATTCCTTAGAATTTCCAAATTCAGGTTTTGTTGATCGCTTCTATTTCCAATCAGAATATTTCTTAGCCGCTCCACACGTGCTATTCGAACTAGCTACAGACGGCCCCGGCTTTTTACAAGATGAAACATATGAACACGCAGGAGAGATTTTATCCTTGCCACCTCACCTACAATCAAAACGTGAAGAAATCGAGGACTATGTTCGTCCATTCGACACATCTGACGCCAACAAAAAACGTCAATAAGGAGAAAAATATGCTCTTTTATTCTGCTAAAGACCTAACGAGCAAACAAAATTATAAATTTTTGACTGGTAGTGTTATTCCGCGTCCAATCGCATGGATTACAACGATTAATCCTGAGACAGACGTGATAAATGCCGCTCCGTTCAGTTATTTCAACGTGGTTTCTAAAGAACTGCCTTTAGTTAGTCTTTCAATCAACCGAATCGATCAGAAGATGAAAGACACTGCACATAATTTGCTGCAACAAAATGAAGGTGTCATCCATCTAGTGAATGATACAGTGTTGACGGAGATGAATCAATCAGCTGCGTCGTTACCTGCTGATGAAAGTGAGTTGGATAAAAGCGATCTTATATTATTGGCTAGCCAAGAAGTTGCTGTTCCAGCGATTCAAGCGGCACCCATTCGTTTTGAGGTCCGGTTGCACCAATATGTTCCAGTCAAAGATCATGAGCAAACTATTATCAGCGACTTATTTATCTTAGAAGTCTTGAACTATCATTTTGAAGAAACTCTCTTCGATCAAGAAAAAGAATATATTGATTCAATCGTATTTAACCCCATAGCTCGTTTAGCTGGTAACACATACAGCCATATAGCAGAAACGTTAGAGCTTAAACGGCCAAAATAAATAAGGAGTGAACTCAGTTGAGTTCACTCCTTATTTTTACGTAAATCAATAATCTGTACATTCCCATCAATCATACCACTTGGACCTTTTAACTTGATCAACGACATTCGCGGATCAAAAACCAAAGACATATCATCCTCTAAATATAATTTAGAATGTTCTTTGATTGGTATATTACCGATATTACTTTCAATATCTAATGTGTAATCTGAATCGTCCTGATCTTTATCTAGGATCAACAAACGAAAACTAATATTCAATGCACAACTACCGGATTTAGAGTAGCGTCCCACGCCATCATCTAAATCTAAAACAATCCGACTGCCTTGATACTTCTCAAGCTGTTTGACCAATTCATCTGCTATATTTATATGCATTTTTAAATCACCTCATATAGAAGCATAGCACGATTCGATTGATCTCACTAAATACTTTGCTTATAGCAGAACAACAAAAAAAGACAATCAAAAGATTGCCTTTAAAACTCCGGCAGTAGGACTCGAACCTACGACATCATGATTAACAGTCATGCGCTACTACCAACTGAGCTATGCCGGA
>NZ_BJDP01000001.1 GCF_005405205.1 Enterococcus pingfangensis | reverse complement strand
TTGAGTCCTTCCATGCATCATTGAAAAAAGAAGAAGTATACACGACGACTTACTCAGACTTCGAAGAAGCGAATCGATCTTTATTTAGCTACATTGAAGGATTTTATAATCGTAATCGAATCCATAGTTCGATTCATTACTTAACTCCACAGGAGTTTGAAGATTTAGAAACAGAGAAAATGTCTTAGCAGTCTCTACTAAAATATGTCCAAGATATTGACTCAAATCCAACCTCCTTTTTGAATCTATTATACGCTGATGACTAATTTATTGGAAGGATTCACTTTAGTCAGCTAACGGAGGATTTAGCTGAAGTAAGGGAGAAGCGGCACAAATTAAAATCCAACAGGAAT
This sequence comes from Enterococcus pingfangensis, assembly GCF_005405205.1. Taxonomy (GTDB): domain Bacteria; phylum Bacillota; class Bacilli; order Lactobacillales; family Enterococcaceae; genus Enterococcus_A; species Enterococcus_A pingfangensis. The sequence continues at coordinate 350,009 of NZ_BJDP01000001.1, read as the reverse complement.
CAATTTGAAATGACAAAATCTGATTTAAAAATGGCCGAATGTGAAAAAACAAACCGTATATATCTATAATGAATGAACTCCAAAAATAAGTTTCATTTAAGTTTGCTCTGGTATCATACAATTGGGAATTATTAGATTAACGTGTTTAGGCAGAAATAGTCAAAAAAACTAGCTAGATCAGCTAGTTTAGAACGGATGACTAAATTTTCTAATTGCGATAGGAACAGCAGCAGCGACAGTACCAATCGTGAGGATAATAAGTGTTTTTTTCATAGAAACCATTCCTTTCAAAAAAATTTTTATATAAAGTGCATCTGCACAACGTGGACGACAGGAATCGAACCTGTACCTCGAAAATAATGAAACAAACTATCGTTTTAAGTCCCACCCATGAGTAGAAACACCAAGTTCATCCACAAAATTAGTAGGAAGATAAGCGGCTGAGCCTCTTATCTTCAAAAGTTTGGAACAGCTGCTTTGCTTTCTCTATAGATAGCAAAGACATATAAGAGGAATCTAATTTTATCAAATGCATCAATCACATCCTTTTGTTTAACTGTTTATATCATAATCAGATGAGCTTAACTCAACCTAAAATCCATGGGGAAATACATTAAGAAAACTTAAACGTCAAAGTAGATTTTTTACAGTAACGGTAGTCTTGTTATAGTCTAAAATTAGGTGAAAAAGGAGCCTACGCATGTAAGCTCCAGCAAAACTATTTTGAGGATTTCTTCCAATTTACTGAAAGATCAGTTTTCTTAAATTGGATTATAGTAAAAATCCATCCCACAACTGTGATGAACACCCACATATAAAAACTTAATTCAGCGAATTTACAAAAGAATCCTGAAACAAGCACCGCAATCGTGTTCAGCAAAAAAACAATTTACAGCAAGCGCTGTTCTTAATTGCAACAGTACCTTTTCTTCATTAATGATAAAACAGCAAAAAGAGGGGATAGAAATGTTCTTTGATCAAAAGAAAAATTTTGTATTTACAGGTACATATCAGGAATTTATCGAACAATTAAAAAAGAATCATTTTTGGAAAACCGAAGCTGAGTTTGAGGAATATCTGCTAAAAAATCGTTTCAGAAATGAAAATACGTTTAAAACATATTACGCAAATTTTGCAAATCAAATAATCGATTACGGTGAGGAACAAGCTGATTTTCCAGATCGAACAGTATTCGTTGTCGAAACGGAAGGCTATACACAAGAAGAAATCAATGAAGCGTTTGGTAAAGCGTTAAAAGAATTAGCGGAACAACGAGCAGGAAGCAGTGAAAATAAAGAATTTTTACTGAACAAATTAAAGTGGGAGGAATTGGAATAGCCCAATAATAAAATTGTCCCAATTAAAAAATGAAATAATTAGTGGGAAAAGTCTCTTATCAAACTATTTCCAGCGTTCGAATTTGATTTATAGCATGTATCATCAAAAATCTACGATATTCCACTTAGCCGTCCAAGTAATTGGACGGCTTTTTTTATTGTTAGCTTAACTTGAGAATTGTATACCATACAATTTTTGTATTGATTGAAGATATTTACAAAATTAAGATTAGAACGTTGATGAAGCTCTAAAAAGTTTAAAAATAGAACTTTGCTTATATTTTTAGGAGGATTATACAGATGAAAAACAAGCGAATTGAAAAGATGATTTACAGCTTTATGGCATTACTTGTGATACTCCAAGTTGTTTTACCTGGGATCGCAGTCGCTGAGACTGTAGAAGAAACTGCTCCAGCGATCACAATTACAAAAGCAAAACTAAGCGGGGATACCCAAGAAGCCACACTTAATCTTGAAGGGGAAATTCAGACTAAGGAACAAAAAGTAACAGAGGAGTTGAGCATTTCAGAAGGGAGGTTTATACCAGAAAATGATCAAGGATTAGGGATAGAAAATGCAACAGTTTCTGTTGAAGCCGAAAAACTTAATTTTAGCGTAGAGGCAAACACAAATACAGATTTTAACTTTAAAGTAAAAGTTGTACCTGCTGCGATCAAGGATAAAATGACTCTTAAACTTGGACAGCAAGAAGTTGCAGTTGAAATTCCTGAATCACTAAAAAATACGGAAACCGCAACAAGTAATAGTGAGCAACCATCCGTAAGTTCAGAATCAAGCTCAACGAATTCCGAGATAGAAGCTTCATCGGAGACCACCACAGAAACTTCAACGGTTCCAGAGAAAGAGACGCAGACATCAGCGGTGGAGAATGCGGCTGATTCAAAAGCAGCTGGGAATGATATCCGGGATTATTTTTCAAATGGCAATGGAACGATCATAGACAGCGCCGATGTCGCTTACTATGATCAGGATGGAAATCAACTTCAACCACCAGTACCGGCCGACGCGGAAATTCGGATTCATTATGAATGGTCGATACCTGAAGAAGTACGAGAACAAATCAAATCAGGTGATCATTTTACGTTTAATTTACCGGAAGGAGTGAAACCTAAAGCAGGTCAAAGTGGAGATTTAAAAGGTCCGGATGGAACGATTTATGCGACTTATGAAATGGATGAAAACGGCCAAGTGATTATTACGTTCAATGAGAATGTCACGAAGGAAGTCGATATAACTGGAGATTTTGATTTTAGTACAGAATTTGATAAAACGCATATTGATGGTCCGGGAGAACATCAAATTACTTTTCCGACAGAAGATAATTTGCCGCCAGTAAGTGTAGCGGTCAAGCCTGCAACAGATACAGCTATTGCTAAATCTGGTCATTTTGATCGTACGCCAAATCCGACTGAAGTAACTTGGGAAGTGGATTTTAATCAAGGGATGAATGAGTTGAATAATCCTACAATTACTGAATCTTGGCCTAAGGGATTGACGTATCAATCGGTTAAAGTTTATGAATTGGTAATGAATTTGGACGGAACAGTGGAAAAAGTTGGGCGAGAATTGTCAGCAAATGAATACACTGTCGATGCTAATGGAAATGTCACAATCAAAGGCGAAACGTCGAATGCATACCGCGTAGAATATGTGACGAGTATTGATGAAGCGGCAGTTCCAGAAAATGGAGAGGTCTCTTTTACCAACACGGCAACGTTGACAGACAAAGATGATCCGGACGGTCTTGATGCGGAAGCCACGGTGACTAATACTTTTGGGGAAATGTTGGAAAAAAATCAAGTGGGCTATGATCCAAACAATCAAGAATTTTCTTGGGAGATAAAATACAACTATGGTGAAAAAGAAATCGATCAGACTGATGCAGTGATCACTGATAGTATGAGCAATAACATGATTCTTTCGGAAAATCCAGTCATTTATCCGATTACTTTTGGCTCTAATGGGGAAGAGATTAAAGGAAATGCCCCACTAGTTGAAGGGACCGACTATCGGTTAGTTAAGAATCCTAACGGGAATGGTTTTATGATTGAATTCTTACACGATATCGCTAGTGCGTACAAGATCGAGTATCGGACGAAAGTGGAAGGAACTATCACTGATCCTACTGAGGTCACAAATAAAGTGGAAGTGGGAACTGGAGAAACTGATGAAAATCAAGGGACAGCAGAACAACAAAATGTCATTAAATCATTAGACAAGAATAGCATCGACTACCAGAACAAGACGGTCGATTGGGTAATCCAGGTGAATAAAAATCATTATGAGATGCAAGACCTAATCTTAACGGATCATTTTTCGCCAGTGCCGGGGCTGCAATTGGTTCAGACGCCAGAACAAACGGATTATAAGATGACGGTCACTACTGCTTCAGGAATCGAATTGGTGCAAGGCGTCGACTACACTGTCGAACCAACACTGAATAATCAAAAACAGCAAACCGGTTATGAGTTGAAATTTATTGGAAAATACAATCCGACCAATGAATCTTTTACCGTGAGATATACGACTGCTTTTGATACAAAATTGCTCAATTCAGAAGAAGATTATTTTACGAATAAGATTGATGCTGACTGGACTTCAAAAAATGGTGATCATCATCATTCTGAGGACAAAGATAATTTCAAACCAGAGCCAGACTACACATTAAATGCGCAAAAAAGCGGCAGCTACAATGCTCAGACAAAAACGATCAACTGGCAGATTGCGGTCAATTTAAGCGGACAACTTTTAAACGATGCTTTTTTGAGTGATCAAATCAAAGATAATCAAAAATATATTCCCGGCACGCTGAAAGTTTATGAAGCTCACACGAAATCGGACGGTACAGTTGAAAAAGTAGATGAAGCTTCGGATAATCAAAAAATGCTCTCTGTGACGGAACCTGCAATCAAAAACCAACAAACAATTGATATTCGTTTTCCAAATCAAAGTCAGTATACGTATGTCATTGAGTTTGAGACGTCACTAGCGGGACAAGTTATCGAAACATCAAAAGAGTATGATAATCATGCAACCTATTCTAATGATGGTCAAGATCGTGAGGTTATCGGAAAAGTCACCGTTAACAACGGCGGCAATCACGTTAAAAAATCGGGGGAACAAGACGAAGCAAATCCTAATTATGTGAATTGGCACATTATGGTCAATGCTGCGCAATCGGTTTTAAATAATGTAGTAGTGACGGACAGGCCTTCCAATAATCAAATAATTGATCAAGATTCAATTAAAATTTATGAAACAAGTGTCGCTGCAGACGGAACCATTACACCTGATAAGTCCAAGGTTTTAATAGAAGGAAAAGATTATTCTTTAAATTTAACAACGGATAATGTGACTGGAGATCAAGTAGTGACGATCAAGTTTCTGCATGAGATCTCTCACGCCTACTATTTAGAATATAAAGCACTGATCAACTCCTCCACAGCGGGGCAAACGGACACGGTTACTAATGAAGCAAGTATTGCAGGTGAAGGGACAAAAACAGTAACCGACAACAGCGGGGAAGACATCACCGTTGAAATTGATCATAGCGGCGGTTCTGCTTCAGGAACAAAAGGCCGAATCACTTTACAAAAAATGGCTGAAGATAAGTCGACTGTTTTGACTGGCGCGCATTTTCAGATTTGGAACAGCGAAAAAACCCAGATTTTACGTGAAGGAGACGTTGATGATTCTGGTCAGATTACATTTGGAAATCTGCAGTTGGGAGAATATTTACTTGTAGAAACAAAAGCACCGACTGGGTATACGATTCCAGATGATTTAGTTCAAGGAAGAAAACTTTTGATTACACCGAAAACTTCCATAGAAGGCGCCTTACCAACACAAATCATCAATACCCCGAACAAGGTTATTTTAACTAAGCTTGGGGAACAGCAGGAAAAATTAGCAAACGCAGAGTTTCGTCTTGAACAAAAGAAAGACGGTCAGTGGACAACTGTTTCAAGTGGAAAACTGGTGACGAATATGCAAGGACGGCTAGTAATCAATAGCTTGGCATTAGGAAAATATCGATTGATCGAGACAAAAGCTCCTAACGGCTATTTGATCAATACGCAGCCAATTGAATTTACGATTAGTAAAAATAATCAAAATCAGATTCCTGAAATCCATTTGACAATGATTGATTATCAAGGTTCGGCTACTTTAGTAAAACAAAAAGCAGACCAAACACCATTAGCCGGCGCTATTTTCAAAGTGGTCAATGCGCAAGGACAGCTAGTCAAAGAAAATCTAGTGTCAGATGCTCAAGGAAAAATCTCAGTTGATGGACTGATCCCGGGGAAATATTTCTTCGTGGAAACGAAGGCGCCGAATGGATTCATTTTAAACAGTGAAAAATATGGATTTACCATAGAAAAAGCAGCCGCTGGCAAGCCGGATATCGTAACGGTAGGAAAGGCGATCAACTATCAAGGATCAGCTGAGCTTATCAAAAAAGATGAGTCTGGCAAACCTTTGGCCGGTGCAGTTTTTAAAGTTATTGATGAAAATGGAAAGACGATCCAAGCTAATTTGCTCTCTGATAAAACCGGAAAAGTCCGTGTGAAAGATTTAGCTCCAGGCAACTATCAATTTATCGAGACGAAGGCTCCTATCGGTTATATTTTAAATACAAAAAAAATGAATTTTACAATCAAAGCGGCGGCTAAAGGGGAGCCAATCACGGTTCAAGTAGGTTCGTTGATAAATTATCAGGGCGGCATAAAAATCAAAAAAGTCGATAGCAATCACAAACCATTAGCTGGCGCCGAATTTACTTTATATGATCAGAACAAGAATGAAATAGCCAAAGCGGTTTCTAAAGCAGATGGCTGGATCCAGTTCAAACAACTAGTTCCGGCAACGTATTACCTAGTAGAAACAAAAGCGCCTCGTTTGCCTGACAGGACTGATTATGTAATCAATTCTTATCCTATCAAGGTAGTTATCCCAGATAAAACAGACGACAAACCTGTAAATCTTAGCTTAGGAGAATTTCAAAATTTTAAAGGAACAGCTGAGATTCAAAAAACTGGTGAGCATGGCTCAATCGCCGGTGCAGAATTTGCACTTTATGGGGTAGTCAATGGTCAAGAAAAATTTTTGAAGACAGTAGTCGTGCCAAAATCAGGAATTTTACCAATCAAAGATTTAGGCGCCGGACAATATAAGTTGATCGAAACCAAGGCGGCGCCGGGATATATCATTAATAGCCAGCCAATTTATTTTGTGGTAGATCCAAAGCTTGAAGGGACGATTGACCATTTTGATTTTGAAAATTATCAGTCTAAAGTTATTGGTCAAAAGGTCGATGGCGATGGATTGACAACAAAAGGCTTAGCCGCAGCTGAGTTTGAGATCTACAAACAAGATAAAAATGGAAATAAAGGGGAAGGACCGATTGCCTTTATTGACAAAAATGGTCAAACAACAAAAAAATTGATTTCAGATGAGCAAGGAAAAATCAGCGCGACGGGTCTGGCTGTCGGCAACTATTTATTAGTTGAGACAAAAGCACCCGTAGGATATGTTTTAGCCACACAGCCGCAGTCTTTTGAAATCAAAGAACAAGTTGGCGAGCCGGAAACGATCGATTTAGGTGAAATCAAAAATTATCGTGGGAAAATTGATATTAGTAAAGTTAGTGAACAAAACAAACCGTTAACAGGCGGAACCTTTGTCCTTGCAAAAGATCGGCAAGGGAATCACAAAGTATCTATTTACAATAGCGCCGGCCAAGAAACAACGGCGTTGCATGCAATAGCCGGTCATATTCAAGCTGAAGGAATTCAACCAGGCACCTATTATTTGCTAGAAACTGAAGCACCTGATGGTTTTATTATCAACAGCGAGCCGATAAAAGTCGTAATTCCCGATGAAGTAGATAGTCAAACGGTCCTTAAGGTGGGCGGCAATCTGATTAATTATCAAGGATCTGCTCAATTAATCAAAATTGACGAAGATAAGAATGCTTTGGCAGGCGCTGAGTTTAAAGTTAGAAATGCGCAAGGCAAGATCGTTCAAAAGGAGCTTATCTCAGATCAGAACGGTCGAATTCAAATCGAGCAACTTGCTCCGGGAAAATATGAATTTATTGAAGTAAAAGCACCAAAAGGCTATCAACTAAGTAACGAGATTCGAAGCTTTACGATTCCAAAAACGTCTGCCGGCAAACCAGTTGTCATGCACGTAAAAGATTTTGTAAATAGTAAATTAGTGAAGACACATTCAGAAATAAAGACTAATACACCGAGTGCTCAGTCTAGTCTTCCTAAGACAGGCGAAAAACGCAATGCCTTTCTTTTTGCAACAGGATTAGTCATCCTTTCTGGAACGCTCTTAGTGATTTATCTCCGAAGATACCATAAGAGAGATTAGATCAAGGTGGATAAAGATTATAGATTAAAAAGGACTTTGAGTTTTATTTAATAGATTGTCCGCGTAAACTAAGTCGGATTCGCAGATTAGAGGATCTTCTGAGCTTAATCATTGATACTGCCTCAATCTTAACTGAAAGACAAATAAACCGAGTGATAACGAAAGCCCAAAAGCTTGTCGATCACTCGGTTTATTTTTTATTGGTAGGCTGGTAAAACCTTTTGGATAATTGCGAGTCCTTGATCTAAAACGTCTAAACAATTTGAAGAAAGCGCAATTCGGATAAAAGGATCTTTTTGTTCCATCGTCGTAAAACGATTTGAATGATAAAGCCGGATTCCTTTGGCTAAAAAGTCATTTTCAATCTGACCTTGAGTTACAGCAGGATCAATTGGAATGATCCGATAGTAAGGCAAGTCGTTGCTCGGCCGCGGTAAGTCAAAATAGTAATCAAAAAGTTCATTAGCTGCTTTAGTCAGACGATATTTTTCTACCAAAATTTCTTGGACAGTGCTAGAAGAAAGAATATGTGAGATGACGGACGCATCGAAACCGGATGTTTTAACATTCGTATTGAAGCAGGCTTTTTTGATTAAAGAACGAACTGAATCAGGAAAGACCAGATAGGCGACTCGAAGTCCTGAGCAGAGAAACTTTGTCATGCCCGCTAAGTATAGCGTTTGATTGGGCAATAATGACTGAAAACTTGGCAGTACTTTGTTTTGACTGTAGGTCGTCAAGAAAGCATGGATATCATCCTCAATCACCCATAATCGTTCTTGTTCAATAATGTCAGCTAACTCTTGTCTGCGAGAATCGGACATTTGGAACCCAATTGGATTATTACAAGAAGGCATAAAGAAAATCCCATCAATTTTTTTCTTTTTGCATTCCTTAGCTAATAAATCGGGAATCATTCCTTCACTATCAAAATCAATTAAAACTATTTCCAAATGTAAAAGTGCGGCTAATTCAATGAAATTGGAATAGGTATAACGATCAACAGCGATTCGATCACCAGGAGAAAATAAAGCCATCAAAATGATGGTCAGCCCATTTTGTACACCGGAAACAGTGGCGATATTTTCGACGTTGGTTGTAATTCCTTGAGTCAACAGCCATTGCTGAGCGATGGCTAATTGGTGCGGACTGCCTAAAGGGTCTTGATAATTTAACTGGCTAGCTATATTTACATTTCTGCTGGCGGCCTCCAGATGCGGAATGACAAAACGATTGCACTCTTCAAAGGAACTAACCAGACCAAAGTCAATGATGTGTTCTTGAACTTTGTCATTAGAGATGGTAATAGAATTAAGTGCGTTTTGAGAAACAAAAGTCCCGCTGCCAATATTAGTATAAAGAAGGCCAATCTCAACCCCGTATTTATAAGCTTGGCCAACGGTTGTAAAATTTATGTCTAAATAATCCGCTAATTCTCTTTGCGAAGGCAAGCGAGTATTTTTCTGAAGCTTACTTGAAAGAATATCTTCCTCCATTAGTTTAGTTAAACTTTTGTATAACGGCCGAGTTAATTTCGTTTTGTCTGGTCGCCAAGACAATGGGTAATCGTCAAATGAATTGATAGGCATGTGGTTCCTCCTAAATAATTATCTACCATACAATTGTACCATCGGCTGTATGTTTAAATGAGGTATATTAACTGATTCAAATGAAATTGAATGGGATTACTAATATAGCTGTAGAAAATAACTAACACGATTAATCGGAAAAGTTGAAATAGAAATTCTCAACTTTATCTGCAGCCGATTAAATAAAATTGGAGTATTTGTAGCTGGATATTTTAAGAGGTATGAGAAATCTAAGCAACAGCTAATTGAAATAAGTTTTGTCTACAGTCTGCCAACAATAAATCGGAGTCATTTACAATAATGATGTCGAAAATGAACAGTTAAATCTCCATGCCATTTATGCTGCTTAGAATGGCTTTATTGAACTGTTTATAATGACAACGATAGTCAAAAAACAGCTAAATAACTGGCTGTGATGAGAAGATTATGTCGCTTTTTTCATTTTGGATCAAAAACTCATATCAATTGATGAAAAAATGATGATTTTTTGAGAGCCTTTACATTTATAATGAACCCACAAGAGTAAAGGAGAGATTACTATGAAAAACAAAATTATTGGCGCAATGTTATTTTCAACAGTTTTACTTAGCACTTTGGCAGCAACCCCCGTTTTTGCGGCAGATGCCCCTCAACCAGCAACTTCAAAAGGAACGGTTAGTTTTACTGAAGCGACTGGACCAGTTGATCCCGTTGATCCAACGCAACCTGGTACTGGAAATACAGGACCATTGACGATCGATACAGTTCCTGATTTTACATTTGGTGAACACGAAGTTACTGGATCATCACAAAAGTACACATCAACAAATACGGGAGTACCTTATTTGCAAGTTTCTGACCGCCGTGGGGTAGGTGTAGACGGAAAAGCACAAGGTTGGGTTGTAGACGTTTCGATGTCCGAATTTTCAGATGGCACAACAACACTTCCTGGAACGAAACTTTCGATTGGTACAGGAATCGTTGATGCTTCTGATACAAATACGAATGCAGATGGTTTTCCTGCAGCTAGCGCAGTTGACTTATCGCCTGCAACAGCAGCCGCTACAATTCTTACCGCTGAAAAAGGCAAAGGTCTTGGAACTTGGTTGGAAGCGTTTAATCCAACAGCTGTGAACTTAACAGTACCTCAACAAGCAAAAGGCGCATTTGAATCAACACTAACTTGGACAATCAGTGCAGCTCCAGTTGAATAAAAAAATAAATTTGAGGGGGAGCGATTTTGCTCCCTTTTTGAAAGGATAGTGGTCAATAGTGAATCAAAGAAAACGATTGCTTTTCGTGTTTTTTACCATTTTAGGGATATTTTTTAGTTTTCCAATGATCAGTCACGCCGCCGATGCTTCGGGAGATTTTGGTGTGAAACCAGTTTTTCCAGAAAATCAACTAGACAAAGCAATCGGTTATTTTGATTTGTTAGTGACTCCTGCACAAGAGCAGACGTTGGAAGTGACTCTCACAAATTCCGCTGATAAGGAAAGAGTATTTGAAGTTACTATCAATCCAGCGGTGACCAGCGATGGCGGAACGATTGATTATGGGCAAGAGAAGCCGCGCTTAGATGAAAGTTTGCCGTTTGACGTACGGAAAGTGCTGACGATTGAAAAGAAGGAATATACGGTCGCGGCTAAATCGGAGATAACGATTCCAATCAAAGCAAAAATCCCAACTGAAGCATTTACTGGTCGTGTTCTTGCGGGAATCCACGTCACTCCTAAAGAGGAAGAAGAGAAAAATTCTTCTAAAAAAGATGGCGTCCAAATAAAAAATCGAATCGCGTATAATCTTGCGGTAGTTTTACAAGAAAGCCAAGACGCAGTCACACCGGATTTGAAACTTTTGTCAGGCGATGTAGTTGCCGTGAATGCTAGTCCAACCGTTCAATTGTTTTTTCAAAATCCAAAACCAACAATCATCAATAAGCTAATTTTTACAAGCAAAATTTATTATGAAGATCAATTATATATCGAAAATACTTCGAATGAATTTTTAGTAGCTCCCAATTCAAATTTCCATTTGAATCTTGATCTAGCTGGAGAACGTGCGAAAGCTGGAGACTATCGAGCGGAGATCGTTGCAAAATCAGGTGAGGAATACGAATGGCATTTTACTCAAAAATTCACGATTAAAGAAGAAGAAGCTGAAAAAGTCAACGAAAATTCTATTTTTGCAGTAGAAGAGAAGAGCTTCCCTTGGATCTACGTTATTCTCGCTGTGATTGCTTTGTTGCTGCTGATTATTCTGATTGTCTATTTGAAACGTCGCAAAAAGGATGAGGAATCAAAGTAAAATGAGGTGATTTTGTTGAAAAAACTATTGTTAAAAGGAGGATTAATCGTATGCCTGCTGTTTGTTGGAGGGCAGCAGGTCCATGCCCTAGAAGAGACAAGTAGTCAGGCAACCATCACATTTTATGATCCCAGCCCAGTTCCCAAACCAGTTATATCGATAAATGATGAGACCACAAGTAAAGTGAATAGTCAGCCAGTAATAACCAACAAAAATAAAAGACTTCCCCAAACCAATGATAAACCGCTGAATTATTTAGTTTCATTTATTGGCGGCGAATTGATTTTACTTAGTCTGGCTATTTTGTGGAAACGACGGAAGGAGGAGGAAGATGATGAACAAAAAAATAGTAACTGATCTTCTTTCCTTTTTTCTTTTGTCCGTGATTCTAACTGTGGGAATTTTTGAACTGTCCAAACCAGTAAATGCGGTTGGGGTAACACCGCCAAATATTGCATATGATCCAGATACTTATGAAAATATCACACCAACAAATGGAACAAACTCCAATATTTTTGGGCAACCAAAGATTGATGGTGGCAAGGTCGTTCAATTGACTGGAGCCGATCAATTACCCAAATTGAATGTTACCTACACAAATGATGGATCTAATGATCCTTGGAAGGGCGGGAAAATCGGGTTTCATTGGGAAAGCCATGTGGAATTGACGAACTATTTAGATGTAATAAATATTTCTGCTCAAGGATTTGCTTTTGTGGCGATCATCAATTTACCTAAATATGTCTCAAGTGAGGACGTTTTAAAGGCAATCGACTGGGACAATGCGTATTTAAAAATTAATGGAGCTAATATTAAATTAGATGCTGGTGGATTAATGCCCGCCGGTAACCATACATTGCGATTTGGTATGGGTTCATGGGACAATGGAAATATTGTAGGTTCAGTTTTCAATATCATCACTCAGCCTGGATTCAATGCTGGAAATATTCCGATTGCTTTTGATATTACCGTCGATGTTGCAAAGATGACCGCAAGTGGCGACAAATATGATACCAGTCCAAACAAAGTATTAACCACAGGGAAACTGCAACCCTCTACTACAAAACTAGCTGATTTTTCTGTAGATTTCTATGATTCGAATAATGTGGTTCAAGATAGGGTATGGCCAGGAATTAGCCCAGGTGGACGTTTTTATCCTAAACTAACGAATGGTGCACTGAATCCCACTACATACGCAAAAACATCAACTTTCAAATTACCAACATGGAATAGCTACATCTCCCCGTGGGATACGACGAATAAGTACAATAGTTCTGCTGATACAACTGAGTATGTTGACAGCAACAATCTGAATCTTCCTGGAACAACCAACAACCGAACCTTGACGATGGGACTCTCAGAAGGGAGCTTTGCTCAATTACCAGCAACTCGTTTCAATCGAGTAGTGAATTTTTTTACTGGGAAGAATGTAACGACTGGAGCAACATTGACTCATACGCCGACACAAACACTCGGATTGAATCAGCAAACAAATATTTTATATACAGGAAAAGATGCGGGAGGGACTGCTCTGTCACCAGTTACTTTGAAAGTACTTGAAAAATATGCGGCAGATGGGACAGTCAAGCCGACAAATTTAGAACCAGATAGTCAATGGGGAAAATTACTCACCAGTACCCCTTATCAAGTAAATGCTATCTGGCGAGCGAGTGATTTAACAACAGGGTCCATTCATTACCGATTGTATAATAAAACAACACAAAAATTAGTGGGAACTTTTGAAGACAAATTATTTCAAACGATTTCAACGAATAATGGCGGCGATAATTCAGCTGCTGCAACGTTACCGGCACTTGCTTCTGGTCAATATTATTTTGATTATAAATTGATTGACGATACTCTTTCAAAAGCTTATCCAAGCCTTGCCTATAAATGGCAGTCAGAACAAACGGGTATCTCTAGTTTGAAAGCAATTACGGTTGCTGGTTTCCCATCGATTTCTAAAGAAAGCTACTTGAAAAATCTTAGTCGAACGCCAGAGACAGGAAAACCTTTGATTGCTTTGGCGGGTGATACTGTCCAAGAAAATATTACATTTACTTTGGATAAAATGGGGGATTCTTTAGCAGATAAGAAAGTCAGCGTGGCGCTTCCGGAAAATGTTACCTATGAAAAAGGCAGCTTAACACTGAATGGGACCGTGATCTCTGATGATGGCATCCAAAATGGAATCAATGTACCAGCACAATATTTAACAAAAGCCGGAGAAAAACTGACGATCACCTACAAATATAAAATAAATACGAATACTGCAACGACAAACGCGATCGATTTGCCGACCAAAGCGGCGATATTATCAGGAAATATTGCGTTATCTGACGGAACAAAATTACCATTTACAGATATCAAGACAGATGCCGATTTGATTCAGATTCCTAAGCAAGAATTAGCTCTGATTGATGTACCCGATGATTTTACGTTTGGTAACGATCTTCCAGTGCCAACACAAGCAGTATCTTATAAAGCGAATGGTGATTTTTCTTTTGATGTAAAAGATACCCGTTTGCCAAGTACAGATTCTGCATGGCAGCTTTCTGGCAGATTGACTACGCCATTTAAAACTGGAGAAGGCAAAGAATTGAATGCAGGCCTATATTTTAGTCATAATGGAAATAAGATTCCAATCACTAAAGACAACGCGCTGATCTATCAAAATGATGGTGCGAAAAAGGGGGATATTTCGGTTGACTTTCCTAGTAGTGATGGGCTACTGTTAGAGTTAAGCAATAGCACGTATACTCAGGCAGACACAACTTATCAAGGAGTCATCACTTGGGAACTATCGACAGGTCCAGTGAAATAAGAAAGCTAGTAATCAATGATCTAACTGTTGACTTCAACTCAAATATAGATTTTTTGAGTTGAAGTTTTTTCTATTTATAATAGTTATGAAAATTGCTGTTAAAAATAATTGAGTCAGGCTTTCTGAGCTAGTTTGCCAATATCGGCTGCTAAAAATGAACTGATATTAGGAGGAGAACAAACTTGGAATTGTTCAGTTTACTTGAGAAGAATGAACAACGTCAAATTAGAATTTTTCAACTTTTATTGGAGCGTAGCAACCTGTCTGTTAATGAAATGCTTGTTCAGTTATCGGTCGATCGAGCGACATTCAAAGAAGATCTGGCACTACTAAAAGAGAATCTAGAAAAATTCAACGGACAATTGGTCCTGGATATCAGTGATGGGAAAATTTTCTTACGGCGACTGGGAAATTTATCAATGACAGATGTCTATTATTCATACTTGAAGGATGCTGTAAAATATCAAATTTTGATGTATTTGTTAGAATATGGAAGTTTTGAACGGCAAAAGATTTTAGATTTATTAAGTCTCAGCTCAGCAACGTTTACTAGACGAATTAGAGAAATAAATGTTTTGCTTGCAGAATTTCATTTGCAAATAAAAAATGGTAAACTACTTGGATCTGAGAGTCAGATTCGGTATTTTTATTATCAATTATTATGGTTTGGACGGCCTTACTTAGTAAATCTCAAGGAATTTGAAGATACGACTAGTGATATTTTATTGACCTTATTAAAAAAAGAATTTGGCTTTCCATTTACTGATGATGGGCAAATGAAATTTGAGATTTGGATGGCAATCACTAGGAAACGATTACGTAATTTAAAAAAAGAAAACCCAAACTATGACAATCTGCCTAATCAACTTTTTGAAGAAAATGCCTTTTTATTATCATTACAAGCGATTTTAGCTCGCTTTTTTATTCAGCATGCTTTTGTTTGGAATCAGAATGAAACGCTGATTTTTTACATTTTTATGATTTCCAATTTTACGCTGGATACGGAAAATTCCCATGTTCATAAATTTTTATTGCAAGAGAAATCAAGAGATAGTTTAGTCGTTCAATTAAATGGGTTATTCAAAGCGACCCTAGATGAAATTTTTTATATGTATACTTTTTCAGACACCTTTTCAGATAAAATCGCCTTGACTATCATTCAAAACCATTCACGGCTTGTTTATTTTAGGGGATGGATCAACATTTTTGGACATCAGGGATTGCAGTCGCGGATGACAAAAATCAATGAGCAAAAGATTCTGAACGTTTGTGAAACATTAACTCAACGATCACTTCAAATTTCAAATTATTCTGAATTTGATAGTCAAAATATTCAATTGGAATTATTCATTCGCTATGCTTCAATTTTGCAAATTATTTTTAAAGAAGTTGAAGCATGTATCAACGTTGCGTGTGATTTTTCATATGAACGGATCATGATCGATGCGGTGATTGAGATAATCAGGGAACGGATAACGGCAAATTTTCCAATAAATCTAACTAGGTACAACAAGAATAATCAATATGATGTTATTTTAACCAATCAGATCAAAGAATATCCGTTGCAAAAGAATGCCCGAGTATTTGTGATGTTAAGCAATGAGTACGATTTTGATTTTCCGTATATAAATGAAATCTTAAAAGGGTGTTACTTAGAAAAAATCGATTTGAGGATGAGGTCATGAAAATTGTGATTATTGGTGCATCTCATGGAGGGATTGCTGCCGCTATGAGTTTGTGTAAGCTAACAAGTGAAAATGAGGTCTATTTAATAGATAAAAAGCCTTTGCATACTTTGGGGTATATTTCTAGCGGAGTCAATCTGCACTTTCAGAATATCATTCAAGAGTTGACCGAGGTGACGACAGATGTTCAGCCTTTGATCGACTTAGGCGTGAACATCTTAACTGAGCGGCAAGTAATCGATATCGATCCGGAAAATCATCAATTAGTTTTGGAATATGAAGACCAGAAAGAAATTTTTTCCTATGATCGATTGATCCTTGCCATGGGTTCTTCCCCAACTGCGGTCAAGACAATCATCGATGCTGAAAATGTTTTTACTTATAAAGGTCTGGAAGAATCTCAACATGTGCTGGAGTCATTAGAGACAGCACAGAAAATTGTGATCTTTGGTGCAGGATACATTGGATTAGAGTTGGCAAATGTGTTAGCGGCAAATGGTCGGGAAATCCATTTGATTGATAATATGCCGATGATCCTTTCCCGTTATTTTGATTCTGATATGATCGAAGAAGTTCAAGATTCATTGACAGCACATGGGATTCATTTTTATCCCAATGAATTTTTGATCGATTATCAGACCGTCGATAATAAAGTGAATAAAGTTTGCCTGTTATCCAAAACAATTGAGGCAGATACAGTAATATTTCCATCTCAAGCCCAGCCTAATACGGGATTTTTACGAGATAAAGTTGCTTTGAACGAAGATGATACGGTCATCGTAAATGATTATTTACAAACAAGCGAACAAGATATTTATGCGATCGGTGATATCGTTCCGATTACTTATTCTAAGACGGCTCATGTATTTATGCCGCTAGTTACTCGGGCAGTGCATATGGCGCGGGCAGCAGCGTTATCATTGATTGGGCACCCAACTCCATTTGATCGAAAAAACAAAGTGAGTGCGACTAAAATTATGGACTATTTTTTGGGATCGGTAGGAGTGACTGAAGAAGAAGCGCCGTTTCTAGATATGGTTGTCCGCTCTGTTCAAACAGAAGTTTGTTTGACACCTGCTTATGTCGTTGAAGAAAAAATGGCAAAAGTAAAACTAGTTTATCAGCAAGACACGATGGAAATCATTGGGGCACAACTAATCAGCAAGGAACATCTGCTGCAAGATCTAAATTTATTGAGCGCGTTGATCCAGCATAAGACAACGATCATGGACTTAGCAGTCGAAAATTTTTGTTTCGTACCGCAGTACACCCCATTGTTTCATTATTTAAATGAGCTAGCTTTCCAAGTGTTACAACAAACTAGCGATTAATTCGTTGACAACAGCGCTAAAAAAACAGCATGACTTCACTATTTTATGGCTAAATAGTGAAGTCATGCTGTTTTTGATAAGGTCAATTGATTGTTAGTTATTGGGGTCACGCTCACTGATAGATTGTTTTTCCTTATTCTTATTGAACTTGAATAAAAAAGTTTCGGCGACTAATTGAAATCTAAACAGCAGTTGTTCTTCTAATTGAATGGTCTGCAGATAAATTCTCTCGCAATGAAATCTGATCCGAAGGTTGCGATAAAATAGTACGCGGATAGAATCTAATAATAAAACAGTGACGCCGCCGGCAAAACCGCAATGATACAAATTGATCCCGGCAGTTAAGTATTGAGAGTTTCTAGTGATCAATGAAAAAAGAAATCCGGCAAATGCACCAGCCAGTAAACCATGCTTGCGCGTCATTGGTGATAGAGTACTAGCAAATAAGAAAATGACAATATTGTTAGTTGTAGCCGTATCGTGATAAATAAACTGTGAAGCCAATAAAACGCCTAAAACAGGGAATAAGAAGTAGCGAAGTTTGAAATTGTACATACTAAATCCGGCAAAGGTCAAAATCGCACCAACTAAACTGCCACTAAGCGGAACATTTAAAATCAGTGCAACGAACACGCCGAGAAACCCGTGCAGAGAAAAACGAAAGATTTTTTTTAAATCCAGCAAATATTTCGAGTAATTTGTACTTAACTTGCAAAAGCAGAAGTTTGTCAAAATTGGAATCGTGAATAAAGCAATCAGAAAATAGAGCAGTGAACGATGGTGTTCAAAAGAAAGCGTGTGAGGAACCATTTCGATTGCTAAGATATTTCTAGTAGTCAAATTGCCGATGATCCCGATCACACCGGCAGAAAAGCCCATGTTGTAAAGGTTTAATTCTTTCGTATGGTCTTTAAAAAATTCAAAGATCGGTAAGCTTATATAGCCGATCAGCAGTCCAACGATCAACGCAAGTAGTTTATTTGAAACAAAAAAATGATTTGGAGCACAATAGATCGTACTAACAATAGGCGACAAACAAGTGCTTAAAAGTCCCATGACCAATAAATCTTGTCGTTTTGAATGATGAATCTTCAAAAAGATCAAACTTCCTAGAACGATCGGTGCAGAATTAACAATGTTTTTTCCAAAGAAAGAAAATCCAGCAAGCATCATAATGATCGAGACCGTCAGTGAACAAAAGTGGTGGCGGTGCTTGCGCAGGATAAACAAACTGCTTAAAGTCAGCAGTCCACTATTTAAAAAGGTTGGACCAACACCGGCAACTTGAACATAATCCGTAATCAAATTGCTTGGTGTATAAATGATTTCCCGCATTCCTGAAAGTAGGGCTTGCGGGCTGGCTAAAAAGAAAGCAGAAAATGTAATCGCCAAACCAAAGGACAGCAAAAAAATGAAAATAAAGTTGGTAGAAAACAGTGGTTGATCAATTTTTTTCAAGAAATCACACTCCTGTTAAGTAATTAAGCTGGAAGTAACTGCTATTTTTAAAGTACGCAAAATTTTAGACTAGAATTTTATCAGGGGAAGTAGTTTGTTCTTTATTTATAAAGTGAAATATAAAAAAACAAACGGGTATAATTTTATTATACATTATTCAAGTAATCAAAGAGAAAAATAAGCATAAAAAAACAGATGGAATTAAAATTGTACGTAAATTTGTCTGATACAGATTTTCCAGAAACTTTAATAAATGGAGTTAAATGAAAATTCAGATTTTTTTGATTGCATATTGGTTTTATTTATATTAGAATAGTTTTAATCAATCGATAGGCTATGAAGAGAAGAGTAATTGACCGCGAAACGATCAAAGAGACCCTCGGCAGGTGAAAAGAGGGATCGTGGAAAATCAATGAAGATGAGCTCTGAGCATTCAGTTTGTTCACGCAAGCTGAACGGGAAGCGACCGTTACATTGCCGGGTATAATTGTACCGTTGAGGTATTATCTGTGAAGATGATACGAATAAGGGTGGTAACGCGAAAATATTCGTCCCTTTATTTATCAGTGATCTGGTAGGTAAAGGGATGGATATTTTTTTATTTGTCAAAAATTTGGGGAGTGTGTTAGGTATGAAAAAACTTAGTTTAACTATATTGATTTTAAGCGCAATAATCTTTTTGACTGCTTGCGGATCTGATTCAGCAAAGGTAGATAAAATAAAAATCGGGGCTTCACCAACACCCCATGCTGAAATTTTGGAACACATCAAGCCAGAGTTGAAGAAAAAAGGGATCGATTTGGAAGTTGTAAAATTCGATGATTACGTTCTACCGAATAAGGCGCTAGCAGATGGCGAAATCGATGCGAATTATTTCTCAACCGTGCCGTATTTCAATTTACAGAAGAAGGAAAATGGCTATAAATTCTCAAATGTTGGAGCGATTCATTTAGAGCCAATGGGGATTTATTCACACGATATAAAAAAAGTCAGCGATATTCCGGATGGCGCAAAAGTTATCGTTTCAAATGTACCTTCTGAGTGGGGACGGGTCTTAAACATTTTTGTAAAAAACAAATTAATCAAAATCAAAACTGGCGTAGCCATCGACAAAGCAACATTTGATGATATTACCGAAAATCCTAAAAATCTAGTATTTGAACACAGCGTCGATCCGACGTTGTTGACCTCAGCTTATGAAAATGATGAAGGCGATCTAGTGGCGATCAATTCTAACTTTGCTTATGAAAAAGGATTGAATCCGGTAAAAGATTCATTAATGATTGAACAAAATGATTCTCCTTATGTAAATATCGTCGCAACCAAAACCAGCGACAAATCAAATAAAGATATCAAAAAAATCGTTGAAGTATTGCATGAACCAAAAGTTCAAAAATGGATTGAAAAAGAATGGGGCGGCTCTGTCGTACCAGTCAATGAATAGAAAGAACAGGTGATAAAATGGAACGAGCAATTTTTGCAGGTGGATGTTTTTGGTGTATGATCAAACCCTTTGACAGTCTTCCAGGAATCGAATCAGTGATTTCCGGCTATACCGGCGGAACAAAAGAAAATCCGACTTATTTGGAAGTAAAAAGCGGAACAACTGGTCATACTGAAGCAGTTGAGATTATCTTTGATCCAGCGTTGATCTCATATCGTGAATTAGTAGAAATTTATTGGCAGCAAACAGATCCGACCGATGCTTTTGGTCAATTTGAGGATCGTGGCAGCAGCTATCGGCCAGTCATTTATTATTTTGATGAAGCACAACAAAAAACAGCAGAAGCAAGCCGCGCTGATTTGCAAAACAGCGGACATTTTGATCAGCCGATTGTGACTCAGATCGAACCAGCCAGCATTTTTTATCCCGCAGAAAAAGAGCATCAAGATTATTACCAGCGAAATCCAGAAAACTATCAAAAAAATGCTGAGCGAAGAAAAAAATTTATCGCTGAATTTTGGTAAGCAGAGATAGTTAGAGGTTGAATGTATTAAAATGGCAACAAGATTTCTGAAGCAAATCGCAAGAAAAGTTGCTATAAAAAATATGCAAAGAGAATAGTAATCCCCGTTAAAATCAACTATAAAATTGATTTCAACGGGGATTTTCCACGTATTATCGTAACGATTGAAAGATCAAAAATCAAAAATCAAAAATCATTCAGCAGCCGCTAAGATATTCAAGATTTTTTGATAATTTTGATTTTGAAAAATTTCATAATTTAATTTCTTATACAATTTCACCGCATGATGGCTCCAAGTCTGAGTACTCAAATAAAGATCTTGGTCCGGATAATAGATATGCAGCAGTTCGGTTACTCGGATCGCTAAAGCTTTAGCCAATCCTTTTTTCTGTTCTTCAGCAAGTACCGCTAACCAATGAAGCCGCGGTTCATTTTCTTCTGTCCACCAAGCGGTAAAAGTCGCAACCTTGTTTCCTTGAGGATTTTCAATAAAGAGCATTCGACGTTTTAGTTCTTCTTGATAAGGCATAAATGATCGTTGAAAATAATCAGCCGCGGCCTGCTCGGTATCAAATTCCAAAACAGCTGTTTCGATTCGGCACCAGTCTTTTTCATCGCCAGGCTGATAAAAAACCAGGCGATAGCCTTCCGGTAATTGGATAACTGGTAATGAGGGTGCATTTGATGGACGGAACATTGCAAATGGGATAAAAGGGACAGACTTATCCAGCATAACTAGACCTCCTTCTTTTCTAATAAAAGCGTATCATGTAAAAATAGCAAAAGCTACTATTTACAAATAGAGAATAGTTGATTTTTAAAGCGCTGCCTTCTTTTACTATAAGTTCAATCAGCAAACGGCAGTGACTAGTATTTTCAGTACTTAGTAAATCAGTTTTCTGATCAAATCAACTATTTTTAATAAAAAAGTATCCGAAGCAGTATTTTGCTCAACTTAGAAAAACCAAATAATAATCATTCTTTCACAAAGCAAGTTTCTGTTCTTTTTAGCCGAATGCTCTTGATAAATGAATGGCATTTCGCTATACTCGGTAAGTAAAAGAGTCCGGTTTCAAAATTGAATGGTGGAGGTGTTCGCATGCTTAAAAACTATCAACGATGACTATGAAGTCAAGCATTGCTTAGAGTTGCTAAGCTAGTAGAACATTCGACTTTCCTCCAATCAACTTTTTTTACTTTCTCTTAAAAGGGTTTTTAAGCGTGTAAAAAAATAATATCAGGAGGAAACATACTGATAGAGTATGTTTTTTTTGTTGTGCTTAAAAGAAGTCTTTGTTGCTGCTAAAAACGTTTCAAGTGAAAATAAAAACATTTAAGGAGTTTTAAAATGAAAAAAATAGTTGCAGTAATCAGTTGTTTGTTATTAACAGCGTTAGTGGTGTATTCAAAAACAGAGGAGGTTCACGCAGCAGATAAATCAACCAAAGTTCAACGATTAGTGGATAGCAAAGATATCAAAGACAGCGACTTTTTCGTTGATGCGAAATGGTTGAAAAAACAATTGAAAAACGATGACAAAACAGTCGTAATCGAAGCTTCTTATGGCGAAGGAAAAGATTATAAAAAAGCGCATGTTCCAGGAGCATTCCATATGGATACAATGGAAATCGAAACAGAAGAAAATAATTGGAATATCTTAGACGCTGAGACATCTAAAGAAGCATTCTTAAAACTCGGCGTTACAAAGACAACTCCTGTAGTTATCTATTCTAGCGATATCAATGCAGCATCACGGATTGCTTTTGTTGCTTATTGGTTAGGTGTCGATCAAGTGAAGATTTTAGATGGCGGATTGAGTGCTTGGGAAAAAGCAGATTATAAAGTAGAAAAAGGTACTGAAAAAGCAAAAGCTGCAACTGATTTTGGTGCAGAAGTTCCAGGACGTCCAGAAAGCTTGATCTCAACGTCTGCTGATTTAGTAGCAGCTAGAGAAAAAAATCCTGATCTAGTTCTTGCAAGTGTTCGCTCATGGAAAGAATTTACTGGTAAAATCAGCGGTTACGATTACATCGAAAATGCTGGCGAACCTGAAGGCGCGGTTTATGCAAAAGCAAGTAAAACGAGTGCAGATGTTGCCCGTTTATTGAACAGTGATGGAACAGTCAAAGAACCAACCAAAATTTTTGCCGCTTGGGAAAAATGGGGAATCACACCAGATAAAGAAGTCGCTTTCTATTGCGGAACTGGCTGGCGTGCAGCAACAACTTTCTTTATCACGAAACAAGAAGGTTGGAAAGATGTAAAACTATTTGATGGCGGTTGGTATGATTGGGATAAAGCACATCAAAAAGATCCAAGCAAATACCCAGTTCAAGTTGGTGATCCAAGAGATGAAGAAAACTTGGAAATTCTAAACTAATGAAGGCACTTCGTTACGTTTTCCATGTTTTGCAACTGGGATTAATTTATGTCATCTATTTAATGGATGATCTGTACAAAAATCATTTAGGTTTTATGCGGAATGTTTCATTTTATTCCCAAAAAATTGAAGCTAGTATGTTCGGCAGCAAGTTGTTTTTGCTGCCGCTCTTATTAGTGGTACTAGCTGTTTTTTTAATGATCAAAAAAAGAAGTTGGGAAAGTCTCCTGCTGATTATCTTAGGAATTATTTTTCTGGTATGGCAGACGATGTTTACATTAACAGCCACACCGGTCTACTATTTAGTTAGTGGGATTTTAGGTGTAGGCTGTTTATTACAATTGATCAATATTTTTCTAAAAAGGAGCTAATCTGATGGATTACTCGGAAAAAACAATCGAAATGGCACGGCTGATTGCAGAAAATTGTACGAGCTGCAAACGTTGTATGAAAGATTGTCTTTTTTTACAGCAGTATTGCCAAGATCCACAAAAATTATTCCAACAATTTTTGGAAGAGGGGCTTGAACCGATCGTTCCATATTCTTGCATGTTGTGTGGTCGCTGCAGTGTTGTTTGTCCGTTACAGTTAAAATTAGATGAAGCCTTTTTAGCAATGCGTCAAGATTTGATCAGGGACGGCTTGCCCTTAAAAGAGTTGAAAAGTGTCGAGTGGCATCAAAAACTTTCAACGAGTAAACTCTTTACAGCAGTGAATCGAGGGAATAAAAAATGAGATATGGTTTTATGGCGGGCTGTTCGCTGAGTTCCAGCAGTCCCAAACAAGTTGCGCAGATCATTAAATACTTGCAAGGTTATTATCCCGATTTAGCAGTCATTCAAGGCTGTTGCGGAAAACCGACTCGTTTGATCGGACAAGAACAATTATTTCAAGAACGCTTTAGCCGTTTGACTGATCAAGTTCATCAGGCTGAGATTGACGAATTGATTGTCGCGTGTCAAGGTTGTATCAAAACGATGACGATTCAAAATCAATTTCCGACCGCTTCTTTATGGGTCAAGATGGCGGAATTAGGATTACCTGAAGAAGCTATCGGCAAAGCAAAAGCCAGCGATGTCGTTTTTTCGATCCAAGATTCTTGCCCAACGAAAGAAATGACAGAGATTCATCAAGCGGTCAGGTATTTGTTGGAACAGTTAGGGTATCAAGTTGCGAGCAATCGTTTATCGGGAAAAAATACTTTATGCTGCGGCATGGGGGGAATGTGTGGTGTCACAAACCCAGTGCTAGCGAAAAGTTTTACTGAAAAACGCGTGCAAGACTTTAAGACGGATCATATCGTTACTTATTGTGCCAGCTGTACTTCAGCAATGATTCTGGGCGGCGGTCAAGCCTGGCATTTATTAGATCTGATCTTTGGCGATGTTATCTATCAGGAGGATAAAAGCTCCACGCATCCACTGGCCAGTCCAGTCAAAGCGTGGAAAAATCGCTATCAATCCAAAAAAATAGTGACAAAGATATAGAGGAAAAACAATGAAAAAATGGTTAATCGGTATGCTGGCAGCGGGAACACTTTTTTCTTTAGCTGCTTGTAAAACGAATGAAACAAAAGCAACGAAAGCAACGGAATCCATCAGCAGTTTTTCTGAGGCTGTCAAAAAAAGCAAAGGCGATACAGTGACTTTTTATGGCTACGGCGGCGATGAAAAAGCCAATGCTTGGGTCGATGAAGTCATCACACCCGCTATGAAAGAAAAGTATGACATCACGGTCAAACGTGTGCCGATGGATATCGATCAAATTTTGAATAAGCTGACTACGGAAAAAGAAGCCAACGCAAAAGCTGGAGACGTCGATGTTGTTTGGATCAACGGCGAGAACTTTTATACAGCGAAACAAGCCAAGCTGCTTTATGGTCCGATCACAAATAAAATTGAAAGTTTCGATCAGTTGATGGCTGTAGATGGTCATGATGCAAACTATGATTTTGGTGTCAAAATCGATGGGTATGAAGTACCTTACGGCAGTGCCCAATTAGTTTTTGCCGGAAATAAAGAGAAATTTGCCACAGGGTTTCCGACTGATACACAAGCCTTACTGGAATATGCTAAAGCAAATCCTGGGAAAATAACGTACACAGCACCGCCAGAATTTACTGGCAGCGCCTTTATCCGTAATGTAATCTGTGATATCGTAGGTTATGATAAAGTAGAAAAAGCTGCAGCAGATAAAGAAGAGTTGTACAAAGTCATCAAACCAGGATTAGATTATTTAAATGAGATCAAACCTTATTTATGGCAAAAAGGGGAAACTTACCCAACAACGACTGCGGAGTTGGATCAAATGTTTGCCGCAGGGCAGATTGATCTGAGCTATAGTTACTCGCAAATGCACGTAGCTGAAAAACGCAGCGACAATGAATTCCCAGCAACGACGGAATCTTTCTTATTTGATAAAGGAACGATCGCCAATCAAAATTATCTAGCTGTCGCAAATACTTCAAAGGTCAAAGCAGCTTCATTCGTTTTGATTAATGAAATGACCAGCGAGTCGGCGCAATTAAAAAAAGCTGAAGCTAAATACGGCTATAGTATTCCGCCATTTGATTCTAAAAAATTATCAAAAGAGACCAATCAGAAATTGACCGATTTGTATAAAAATAAAGGAGTCCTTTCCCTTGAAGAAATGCAGGAAAAACAAATTCCTGAACTTCAAGCAGAAAAAATTCCAATGATCGAAGCATTGTGGAAAGAGCATGTTTTACATGAATAAAAAAAAGTTAGCAGTAGTTCCTTTTCTCATTTTAAACGGGACAGTGATCTTTGCTGCACTGTTCAAGGGATTACAAATTAGTTTAGGATATTATCCTGTAATTGGGCTGCGAGAGCTTACGGCAGCCCATTATCAACAAGTCTTAACAGATCCTTTTTTTCAAAAGTCGCTAGTTTACAGCTGTTATTTAGCTTTGACCGCGACTTTTTTGTCATTGTTATTGGGTGTTGGTCTGGCGTTTTTACTCTTAAAGACAAAAAGAGCATGGTTGAATAAAATAATCAGTCTGCCGATCTCTTTGCCGCACATCATCGTGGCATTGATGGTGATGCAAGGAATCAGCCAGTCCGGAATTATTTCTCGTTTATTCTATCAATTAGGCTTTATTCAAGAAATCAACCAATTTCCTTTATTGATCCATGATTCCGCCGGCTTTGGAATCATTTTAGTATTTCTTTATAAAGAAATTCCTTATGTTGCAGTGACTACCTTAGCCATTTTACAGCAGCTGCAATTAGGATACATACAAGTCGCCAGAAATTTAGGCGCATCCAATACCCGAATCTTTTTTTCGGTGATTTTACCGATGATCCAAAAGACAGTGATCACTTTGTTCATCATACTTTTTTGTTTTACTTTTGCTTCATTTGAAGTCCCGTACTTACTAGGAAATCCAAGCAATCAAACGGTGGCGTTAACAGCTTACGATTTGTTTTCACAAGCGGACCTGACCACTCGTCCACAAGCTTTTGCTTTGAACTTAGTGATGTCAGGAATTTGTTTGATCGTCACGCTGATTGCTTTAATCATCAGTCGTCTATTGCCGGGAGGGAAGAAAACAACATGAGACTCTCGTCAAAAAGAAGGTATTTTTTTACATTGCTTGCGGCCGCTCTCATATTATTGCCGCTGATCTTGCTGCTATTATGGTCTGTCAGCAAAAAATGGCAGTATCCAGGTCTTTGGCCGCAAGAAATCGGGTTTAAAATTTTTAAGCAGATGATCAATGAGCCTAGTTTTTTGCCAGCTAGTCTAAACAGTTTGCTGATTGCTTCAGTTACTACAGTGACTAGTCTTATGATTGCTATACCGGCAGCTCGCTATTTTGCATTTCAGGCGAATCTGTCTCAACGCTTGATCGAAGTACTAATCTACTTGCCGCTGATTTTACCCGCTATTGCAGTGATCACTTCGAGTCAAGTTTTATTTCTGCAATTACAACTAACGGGGACATTTAGTGGAATCATTCTGATCCATACATATCTTTGTTTGCCATACGCGATGCAAATTTTATTAGCCAGTTATCGCCAATTGGGTGAAGGATACAGCTTAACGGCCCAAAGTCTAGGTGCCAGCTCGTGGTCGACTTTTTGGCAAATTACATGGCCGTTATTAAGGCCCGGAATGACGACAGCTGCAAGTTTAGTGTTTATCGTATCATTTAGTCAATATTTGCCGACATTTTTCATCGGCGGCGGGCGGATCCTCACACTGCCGTTATTATTATTGCCGTATGCCAATAATGGGCGCTTCGGTTTAGCTTCAGCGTATAGTTTAGTTTTTTTAGGCTGTACGATGTTGGGAGTATTTATATTTAAAAAAGCAATAGGAGGAATCCAGCGTGGGACTAAGCGTTAAAAATTTACAATTGAAGTATGGAAAAAAAGAAATTTTCCATGATTTATCTTTTGATGTGAATGAAGGCGAAATTGTCGCGCTTTTTGGGCCATCTGGTGTTGGTAAAACGAGTTTGCTTAAAATGATCGCAGGGATTCAACCAACAGAGAAACAGGCGATCCTTTTTACCGACGATTTTTCGCAAAGCAGTACAGTATTAGTCTTTCAGGATTTTTGGTTGTTCCCGCATATGAATGTAGTCGAAAATATTACTTTTGGCTTGAAGGCTCACAAATTTTCAAAAGAAGAGATTAAGCAAAAAATAGCGAAAATTTTGGAAGTATTTGATTTGAACGGTTTAGAACAACATTTTCCAGATCAATTATCGGGCGGGCAGAAACAACGTGTCGCTTTGGCGCGTGCGCTCGTATTGGAACCAAAGTTGTTATTGCTGGACGAACCATTTGCCAATCTAGACGAGCAACTGACGCGCTCTATGCGAACTTACTTGCAGCGACTGCAAGAAACGTATCGCTTTAGTATTATTTTAGTCACTCATGATCGCGAGGAAGCTTTTCACCTGGCTGATCGAATGGTTATTTTACTGGATGGGACAATCCAGCAGATCGGCAGGCCAAAAGAGATCTATTTTTACCCGGCAAATCGGCGGGTTGCCGAAACGATTGGAGAAACGAATTTCATTCCTGGAGTCGTCACAGATAAACTTTTTCAAACCGATGATTTTGAGTTGAGTGTCCAAAATCCGACACAAATAACTGGTGAAGGATTGCTTTTTATTCCATTTGGCATGGAAATGCAGG
Source organism: Enterococcus pingfangensis (assembly GCF_005405205.1). Lineage (GTDB taxonomy): Bacteria > Bacillota > Bacilli > Lactobacillales > Enterococcaceae > Enterococcus_A > Enterococcus_A pingfangensis. Next base: position 321,576 of record NZ_BJDP01000001.1, on the reverse strand, counting down.
TCGGCGAAAATGGGCTCCCCGTGTTTGTTGAAAGTTCCGAGTGGATACCTAATGGTCAACAAGTAAAAGTTAGGATCGGCAAAACAAGTTGTACGTTTACCAACTTATCTGAAAAAGTGATTGCTGGGGAGACTGTTTTTCTAAAACCAGTCGATTCGTTACAGGTGATGAAGCGATGATTTCAATTATTATTCCTGTCCTAAATGAAGAGAAAAAGCTGGCGAACTTATTGCGAAAGTTAAAGCAATTGGACGATCGTATTTCGTTTGAAATCATTGTTGTCGATGGCGGCAGTCAAGATCAAACTGTTGAGCTTGCAAAAAAATTTGCGGCTGTTTACCAATTGAAGCAAGCCAATCGCGGGGCGCAGTTGAAGCTTGGTGTCGAAAAAAGCAGCGGTGACATTTTATGGTTTTTACATAGTGACAGCATAATAAAAGATTATCAGCAAGCGTTGCTGCAAATCCAGAGGGCATTAGAAGATTCCAGTTATAGCGCGGGACATTTTAAACTAGCCTTTGATTCGTCAGAACTTTTTTATCGTTATTTGGCGAAAACCTCTAACTTGCGGGCAGATTATCTTGGTTTGATTTTCGGGGATCAAGGATTATTTACAACCCGTAAACAATATGATCAGGTAGGTGGTTTTGAAACAATACCGTTGATGGAAGATTGGCGGTTGAGCCGCAAGTTACGAAAGCAAGGGAAGTTTTATCCGCTTTCGCTGACGATCACCACGTCTAGCCGGCGGTTTCGTAAAGGAAAAATTCGTACACACTTAAAGATGCATCGAATCAAGTTGCTTTATTTATTAGGCATGTCACCTGAGAAATTAGCAAAGCGGTATTATAAATAAGAAGGAGTCAGCTATGTTAGCAAAAATTCGAGTTTATTTGAAAGAAAAGCAACTGATCGAGAAACTGCACTTAGAAGAACCCGTTACTGTTGAATTTCTAGCACAAGGCGAATACAACCAGAATTTTTTGATTTCTGATGGGAAAATCAGCTATGTCTTTCGCTTGAATTATGGCAGTCAACTGCATTTGGCTAATCAGATCAGTTACGAATATCATGCCTTAAAATGGTTAGAACGAACCAAGTGGACGCCGAAAGTCTACTATTTAGATGACCGTTGCGATTTCTTTTCGCAGGGATTATTGATCATGGAATTTTTACCAGGCCAGCCTTTAGATTACCGAAAAGATCTGCCTGAAGCTGCACGGATCTTTGGACAGATCCATCAGCAGTCGATCGATGAACGTGCAGAAAATATTTTTGTAAAAGAAAAAGAGACGATCCTATCTGATCGAGTAACGGAATGCCAACAATTGCTGGAGCCCGTTCTGAATAGCGAATTTGTGCCGATACAGGCTAAAAAACAATTAACAGCTGCGCTAGTCAGGTGTCAAAATAAGACCGCGCAGCAACAATTTTTTATCGATTTGAATCAGTGGTCAGTCACTAATACAGAAGTGAATTCACATAATTTTATTATTGGAGAAAAAGGTTTTTTGATTGATTGGGAAAAACCGGTCATCAGTCATCCAGTACAAGATCTTTCTCAATTTTTAGCTTCAACGACGACCCTTTGGCGCAGCAACTTGATCCTGAGTCAATCTGAAAAAAAAGATTTTCTTACGCGTTACATCGCTGAAACACAATTTGAGCGTCAGGCAATTGAAGAAGCGTTGAAAATCTATCATCCGTTTTTGATGTTACGGGCTTTAGCTTGGTCCGCGATGGCGTACGACAGTTATCAAAAAGAGACAAAAAAATTAACAAATCAAGAAATTTTTAAAAAAGTCGCTGCCTATTTAGAGGAAGATTTTTTACGACAAGCGTTAAAGGAGCAAATCTTTGAATAAATCCGCATATATTTTATTTACCCGCGTTCCTGTGCCAAATAAGGTCAAAACCCGGCTGCAAAGTCTGCTCAGCGGCGAAGAAGCGTGTCAAGTCCAACACCAAATTTTGCAAGATAGTTTTACAAAATTTGAACGATTGAGTATGCAAGGAGTCGATTTATACTTAGCTTACTCTGATGAAGGAGATCCTGCCGAATTATTTTTAACTATGCCTGAATCATTTCATGCATTTGAACAACAAGGCAAGACGATTGGTCAGCGGATGAATCACGCGCTGAAGTTTGTTTTTGCAAAAGGGTATGAAAAAGTCGTGCTGACCGGCAGCGATATTCCCAATTTGAATGCACGGACGATTCAGTCGGCATTGGATCAAATACAAGATGTCGTAATAGGCCCTTCATCAGATGGCGGCTATTATCTCATTGGCAGCCGCTGTGGAATTGATTTGACGCCTATTTTTGAGACAAATATCGCGTGGGGAAAAAACGAGGTATTGAAAGCAACTTTGCAACGCCTGACTGCGTACGATGTTGCGTTATTATCTCCGCTGCAAGATATCGATTATCCTTCTGATCTAAAGCGAATCTACCCTGAGTTGCGGACAGAAAACCACTATTTGCTGCAATGGTTGGAAAAAAATAGAGGAGTATTAGAATGAGAAAAGTGATTTTTGATTGCGATAATACTTTTGGTTTAGCCAATCGAGACGTCGATGATGGTTTGACTTTGTTTTATCTATTAGGGGCGCCAACGATTGAATTACTCGGTGTGACCTTGACTTATGGTAACGGAAGCATTGAAGAGACTGAAAAAATGACACAAACAATTCAAACACGATTACAGTTATCATTTGATTATTACGCAACCAAGCAAGCTGATTTTTTAGTTGAGCAGGTCAATCAATTTCCTAATGAAGTCACAGTACTTGCGACAGGTGCTTTGACCAATTTATTTGCAGCTCAAAAAATCGATCCGGATTTTTTTGAAAAGGTTCAAGAAGTGGTCTTGATGGGAGGGACGGTCAAACCGTTAGTAGTGAATCAGCGACCAGTGACTGAGCTGAATTTCTCCTGTGATCCAGCTGCTGCTAAAGCAGTATTGTTAAGTCAAGCACAGCTGACTATTATGAATGGTCATATGACGGCACAAGCATTTTTCTCCAACACAGAACTTGATCAATTTTTGCGAGCAGCAGAAGCAGGGGTCGATCAGCAATCACTCAATTGGCTGAAAGCGACATTGGAAAAATGGATTTTGTGGAACGAAGCGGCCTTTGGATTTCAAGGTTTTTGCAATTGGGATATGACAACTGCCGTATATTTGGAACATCCGGAATTTTTCAGTGAGGAATATTATTATTTGGCGGAAGAACAGTCGGCACTTTCTGAAGGTAGAATAGCAGTAACGAATAAATCAAAAAAATTCGTGAAAATGCCGAAGCAGCTGTTAGCTATTTCTGAATTCAATCAATTAGTGATCAAACGGATGGTCATGGGGCTTAAAAAAACTAAATAGATTAGTTGGAGAAGAGTCCATTTTTCTCGATAAAAAACCTAATAACTACAAGAAAGGAGAACCGATGAAAAAAATAATTGCATTTATCGTGTTAGTCTTGATCGTGATTTTATTTGCTTATCAGTTTGGACTGGTCGATTTCTTGACCGATATCGCTGGACTGAGAGAGTATTTAGAAAATCTCGGTTGGTGGGGCTATCTGATTTTTATCGTTTTATCGATTGTCGTGGCTGTTTTTCTTTTACCCGGACAATTCTTAGCCATCGTCGGTGGACTTGCCTATGGCGGCTTTATTGGCGGATTGTTGACGATTATCGGTGCTTCAATTGGCGCAAGTATTTCTTTTGTGATTGGCAAATATGTAGCGAGAGACTATATTTTACAGCGATTCGGTAATGATCCGACATTTCAAAAAATCGAACAAGGTGTTCGAGAAAACGGGCTGTCATTTTTGATTTTTACGCGTTTAGTTCCGGTTTTTCCTTTCGCCATTCAAAGTTATGCGTACGCGATGACACCGATGAGTCTCAAAAAATTTAGTTTGATTTCTTGTTTGACCATGATGCCGGCCAGTTTTATCTATGCCTTTATGGCTTCGGAAATCGCTGCGAAAGGCGTCTCGTTGACTTTGTTAGTGGAACTGACAATCGCTGGAATTTTTTTAGCATTAATAGCTTATTTGCCAAAGAAAATCAGTAAAAAAATCAATCGCTTAAGCTCAGAATACAAGAAAGTAAAATAAGTAAAAATTGCGTTTATTTATAGTTAAAGGGCTGTGACAGATATTGGTCACAGCCCTTTACTTATTTATTTTAACATTTATGGATAGTAAGTTGTTGCAGGAATTGCTAGATTCTAGATGAAAATATAGAGAACAGAATAGATATAGTAAGCTAATAATAATAGTGCAACAATACACGAGAGTTTAGCTAAAAAACCACCGCGGGCAGACTTAGGTGACTGATGAGAATGTGATCGTCTGCGGGGAGATTCTTCTTCAGTAATTAAATTCTTAGGCTTTTGCGAACGTAAGAGAACGACCGCAAGCAAATCGATAAATAGTAATCCTTGTAAAATGATACTAACGATAAAAATAATTTGATCTCCTTGAACTAGCCTAAATAGAAACAAGACGATCATTAGAAGGTCAAATAGCAGTGTCAATAAAAGTGTCATAATAAAGCTCCTTCAAATAATTCAGAATAAATATGCTTTATTATAGCATAGAACAAATAAAAAAATTACGAATTCTTTGTGAATGATTCAACGGATTACCATTATAGAACCTAACAATCTAAACCTACAAATAGCTATGAAAACACGATTTTATCTTCAATAAGAGGTAAAAATATTTTACTTTATGATTAAATTTTGTTACTTTATAAATGGTAAAAGAATATTAAAAAATATTTATAACTATTTATTGATAATTATTATTTGGAGGATATTATGGCTTATAAAAAAATATTTTATTTGATAATTTTGTTGGGGAGTTTTGGACCAGCGACAGGGGTTCACGGAGAAGAAACAGCTGATACCAGTTCACTTGAAGTCAGCGATGAAATTGAACATATCGATGAGACAGAATATGACTCATTAGGAAATCTGCAATTTCATCATCCAATTCCATTCGAAGAATTTACTTTAGAACCGCCTACTTTTAGCAGGTCAGCACAAAGCACTCAACAAGCATTTATCAATCAAGTAGCTCCTACGGCAAAGGTTCTGGCAAACAGTAACAATCTATATGCCTCAGTGATGATCGCACAAGCAATTGTTGAAAGCGGCTGGGGGAGTAGTACCCTTTCTAAAGCACCAAACTATAATTTATTTGGAATCAAAGGAGAATATAATGGTCAGTCGGTGACGATGAAAACACAAGAATGGAGCGAGAAAGATGGATGGTATTATATAAATGCAAAGTTTAGAAAATATCCTTCTTACAAGGAATCCTTACAAGATAACGTAACTATTTTGAAGCAGACATCATTTTCATCGGGAAATTATTATTATTCCGGCGCTTGGAAAAGCAATACAAAATCTTATAAAGATGCAACGGCATGGTTGACGGGCAGGTATGCAACCGCTCCTAATTATGGGACAACATTGAATAGCGTCATCGCTATGTATAGCTTGACGCAGTATGATACGAATAGTTCTGTGGTTCAAACAAATGCCATGTATCGTCTATATAATCCAAACAGCGGAGAACATTTTTATACAGCGAATGCTGCAGAACGCGATAATGTCAGAAAAGCTGGCTGGCGTTACGAAGGGATCGGTTGGCAGGCACCTAGAAGCGGTTCGCCAGTCTATCGTTTGTATAATCCAAATGCTGGAGATCATCATTATACGCCGCATCTCGCTGAAAAAAATAATTTAGTAAAAGTTGGCTGGCGCTATGAAGGAATTAGTTGGTATTCAGGCGGAAGTAAAGTTCTCTATCGTCTGTACAATCCAAATGCAAAAGCAGGAGCCCATCACTACACATTGCTTCAAAATGAACGTGACAATCTGATCAAACATGGTTGGCGCAATGAGGGAATTGGTTGGTACGGACAATAATAAAAAACCTCGATGAAGATTTTCATCGAGGTTTTTTTTAATCGATATCAGAGATTTCTGAAATAATAAAAAAGCTATGAAGACTGTCCACTGAGTAATCATATTTCTTCCCTATCTCACGCAAAATTTGTTGGTTAGATTTTATGACCGGTTCTTTTCCATCGTATAAAGCATCTATTTGAAGCTCGATCTCGAAAGGTTTTTTGTCCTCTAACACTAAGGGTTTTTTAAAGAAATATCCAGTAATCTTTTTCATGGAATTTACTCCTTTTGTTCTATTTTGTTATATATTACATCAGTATAAGGAGTAAAACCAGAAATAAGCTCTATAACAAACGTTATTTAAACTAGTCGCAACAAAGCGATTCCTAAAACGCCGGTCAAGACAATTTTCATGAGATCATTTGTTCGAATCCCAACGATCAGAGCCGGAATACAGGCGAAGATTTCAGGAAAACGAAGGGTTGGAAAATGACCTTCGTGGAAATTTAAAAGGCTTTGCAACAGTAGCGCAGTCAAAATCGTCATTGGCAGATAACTTAAAAATTTTTCTAAAATAGGCGGCAACGTGATCGCTTTAGTCAGGACAAAGGGCAAAATTCTTGGAATCCATGTAACCAAAGTACAACCAAAAATTATTAACAAAAAATAAGAATTACTCATTGTTGATCAACACCCCCGTTAAACATCCTAGTAATGTTGACAGAATGACAGAGAGTTCTGCAGTAACAAAGCGCATCAAGAAAAATAGGCTAACCGATGTTACTGCCAAAATGATCAGTGTTTTATTTTTTCGTTTTTTTAACGGCAGTTGGACTTGAAATAAGAAGAGACCAAGAAACATTGCTGTCAATGCAAAATCAAACCCGAATATCGTTGGATCAGGAATGAAATTTCCTAACAAAGCACCAAGAATAGTTGAAAGGATCCAAACTAAATAAGCGGTAATATTTAAACCATGCATCCAATTGCTGGTGACATTTTTTTCTTTAGCAAGAGCGGCTGTCAAAACACCATACGATTCATCTGTCAGCAGTGTTCCAATCGCAACGCCATTTAATAAGGAATCCTCTTTAAAATAATGAGCGACAGAAAGACTCATCAAAAGATGGCGCAAATTAACAAGAAAGATCGTGAAGACGATGGATAGAATGGGTGCACCAATTAAAATCAAACCGCAGAGAATAAATTGAGCACTGCCTGCATAGACTAATGTAGACATCAAAAATATTTGCCAAATAGCCAGATGAGCGGATTTTCCCACGATTCCCATAGCGATTCCGATCCCTAAATACCCCATAACTGTCGGAAGACAATCTCTTACGCCGTCAGAAAAACTGGAAGTTTGTGTTGATTGATTATTCATCTGGTCACCCTCTCATTTTGTTTTAATCATATTAGAACAAATCTAATGGAAAAACAAGAGGCAGAAATAAAAGAGCAACAACCCAACGATAACAATTGATCAATTGGTGGGGAAATTGTTGCTCACTTTATTCTATCATAAAAAATATGGATAAAAAACTAAAAAAGTTATTTTTATTTTTTAAGTAATCAATAATGTTTTTTTGTTAAGGCGAGATGTCTTTAATTTTATAGAAAGATCTGATTGATGTATAATGGTTGCGAGGGGAGGCGTTTTCAGTGAAAGAAAGTTATAATAAAATTCTTGTTGCAGTGGATGGTTCAGCTGCTTCAACTAATGCTTTTAATGAAGCGTTAAATGTTGCTGAGCGGAATAAAGCAAAACTTTTTATCGTTACGGTAGTTGATTGCAAATTTTCAATCGGAGATCCGGCATTTATCAATGATGCATTGAAATTTCATCTTAATAATGCTGAAATCGAACTGGAACAGCTGACGGCTAATTCAGCTTTAAATCAACTCGACTATGAAACAAAAATCGATTCGGGAAATCCTAAACGCAAGATTATTGATTACGCATTAGAAAATCAAGCAGATCTAATCATTCTTGGCGCAACTGGCCGAGGGGCTGTTGAACAAGCCTTGGTTGGCTCAACTGCGGAATATGTCATCAATCATGCGCATTGCAATGTTATGGTGGTTAAATCTTAACCAATGTTTTAAACACAAAAAAAGTTTTTGCTTTAATCAAAGCAAAAACTTTTTTTATTGGGATAGCAGGGCTCGAACCTGCACTCTTCTGATTCAGAGTCAGACGCCTTACCAGTTTGGCCATATCCCACTAAGAACAGAAAATAGTATAACGCTAGTTTTTCTATTCTTCAAATAAATCGACTTATTTTTTTTGACTGGCTTGTTTTAAGGCTGCTAAAACTAAGTTGCCGTCAGCAAAGCCAAGATTGATCTTAATAGTTTCAGTCTTGAAAACCAAAGTTAAACGGATCCCGTTCAATTTCTTTTTGCCGCTGATTTCTTGACATTGATACAAATTATATCTGTAAGCTTTTTGTTTACTCAAGGCGTAGAGCGTATTTCCAGAAAGTCCATAAGCCGTCAAGCCTTCTTGTTTTTTCAGACTTTCGTATTTGTGGAAGCCGATAAAAGAAAAGGTAAAATTCGTTTTGGGAAATGCTTGTAAGAAACGGTCGAATAAAAGTACGCCTTTGTCTTCATTCGTGTTGTAATTGATCCCATATTTTTTGGTGAATTGATAAAGCTCGCTTGCTGTATTCATAATAACCTCGCTCTGTTTGATACTTTCAGTATAAGTGTTTCTATTGATAGAAACAATGGGTCAGCGATTGAAACGGCGGGTATTGATGAATTCTGAAACAGCCATGGTAATCAATAAGAAACCAAAAATTTGAAAGAGGATCATCATGCTGCTGAAAGGGTTGAATAAAAGAAAAAAGCCGGCGATCATCATCAAGGCACTATAAACCATTTGACCAGTGACTGGAAAACCATTTTTCTTAGCCGTCCAATTTTGCATAAATTGTCCAATCGCAAAAATCAAAATGATAAAGCCTAAGAACATTGGTAAAATGCTGATGATTCCTTTTGAGAACCAAAGAACAACGAATGCGATGATGACACGGGTGATCCCGCCAGTAGTTTCAAAGCCGACATTGCCAGTATATTTTTTCGCTCTCAAGCCACGGATGATTTGCAAAATGCCTAAAATTAATAAGTAGAAGAAAATAATATAAACGATTCCCTTAAAAACACTTTGCGGTGAAAGTAAGGTGGCGATTCCGAGGATGAGGTAACAAGCGCTCCTCAAATAGCCATATTTTTTGATTGAATCGATAAAATTTGACATAAGTATCACTCCTTTAAAATAATTTTACCCGATTCAGCAAATTTTTGCGACTGAAGCGAAAAAAATATTTGTAAACCATTCCATACTTATGTATAATTGCGAATAACATTGATCCAAAAGCTAGACGAACAATGAATGTCGATACTGGAGGGCTTACTTATGAATGAAGAAGAAATTGAACTAGGAAGAAGTTATCGTTGTCATCCAATTGGTTTTGAAGAAAGTGTGGAAGGCGAAGTAATTTCTAAGATGACGAATTGTGCAGTCGTTCGTATTAACCAATGTGAAGAGATTGATCAAGAGCAGCGAGATGACAAATCTAACATGGTCGTGGTAAAATATTCTAATTTCATTCCAAGTTAGAAGGCGGTTTTTTTGAGTATATTTACAATAATATTGGGGATTTTTACGATCGTTCTGTATGCTTTTTTATTGATGGTTCGCAGAGACATCGTCATCCCGGTAGTTAAACGGCGAAAGCAAGATCTTTTCTATCTTTTTTTAACAGGTCTGGTTCTATGGATCGGCTTTACTAGTTGGCAAGATTTGAACGGCCGTGTGCAGACGATTTTGGCTGCGCTAGTAATGTTAAGCTTTTTGTTGGATAAAAAAGGGTTCACTGAAGAGAGTTTGATTCTTTTTAGTTTGGACAATCGCGGGGTTCCCTTAAAGGAGATCGAGCGAGTAGTCTTGTTCCAAGAGGAAAGTGGCTTGATCAAACTTAATTATTTTCGGAAAGAACGTCGCGGACCAATTTTAACCTTTGATTATTCGCTGACAGAGTTTGTCGTTTTTCTTTCGACACATCTTAACGAAGGAAGTAAGTTGGAGATCTTAACTAAAGATGATCAAGATAAGAATGGTCAATGAGATGGCGGAAACGTCATCTTTTTTTGTTTAGTCAGAAATGAATAGCGTCTGATGAGCTTGTTCAAATGAGTTCTTTCTGTAATAATCAAAAAAAGCAATACTGAAATCGATCAGTATTGCTTTCTATCATTTTTTAGCGAATTAGTTAAAAACGCGGAAACGTTCGTCGTCAGCTAAAAATTCTTTTTCATTTGCTTCAGCTTCTTTAGAACCAAAGACTAATTGAGAACGTAATTGCCAGTTAGCAGGAATGTTCCATTCTTTTGCAACGGCTTCGTCAATAACTGGGTTGTAATGTTGTAAGTTAGCGCCAAGACCAGCTGTTGTTAGAGCAGTCCATGTGTTTGCTGTAGCAATACCGTTTGATTGCTCTGCCCAGTCAGGGAAGTTATCAGCATATAATGCGAATTGTTCTTGCAAGTTTTTCACAGTATCTGTTTCTTTGAAGAATAGAACAGTTCCGTAAGCGTTACGGAAACCAGCAAGTTTTTCTTGTGTGTTAGCAAAAGCTTCTGCTGGAGTTAATGGTTTCAACGCTTCTTCAACGATGTTCCATAATTTTTCATGAGCTGCTCCAAATAGAATAACTGCGCGTGGTGATTGTGCATTAAATGCGGTTGGGCTATTTTTCACAGTATCTTTAATTAATTCAGTGATTTCTTCTTGTGATAATTTAACGTCGCGGCCTAAAGCGTAAAATGAACGACGGTTTTTTAATGATTCTAAAAATTGAGACATAATAAATTCCACCTTTTCTTGTTTTGTTCTTGTTTACAAAGACTACTTTAACATCTTACAAAAAGTAAGGAAAGAAATATGCTCGCAAAAACGAAATTTTTTTCAAAGGTGGAGGAATAACCTGTAATAATCCTTTTAAAATATGATAAACTAGCGATATTAATGAAAAAAACGGAGGCACACAACAAATGAATATCAAAGAAATAGGAAAGACTATTCTTTATTTTTTATTCTTAGCAGCTATTTTGATTGGTTTGCGCCAGTTTGTTTTTACTCCTGTAGTTGTTAAAGGAGATTCGATGGATCCGACATTAATTGATGGTGAACGCGTGATCGCTTTAAAAAATACTGAGATCAAACGTTTTGACATCGTCACTTTCCCAGCGCCTGATGATCTTGGCAAAAATTATATCAAACGGGTGATCGGACTACCTGGCGATACAGTCGAATACAAAAATGATACGCTCTATATTAACGGAAAGAAATATGCTGAACCTTATTTAGCTGAATTTAAGGGAGAATTGACCGACGATCAGCCATTGACTTATGATTTTGATTTAAAAGAATTATTTGGCTCAGAAAAAGTTCCGGCAGGTGAGTTATTTGTACTAGGTGACAACCGCCGAATCTCGAAGGACAGCCGAATCATCGGCACGATTAAGAAAAAAGATATTATGGCGGATGTTAAATTTGTTTTCTGGCCGCTTGATCGTTTTGGGACTGTAGACTAGCAAATATTGCTAGTCTTTTTTTGTCTTGTCTTTCGCTATGCGCTGTTTTACTTGAACTGTTATAATAAACAAGTACCATCATTTGAAGAAAAGAGGGGAAACGATGGCATTACAATTTTTGTTAGGTGCTGGGCAGAACGACGCGACAGAACAAATGATTCAGACGGCGCAAGCTTGGTTAGCGCGCAGTTCAGAGAATCGGGTGTTTTTCTTAGTCCCCAATTACAATAAATTTGAACAAGAGATCACACTTTTGTCCGCTATAAAACAATCAGAAAAAAAGACAGCGTTCAGTACGATCCGTACCCAAGTATTTAGCTTTCAACGGTTGGCTTGGTATTTTTTACAGCGCGACGGACAAGTTCCAGGAAATATTTTATCTGAAGCCGGCAATGCGATGATCTTGCGGAAAATTCTCCAAGAACAGCGTGAAGAGTTGACGATTTTTCGCGGCGAAGTAAATAAAACGGGATTTATTCAACAATTAGTCGGCTTTTATCAAGAGATGCAGATCGGTAATGTTACCGTCGCAGACTTAGTTGAAAATGGGAGCGACCCAGATCAAGTTTTGAAACTGCAAGACTTGCAAAAAGTTTTTGCGGCCTATGAAGAAGCATTGATTGATTATCAAGTGGCGAATGAAGATCCATTGTTATTGCTGCATGATTATTTAGGTGGGCAAGACTTATCGCATAGTTTGTTTATCGTCAGCGGATTTACCCGGTTCAACGCTAGAGAATTGAATGTTTTGAATACGTTGATGACTTGCGGGGAACTGTTTGTTTCTTTGGAATTGGATCGTCCATATCCAAACGAAGAACCAAATCCTTTGAACTTGTTTGCAGATCCGGGCAAGACCTATTTTCAATTAAAGAAAAATGCAGACTTGCAACAAATTCCCGTACGGTCGGACCGTTTTTCACAAGCGAAACAAACTGTTTTCAATCAAATCGGCACATTTTGGGCGGATCAGAAAAAAGCCGATCTGTCGCAATCAGACCAGATTCAGCTAACCAAATATGCCACAGTGGCGGAAGAGATCCGAAAGGTCGGTGAAAAGATCCGGCATTTGGTCAGAGATGAGGGCTATCGTTATAAAGACATTCAAATCTTATTGCGTAATCCGCAAATTTATGACAGTGTCTTGCCAGATATTTTCCAAAAACTGGCTATTCCATTTTATTTGGATGAGACGCAAGCGATGGCAGCCCATCCGTTGATTGAATTTTTACAAGCATTGTTTTTGGTCGATAACTACCATTACCGAATCAACGATGTGTTTCGCTTGCTGCGCACAGAATTATTTGCCCCCTTTGATTGGGCGGCGGATACTTGGTTTTCGCAGCAACAAGACTACCGCGAAAAAATCGATCAGACTGAAAATGTTTGTTTAGCTTACAATTTTCGCGGAAGCGCTTGGACAAAAGAATCAGATTGGGAATTTGTCGATTATGATTTTGAGGCCGATGTTTTCAAGGATGCGAAACAATTAGAAGCTGTGACTAATGAAGTCCGCCGCTCAATCCAACAAGTATTGCCGGCATTTTTAAAAAAAATCAAACAAGCGGCAAATGGACTAGAAGCCGCGACGATTTTTTATCGATTCTTAGAAAAAAGTGGAGTAAAAAAACAATTGCTTTTTTGGCGGGATCAAGAAGTTGAAAGAGGAAATTTAGATAAAGCCCGCAATCATGAACAAACTTGGCAGGCATTACTTGATCTTTTGGATGAGTATGTCTTGATCTATGGTGCAGATTCCTTTGATTGGCCCGCTTTTCAAGAAATCTTTTTAGCGGGTTTGATGAATCTATCTTACGGCAAGATTCCAACTGCGATCGATCAAGTTCGAGTCAATGATTTAGAACTGGCGCGTGTGGATCAAATGAAAGTCACGTTCGCAATCGGGCTGAACAACAATGATTTTCCTGCTCGTTTTGACGACAAAGGCTTGTTATCGGCAGAAGAGCGTTCGTTGTTCAATCAAAATCTGCCGGAAGGAAAGTTTTTACCAGAAAGTAATAGTTCTAAAGTAAGTCGAGAACCTTTTTTAGCTTACTCTGTCTTTCTTTCTGCAACAGAAAAACTTTATTTGAGTTTGGCGGCAACGGTTGAAGGAGAGAAAAAATTAGAAGTTTCTTCCTTTTTACGCCAGTTAAGCCAAGGACTCCAATTGCCAATCAAAGAAAATGAATCGTTGAAACTAACGAGTCTGCCGGAAGATCATTTAGGAACAATGCGGACGCTGCTGTCCGATCTAATTGCTTTGAACCGCTTTGCGCAAGATGAGAATCGGGCTTTCTTGCCATCATGGCGGGAATTGCAAAAATTTATCCAAAATAGTTCGCTAGCCCCAATGGCTCAGCGTGTCTTTAAAAGTTTGCAAGATCTCAACGTGCCGCGGGAACTGCTGCCAGAAACAGCTGAACAGTTATACGGAAAAAATCTGTATGTTTCCGTTTCACGAATCGAGAATTTCTATAATTGCCAATATAAATACTTTGCTAATTTCGGCTTAGGCTTAAAAGAGCGGACGGTTTACGGGTTGACACCGGCGGCGGCAGGAGATTTTTATCATGAAGCATTGGATTATTTTTTCCATTTGATTAAAGAGCAAGGCTTGCGCTTAGCAGAATTAAATGAAGCAGAACGCAATCAGCTGGCTGAAGAAGTTTTGAGAAAAATTTTTGGCGAGTTGAAATTTGCCATTCTTTCCAGTTCAGCTCGAATGAATTACATTCGCTATCAGTTGTCACGAACGATTCAAAGAGTCAGCTGGGGCTTGGTGCAGCAAGGAATGCGGACAAAGCTTGAACCGCAGCAAACGGAAGTTCTCTTTGGATCAATTGGCGGACAAAAAGGAATTCCAGGAATCGACTTGCCATTATCAAATGGCGGCAAAGTGGCAGTCCGCGGAAAAATCGATCGCTTAGACCAACTGCAAGGTAAAGAAAATGATTGGCTGAGTGTAATCGACTATAAATCGAGTCCTCACAGTTTCAATGTGACGGATGCGTATTATGGCATCGCTTTGCAGTTAATCACTTACTTGGATGTGGCCGTCACCGACTTCAATCAAGCCAATGCAAAAGAGGTCAAACCGGCGGGCGCTTACTATTTGCACATTCACAATCCTGTATTAAAAGAGCCTAAAAATATTGAAAAAGAGATGTTGAAGGCCTATCAATACGACGGCTTATTTGCAAAAGAGCCGGAGCTTTATGATCAGCTGGATCAGAGTTTACAAGAAAAAGAAAGCTCCTCATTGTTCCCAATCAAAAAAGATAAAGATGGGCAAACAGTAATCGTATCGCATTCTAAAGATAAATTTTATGATCTATCTGAGATCGAACTGCTGCGCAAATACAACCGAGAAAAAATTCAACAAGCCGGCAATCAAATTGTTTCCGGTGAAATTAAATTGAATCCAACTTATAAAGACAATCAGCGGATCGCTTGCCAATACTGCCCATTCCGCAGTGTCTGCAAATTTGACGCGATGTTGAAAGAAAATAATTATCACCGCTTAGAAAAACTTTCTAAAGAGGAAGTCTTGAAACGAATGGAGGAAGAACTGCATGACAACTAACTATCCCATCCCTCCGAAAACACCAAACGAAATCTATACTGATTCCCAGTGGCAGGCGATTTATGATCAAGGGACCAATCTCTTAGTTTCGGCTTCGGCTGGGTCAGGAAAAACGGCTGTGTTGGTTCGGCGTGTCATTGAAAAAATCAAACGCCAGAAACTTTCAGTCGATCAGCTCTTAGTCGTGACCTTCACGGAAGCCGCGGCAGCTGAAATGAAGGAACGTGTCCAGAGCGCTTTACAAGAAGCGATCAACGAGGAGACCGATCAAGAATTAAAAAATCATTTTACTCATCAGTTGACGTTGTTGCCGACTGCGAATATCTCAACGTTGCATTCATTTTGTTCCAAAGTCATCCAGCGTTTTTTCTATTTGATCGATCTGGACCCAAGTTATCGGATGCTGACTGATGATACTGAGAAGATTTTGTTAAAAGAAGATGTGTGGGACGAATTACGAGAAACATTTTATGAAGAAAATCAGGAGATTTTTTATCGTCTGACAGAAAATTTCTCAAACGATCGCAGCGATAGCGGCTTGGAAGATTTGATCTTAGCGATGTATGAATTTGCCCGGGCCAATCCAGAACCTTTTCGCTGGTTGGACGGCTTAGTCGACAATTATCGGGTTGAGACTTTGGTTGATTCAGCGTTATATCAAGACTTGATTCGTCCGCAAGTTTTAAACACGCTGCAAGAGATCGATCAGAATTATCAGTGGCTGATCTCAGCAAGTCAAGGAGCAGATGAGCTGCAAAAAATCACCGCGCTTGCTCAAACAGAAAAACTACTGACACAGCAGATCGAACAAAAAATCAGAGAAAATGAACTGACGGATGTGTTTACGCTATTTGAAACGATCAAATTCCCAGCATATCCTTCACCGCGTAAAAAAGAGATCAAAGAACTTTACGGCGATGTCATTGCAGAATGTAAAAACTATCGTGATCATGCCAAACAAGAACTGCTGAAAATCAAAGAAATGTATTTTTCTGTCTCACCAGAAGAACAAGTAGAGCGATTGCAAGAAGCATTGCCTATCGTTGAAGAATTGGTTCGGGTCGAAAAACGCTTTATTGAAGAATATTCCGCGAAGAAACGTGAAAAAGGGATGCTGGATTTTAATGATCTAGAACATTTTACTTTGCAGATCTTGCAAACGACCATCAATGGCGAGAGACCGGCAGAAAACTATTATCGCAAACGGTTTGCTGAGATTTTAGTCGATGAATATCAAGACATCAATCAGTTGCAAGAGACGATCTTGCGTCAACTTAGTGTCGAAAAACCGGGAAATCTCTTTATGGTTGGCGATGTCAAACAATCCATCTATGGTTTCCGTTTAGCGGATCCGACATTATTTATTCAAAAATATCATGACTTTTCTGAAGCAGTCGGCGGACGGCGAATTATTTTGGCAGAAAACTTCCGTTCACGAAAAGAAGTATTGGACTTTACTAATTTGATTTTCAGCCAGCTGATGGATCCGGTAGTCGGACAGATTGAATACGACAAACAAGCAGAATTGATCAATGGATTTACTGCTTTTCCTGAAACGGATAGTTTCGCCCCAGAATTATTGATCTATCAAAAAGCAGGTGAAGTACCTGAATGGATCGAAGACAAATCAATGGGCGAGATCTTTATGACAGCGCTGAAAATTCGTGAGCTGATCGACCAAGATTTTGAGATCTATGATAAAAAAGAAAAAGCGATGCGGCCAGTTCGTTATGAAGACATCGCTTTATTGATCCCGACTAGAAGCAACAATCTGACGATCTTGGAAATATTTAAACAATTAGGTATTCCATTAGCTATCAATGATACGCAAAATTATTTTCAATCAACAGAATTGCGAGTAATCATTGCCTTATTGCAGATCATTGATAATCCGTATCAAGATATCCCGCTGGCAGCCGTTTTACGTTCGCCAATCGTAGGATTGTACGAAGAAGAATTGGCCCAAGTACGGTTAGCATTGCCACAAAAAGATTATTATCAAGCGGTGAAAAGCTATCTTCAAACAAATGAAGATGCTACTGCTAAAAAATTATCCGCTTTTATCGGTCAATTAAACGAGTGGCGCGAATTTGCCCGCCGAGAATCATTGGCCGATCTATTAGTGAAAATTTATAATGAGACGGCTTATTTAGATTATGTTTTAGGAATGCCGGCAGGACAACAACGGCATGCGAATTTGTTAGCGCTGATCGAACGAGCAAAAGATTATGAACGCAGCAGTTTTCGCGGGTTGTACCAATTTATTCGCTTTATTGAAAAAATGCAGGAAAAAGATAAAGATTTAGGTGAACCGCCAACTGAAGAGATCCAAGATGCTGTCCGGGTAATGACCATTCATGGAAGCAAAGGCTTGGAATTCCCCGTAGTTTTTTTACTGGACATGAGCAAAAGTTTCAATGTCCAAGACACTCGAAGAAATTATGTGTTTGATGAACGGTTGGGGCTAGGAGTAAAATTGCTGACGCCGGATACTCGAATCAGAAAAGACACCTTGTTGTTCCAAACGGTCAAACAAAAAAATCTGAATAAACTATTGTCAGAAGAAATGCGGAAACTTTATGTCGCACTGACAAGAGCCGAACAAAAATTGTTCTTGGTTGGTTCTTATGAGAATGAAGAAACAGCCTACAAAACTTGGAGCAAAGGATCTTTGAATGAAAAACTTGTTTTAGACGAGGGACTTCGAAGCGGACAAAAGGAAAGTTTCTTTGACTGGGTAGGTTTGACGTTATTTAGACACCCAATCATGGACAATTACCAAAAGGATTATGCGATCAATCAGCCACCAAGCTTAAAAAAGCATCCAGCCGTTTTCAAATTGGATTTTATCGAGCCACAAACGATCGCAAAAGCTGTTCAAGAGTATCTTCCAGAAATCAAAACATTAGAGATCCCGCAAGGCGCAATCAATATTCAACCGGTGAAGCAGCGATTGTTGTTTGAATATCCGTACCCTGAAGCGACCAAAACTACGAGCTATCAATCGGTATCCGAACTGAAGCGATTGTATGATGATCCTGATAATCGTGAGACACTAAGCTTGACGCCTTCACAACCGCAATATCGTTTTACCGAAAGCGAATTGAGCGAACCTAAATTTTTAGGAACGAAAAAAGAGCTGTCGCCAGCTGAAATCGGCACGGCTACTCATTTAGTGATGCAATTATTGCCGCTAAAAGAAAAACCGCAACGCAACACGATTGAAACATTGCTTGAAGAACTCGTTTTACGCCAAACGTTGACCTCGGAGATCGCAGAAAAAATAGCGATTGATAACATTTTGCAATTTTTTGATTCTGAATTTGGCAGCTATTTGATTCAACATGCAGCGTATTTATCTCGTGAAGAACCTTTTGCGATGTTGCTGCCGGCAGATCAATTATTCAGCGAGTATCAAAACCAGGATGAGATTCTGATTCATGGGATTATTGACGGTTATTTAGAATTTGATGATAAAATCCTCTTGTATGATCTAAAGACGGATTACTACACGCCAGAAAGAGAATCACAGCTGATCGATCGTTATCGCAGTCAATTATATCTGTACCGTGATGCGTTAGAAAAAGCAAAACAAAAACCCGTTGAGGCAGCCTATTTAATTTTCTTACAAGGCAACCGAGCGATTAATTTGTTAAAAACTCCTTAGGGATAGGCAAGATATACTTATAAAAGGTAAGTGATGTGCTATACTTCTCCTATCGAGGTGAGAATTATGGAACAAATAGAAGTAATGGACTTTTCGCTCTGTCCAAAATTTGAGAAAGGATTTCAGATTTTAGGCAAAAAATGGAACGGTCTGATTATTGATGTATTGTTGGAAGGTGGGCCTCAACGATTTGTCGATATTGCTGCAATGATTCCCAATGTCAGC
The DNA here is from genome assembly GCF_005405205.1 of Enterococcus pingfangensis. Taxonomy (GTDB): domain Bacteria; phylum Bacillota; class Bacilli; order Lactobacillales; family Enterococcaceae; genus Enterococcus_A; species Enterococcus_A pingfangensis. Next base: position 302,567 of record NZ_BJDP01000001.1, on the reverse strand, counting down.
GATCGGGTTTTAACGGAACGACTAAAAGAACTAGAAGCAGAAGGCATTGTTGGTCGCATGATTGCTTGTGGAAGTCAAAAACGGATGGATTATTGTCTAACAAACAAAGGCAAAGCTTTGAACAAAGTGATGAGCGAGATCCACCAATGGGGCGAAACTTGGATTACTGACGAAGAATGTAGTTGATAAATTGTTCGATTTCTTGTAGTATTGGAATAGTCAATTGAATAGTTTAAAAAGTGTCGATAGAAAAGAGTAGTTTTTTTAGATCTTAAAAGGGAATGTCTGTCATTGACTGGAAGCAGACTAAGAAAAGAAAAGATGAAGTTCACTTCTGGAGCTTGTCGCAAGACCGGCAGAGCCGTTAAAAATTAAGAGCGCCAAAGTGTAATCGGCGAATTAGGATGGTAACGCGAGACCTCGTTCCTTTAGGGAACGAGGTCTTTTTGTCGTTTTTAAACAAGTCGCTTGAGAACAAAAGTGAACGGTTCGTTTTGAATCAATGGTTAAAAGATTTTTCGAAAGAATTCGATAGGATATTTAGTTGCGATTCTATTTTCAGCAATAAGGAAAGGAAGAAAACAATGAGTTTACAAGCACAATTAGAAGAACTAAAAAGTCAAACGTTAGCAAAAATCAACGCGGCTGAGGAACTTTCCGCAGTTGAAGCGATTCGAGTGGAAACGTTAGGGAAAAAAGGACCAATCACCGAAGTATTGCGGGGCATGCGGGATCTTTCCGCAGAAGAACGACCAAAAGTCGGCGCTTTTGCAAATGAAATCCGCGACTTGCTGACAAAAGCCGTAGAAGATCGTAAAACTGATTTAGCGGAATCCGCGTTAGCTGAGCAATTAGCGGCAGAATCACTAGACGTTACATTGCCAGGAAAGCAAGTTTCTCAAGGCACTCGCCACGTGCTTACCCAAATCATGGAAGAAATCGAAGATACCTTTATTGGGATGGGCTACCAAGTGATTGAAGGAACCGAAATTGAATCCGATCATTATAATTTTGAACGCATGAATTTGCCTAAAGATCATCCTGCGCGCGACATGCAAGATACTTTCTATATTTCTGATGAAGTGCTGTTGCGGACACATACTTCACCGGTGCAAGCGCGAACGATGGAACAACATGATTTCTCAAAAGGCGCACTGCGGATGATCTCACCAGGGAAAGTATTCCGGCGCGATACAGATGATGCCACTCACAGTCATCAATTCCACCAAATCGAAGGCCTAGTGGTCGATAAAGGTATCACGATGGGAGACTTGAAGGGGACATTAGAAGTCTTATTAAAAGAATTGTTTGGTGCTGATCGTAAAATTCGGCTACGTCCAAGTTATTTCCCATTCACTGAGCCGTCTGTGGAAGTCGACGTCAGCTGCTTCAAGTGCGGTGGCAAAGGCTGTAATGTCTGCAAGCATACCGGCTGGATCGAAATTTTAGGTGCCGGTATGGTTCATCCCGACGTATTAGAAATGTCAGGAATCGATTCAAAAGAATATTCTGGCTTTGCTTTTGGCTTAGGACCAGACCGGATCGCGATGCTGCGCTATGGGGTCAATGATATTCGAAATTTCTATTTAAATGATGTTCGTTTCTTGGAACAATTCAAGGGGGAGTAAAAAGCAATGTTAGTTTCATATAAATGGTTAAATGAATATGTCGATGTAAAAGAGGTCACTCCGCAAGAATTAGCGGATCGTCTTTCATTAACAGGGATCGAAGTTGAAGGGGTAAATATACCTCAAGAAGGATTGAAAAAAATCGTTGTCGGAGATGTCAAAGAATGTATCCCGCATCCTGACTCAGATCATCTTTCGATTTGCCAAGTTGATATCGGTGAAGAAGAATTATCGCAAATCGTCTGTGGCGCACCAAACATCAAAGCCGGTGTCAAAGTGATCGTGGCATTGCCAGGCTCTCGAATCGGCGGCAATGTAAAAATCAAAAAAGGCAAGATGCGCGGACAAGTCTCAAATGGAATGATCTGTTCGTTGCAAGAACTTGGGTTCAGTGATTCAGTCATCCCGAAAGAATATGCTGAAGGCATTTACTATTTGCCAGAAGATGCGATTGCAGGAAAACCAGTTTTTCCATATTTAGAAATGGATGATGCGATCATTGATTTATCAATCACACCCAATCGGGCAGATGCCTTGAGTATTCGCGGGGTCGCCCATGAAGTCGCAGCGATTTATAATAAAGAAGTAGACTTTCCAGCTGTTGAATTAAAAGAGACCGCTGAAAAGGCCAGTGATAAGATCAAAGTTTCTGTGGCGGATAAAAAAGACGCGCCGCATTATGAAATTCGGATTATTGAAGATGTAAAAATCGGACCAAGCCCGCAATGGTTGCAAAATCGTTTGATCAATGAAGGCATTCGTCCAATCAGCAACGTGGTAGATGTGACTAATTATATCTTATTATTATTCGGTCAACCGCTTCATGCTTTTGACTATGATAAGTTAGGCAGTAATGAGATTCTAGTTCGCCGCGCGAAAGAAAATGAAGCTTTTACGACACTAGATGCCGTTGAACGAACATTGAACCAAGAAGATATCGTGATTACTAACGGCGAGATTCCAGTCGCTCTTGCAGGTGTGATGGGCGGTTTAGATTCAGAAATCTCTGATGAAACAACGACGGTCGCTTTAGAGATGGCGATGTTTGACCACACGTCTGTTCGCCGTACGTCACAAAGCTATAACTTGCGCAGTGAAGCTTCTATGCGTTTTGAAAAAGGGATCAATCAAGGCGAAATCAGTTTAGCCGGAGAAGTTGCGGCGACGATGATCGCGGAATTAGCCGGCGGCAAAATTTTACAAGGAGCCGTAAAAGGCAGTGAAGTCCAGCCGCAAAATGTTGAAGTCAGCACAACGGTTGAAAATGTCAATCGCTTTTTAGGAACTGATCTATCACAAGAACAAATCGATGCGATCTTCAAAGCTTTAGGCTTTGCGACACAAGTTGCTGAAGGAATTACTACTGTCAGTGTACCGCCGCGTCGTTGGGATATCACGATCGAAGCAGACTTGATGGAAGAAATTGCTCGAATTTATGGTTATAATAATCTGCCATCGACATTACCAGAAGGGCAAACCGTTGCCGGCTTCTTGACTAAAACACAAAAAACAACTAGAAAAGTCCGTAATCTTTTAGAAAGCGCCGGTTTGTCAGAAGCGATCAGTTATGCTTTGACGACCGAAGCAAAAGCACAGCAGTTTTTATTAAATGAAAGTAAAGTGACACGAGTTGCTTGGCCGATGAGTGAAGAACGCTCAACGATGCGCTTGAACTTAGTCAGCGGCTTATTAGAAGATTTAGCTTACAATGTCGCTCGTAAGAATACGGATGTAGCTTTTTATGAAATCGGCCACGTCTTCTACCAAAATAATGATCCAGAAAAAGATTTGCCAAGTGAACAAAATCATGTGGCGATCGCCATTACTGGCAACAGCAGTAATAAATCTTGGGCAAAAAAAGCTGAAGCTGCCGATTACTACACGGTTAAAGGAATAGTCGAAGAATTGATCGAAGGCTTAGGTTTAACAAAAGAAGTCTCTTATCAGGCGATTCAACTAACTGAAATGCATCCAGGCCAAACTGCTGGTATTTATTTAGGAGAAGAATTGATCGGATTTGTCGGTCAAGTTCATCCCAAAATAGCAGCCAGCTACGAACTAAAATCAGCTTATGTAGCAGAAATCGATCTCGCTGCATTGATCGCTCAAGAAAAAGCGCCTTTAGTTTTTGAGGCTGTTTCAAAATATCCAGCTGTCAGCCGCGATATCGCGATGCTCGTTGATGAAACAAGCGCTAGCGCAGAAATCGAAGAAGTGATTACAGCTACCGCCGGAAAATTCTTGACGAAATTACAAGTATTCGATGTGTATCAAGGCGACAACATCGAAGCAGGCAAAAAGTCAATGGCTTATAATTTGACGTTTGTAAATCCTGAAGCAACGCTGACTGATGATGAAATCAACCGCAGCATGGAAAAAGTTACTAAGAGCTTAACAGAAAAATTACAAGCAGTTATCCGCTAATCAAGCATGTCAAAGTCGCCTAAAGACTTGGCAGAAATAATGATGTATGACAAGATTGTTGTCATACATTATTTTTTTAATAAACGGTGAGAAGTCACTTCAAGCAATAAACTGAAGTTGCATAAAAATTTGAAAAAATTTCCGGAAATTCCTTCTTATTGCTTGAAACTGACCACCTTTGTCACAACCATTTTGATCAGAGGAACAAAACACTCAGCTGTTTTTTTGCTGAGTGTTTATTTATCAAGATTGACATTTTCGGAAAATATAGTTAGTATACTAATCAAATGAAGTTAGCACGCTAACTAAAAGGAGAGACTAATGAATACTGGCTATTTATTAATGAATATTTCAAAAAAATTAAAGTATGATCTTAATCAAGCATTATCAGAAAAAGGAATCACGGTTCAGCAATGGGCGGTCATCCAACAAGTTGATCTAAAAGAACGAGTGACCGCTACAGAATTGGTTCACATTCTAGATATGGACAAACCAACGATTTCCGGTATTATTCAACGGCTCGAGAAAAAAGGTCTGCTTGTTAAAAGCAATCATCCAGCAGACAAACGTTCTTTTTTATTATCTTTAACAAAAACTGGAAGAAACGCTCTGGAAGATTATCAAAAATTAAGCGATCATGTTGTTGAAAGACACCTATCGATTTTATCCGAGCAAGAACAAGCGTCATTCAATCATTTATTAGCTAAAATCAATCAAGAAAAGAGGGGTTAAGCATGGATCACATACTCATCATCGGAGGAACGGGGAATATTGGCTTTCCTTTGATCGAGAGTTTAGCCAAAAAAGAAAATGTGGCGCTGACGATTGGTATGCATAACCCGGCTCAAGAGAAATTTGCAGGAATGAAAAATGTAACGATTACTCATTTTGATTTTCTTGATCCAAGCACGTTTCCAGCAGCATTTTCTGGCGTAAATAAAGTCTTTTTTATTCGGCCGCCGCAACTTTCTAAACCGAAAGAAGACATGTTTCCCTTTTTGTCTTATGCGAAACAGCAAAATATCCAGCAGATCGTCTTTGTTTCACTAATTGGTGTTGAAAAAAATCCAATGACGCCGCATCATAAAATTGAGAAAATGATTAAGCAGTTGAAATTACCCTATACATTTATCCAACCAAGCTTCTTCATGCAAAATTTAAATACTACTCATCAAGAAGACATCAAGGTTGCCCATGATTTATTCATTCCGGCCGGTCACTCAAAAACCAGTTTCATTGATACAAGAGATATAGGTGAAGCAGCAGCCGTTTGTTTAACAAATGCCAAGTACTTAAACCAAGCGTTAGAAATTACTGGACCAGCAGCGTTGACGTATAATGAAATCGCCAGAGAAATGAGTGGAATTTTAGGTATAACGATTTCTTATAGTCAGCCAAGTTTATTGAAATTCCGCCAAGCCATGATCAAACGAGGGATTGCGAAAGATTATGCGAACGTAATGGTGATGCTTTACTTGATCACACAATTAGGAAACGCCAAAAAAGTAACGAACGTGTTGGAAACAATTCTCGACCGGCCGCCTAGGACGATCCAAGAATACCTATCTGACTATAAAGATTGTTTTGTGTGAGGAAAAAGGATAGGGGATGAATTTTAATCAGCAACTAAGCGCTTTTAGAAAAAATAGATAAAAAGGGATCTGCGTATTATCTCAGATCCCTTTTGCGTTTTACTGATTTTAGATTGCTTGTATCTCACTTGTTGTCACGACATCAATGCCAGTGTCTAACAGGTTTTCGATCGCGACATCACCAATGTTGACGGGCGCTTGCAGTTGAACAGTATTAATGGTCTTCATAGCTTCTAACACAGCTGTTTTAGGAATACCATCAGTCGTTTTTACGGAGCAAAGATACGAATTGCCGCCGTTAACACGGATCGTTGAAGTGACTACGCGCACAGGATTCGTTGCTTCGGCCTTGCCGTATTTTACGCCTTTATTACAGCTGTGACCGCTGACTTTGCAATCATTCGTTTCATCTACTGTTAAATGACAGCCCTTGGGACACATGATACAGATAAAATTTTTCATCCTTACTTGACCTCCTCGACACAAATTTCCAATTCACCATTCGCCGCTTTATCCAAGATTTTTTTAGAAAGTTTGATTTTTTCCATTTCACCAGGTACGATGTAGCTTTTTTTCTGCTTCACTAAAACTTCGCCTTGTGATTTAATCAAAATCTGGCTTTCATCGAAGACTTGATTGACGCGGAAGAAAAGTTCTACCCTGCGAGCGACATTTTCATCACGGATCAATTGAGGGACGACATAGGTCACGTGATCACCATTTTTGACGGTAAAGCATCTGGATTGTTCATTTTCTTGACCTAAAATATAAGCGGCTGCGGCAGTTCCCGCTTTGATACTTTCCGCAGTTACGAAGTCGACTAAATCATGGACGTGAACTACATTGCCGCAGGCGAAAATACCAGGAGTCGAAGTCTCCATATTTTCGTAAACAAAAGGACCGCTAGTCTTAGTATCTAAGTTGAGCTTTGCATCGCGGCTCAATTCATTTTCCGGCAGCAAACCAACAGATAACAAAATCGTGTCGCAATCAAAAGTGCGCTCTGTTCCAGCAATCGGTTGCCGGTTGTCATCAACTTTTGAAACAACGACTTGCTCGACGCGATTTTTGCCGCGAATTTCAGTGATCGTGTGGGAAAGATACAAAGGAATATCAAAATCATCTAGGCATTGAACGATATTTCGCGTCAAGCCGCCAGAATAGGGCATTACTTCGATACAAGCCAATACTTCTGCCCCTTCTAAAGTCATTCGCCGCGCCATGATCAGACCAATATCACCTGAACCTAAAATAATGACTTTTTTGCCAACTAAATACCCCTCCATATTGACATAGCGCTGCGCTGTACCGGCTGTGTAGACACCAGCTGGTCGACTGCCGGCGATACCAATCGCACCGCGCGTTCGTTCACGACAGCCCATCGCAAAGACTAAAGCTTTAGCTTTTAGGATCTGATAGCCTTGGTCTTTATTAACGATGTGAACTTCTTTATCTTCAGTCACTTCTAATACCATCGTATCTAAGAGAACGGTGATCTCCGTTTTTTGAACCTGATCAATAAAACGTGCCGCATATTCAGGACCGGTCAATTCTTCTTTAAAATGATGCAGTCCAAACCCATTATGGATACATTGATTCAATATCCCACCCAATTTTTGGTCGCGTTCGATAATCAAAATATCTTTGATGCCGTTTTCATAAGCCGCGGTTGCAGCTGCTAATCCAGCGGGACCACCGCCGATCACAATTAAATCATGCATATTAACGTCCTCCTTTGGTAGCTTCGACTAAAACATAACTGTCTGCGCGATCTTGTAAAATATCTAGCGGCGAGCAATCCAGCTCATCGGCTAAAATGTCAACTACTCGCGGTCCGCAAAATCCGCCTTGGCAACGTCCCATGCCCGCATTGCATCTGCGTTTGATCCCATCGATAGAAACAGGAGGAATAGAGGATTGCACAGCTGTTCGAATCTCGCCTTCAGTGACAGTCTCACAGCGGCAAATAACTCTACCGTAAGTACTATTTTTAGCGATCACTTCATTTTTTTCTTTGAAACTTAGTTCTTGGAAAATAATTTTTTCTCGCGAATCGTTATGGAACTCTTTCTGTTTAAATTTTTTTCCTGCCACTTTTTCCAATAGCTCGATTGCGTATAGGGCGATCGCTGGAGCAGCCGTCAGACCAGGAGACTTGATCCCAGCTAAATCAATAAAGCCCGGAGCTGCTTCTTGTATGATAAAATCATCAGCAGTGCTGTTGGCACGAACGCCAGAAAAATTACGGATCGATTGCCGCAAATTAAGATCAGGCACTGATTTTTTCGCCAAATCAACGACCGTTTTTAATCCAGCAATCGTATTTCCCGTATCTTTTCCGCTGTCTAAATCAGTTCGCTTGATACTTTCTGAGTTCGGTCCAACGACTAAATTGCCATGAACAGTTGGACTGATCAAGACGCCTTTACCGCTGCTAGATGGGCATTGGAAAACAACGTGCTGAACGACGGTGCCTTCTGATTTATCTAACAAGTAATACTCGCCGCGATTTGGTTTGATTTCGAAATTTGGTTCAGCGATCAAGTTATGAATATCATCAGAGTGGACACCAGCGGCATTCATAATGTATTTTGTCTGATAGGTTGCTTTATTTGTCGTAACTTCGTAACCATCTGCTATTTGTTTGATCGCAATCACTCGATTATCCAAAGCAATCTCCACGTCGTTTTTTGCAGCGGTTTCTGCTAAGGCGAGGCAAAACTCCCATGGGTTTACGATCGCTGCAGTTGGAGCGTAAAGAGCACCGAGGGCTTTATGAGAAAGATTCGGTTCCTTTTTAAGCAGTGCTGCTTGATCGAGAATCTCTAATTCTTTCACACCATTTCTGACGCCGCGTTCATAAAGTGCTTGGATCAGTGTTAATTCTTCTGCTGAAAAAGCGACTACGAGTGAACCGATTTGATTATAATGGACCGAAAGTTTTTGACAGAGCACTTTTGCCCGTTCTGCACCTTCAACATTTAATTTTGCCATCAAAGTACCTGGTTCTGGGTCATAGCCGGCATGTAAAATGGCACTGTTGGCTCTAGTCGCGCCTAAGCTCACATCGTTTTCTGCTTCTAAGACTAACGTTTTTAATTGGTACTTGCTCAATTCATAGGCGGTCGCGGCACCGACGATTCCGCAACCGATTACAATTACATCATACATAAATTTTCCTCCTACGTATTTGAGTGAACAGTCACTCTGGATTTGTTTGGATTGCAGCAAAAAAGAGTATAGGAAACAAACGCCAATGTTTGTTGACGTTTGCGGCTATACTCTTTTATCTCTAGCAATTATTTAGTTAACTGTATTATAACACTTATAAAAAAGTTCAACAATCACTAAACAGCCCAAATTGAACTTTCGGTCGTCGAGACAGCAAGACTGCCAGCACCTAATGCGCCCATGATATCTTCCTTATCACGAATCAATCCACCAACGATTAATGGCTTTCTAGAGTGATTGACCAACTCTTTGATAATTTTTGGAGCAATGTTTGGGAGAACTTCAACTAAATCTGCTTCGGAATATTTTAGTTGACGATCGATGTTTTCTAGGGCAGAAGAATCTAGTAAAAAAAAACGTTGGATCGCTAATAAATGATGTCTTTTTGCTTGGTGAATAATGGTTGGTTTCGTCGAGATAATCCCGTCAAAAGAAGTGGTTTGTTTGATGTAGTCGATCGCTTTTTCATCAGAAGATAAACCTTTGACTAAATCGGCGTGTAAAATTGCGGCTTTCCCACTAGATTTGATTTTGTTGGATAGTTCAGTTAACTCCATAATATGTGACTGGAGAATAAAGATGACTTCTGCTTCTGAATTTACGGCAGCATCTAAATCGGTTTCATTTTTTGCCGCTGCGATTACCGGGGCAAGTTCTAGTTTTTGATACAATTCATGAAAATTCATCCAACATAACTCCTTCGACTTTCTCACTTTTTATTTTACCATGAGAAAAAAAGAAGGAAAAGGGCAGTTTCTAAGATCGAATTTCTAAAAGGGGTGATGAGATTAGTTAGTAGACATAAAATACCAAGTGTAAACTAAAATTAATTTTATTAAAAACTATTTATTCTAGAACAGATGAGGCAAACTTTTATGGAGCTTCTGAATAAGCTAAAAATTCTTCTTTCAATAAGTATTACAAGTGTTTTTTTGCGTTGCTTCTGCTATAGTTTAATTTAGAATTTAAGATGAAGGATGTTAAGCATGAGAAAAGGGATTTTGTTAGTAAATTTAGGAACACCCGAGGAACCGACACCGAAGGCCGTAAAAAGTTTTCTAGCTGAGTTTTTGTCTGATCGTCGAGTGATCCGGTGGCCGCGTGGGTTGTGGCTGCCAATCTTACACGGGATCGTATTGCAGATTCGCCCCAGAAAAACCGCGCGCACCTATCAAAAAATTTGGCGCGAAGAAGGTTCGCCGCTTTGGATCTATACTAAAAAGCAGGCAGTACTCTTACAAGCGCTTATGCCAGATACGATCGTTCGTTACGCGATGACTTATGGCAATCCAGGGGTCCAAGAAACACTTGCTGAGATGAAACAAGCAGGGATGACGGAATTGTGTGTTGTCCCATTATATCCACAGTATTCTGAAACTACTGTTGCGCCAATTTATGATCAGATCAGCCAAGTTTATCAAAAGGCGGCAGAGATTCCGCAGCTTAGAATTTCCAGTTCATTTTATGACCATGAGGGATACATTCAATTGCTGACAGATCAGATCAAGCAGCATCTGTCGGGTAAAACGTTTGATATGATCTTATTTTCTTATCACGGAATTCCCGTTTCGATAGTAGATCAGGGGGATCCTTACGAAGAACAGTGCCAGCTGACTACTCAGAAAGTCATGGAAAAATTAGGTGATTTTCCTTACGCGCATTCTTATCAATCAAAGTTCGGACCGGGACAGTGGTTGACACCGATGACTTCGGAGACTTTAAAGGCTTTTCCAAGTCAAAATGTTAAAAAAGTTTTAGTGATCACTCCAGGTTTTGTAGCGGACTGTTTGGAAACGATCGAAGAAATCGATGATGAAAATCGCGGGTATTTTATGGAAAACGGTGGAGAATATTTTGAATACGTGCATCCATTTAATGATTCACCAGAATTTACCAATATTTTGCACTCTATAATAGAAGAAATGTAAAAAAATCGATCGCCAAAAGTCAGTTCACTGATTGTTGACGGTCGATTCATTTTATTCAAGTTTTAAGCAATTAGTTAGGCGAAATAATTGATCCCCATAGCTTGTTTTACTTCAGTTAATGTTTTAGCAGCAACGGCTTGTGCTTGTTCGCTGCCTACTTTTAACAGTTGCATGATCGCTTCTGGATCTTTTGCAAATTCTTCGCGGCGGGCGCGGATCGGTCCGAACTCGGCTTCTAAGACATCGATTAAGTAGCGTTTGATTTTCACATCACCCAGACCGCCATGACGGTACTGTTCTTTTAGCTCAGCGATTTTTTCTTTGTCTGTTCCAAAAACATCTAAATAAGTGAAGACCATATTTCCTTCAACTTGACCCGGGTCTGCAACATGGATGTGATTTGGATCAGTATACATGCTCATGACTTTTTTTGCCAAGACATCGGCAGGGTCAGCTAAATAAATCCCATTTCCCAATGATTTGCTCATTTTTCCGTTGCCATCAATTCCTGGTAAGCGGCCTTGTCCTTTTTCCGGGAACACGCCTTTTGGTTCGACCAGGACTTCGCCATAAGTATGATTAAAACTTTGGACGATTTCTTGAGTTTGTTCTAGCATCGGTTTTTGGTCTTCACCGACAGGCACTAGGTTTGCTTTAAAAGCAGTAATATCAGCGGCTTGTGAAACAGGATAGATAAAGAAGCCTGTTGGTACGCTTTCGCCAAATTTTTTTTGTTCGATTTCTGATTTTACTGTTGGATTGCGGCGGACGCGACCCACGCTGACCAAATTCAAATAGTACATAGTCAGTTCAGCCAGTTCAGGAATTTGTGACTGGATAAATAAAGTAGAACGTTTTGGATCTAAACCTACCGCCAAATAGTCTAATGCGACTTGCAACACATTGGAGGAAACTTTTTCTGGATTTTTTGCGTTATCCGTTAAAGCCTGCATGTCCGCGATCATGATAAACAAATTATTTTCAGGATCTTTTTGCATCAGAACACGATTTTTCAAAGAACCAACATAATGGCCCAAGTGTAATTGACCCGTTGGGCGATCTCCAGTTAGTATGATATTTTTCATTAACTCACCTTTTCGTAAAAAATTCTTTCAATAGTCTCTTCAAATACTACCTTTTTTTTTCAGTCAAGACAACTCTTATTACTATTTTTGTTGAAAGAGTAACTAGTAAATATGTAAGGAAACGTTACATCGAAACAGAAGCAATTCAAATGTTTTTTTCTAACATCAGGTATTTTTCTTTACAAAGTAAAAATATTTAGCATATAATTAGACCCACATTGGAATAATTAGAGAATAATAAGGAAAAAAGAGGTGGTTAAACATGCCAATGGTGGAATTTAAGCATGTAGAAAAATACTATGGGAAGTTTCATGCCTTGAAAAATATTAACTTGACCTTCGAAAAAGGTGAGGTCGTTGTAGTCATCGGACCATCCGGCTCAGGGAAAAGTACAATGTTACGGTGTATCAATGGTCTGGAAGGAATTACCTCTGGACAACTCATGGTGAATGACAAAGACTTACATAGCAAAGATGTTAAGTTGAAAGATATTCGCAAAGATATCGGAATGGTCTTTCAACATTTTAATCTTTATCCTAATAAGACAGCGTTAGAAAATATTACGTTAGCACCAATCAAAGTTTTGAAACAATCATCTGAAGAAGCGATAAAAACTGCTGAGAAATTATTAAATCGCGTAGACATGTTAGATAAGAAGGATTCATATCCTTCAATGTTATCCGGAGGCCAGCAACAACGGATTGCCATCGCCCGTGGTTTAGCGATGAATCCCGACTTGCTGCTTTTTGATGAGCCGACTTCTGCGCTAGATCCAGAAATGATCGGTGATGTCTTGAATGTTATGAAAAAAATCGCCCGCGATGGCATGTCAATGATCGTCGTGACTCATGAGATGGGATTTGCGAAAGAAGTAGCGGATCGGATCATTTTCATGGCAAATGGGGAAGTGTTAGAAGACACACGAGATGTCAAAGGCTTCTTTGATAAACCGGAAGATGAGCGAGCACAGCAATTTGTCAGCAAAGTAATCAATCATTAGGAGGCGGCGTATGTCGAAGATAAAAAAAGTAGGCGCCCTTTTATTCTTGCCGCTGCTAGTTGTGATCGTACTGTCCGGCTGTAAAGGGAAAAGCGTCGCAAATGAAAATATCGCAAAACGTATCAAAGAAGAACCGACCATCGTATGGGGAGTAAAATATGATACGCGTCTATTCGGCATGATGGATATCAAAACACGGGAAGTTGAAGGTTTTGATATTGATATCGCCAAAGCGATCACTAAAGAAATTTTAGGAAAAGATGGCAAGGCTGAATTTACCGAAGTGACGTCAAAGACTCGGATTCCATTGTTGAAAAATGGAAATATCGATGCGATCATTGCAACGATGACGATCACTGAAGAGCGGAAAGAGCAAGTTGATTTTTCTGATATTTATTTTGATGCTGGGCAATCGCTGCTAGTTAAAAAAGGGAGTCCAATCAAAGATGTCAAAAGTTTGACTGCTGATGATACGGTCTTAGCCGTCAAAGGATCTACTTCAAGTATCAATATCCGCAAAAACGCGCCAGATGCAAAGATTCTTGAACTGGAAAATTATGCCGAAGCATTCACGGCATTGCAATCAGGCCAAGGTCAAGCGATGACAACAGATAACGCCATTTTGTTAGGAATGGCTTCAGAAAATAAAAATTATGAATTGGCAGGCGGTGCGTTTACAAACGAACCTTATGGGATTGCCATCAACAAAGGCCAAGACGACTTCTTGCAAGAGGTTAATGACGCATTGTCTAAAATGCATGACAACGGTACCTATGATGAAATTTTTGAAAAATGGTTCCCTAAAGATGCAGACGGCCGAGCAGAAAAGGGGGCACAGTTCTAATGACACAATTATTCCAAACTTTTTCAGCTGATTTTGTCAGCGGGTTCAAATATACGATCTATGCGAGTTTGCTAGCATTAGTTTTTAGTTTGATTATCGGAACATTGATGGCGATTTTGCAACTGTCCCACAATCGGGTCGTTCGTCATTTAGCGAAAGCATATGTGGCTTTCTTTCGTAATATCCCATTGCTGATTATCGTGATGTTTTTTTATGTCATAGCACCGATGTATTTCTATAGTTTTGACGGCTTTCAAGCTGGAACGATCGGTTTGATAATCTATACTTCTGCTTTTATTGCCGAAACGGTTCGTTCTGGGATCCAGACTGTACCGAAAGGGCAAATGGAAGCTGGTCTTTCTTCTGGCTTTACTTATGCTGAAACGATGCGCTACATTATTTTACCGCAAGCGTTTAAAATCGTTATCCCGCCGCTGGGAAATCAGTTTATCAATCTGATCAAAAATTCATCCATTTTGGCAATGGTCGCAGGTCTAGATTTGATGTACCAAGGAGACCTGATTGCCAGCACAACATTCAATACCTTTGATACTTATATTATTGTCGGATTATTCTATTTGATCTTAACACTGCCGCTGTCTTATCTAATGAATTATTTAGATAAACATTGGTCGAAAGCCTAAAAGGAAGGAGTAACAGAATATGAGTGAAGCTTTTTCATGGATGAATCTGCGTTTCCTTTTAGATGGGCTGTGGGTGACGATCCAAGTGTCGATTGTCTCAATCATTTTTAGTATGATTCTTGGCGGGATCGCAGGAACTGTCCGTTACAGCAACGTCCCGTTTCTTTCGCGAATCGTAGGAATCATTGTCGATATCATTCGAAACTTGCCGCTGTTGCTAATTATTTTCTTCACCTACTTTGCTTTGCCGCAAATTGGGATCAAGCTGAATATCTTTTGGGCAGCCGTTGCCGCATTGACGATTTTTGAATCCGCAATGCTGTCAGAAATATTCCGTGCCGGTTTGAATTCTGTGCCTAAAGGGCAAACAGAAGCGGGGATGTCTTCTGGTTTGACTTATGTTCAAACCTTGCTATTGATCATTATCCCGCAAGCATTCAAAGCGATGCTGCCAGCTATTTTAAGTCAGTTGATTTCTTTGATTAAAGACACTTCATTAGCAGTGATCATTTCTTTACCGGAACTGACGCATAACGCTAAAATCGTTTATGGACAAAATACTAATTATGTCATTCCGATGTTTATCGCGATGACCTTGATGTACTTTGTCGTTTGTTACTTACTATCGCTCGTCTCTAGCTTTTTGGAAACAAGCAAATATAACTATTAAAAAAGTGAGGACCTCTTCAAAGAGATCCTCACTTTTTAATAAGATCAAGCAAGAGGCAGTTAGGGAATCACTTTATTGAGACAATTTTCCTAAGTTCAGCTGCTAATCTTCTTTTTCATTTTCTGTTTCACGCTCGGTTTCTTTCATCGCAGGATCTTCATAGACAGCACCGGCTTGTGTCTTGCCTAGTTTTTCTAATATTCCAGGTTCGTGTTCAGCTGCTTGTTTCTTTTCTTCTGTTTCTTTTATTGCAGGATCCTGATTGCGATCACCGGCAGAAACTTTTCCTAAGTTTTCGTTCAGTTCTTTTTTATCCATTTTAATCCACCTCTCTTTCATTTAAGTGTAGCATTGATTATTATTCGTTCAAAAGAAAACGCTTTTTATCGATCGGGGTTCTAGGGCTTGAAAAATTTCATTAAAAAGTGGAAAATAAGGTGATACTTGGAACTAGATAGGGTGAGCATTTTGTCAAATGAAAGACCGATTGGATTTATTGACTCTGGTGTAGGCGGTTTGACTGTAGTCAAAGAAGCGCTGCGCCAGTTGCCAAATGAAGAAATTTTATATCTTGGAGACACGGCACGTTGTCCATACGGGCCGCGACCAGCTGAACAAATCATTGAGTTTACTTGGCAGATGACTCGTTTTTTATTGAAAAAAAATATTAAGATGCTCGTGATCGCTTGCAATACAGCGACTGCCGTAGCTTTAGAAGAAATCAAAAAAAATGTCGATATACCTGTGATCGGTGTTATTCAACCAGGCTCACGAGCAGCATTGAAGGCGAGTAATACAGGTCGTGTGGGGATCATCGGAACATTAGGGACGATTAAAAGCGACTCGTATCGGCATGAATTACATGAGAAGGCACCATACACATATGTGTCTAGTTTGGCTTGTCCGAAATTTGTGCCGATCGTTGAAAGCAATCAGTACAACAGCTCTGTTGCGAAAAAAATCGTTTCACAAACATTGTTGCCGCTCAAAAAAGAAAAACTGGATACATTGATCTTAGGCTGCACACATTATCCTTTGCTGCGTCCGGTTATTCAAAATGCGATCGGGCAGCAAGTGACTTTGATCGACTCTGGAGCAGAAACGGTCAGTGATGTCAGCACATTGTTAGATTATTTCAATCTAAATAATTATGAACAAACGGCTGTGAAAGCTAAAACGTTTTATACAACAGGATCACCAAAAATGTTTAAAGATATTGCGGGTGAATGGTTGAATATTACCGATTTAAATGTGGAACACATTGATTTAGGAGGAGAATAATTTTGCGACATGACGGAAGAGCGGTCCAACAAGTACGACCGATAAACATCGAGACCAATGTTTTTAAACATCCAGAAGGATCAGTTGTTGTCTCTTTTGGTGATACAAAAGTGATCTGTTCAGCGACTGTAGAAGATTCCGTACCGCCGTTTTTACGCGGCAACGGGACTGGCTGGGTAACGGCGGAATATAGTATGTTGCCAAGAGCCACGAATACGCGTAATCGCCGTGAGAGCGCTAAAGGAAAACTAACCGGCCGAACAATGGAAATCCAACGCTTAATCGGTCGTTCGCTGCGCGCTGTGATCGACCTAGAAAAACTAGGGGAGCGCAGCATCATCGTGGACTGTGATGTGATCCAGGCTGACGGCGGGACTAGGACAGCGAGTATAACGGGGGGATTTGTTGCTTTGCGCTTAGCGATCAACAAATTATTAGCTAGTGGCGAAATAGCAGAAGATCCAATCAACGAACATCTAGCTGCAATCAGCGTGGGCATCTTGCCTGATGGAACCGTTGTTACCGATTTAGATTACTTGGAAGATTCTTCGGCAGCAGTCGACATGAATTTGGTGATGACTGAATCTGGCCACTTTGTTGAGATACAAGGAACCGGTGAGGAAGCGACTTTTGATGATGGCGAATTGAATGCGTTGATCTTACATGGAAAAGCCGGGATCGAAGAATTGATCGCTTATCAAAAAGAAGCCCTTTTTACTACAATCGAAGTTGAAGAAAAAACAATCGTGATTGCAACGCGCAATCCTGGAAAAGCTAGGGAGTTTACAGCACTATTTTCAAAAGAAGGATATCAAATCAAAACACTATTAGATTACCCTGACTTGCCTGATGTTGAAGAAACTGGTAAAACTTTTGAAGAAAACGCCCGTTTAAAAGCCGAAACGATCGCTCAAATCTTGCAACAACCAGTTTTAGCAGATGATTCTGGTCTAGTTGTAGAGGCGTTAAATGGGATGCCCGGCATTTTTTCAGCGCGCTTTGCAGGCGAACGAAAAAGTGATGCAGCCAATAATGCGAAATTATTGCATGAATTGACAGAGGTTCCGGATGAGCAACGGACTGCGCATTTTCATTGTACGCTTGTTTTTGCAGCACCTAAAAAAGACAGTCTCGTAGTTGAAGCGGGCTGGGCGGGGCGGATCGGCCGCATTCCGCAAGGAGACAACGGTTTTGGGTATGATCCGTTGTTTATCGTACCTAGTTACGAAAAAACGGCTGCCGAATTGACAAATGAAGAAAAAAATCTTATCAGTCATCGCGCACTGGCGGTCAAAGAACTAGAAAAAGTTTGGAAAAATTGGTTGGAGGAAAACGAATGAAATATTTAGTTGTTAGTGATAACCACGGCGATCGGAATATCTTATCAGAAATCGTCAACCGCTATATGGGGCTGGTAGATCGAATGTTTCATTGCGGAGATTCAGAATTAGAAGCCAATGATGAATTGTGGAACCATTTCACGGTTGTCGCTGGAAACTGTGACTATGATCCTGATTACAAAGCAGAACAAATCATTACGATCGAAGATGATGTGATCTATCTGGTACATGGTCATCGTTCGAATGTTCGATTCGGACTCACAATGCTTTCCATTCGCGCGCAAGAAGTTGGCGCAAATATCGCTTTATTTGGACATATCCATCAGGCGGTAGCTGAATATGATAAGAATATCTTATTTGTGAACCCGGGAAGTATTTCTCAGCCTCGTGGTCCTGTACAAATTCCTAGTTATGCGATCATCGACAGCGAAAATAAAAGTTATCACGTTCAATTTTATAATCGGTCCCATCAACCGATCGAAGAATTAGTGGCGGATTTTGAACGTTAGTTCCTAATTTTTATTAAATATTCGAGTAAATAGCGCTTTCTTTTTGCTGATAAGGTAAAATGAAATGAGGATATTAGAATGGAGGCATCGTATGATTAGTCCCGCGATTGAACAATTAATGAGGGAACATGAAGATACCATGATGATCCCAGCAGAAAATGTTGCAAATGTGATAAAGGAGCATCCTTTAGAGCACGCTTTGCTGCTGTTGTCTCAAGCTGGTTATTCAACAATTCCGGTTTTAGATAGAGAAGATCATTTTGTTGGTTTATTGAGCTTGAATGATATTGTAAAAAGAATGTTGGGGATCAATGGTATTGATACATCCAATTTAGAAGAGCTGACAGTAGCAGACGTTATGAAGACGGATGTACCGGTGATGCGTTTAGATGCGGAGTTAGAAGACGTATTGCATTTACTAGTAGACGCGGCTTTCTTACCTGTGCTAGATAAAGACGGCGTGTTCCGTGGCATTATGACGCGCAGAGAGATCTTAAAAGCAGTGAATTATACCTTTCACACATTTGAACGAAAAAATCACGAGACAAAATTGATTTTTCATGCAAATTCATCTAGATAACGAAAAGAGATCCTAACAGGGTCTCTTTTTTTGACTATAGAAAAAATTTTGCTGGCTAGTCCTTGTTGGTAAAGGATCGCAATAAGCATAGTTAATTGACTTTAAATGAGCGTCATGCTATTTTTAGCAAGTGTTTAAATAAGAATCATTACGATTAAGCTCGATTAAATAAAAAAAGGAACAGGAGAAAATCTATGGCAAAAAAAGCAAAAATTATTAAAATGCAGAAGCAGCAAGCTTTGATCGAACGATATGCAGATCAACGCGCTACCTTAAAAGCTGCGGGAGACTACGAAAGCTTAGCAAAACTACCACGAGACTCAAATCCTAATCGGCTGAAACGCCGCGATCAAATCGATGGCCGGCCAAGAGGATATATGCGGAAATTTGGGATGTCGCGAATCAAGTTTCGTGAACTTGCTCATAAAGGTCAAATTCCCGGCATAAAAAAAGCCAGCTGGTAAAAACTGGCTCAATCCACAATATTCTTTTAAAAAATAAACCGAGCAGCAAAGATTAGACTGAAGATCTAATTTTTGCTGCTCGGTTTTTTATGGCTAACTTTCTTTAGAGAATGGATCTTTATTGTCCAAGTGAGATTGGATTATTTGGAATGGTGAAGTTGTTTTCATGCAAAATTTTTACATAAGCTGTCAAGAATTCTTCTTTCACCTTGTATTGTTTTCCATTAGTTACATACAAAATCGTTCGAATCGCATAGTTGCTATTTCCTAGGTCGACCATTCCGAAAAGTGTCGGACCATCAAAAATCTCATCTTTAAAGTCCGCAGCAAGTTTTTGATTGGTTTCATCGATCAAGCTGCTGATTTTATCATAGCCTTCGTCTGGCTGGATGCGCACGTCTACTTTGACTTGCATATGCGCTCGAGACAGATTGCTGATAGTAGTGATGTTTCGATTAGGAATGAAATGGACGGTTCCGTCAGCAGATTTCATTTGCAGCATTCGAATACCGACTGAAGTTACAGTTCCTTCGATTTGCAAATCGGTCAGTCGAATATAATCACCGACATCGATTTGTTGTTCCATGATAATGAAAAAACCAGTAATGATATCATTTGTAAAACCTTGCGCACCTAAACCAATGGCGATCCCGGCGATCCCAGCCCCGGCTAAAAGCGATCCTACTGGAATACCGATCGTATCTAAAATCGAATAAAGAAAGAAGAAGAACAGTGTATAAGAAAAAATATTCAAAGATAACGCATGGATTGTCTCGATCCTAGTCGCGTTGTTGGCCACTTTTTTCTTTTGCCGCTCAAAAGATTGATTGATCAAGAAACTTCCGATCTTACGAATCAGATAAAACAAAACTAAGACAGCTAAAAGTGTCAAACCTTTTTGGATCATGATCGAAAAGACGTGGTCCCAGTCGATCGACTGCCAATATTTTTGCCAAGCTGATAGTTGTTCCGTTGCTTGATCGACTACAGTTGTATCACTGGAATCTACTGTTTGTGTTGTAAGTAAAAACATAAGCCACTCCTATAGATTGATAGAGATAGTTTAACAATCTTTCCTGTTTCTGTCGATAAAAGACTTTAAAGTCATAATTTTCTTAAAATTGAAAAAATTCATGACAACAGCGAAAGAAAGTGATAGACTATCTTTTAAATAAGAAGGAGATGATAAAATGGTGAATATAAAATGGGAAGAATTAGGTTTTAATTATATCAAAACACCTTTCCGCTATATTTCTCATTGGAAAGACGGTCAATGGGATGAAGGGACGTTGACAGAGGAGAATACAATCACCATTAATGAAGGCTCTACTTGTCTCCATTACGGTCAAGAATGCTTTGAGGGGTTGAAAGCTTATCGTCGCAAAGATGGAGGAATCAACTTATTTAGACCCGATGAAAACTCAAAACGTTTGAATAAAAGTGCAGAACGTTTACAAATGCCGGAAGTTCCAGAAGATAAATTTATCGACGCGGTCAAGCAAGTTGTACGTGCGAATCAAGAATATGTACCGCCTTATGGGACAGGAGCAACCTTATATTTACGACCATATTTAATTGGAGTCGGTCCTAATATCGGCGTCTCACCAGCACCAGAATACTTATTCAGCGTCTTTTGCATGCCGGTCGGTCCATATTTCAAAGGTGGAATGACGCCAAGTAATTTTATTGTCTCAGAGTATGATCGGGCAGCACCTTATGGGACGGGTGCTGCTAAAGCAGGCGGAAATTATGCAGCAAGTCTATTGCCAGGACAAATTGCTCATGATCGAAACTTTTCCGACTGTATTTATTTGGATCCGGCAACACACAAAAAAATCGAAGAAGTCGGCTCAGCAAACTTTTTTGGGATCACACATGACAATCAATTTATTACACCTAAGTCACCGTCGATCTTGCCAAGTATCACAAAATATTCGTTATTGCATTTGGCAAAAGAACGATTCGGGATGGAAGCGATCGAAGGAGATGTCTACTTAGACGAGTTGGACAAATTTGCTGAAGCTGGGGCTTGTGGAACGGCTGCTGTCATTACACCAATTGCCGGAGTACAAATCAACGACGATTTCCATGTTTTTTACAGTGAGACTGAGACTGGCCCAGTTACCCAAAAATTATACGATGAACTCGTTGGGATTCAAGTTGGGGATGTAACAGGGCCCGAAGGCTGGATATTTGAAGTCTAATCGTTCGTTTAATAAATATTTTTCGCCGTTTTATTGAATAGTGATCCATTTTTAAATCTATTAAAAAAGCCGCTCGAATGAGCGGCTTTTTGCAGTGAATCGATAAAGAAGATTGGCTAAATAAAACTAACTCAAATGAACTCCTTTATCAACATAAATAATATCGCCGATGATACCAGTCGCTAAAGGGCTAAGCAAGAAGGCGCAAGAGTTCCCAACTTCTTCAATCGTGACACCGACTTTATCCGGTGTGCGTTCTTCAGATAAATTCAACAGTGATTGATAATCTTTCACGCCAGTTACCGCTAAGGTTTTGATTGCTCCAGCAGAAATAGCATTCACACGAATATTTTGCGGTGCCAATTCAGTCGCTAAGTAACGAACTTCAGCTTCTAGAGCAGCTTTAGCGATCCCCATCATATTGTAGTTAGGAATCGAGCGTTCTGAACCCATGTACGTCATCGTCACGATGCTGCCGCCGTCAGTCATTAGAGGCGCCGCATATCTAGACACTGCTAATAAAGAGTACGCGCTGATGTCTTGAGCCAATCGGAAACCGTCGCGAGTAATTGCCGTTACGTTGCCGGATAGTTCTTCTTTGTTGGCAAAAGCAATTGAATGGACTAAGCCGTCAATCGTACCGAATGTTTCTTTAATAGAAGCAAAAGCGGCCGCTATTTTTTCGTCGCTAGCTACATCGAGTTCTACCATCGAAGCATCTTCGCCGACTAATTTGATCAAGTTTTTTTTCATCCGATCATTTTGATACGTGTAAATAATCTCAGCGCCTTGAGCGGTGATAGCTTTCGCACATCCCCAAGCAATACTTTTTTTATTTGCTACGCCGGTTACGATAATTTTTTTCCCAGTTAAAATAGACATTAGATGACACACTCCTAAATAATATAAAATAATATGCTTTTATTATGTTGTAAAAAACTTTGATTGTCAAACTATTTTTTTATTATTATAATACACCTTGATTAAAACATTAGAATATGATAGTTTGATAATCAAATAAAATATCCGTCGAGGTGTAAAATGAAAAAAATTATGAATGTCGAAGAAATAATGGCAACGATCCCTAATCGTTTTCCGATTTATTATTTAGATGCAGTCACTGAATTTGAGGATGAGAAGCATATTACAGCAGTAAAGAATTTAACGATGAATGAAGATTTTTTCCAAGGCTATTTCCCGGAAGAACCGATGATGCCTGGAACATTAATCGTAGAAGCACTTGCACAAGCCGGTTCCTTGCTAATTTTGAAATCTGCGGCTTTTGAAGGAAAAACGGCGTATATCGGCGGCATCAATGACGCAAAATTTTTAGCTTTTGTGCGTCCAGGAGATACTTTGTTTTTGAATTTTGATATCCAAAAAATCAAAGGACCTGTCGGAACAGCCAAAGCATGGGCAACAGTCGAAGGACAGGTTGTCACAGAATGCACGTTTACGTTTATTGTCGGAGATAAAGAGCAGAAAAAATAATTCAACAAAAAAAGAATCAAAATCCCAGCTGAGATTTTGATTCTTTTTTCTATTTCTTCGGTTCTTGCAATACTTTGATCTCGGTAACTTTGACTGGATCTTTCGGAGTAGATTTTTCGCCGGAGCCGTTGTCTTCAACTTCACCGCTAGCGATTTGATCCACGATGTCTAAGCCTTCTGTTACTTGACCGAAGACGGTGTATTCACCATCAAGGTTAGGGGCGCCCCCATCTTTATAACGTTCGATGATTTTTTCTGGGTAATACTGAATCGGCAAGCCATCACTGACATCGTCTTTGTTTGTCACGATGAAAAATTGACTGCCGTTGCTGCTGCGAGATTCTGCTCGAGCCATCGAAAGCGCGCCGCGAATATTATAAAGTTGATTGGAATCTTCTGTTTTAAAGCCTTTTTCCCAAATACTTTCCCCACCAGTACCGTCGCCTTTAGGATCGCCACCTTGAATCATGAAATCTTGAATCACGCGGTGGAAGGTAGTGTCGTTATAGTAGCCGTCTTTTGCATGAGTCACAAAATTCTCAACTGCTTTTGGTGCTTGTTCAGGAAAGAGTTTGATTTTGATGCTTCCTTTTGTCGTAACAAGTTCAACTAAATATTCATCATCCGCAACTTCATCACTAAGTTGCGGAAGTGTTAATTTATTTAAATCCACACTGGATTCCGTTGTTTTGGTGCTGCTTTCCGTCGTTTCTTTGGTTGAATTATCCCCGCTGCAGGCAGCGAATAATCCGAGCGCTACCATTAAGCTTGCGCCGATCATCAATTTTTTGTAATGCATAATAGTCTCCTTTTAAACTTAGTGTCATCCTCATGATAACAAATTTTTAACAGTGTTCCTATGAAAAAAATTTGACTTTTTGTTTTGAGACCTATTAAAGAGAAACTACGAAGATCGGATAATGAGAGAAGGGTACCGTCTAACTGATTTTAGACAGTTCGCTATAAAGTTATTTCTGATTTGGAATTTTTAGACGAGACGACAAAAAAGAAGTTGCGACAAAATTCTTGTCACAACTTCTTTAGGATCGAGCTAGCTCTTACAAGTTAGCAAATTTTTCTAATAAACGAATCATTTGGCAAGTAAAACCGTATTCGTTGTCATACCAAGCAACTGTTTTAACTAATTGATAGTCGCCGGCTGAAGTAACTTCGGTTTGCGTAGGGTCAAAGATCGAACCTTGCGTCGTTCCGATAACGTCACCTGAAACAATTTCGCGATCATCATAACCAAATGATGGATTGTCAACGGTGTGTTTTTTGATCGCTTCGTTGACTTGATCAGCAGTTACTTTTGTTTTAAGGATTGAAACCAACTCAGTCAATGAGCCGTCTACAACGGGTACACGTTGAGCATGGCCTTGCAGTTTCCCCTGTAATTCTGGAATAACTAAACCGATTGCTTTGGCTGCGCCAGTTGAATGTGGGATCGTATTGTCAGCAGCAGAACGGGCAGCACGTAAATTACCGCCTTTAACTGGGCCATCTAACAACATTTGGGTTGACGTATACGCGTGAACGGTCGTCATCGTTCCAACTTCCACACCAAATTCTTTATTTAAGAAATAAGCCATTGGAGCTAAGCAGTTTGTTGTACAAGAACCAGCGGAAATAATTTTATCATTTGAATCTAAAGTATCATCGTTGACGTTGTAAACGATCGTTTTCATTTGTCCAGCAGGAGCTGAGATCACGACCCGTTCAACACCAGCATCTAAGTGCGCTTTTGCTTTTTCTTCTGAGGTGTAAAAACCAGTACATTCAAGGACGATATCGACCCCGTTTTCTTTAGCCCAAGGAATCTTGCTTGCATCTGGTTCAGCGTATACACGAGTTTTTTCGCCATCAACAACGATTGAATCTTCTGTTGCAGTAACGGTGCCGGGATAGGTGCCATGTGTTGAATCAAATTGCAATAATTGTGCCAACATTGTCGGACTAGTCAAGTCGTTGATTGCTACTACTTCAATATCGTCAGAGACTTCTTTAATCCGACGGAAAGCTAAACGACCAATACGTCCAAATCCGTTAATACCTACTTTTACTGTCATAACCAAAAGTTCCTCCTTTTTTATATCAGGCAAAGCTTGACGCCTTACATTTTTAATTGTGCAACGCTTCAATTTTTTTGTCAAAAGATATTACCTGAGAAACAATTATCAGCAAGTAAGTGTGTATCTAACAATTTTTTTATAAGCTTCCATCAATAAGAATGGACATTTTTGATTAATCTAGCTACAATATATGAGACTTTGTTTAGTGTGGAGATTCAGTAGTCAATAGAACAAAGAGATAAGGAGGACACTAAGATGTCCATGTTTTTAGATCAAGTAACAATCGATATCAAAGCCGGTAAAGGCGGAGATGGAATGGTAGCTTTTCGTCGCGAAAAGTATGTACCAGACGGCGGACCAGCCGGAGGCGACGGCGGACGCGGAGGCGATGTTGTTTTAGTAGTCGATGAAGGATTACGTACATTGATGGATTTTCGCTACAATCGCCACTTTAGAGCTACTCCTGGTGAAAATGGGATGAGCAAGGGAATGCACGGACGTGGTGCTGAAGATACCTATGTCAGCGTCCCTCCGGGTACAACTGTTCGTGATGCCGATACAGGCACTCTGATTGGAGATTTAATTGAAAATGGTCAAGAGTTGATCGTTGCACACGGCGGACGCGGCGGACGCGGGAATACCCGTTTTGCCTCACCGAGAAACCCAGCACCTGAATTAGCCGAAAATGGGGAGCCGGGTCAAGAGCGGAACATTGAATTGGAATTAAAAGTCTTAGCAGATGTTGGTTTAGTCGGTTTTCCATCTGTTGGGAAATCAACCATTCTTTCAGTAATTTCTTCTGCCCGTCCTAAAATCGGAGCGTATCACTTCACTACATTAGTTCCTAATTTAGGAATGGTAACGACGAGTGATGGCAGGAGTTTTGCGGCAGCCGATCTGCCTGGTTTGATCGAAGGCGCTTCTCAAGGTGTCGGTTTAGGTACCCAATTTTTGCGGCACATCGAACGCACACGGGTTATTCTTCACGTGATCGATATGAGTGGAATGGAAGGACGCGATCCTTACGAGGATTATCAAGCGATCAATAAAGAATTAGGTTCGCATAACTTACGCTTATTAGAACGTCCGCAAATTATCGTTGCTAACAAAATGGATATGCCAAATGCCGAGGAGAATTTGAAAAAATTCAAAGAAGCATTGCAAAAGGATAAAGAAGACGAGTTTGCTGACGACATTCCAGTTTTTGCAATCTCAGCGATCACAAAACAAGGCTTGGATAATCTTTTGAACGCAGCTGCGGACTTATTAGATGTAACGCCGGAATTCTTATTATATGATGAAGAAATCGAAGAAGACACAGTCAACTACGGCTTCCAATCAAACGAACCAGAATTTACGATTACTCGAGAACCTGATGCTACTTGGGTACTTGGCGGAGAAAAATTAGAGAAACTCTTCAAAATGACAAATTTCGATCACGACGAAACGGTTATGCGCTTTGCGCGGCAACTTCGCTCTATGGGAGTCGATGAAGCGTTACGCGCTCGCGGGGCCAAAGACGGCGATCTTGTTCGAATCGATAAGTTTGAATTTGAATTTGTTGACTAAAAATAATTGATTTAATGAGGCTGTGACAAAATTTTTTGTCATAGCTTCTTTTTTTATACTAAAAATGTCTATTCAATTATTAAATTTTTTAATAGAAATTTTTTGAGGGAAAATCTTAAGTGATAATAGATGAATGAGAAACGGTGTTATTTTATTGTTAGCAGCATCTGTTTTTTTATGCCTAATCAATGGTAACTAGCTAACTACCTATTTTTCGAGACACGAACGTATTTTAGAAGATAGAAAGCAACATAAATAAAATCAAGCTTAAAAGTCCTTCAATAAGCGGAAAAATAATCAAAGTAGCGGGAATAAATATATTTTGTTAATAAAAACTGCTGAAAGATTATATATGTTATATGTCCTAAAACCACCTAAATAATTGAGAAAATGTTTTTTTAAAATGATAATTGAGTTCTTTTAGTTAGAAAAAGTTTTTTAAACCCAATAAATTTAGCGATATTTCTAATTTGACTTACTGAATTATAAGCTTTTTGGTAGCGCCAGAAGGAATCTCAGTGTAAACTTACATTATGTTAAAAAATGAATATATTATTAATTAATAAAACTTTCCAAGAATACTCGTTGGAAATTTATTCTTAATAATAAAAAGGGGAATAATTTGATGCAAGTATTGATTTTGACACATAATATTTTAGTTGAACGACCATTGGTTGAAAAATTACAACGTTTAAATATTGAAGTTTTAAGTTCTGAAAAATTATTAACGATGCTTCAGGCAAAGCAAGTACCATTGGAAGTCATGAGCTTTTTCAATGTTTTGATCGCTAGCGAAACGATTTCTGACCAAGAATTGACAATTATTTTGGAAGAAGTCGGTGAAAATTTCACTATTCTTCGTCAAACAGATCAAATGCCTTCAAAAGAAGAAAAAACAGAGTGGGAAGCACGCGGTGTGGATGAATGGCTGCTTGAAGAGGAGTCGCTTAGTGGATTACGGGAAAAACTTGCTGAGCGAACATTGAAAGAATCCAGCTATTCAATCAGTTTTGGAACGACACAGCAAGCAGAAAATGTGCAGGAAAAACGTCCAATTCCATTATGGAATCTAACTCGTTCTGAACGGGAGATGTTGAGTACGTTGATTTCAACTAAAGAAGCACCAATCAGTCGAAATGATCTAGCAATAAAAATTTGGGGGGACAGTGATTCGGCCAGTCATATGACACGTTTATCTACGATCATCAAACATTTGCGGAACAAACTGAAGATCGATGGTGTAGAATATGATGTCATTCGCACAAATTGGGGCGAGGGTTATCAGTTATCGAAAGTATTCTTTGATCACTATGTTGTAGATGATCGAATTATGGAAGAAATAAAAACCGGGAATTAATTCCCGGTTTTTATCGTATATTTAGACGATTATTTAGACGATCGAAGCAGCAAACTCGTTCTATTTTCAAAAACGGCTATTTATTGCTACACTAAGGTTAATAGAAAAAGGGAGTGAATTTCAATGGAAAAACGTGTGATAATCATGAACTTTGATGTAGAGTCAAAAGCCTATGAAGCATTTTCAAAGGCAAAACGCTTGCATCTGAGCAAAGCTTTCAAGGGTGAACAAATGGCTATCGTTCATCATTCAGATGATGGGGAACATAAATTTGAAATTGAAGATTTTTTAGATTTTACTGGCAGCAATAAAAGTTCAGCTGGTGGGTTGATCGGCATGTTAGTCGGGATCCTTGGAGGACCAATCGGGATCTTATTAGGTTGGTTCACCGGCGGAATGATCGGCGCAACTCAAGATGCAAAGGAAGTTCGGGATGCGACCGGTGTTTTTGAATTCTTGATTGATAAAATCGGCGAAGGTGACACTGCATTATTGCTAATTGCTGAGGAAGAAGACAATCGACCTTTGAATCAGCTGATCATGATGGAATTAGGCGGAGAAATCACTCGTCTTGACTATGAAGAAGTAGAAGCTGACGTGAAGAAGACTCAGGAAATCGCAAAATCCTCTCAAGAAACAGACAAAGACAATTCAAAAGAGGAATAAAAATTTCTTTATTTAGATTGCACTGAACAAGACTTTCTTCTAGAATAAAATTAATTTGATAGAAAGTCAGGAGAATTATGGAATTAGAATTTTTAGGAACGGGTGCAGGGGTACCGGCAAAGCATCGAAACGTCAGTGGTCTCGCACTAAAATTGTTAGATGAACGTAATGCAATTTGGCTGTTTGATTGCGGTGAAGGAACCCAGATGCAAATTTTACGAACAACGATTAGACCTCGTAAAATCGAGAAAATTTTTATTTCTCATTTACATGGTGATCATATCTTCGGCTTGCCCGGTTTATTGAGCAGCCGTTCTTTCCAAGGGGGAGAAGAGCCAGTTGAAATATATGGCCCTGCCGGACTGGAAAAATATGTGCGCACGTCATTACAGGTGACTAAAACACATCTAGCTTATCCGCTGCAATTTATCGAATTAAGTGAAGGTGTCATATTTAAAGATAAACAGTTTACAGTGGAGTGCATGCTGTTGGATCACGGTGTCGACAGTTATGGATTTCGAGTAAGTGAAGCAGACCATGAAGGGATGCTGCAAGTGGACAAACTAGCGGTATTAGGCATACCTGCCGGACCAATCTACGGGAAAATAAAACAAGGTCAAAAAGTTACGCTGTCAGATGGACGAGTAATCGACGGAAAAGACTTTGTAGGCACCAGTAAAAAAGGTCGAGTAGTGACGATCTTTGGAGATACTCGCTTTATGAACAAGTCTAGTCAATTTGCGAAAGACAGCGACGTGATCGTCCATGAAAGTACTTTTAATAAAAACGAAGCAAAACTTGCGCGGGCGTATTTCCATACTACAACGCAGCAAGCCGCGTTGATCGCAAAAGAGGCGAAGGCGAAAAAACTGATGCTGACACATATCTCAGCGAGGTATTTAGCCAAAGAAGCGAAAGAATTGGAAGAAGAAGCCAAAGAAATCTTTCCGAATACACAAGTTGCCAAAGATTTTGATAGTATCGATATTCCATTTTCATAAAAAGAGCAAATAACTTTTTGAAAAAAGATACGTTTTATAGAAAGAGGGAGATTCAATGGATTTAACAGATAAAGTAGTCGTCGTGACTGGCAGTTCTGCCGGTTTAGGCGAACAAATTTGTTATGAAGCTGCTAAACGCGGAGCAATCGTGGTAACTTGTGCTCGCCGAATCAACCTGATCGGCCAAGTAAAAGAACGCTGCAGCGAGTTGAGCGGTAAAGCAGCCTTTGCCTTCCAGTTAGACATTGCTGATCCAGATAGCGTGGAATCAGTGATTGAAAAAATCGCGGATGAAGTCGGTGAAGTAGATGTTTTAGTAAACAATGCCGGTTTTGGTTTGTTTGATGATTTCGTCTCGTTTGATTTAGCAGTCGCCAAGAAAATGTTTGATGTGAACGTTTTGGGGATGATGTATTTCACACAAAAAATCGCGATCTCGATGGTCGATAATCAACAAGGGCATATCTTTAACGTAGCATCAATGGCTGGGAAAATGGCCACGCCGAAATCGACGGTTTATTCTGCGACAAAATTTGCAGTCCTTGGTTTTTCAAATGCGCTGCGGCTTGAATTGCGGCCAGCCAATGTCTATGTAACAACGATCAATCCAGGACCAATCGCTACGGAATTCTTTGACAAAGCCGATCCAAGCGGCAGTTATCTGGAAAATTTAGGCGGAATCGTTTTAGATCCGCAAAAATTAGCGAAAACGATCGTCAATAAAATGGGGAGACCCACTCGTGAGATCAATCGACCAATCATTATGGAAGGTGCCAGCCGCTTTTATGGATTGTTCCCGCATATTGGAGACTTTTTAGCTGGCGGACTATTCAATAGAAAGTAGGAAAGCAAAATGAAAAAACAATGGAAGGTCTTTTTAGGCTTTATTTTAGTCTTATTGATCGTCATCTTTGCGCTTTCCAATAATCAGGAAGTCCCAGTCAATTTTTTGATCAAGAAAATCTATCTGTCGCTGGTTTTAGTTATCGTGGGTTCAGCGTTGATAGGAGCACTGGTCGTTTTCCTAACCTCAGGCGCGACGCTTTTCCAACAGCGTAAAGAGATCAAACACCTAAAAGAGACGATTCAAAGTTACGAAACAAATAATGAACAAAAACTGGCAGAAGAAAAGGCGGCTTTTCAGCGCGAACAAGAAAACGAAATCGCAATGCTGAAGGCAAACTACGAAAGTCTTCTAAAAGAAAAAGATCAAGCTTTAGCTGAAAATAAAAATGCACAAGCTGAAAAGCGCGACGATCAGCCAATCGATTATTATGATTAATCAAGAAGACTTTAGTTGAAAAACTAAAGTCTTCTTCTCTTTCTTGTCTGATTCTTTTTTGCTATACTAGTACGGTTGGGGAGTGATACAGTGAAAAAATCAAGCTTCGATTGGCGATTTAAAGATGTATCTCCAATTGATTTGGCGTTTAAAACAGAGATAATGAACCAAGGATACAGCGAAACGTTCGCTGAACTTTTATGGAATCGAAACATACATACAATAGAAGCGTTTTCTAAATTATTAAAAACAACCGTTGATGACTTGCATGATCCATTTTTGATGCATGATATGGCTAAAGCGGTGGAGCGAATCCAGCTGGCTGTTATGGAAGGGCAACCGATTTTAGTCTACGGTGATTATGATGCAGACGGCATTACTAGTACATCCATTATGTTAGAAACTTTGCAGATGATCGGAGCAGACGTTCATTATGTATTGCCTAATCGTTTCATTCACGGTTATGGTCCGAACAAAGAACTTTTTGCTGAAAAAATCAACGAAGGAATCCAGCTGATTATCACGGTCGACAACGGTGTCGCTGGAAATGAAGCGATTGATTTTGCTAATTCCCAAAATGTCGATGTGATCGTCACGGATCACCATGAACTGCCGCCTGTTTTACCGGATGCGTTTTGTATCGTTCATCCGCGCCATCCAGATGGACAATATCCTTTTGGCGAACTCGCTGGTGCTGGCGTGGCTTTTAAATTGGCTACAGCACTGTTGGAAGAAGTACCGTTAGAGATGCTAGATCTAGTGACGATTGGGACGGTTGCTGACCTTGTGTCAATGACCGGGGAAAATCGTGCTCTTGTCAAACTAGGCTTGCAAGCTATTAAACAGACACAACGGTTAGGACTGTTAGAATTGCTTAAAGTCAGCAGTGTTACTTTGCAAAAGATCGACGAAACAAGTATTGGTTTCAGCATTGCGCCTCGGCTGAATGCGATCGGTCGTTTAGGCGATCCCAATCCGGCAGTAGAATTGATGACTACTTTTGACGAAGAACGCGCTCATGAATTGGCAGAAAAACTTGATCAAATCAATAATGAGCGTAAACAAATCGTCCAAACGACGACTGCTGAAGCAACGGCATTCGTTGATCCAGCAGATTCCATTCATTTAATCGCAGCTAAAGGATGGAATCCAGGCGTTTTAGGAATTGTTGCTGGAAATATTTTAAAACAAACCGGCCATCCAGCGATTGTGTTAGCGATTGATGAAAATGGAATAGCCAAAGGTTCTGGACGTAGTAGTGAAGCATTAGATTTATTTGGTATGCTGACGACTATGCGTTCTGAATTTACTCATTTTGGCGGACATGCAGCGGCTGTTGGTTTAACCATGCCGGCTGACAATATCCCGGCTTTGCAAAAACGAATGAATGCTTATATTTCTGCCGAACAGGTTGATCTGACGAAAGCTGCGGCACTTTTGATTGATGAATCATTAGAATTATCCGCCGTCGAATTGAAGTTTGTCGAGGAATTAAATAAATTAGCGCCGTTTGGAACGGATAATCCCGCACCGCACTTTTTGATTGAAGGAGCTGTCAGTTCCTTCAAACGAATCGGCAGCGAGCAGCAACATGCCAAGTTCTCATTGAAAAACGAAGCTGCTCAGTTGGACGTAATCGGTTTTGGTTTTGGCGCGAATGATGAAGAGATTCAACAGCCAGATACAAAATTTGTGGGAGATTTGGAAATTAATGAATGGAATGGACAAAAAAAGGTTCAGCTGCGTTTGATTGATTTTGTCTCCGATGGCCTGCAAGTGATTGATCGCCGAGCAAAGTATACTTGGGATCAGAGAATCGAAAGCGGGCAGATCCTTTATCTGGCGTTCCAACAAAAAAGTCAGAAATTTTTTACCCAAGAATTGCAACAGACCGTTACATTGTATGATGAAACAATCAGCTGGTCTGATTATGACCAATTAGCGGTGCTTGACTGTCCGGATCAAAAAGAGCTGTTGAAAGAAGTTTTAAAAAAAGGCACCTTTGAACGGATCTATCTCTATCTTTACAGTCCAGATGAAGCGTATCTCAACGGTTTGCCAAGCCGCGAACAATTTGCAAAACTTTATCAATTTTTCCGCAAACAACCAAAAGTTGATATTCGATTTAAATTAAAAGTTGTTTCAAATTATTTAAGAATTCCAGAAAAACGATTAGTCTTCATGATTCACGTGTTTTCTGAGCTGAAATTTGTTACAATAAACGACGGTGTTTTACAAATGGTCGAGGCACCACAAACTCGGTCTTTTGAAGAGAGTGAGATTTATCAAAAACGCATAGCTCGAATCGAGAGCGAAGAGTTTTTAGTGATGAACGATATTCAAACTATTAGAAATTGGCTGAAAAGCTAGGAGGAACAACTGAAATGAATTTGAAAGATTATATTGCCAGCATCCCCGACTATCCAAAAGAAGGGATCGTTTTTCGCGATATTTCACCGCTGATGGCTGATGGCGAAGCTTACCGTGAAGCAACTAAACAAATCGTAAATTACGCAAAAGAAAAACAAATCGATATGGTAGTAGGACCGGAAGCTCGCGGCTTTATCGTCGGCTGTCCAGTAGCGTTTGAGTTGGGAGTAGGTTTTGCCCCAGTCCGCAAACCAGGAAAATTACCTCGTGAAGTCATTGAAGTTGAGTACGAAAAAGAATACGGCACAGATACATTAACGCTTCATAGCGATGCGATCAAACCTGGCCAGCGAGTATTGATCACAGATGATCTTCTAGCTACTGGCGGTACGATCAAAGCAACGATCGAACTAGTTGAAAAACTTGGAGGAGTCATTGTCGGCTGTGCCTTCTTAATCGAACTAGAAGAATTGCACGGACGAGATAAGATCCAAGGTTATGATATCTTAACATTGATGGATTACTAAGAAACCAAAAAGAAAAATAGTTTTTAATGAATCAATAAAAAGCAGTCAACAGACATCACTAGTTAATAGTGATCTGTTGACTGCTTTTTATTTTGAAAGGGACGACAATCGTTCGCTAGCTTCTATTTAGACTGCTTTTTGGCTTTGAACCAATCCGGAGTGTAAAAAAATGAACCCCCAGACATTAGATTTTACTCTAATCTTTGGGAGTTCATTTGTTTATTTAATAAGTAATTCTTTGATTTATTGAGACGATTTAAGCAGACTTGTGATAATGCTGATCATAAGTCACATAATAGAAATCTTCAGCGGGCTCTTTGTAATAATGCTCAACTTCAGTTTCTTCTTCAACCGGATGTTCGCTATAATGTTGTGCGTATTTCCGTTCATCCCACAACATAAACCAAACTAGGAACAGACCAGAAAAAATGACGATCGTAGCTAAAGAACCTAACTTACCAATCAATAGACCTAACAACAATACGGCGATAACTAAACCAAATCTTCTTACTGCTTTCATCAATAATCACTCCTAATAAATATACGAACATATGTTTGTGTATTTATTATACGAATGTTTGTTCGTTTTGTAAAGAAAAAAATAACCGGAATTTCATTCCGATTAATAAATGTGGTTACGATACAGACCAACGACTTTTCCTAGAATAGAAACATTGTCAAAGATCAGCGGAGACAATTCATCATTTTCCGGTTGTAAACGGATATGATCCGCTTCGCGATAGAATCGTTTGCAAGTCGCTTCGTTCTCGTCAGTCATGGCGATAACGATCTCGCCGTTAGTCGCGGTTGCTTGTTTTCTGACGATGACGTGATCGCCATCATAGATCCCGGCATTGACCATACTTTCCCCGCGAATCATCAACATGAACAAACTGCCTTCCTCACTCGATAAATCTGGGGGGACAGGAAAGAAGTCTGAGGCTTCTTCAACTGCTAAGATCGGTTCGCCTGCGGTAACGACACCCAGCATAGGAATAACTTGCGGCGCTGCTCCAATTTTTTCTAAACCAGTGATGGTTAATTCGATCGCTCTTGGTTTTGTCGGATCTCGTTGAATCCAGCCTTTTTTTTCTAATCTGGATAAATGGCCGTGGACTGTCGAAGTAGATGAAAGATTTACAGCTTCACCAATTTCTCTAACAGTGGGAGGGTAGCCTTTGCCTTCAACACGTTCATGAATGAAATGCAAAACTTCTAATTGTTTTGTTTCCGTTCTTTTTGCCAATGTGTCCGCACCTTCTTTCGTTTTTTTTAGTTTAGCATAGTTATTAGAACAAATCAAACAAGCGTTCGTATTTGCTTGTACTTTTAACTTATTATTTTTTATGTATAATTAGAGAAGGAAAAGAGGTGCTCAAGATGATTAACGATGAAACAATAGCAAGAATCAATGAATTAGCTAAGAAAAAGAAAACAGTTGGCTTAACAGACGCGGAAGCGCATGAGCAAAGCGTCTTGCGAAAAGAATACATTGCATCGTTCCGCAGCGGAATGCGCCATCACATCGAAGGGATGAAAGTCGTTGATCCCGAAGGCAACGATGTTACGCCAGAAAAGTTGAAAGAAATCCAAAAGAAAAAAGGATTACACAACAGAAAATAAATCTTTTGCTGGCAAGTCATTGAAATGTCAAAATAAATCGGTTACAATAAGGCTACAATTAAAGTATTTATGACCAAAAAGGAGGAATTATTTTGTTCGATAAAATCGATCAATTAGGTGTAAACACAATCAGAACATTAAGTATCGAGGCAATTCAAAAAGCAAATTCTGGCCATCCAGGTTTACCAATGGGGGCAGCTCCAATGGCATATGCTTTATGGACAAAACATTTAAATATCAATCCAGCAACTTCATTAAACTGGCCAAATCGTGATCGTTTTATTTTATCCGCAGGACATGGTTCAGCGATGCTTTACAGCTTGTTGCATCTTGCAGGCTATCAAGTAACGATCGATGACTTGAAGAGTTTCCGTCAATGGGAAAGTAAAACGCCAGGTCACCCTGAATATCAACACACAGATGGTGTTGAAGCAACATCAGGTCCTCTAGGCCAAGGTATCTCAACTTCTGTCGGAATGGCAATGGCTGAGGCTCATTTAGCAGCAACTTATAACCGCGACAGCTTCAATGTAATGGATCATTATACTTTCGCACTTTGTGGCGATGGGGATCTAATGGAAGGTGTTTCTGGCGAAGCAAGTTCAATGGCAGGACATTTAAAACTTGGTAAATTGGTCGTATTATACGATTCAAATGATATTTCATTAGATGGACCAACTTCAAAAGCCTTCACTGAAAATGTTGGTGCTCGCTATGAAGCATATGGCTGGCAACATATTTTAGTTGAAGACGGCAATGACTTAGCAGCAATTTCTAAAGCAATCGATGAAGCAAAGGCTGAAACTGAAAAACCAACATTAATCGAAATCAAAACGGTTATTGGCTTTGGTGCTCCTAAAGAAGGAACTTCAGCAGTTCACGGCGCACCGATTGGACAAGACGGAATCGCCGCAGCAAAAGCTGTTTATGGCTGGGAATATCCTGACTTTACAGTACCAGAAGAAGTTGCAAAACGTTTCAAAGAAGAAATCAATGATAAAGGTGCTAAAACAGAAGCTGCATGGGATGCAATGTTTGCAAACTATGAAAAAGCACATCCTGAATTGGCGAAACAATTTAAAACAGCTTTTGCCGGCGAATTGCCTGAAAACTGGGAAGAAGCGTTACCAGTCTATGAAGAAGGCACCGCTCAAGCAAGCCGAGTTTCAAGCAAAGAGGCGATCCAAGCAATCGCGAAAGCCGTTCCTAACGTCTGGGGCGGATCAGCCGATTTATCTGGTTCAAACAATACGACGATTGCCAATGAAGCTGAATTCCAACCAGGTTCTTATGAAGGACGTAATATTTGGTTTGGTGTTCGTGAATTTGCAATGGCGAGCGCAATGAACGGTATTCATTTACATGGCGGAACACGTGTCTATGGCGGAACATTCTTCGTATTTACTGATTACTTACGTCCAGCAGTTCGGATGTCTGCAATCCAAAACTTACCAGTTGTTTACGTATTGACGCATGATTCAGTAGCTGTCGGCGAAGACGGACCAACTCATGAACCAATCGAACAATTAGCAAGTGTTCGCTGCATGCCAAACGTTCAAGTGATTCGTCCGGCTGACGGCAATGAAACATCCGCAGCTTGGTTAAAAGCTTTAGAAACTAAAAACAAACCAACGATCTTAGTCTTGAGTCGTCAAAACTTGCCAGTTTTACCTAACAGCAAGAATACCGCAAAAGAAGGCGTGGCTAAAGGCGGTTACGTTATCTCTAAAGCTGAATCAAATACACCTGATGGTATCTTGATTGCGACAGGTTCTGAAGTCAATCTAGCCGTTCAAGCGCAAAAAGAACTAAAAGCTCAAGGAAAAGATGTTTCTGTTGTTTCTCTTCCAAGTTTTGATTTATTCGAAGCTCAAGACGAAGCATACAAAGAATCTGTCTTGCCAAAAGCAGTGACAAAACGTGTAGCAGTTGAAGCAGCTTCACCATTTGGCTGGGAACGTTATATCGGTACAGAAGGCAAGATGATCGGAATTGATCATTTTGGAGCTTCAGCGCCTGGCGATTACGTCTTAGAACAATTCGGCTTTACGGTTGAGAATGTTGTAAATACATTTAACGAATTATAATTATCACTAAGTTGAGAAGGAATCCTTCTCAACTTTTTTATTTGAATAAAAAGTTTACATAATATTATACAAAACTACTGACACTCACTAAAATCTAACTACGCTTACATATGTTCTTTAAACAAAAAATAATTGTTTGTTTATGAGCAAAATAATTTGGGAGAAATATAAATTTTGTTATACTGTCCTTGTGCAAAAATTTGCAAATAAAAAACAGTTGGATGAAAGAGGGATACTGATGAAAGTAGTAGTAGTAGGATGTACACATGCCGGCACAGCAGCCGTTAAAAATATTTTAGCTAACCACCCAGATGCAGAAGTAACGGTCTTTGAGCGAAATGATAATATTTCTTTCTTGTCTTGTGGAATCGCTTTATATGTTGGCGGGGTTGTGAAGGATCCTGCGGGTCTGTTTTACTCTAACCCCGAAGAGCTTGCATCTTTAGGTGCAGAAGTGAACATGGAACATGATGTAACAACTATTGATACTGAGGCAAAAAAAGTAACGGCCAAAGATCTTAAAACAAACGAAGAAAAAATCGTCGAGTATGATAAATTAGTAGTAACAACCGGTTCTTGGCCGATTATTCCGCCAATCAAAGGAATCGAAGCCAAAAATATTTTATTATGTAAAAACTATAATCAAGCCAATGTCATCATTGAACAAGCAAAGGATGCGAAAAAAGTAGTCGTAGTCGGCGGCGGTTATATCGGAATCGAATTAGTGGAAGCTTTTGCAGAATCTGGCAAGCAAGTAACATTGATTGATGGATTGCCAAGAATTTTAAACAAATATTTGGATGAACCATTTACAGACGTCTTAGAAAAAGAATTAGTCGATCGTGGAGTAACTTTAGCATTAGGGGAAAATGTAAATGAATTCGTTGCAGATGAGTCTGGTACAGTGACAAAAGTGGTGACTGCCAGTCAAGAGTTTGATGCGGACATGGTGATTTTATGTGTCGGCTTCCGTCCTAACACTGATTTATTGAAAGGCAAAGTTGATATGCTGCCAAGCGGTGCAATCAAAGTAAACGAATATATGCAATCAAGCGACCCAGATATTTTTTCAGCTGGTGATTCGACAGTCGTTCATTATAACCCGACTGGACAAGCTCAATACATCCCTTTAGCGACGAATGCCGTGCGTCAAGGAATGTTAGTTGGACAAAATTTAGTTGAACAAAAAATGAAGTATCGCGGAACACAAGGAACTTCTGGACTGTACCTATTTGGCTGGACGATCGGATCGACTGGATTAACAAAAGAAAGTGCGGCATTGAATAAAATCGATGCAAATGTAACAGTCGTTGAAGACAACTATCGTCCTGAATTTATGCCGACAACAGAAAAAGTATTGATGGAAATTGTTTCGGAAAAGGGAACGAACAAGATCTTAGGTGCCCAATTCCTTTCAAAATATGACATCACTCAATCAGCGAATACGTTATCTATTGCCATTCAAAATGGGATGACTTTGGAAGACTTGGCATTGCAAGATTTCTTCTTCCAACCACATTTTGATCGTCCGTGGAATTACTTGAATATTTTGGCTCAAGCTGCTCTAGCAGAAGCAGAATAAACTGAAACAGGAGGGGAGACCCTTCTGTTTTTTTGTAAGTAAAAACTATTTCCTTATAGTTGGACTTCCGATTTTTTTGGTGTAAACTAAGATGGAATTGGAGGATTTCAAATGATTTCATTACAAGATTATCTAGCAGCCGGCGAGACGACGATCTCGAATTTGCTGCTGCAAAATTATACAAAACTTGATTTGAATACAAATGAATTTATGTTATGGCTGCAGCTTTATGCGGCTCATCAATCAGGAGAAGATTTTCCAAATCTGACACTGATCGCTAAAGCCATGGGGAGCACGGCAGAGCAGATTTACAGTTCATTGAATAATCTGGTTGAAAAAGAGTTTGTGACCCTTGAGACAGCCTTAGATGCCAATGG
Source organism: Enterococcus pingfangensis (assembly GCF_005405205.1). Taxonomy (GTDB): domain Bacteria; phylum Bacillota; class Bacilli; order Lactobacillales; family Enterococcaceae; genus Enterococcus_A; species Enterococcus_A pingfangensis. The sequence continues at coordinate 263,139 of NZ_BJDP01000001.1, read as the reverse complement.
ACAGCAAAGTGATCGCTACAATCTATTGCCCGCTTTTGAAAAATTGTCCAGATTAGAAGAACAAGAGCGTTTTGAAACAGAAGAAAAAAACGATTTAGCGGCACAAAAGAAAATGCTGAAATCCTTTGAGCAAGAATTTGGTCGTCCGTTGTCACCAATTGAATATCAAAAAATCGGTTATTGGATAAATGACGATCACTATTCACCAGGGTTGATTGAATTGGCGCTGCAAGAAGCAGTATTGAATCAAGCCTATAATTTTAAATATATCGAAACAGTCTTACAAAGTTGGGAAAAGAAAAATATTCGTTCTAAGGCTCAGGTAGAAGAAGAGCAGCGGCGAAGAAAACAAATCTTATTGCAAAAAGACGAACAAAATCAAACCGAAGAATTACCGAAAGTTTCTTTGTATAATTGGTTGGAAAGGAAAGATCCGGATGCTTAATAAGGAAAAAACAATGGAAGCTCTATCGCGGATGTATGAGATGTTTCCCGATGCAGTCGGCGAATTGCACTCTGAATCGCCGTTTCAGCTTCTGATTGCAGTGATTTTAAGCGCCCAGGCAACCGATGTTTCCGTCAATAAAGCAACACCGGCACTTTTTGCCGCCTATCCAACGCCAGAAGCTTTAGCTCAAGCCCCGCTAGAAGACATTATGATAAAAATCAAAACGATCGGTTTGTATCGGAATAAAGCCAAAAATATTAAAGCATGCGCTCAAATGTTGTTAGATAATTATGGCGGGAGCGTTCCGGCGTCTCGTGAAGAACTGATTAAGTTACCTGGCGTTGGCCGAAAAACAGCGAATGTTGTACTTGGCGATGCATTCGGGGTACCGGCAATTGCGGTCGATACGCATGTTGAACGAGTTGCTAAACGGTTGCGCATATGCAAACTAAATGCATCGGTGACTGAAGTGGAAGCGACATTGATGCGAAAAATCCCCAAAAAACTTTGGGTCAAGAGTCATCATACATTGATCTTCTTTGGGCGGTATCATTGTACAGCACGCGCCCCTAAATGCGAGATTTGTCCATTGTTAGAGATGTGTCAAGATGGAAAAGATAGATTAAAAGCCGCTCGAAAATAATTTCGAACGGCTTTTTTAGTCTTCTATTTATGGATCTGGTGTTGCCTCGGGCTCTTCAGCGCTAGAGGCGGGCGGTTGCTCCTCAGCAGATGAGGAAGGTACCGGATCCGCTGAGCTAACTGGCGGTGTTTCTACACTGCTTTCTGATGGAACAACGGTTGCCGACTCTGACGCGGCTGATCCAATACTGCTGGTGGAATCAGTCGTTTGACTAAATGATGTGTTGTTGTAATAAGAACTTTGAACAGAATAACTAGATTGGCTAGGAACTGAAGAAGCCCCTTTGACATAAAGTTCGTTTCCGATTCTTAAAACATCATCTGGCATCTCCCAATCTTCATTCGAGACATTTTCGGAAACATAACTCATGAATTCACGATAAACATCTTGTGCGATTCCTTCAGATTGGCTCGTAATCGGCGTCATCCGATCGTCATAGCCAGCCCAAATCGATAATGAATAGTTGGGGGTGAAACCAGTAAACATAACTTCGGGTGAAATGGATCCATAATGTGCGATCTTTGCTAATTCATCGTCAGTATAGTTAGAAGTTCCAGTTTTTCCTGCTTGGAACAAGTTAGTAATTTGAGCTTTGGTCCCAGTTCCTTTTGAGATCACATCTTTTAAAATATCGGTGACCATGTAGGCTGTATAAGGTTCCATCGCTTTTTCACCTTCAGCAGAAAAGGTCTGTTCAGAACCATCTTGATACTTGATTTTATTGATGTACAGCGGTTCATTATAAGTTCCGCCATTGGCAAATGCCGCGTAAGCCGCCGCCATTTTTTCAGTAGAAATACCATATTTCGTTCCATCTTGTGTTTCAGTATTACTTGAAATGGCATTAGCTTGCTGGATATCTTTATATTGGATCCCTAGCTTTTTCAAAAATTTGCCGACATCTTCTGCGCCGACTTCATTGAATAGTTTTACAGCGGGGACATTCCGTGAATCGTATAAAGCTTGGCGCAAGGTGATGCTGCCTTGGTAACTGTTGTCCCAATTTTTTACCGCTGTTTTTGTTCCTTCGTAAGTATAAGGACTGTCGCTAATTCGATCACCAGTTGATTTTTGTAAATACTCAAATGCCGGACCATAATCAGTGATAGGTTTAACCGTTGAACCAAAGTCACGGTTCGTAGTCACAGCACGATTCATCCCAAGATAAACATCATCGGCGATGTTTCGTCCGCCGATTTGAGCAGAGACTTTACCGGTTTTGCTATCGACTAATGTTGCGGCAATCTGTAACGATTCATCAGGATACTGTACATACTCGTCACCATTGACGATCGAATAAAGTTGATTCTGAGCATCCGTATCAAGATTGGTATAAATCTCCAAGCCGTCAGTATAAACGTTTTTCCCTGTTTTTTCTTCGACTTGAGCAATGACTTCTTTGACATAGTTGTCAGCAACTTTTCGTTCTTGGTTGTCTGTTTCTAACGGCAGTAACCCTTCATCAATTGGTTCTTTTGTTGCTTTGTCGTAATCTGTTTGGGATATTTTTTTATTATTCAACATCGTATAAAGAACAGTATCGCGTCGTTCTTTCGCTGCTTCTGGATGTTGGTAAGGATCATAGGAATTAGGTGCTTGCGGCATCCCAGCCAGTAGGGCCGTTTGGGAAATCGACAAATACTGTAATTCTTTCCCAAAATAAGCTTCTGCAGCTGTTTCCATTCCGTAAAGACCATTGGCCATATAGACTTTGTTGATATAATACGTCAAAATTTCTTGTTTTGAATTCTTTTTCTCAAGTTGGATCGCTAACCAAGCTTCTTGCGCTTTTCTGCGCAACGTTTGATCAGAAGTTTTTGTTGAGAAGAAAGATAGTTTGACAAGCTGTTGGGTCAACGTACTTCCGCCTTGTAATCCGCCGTCATTTGTCACATTGTGGACTAATGAACCCATTATTCGGACTGGATCTACGCCGTTGTGTTTAAAAAAGCGGCGGTCTTCAACCGAAACGATTGCATCATCTAATTCTTGCGGAATTTTGGTGGCGCTGACTTTCTCGCGTTTTTCAGCACCGAGATCTTCAAAGATATTGCCGTCACTGTCATAAAGTTTTGATGAGACAGTCGCATCTAATTTTTTTTCACTTAAAGCTGGTGCATCTTTCACATAAAAGAAAAAGAGCCCAATGCCGGAAAGTAGCGCGGCGCAGAGCAGTCCGAAGATTGCAATGAGGATTTTCAACCCGATATGACGCTTTTGCGGGTTGCGTGGTGTTGGTTTCTTTCCTTTGGTAGTTCGCTTGTTTTTTTGCGAACGGGAGGGATTAGCCATGTGATTAACTCCTTTTTTCAAGATATTGTTCTACCGCTACTAAGTAAGGGATTCTTGGAGCGATTTGCGGTACGATCTCGATACCAGCTGTTTCGATCAGATCCAGCGGTATTGATTTTCTGCCGTTTTCTTGTTGATTCCAGTAGTCTACCAAATCTTCGGCAGAAAGAAAAAAGCAACGATTCAAGCTTGAAAACCAAAGTAAAACAAAACAAATCGCCTCTTGCTTCAAGCATTGCCTCATGTGAGTAATTTGATGCTGATGAAAATTTTTAAGTGGGAACGAGGTTTTGTTCTTTGTTTCCTTTGCTTCAAAATCTAAATAATATCCGCGATAAACACCGTTATAATCAGTAGTAGAAGGTTGCCTAAAATAAGCTTCCTTAATAACTGCAGCACTTCGTTTAGGATAATCGACCTTAACGATTTGAAGCGGCGTTGGCTTTTTATGGACAACTGCCTTATCATGAGTTAAGTAGTATTCGTTGCTTTGATTGATTGCTTCTTCAAAGCGCATACCGCGATTAGCAAACGTCGTTTCTCTTGTTGCTGAGCGTTCTCGTGGATTTTTTTGTGAAAATGATTGACCATTAGGATAACGGAAGGTCATTTTTTCATCACACTCCTGTTAGTTATTATAGCAAATTTTTTCGAAAGATATTTTATTTTTAAGTGAAAGTAAGGAAAATGCAATGAATGAAATAATACAAAGATTATACGTGACCGGTTATCAAAGTTATGAATTGGGAATTTTCAATGAGAAGGACCCGCGTGTAAAGGTGATTAAGAATATTTTAAGAAGAGAATTGACCGCTTTGATTGAAAATGGATTAGAGTGGATCATTATCAGCGGAAATCTTGGGACAGAGATTTGGGTGGGGCAGTTAGTCAATGAATTGAAACAGGAGTATCCAGAAATAAAATTAGCAATCATTTTTCCTTTTGAAAGTTTTGGGAACAAATGGAAAGAACCCAATCAATTGCTTTTAAGTGAGCTTGTACAAACCGCTGATTTTGTTGATGCGGTCAGCCATCAACCGTATCAGCAGCCAGGACAGTTTAAAAATCATGTAAATTTCTTGCTGCAGCATACAGACGCTGCATTGGTCGTGTATGATAGTGAATATCCAGGTAAAAGCAAGTTTTTTTTAGAAGATGTCAGCAAATACCAAGAAAAAAATCCTTATGAATTGCTTTCTATCACGATGGATGATTTAGAAAATTTTTCAGACTTTGAGGATAGTGTTTGATTTCCTTTGATATATCAGCTAGAATATGTAAGGAAGTAAATTAAGATTGAGCTAATGAGGTGAAAAAATGGCGAATGTAATCTATACTCCAAATGATATTTTGGAGCAAGAATTCAAAACAAAAATGCGTGGCTACGATCCAATCGAAGTTGATGAATTTTTGGACAATGTCATCAAAGATTATGAAGCTTATAACAAAGAAGTACTAACATTAAAAGAAGAAAATGATCGTTTGAAAGCGAAAGTGGAACAACTGTCAAAAGCTCAACCAGCACCTTCTCGTGTAAAAGAGGCGGCGCCTAAGAGTTCAGCTGTTACAAACTTTGATATTTTGAAACGTTTATCAAATCTTGAAAGAGAAGTATTCGGTAAGAAACTTGACCAACAAGCGTCAAGCAACGCAGCTTCATCTGATTTTAGTCAAAACTATACTCAAGATGAAAGCGACATCGAAAAAACTCGTCAGTTTTAAATTTGAATGATGCAATTTTCAGGTGATCGCGGTCTGCATTACGCAGGCTGAGGAAAGTCCATGCTCGCACAGACTGAGATGTCTGTAGTGTTCGTGCTTAGCGAAACCATAAGCTAAGGTACTTCTTAGGAAGTAACGGCAGAAAAAAGGGCTAAGGAGCAATCTATGTCTGAGTATTCTTGAAAGTGCCACAGTGACGAAGCATTTTGAGAAATCAAAATGGTGGAACGCGGTAAACCCCTCGAGCGAGCAACCCAAACAATGGTAGGGGCGCTTTTTCTAAGGAAATGAACGATGAAAGAGCCGACAGTAATGTCGGAGATAGATGATTACCCCGATGATCACACTTCCCTGAGTTGATCGTCGGACAAAACATGGCTTACAGAAAATTGCAGCAATTCAGGGTGTACCTTCCAACTTTGTTGTGAAGGTTTTTTTATTGAAAATTAATCTACAATTAAATAAAGGTATGATTTAAACATCGTTTGAAAAATAGTATCATAGAACGATAAACGTATTTTTCTGTAAAAAACTAAGGAACTCAATTGAAGTAAGGAGATATTATGGAAAAACAATACAACTTGATTGCGACTGCCGCAGCAGGAATTGAAGCGTTAGTAGGCAAGGAACTAAGAGAGTTAGGGATCGATTGCCAAGTCGAAAATGGACGTGCCCGCTTTAAAGGCGACTTGGAGACGATTGCTACAGCAAATTTATGGCTGCGAACAGCAGACCGAGTAAAAATAATCGTTGATGAATTTGATGCATTTACCTTTGACGAACTATTCGAAAAAGTTAAAGCAATCCCATGGGAAGACTTCTTACCGCTGGATGCAGAATTTCCGGTAGCTGGTCGCTCAATTAAATCTAAATTGTACAGTGTCCCAGATTGCCAATCTATTACGAAAAAAGCAATCGTCGAACGTTTACGAGAAGTCTATCATCGCCCAGCTCGCGTACCATTGCCTGAAACAGGCGCGTTTTTCCAATTAGAAGTCGCTTTGTTAAAAGATCATGTAGTCCTGACTTTAGATACGACTGGACCAAGTTTGTTCAAACGCGGCTATCGTCTTGAAAAAGGCGGAGCACCATTAAAAGAAAATATGGCGGCGGCTTTAGTAATGTTGACAAATTGGCGCAAAGATCGTCCATTTTATGATCCTGTTTGTGGTTCCGGTACGCTATGTATCGAAGCGGCGTTAATCGGACATAATATCGCGCCTGGGTTTAATCGCGAATTTGCTTGCGAAGCCTGGGATTGGTTTGAACCGGCAGTCTTTGAAAAAGTCCGGGCAGCAGCTGATGAAGCGGCTGATTATGATATTCAATTAGATATCGCAGGATCAGATATCAATGGCCGGATGATCGAAATTGCTCGTGCCAATGCTGAAGAAATTGGCTTAGGGGATTCCATTGAATTTAAACAACGAGCAGTGAAAGATTTTAAAACTGAAAAAGATTATGGTGTGATCGTAGCGAATCCGCCTTATGGAGAACGTTTAGGTGATGAAGAACAAGTCCGTGAATTGTACCATGAAATGGGTGAAGTTTTCCGTCCGTTAAAAACATGGAGCAAATATATTTTAACGAGTGATTTGACTTTTGAAGAATCTTACGGGGCGAAAGCGACCAAGAAACGGAAGTTGTACAATGGGGCGATGAGAACAGACCTATTCCAATATTGGGGCGAACGTCCGCCAAGAAAGCCGCAAACAGATGCCGAATAAGATTGGAGCAATTCGCAGCTATGCAAAAGAAAAACTTGGTGATGATCGAAGCGGACATGATTTTTATCATGTTGAACGTGTTGCAAAAATCGCTAAACAGCTAGCTGAACAAGAAGGTGTTTCAGATACGCTGATTATTGAAGCGGCCAGCTACCTGCACGACGTTATCGATGATAAAGTGGTCGCAGATGTGGTGGTTGCGACAGAACATCTTAAAAAGTTTTTAAAAGAACTTGGATTTTCTGAAAAAAATCGTCAAGAAATTTTTGAGATCATTGAAAATATCTCTTTTTCTAAAGAGTTGGAAGCAGGAAAAGCGCGGCTGACTTTAGCAGGAAAGATTGTCCAAGACGCGGATCGAATCGATGCATTAGGTGCAATCGGTATTTTGCGGACAGCGTATTACGGCGGGCATACCCAAAGCCCGTTATACGATCCTGATCTTTCGCCACAAGAATTCAAGAGTAAACAAGAATACCGTCAAAAAAGTACGGTGATCAATCATTTCTATGAAAAATTATTTAAACTCCCAGCTACGATGAATACTGAAGCAGGTAAGGCGGAAGCTCAGCGGCGGGTGGCATTTATGGAAGAATTTTTAGCAAGGTTTTATGCTGAATGGAATTTATCATAAACATGAAGCGAAGATTATAAGTTAAAAGTAAAAAAATCTCTGAGACAAGGCGTATTATTTCCAGTGAACCTACTTTTCTCCTATAATGTTCTTGGTTAGGAGGAACTCTGATGCTACATCGCGAAATATTGAGTCCTGAAGAAGTTTTAGAAAAGATGCCCAACTTGTCTGAGGGATTGTTTGCTATCCGTTGTCAACTGGCAAACAAGACTTATCAAGTTATCATATATAAATATGAAGAAGATCATTTCTTAATAGAGAATCTAGCACTGATCAACGTCTTGCTTGAAGAACGGCAAAGCTTTTTTGGGACACCAGAACAACTGTTGAATGAAATTGAAATGTCGTTTGAGAATAATTATTATCAACCAATCTCAAAAGAGTGGATCAATTTAGATTTAAACACTTTGAAATTGTTAAATAATGTGGAAATCAAATTCTTTGATTTAGAAGAATAACAGGATATCCTGTTATTCTTTTTTTCTGAATTGACGGAAAAGATAGTAGAGATTGATCACAGTCAAAATGGCGCCTAATATGAATGGGACGATTAAACGACCTTGACTGTAGCCAAAGTTTTTTTGAAAACTCTCTGTGGATGTAAAGGCGATGACGGTTCGGCTATAATTGTAAACTTGATAACTAAAAGTCGTTAAAAAAACTGCAATCAACGTCAAAGCAAACCGTCGATAATCACTATTCTTCATTTTCTTAGCAAAATAAAAAATCAGATAAGCGACCATCAAAGCCGCTGGAACGCCAAAAGCGAAAAGTGGATTTAGCATGTACTGTTACCTCCTTAGGAAATAGTCATGTCTATTTTACCACAAGACAGAAAAAAGCCTTGCTGATTAGCAAGCAATCAGCAAAAAAAACAAAACGAGGGAGCTTTATGAGTAGTTATATTTTTCCAATCAAAGCAGCAGTACTTACTTTCCCATTATTAGCATTAGTGATCACTGCACCGTTTTTGATCTATTATTACCGCAAATATGGCCAATTAGGAAAGTTGCGAAGCGTCATTTTCTATTCATTTGTCTTCTATTTATTGTGTGCCTATTATTTAGTCATTTTACCATTGCCTACTATTTCTGAAGTCGCCCAGTTAACTGGCTCGCGTTATGAACTCGAATTGTTTCGATCGTGGCAGCAATTTATGGATCAAACGGTACTCCAGTTAAGTGATCCGCGTACTTATTTACCGGCAATGAAACAAAGTGTCTTTTTGGAACCAGTCTTTAATATTTTTCTGCTTTTTCCATTCGGGGTATATTGCCGATATTATTTTAGACTTTCTTTTACTAAGACGATTTTAGTCAGTCTTTGTTTGTCCTTATTTTTTGAACTGACTCAGTTGAGCGGACTGTATTTTATTTATCCTCGTTCTTATCGACTGTTTGATGTAAATGATTTGCTGAACAATACAGTAGGTGGGATGATCGGCTTTATCTGTGCGCCGTTGTTTACTTTTTTCTTGCCTACTAGAAACGAATTAGATTCAGAATCACTAGCGAAAGGCCAACAAGTCACACTTTTGCGGCGATTCGTCGCGATGGCGATCGATTGGGTCGTACTTGGTTTTTTCAGTACGCTTCTAAGTATGTTTGCTGGATTTTTACCCGCAAGTTTGCGAATATTGGTCAGTTATCCAATTGTTAGTTTTACTATAGAGATCATGTTTTATTTTATGGTCTGCATGTATTTTTGGAATGGTCAGACGATTGGGAAGAAGATCGTCCGAATCAAAGTTGTCGAAAAAAATCGTCAGCATCTACGTTTTAGCAGTTTGGTGAAACGGTATAGCGCATTTTATTTATTGCTTTACGGTCTGCTTCAAATTTTCCAGTTCACAATGACCCACTTAACAACGACAAATCACACGATTTTTATTGCATATGTTACATTTGGTTTTGTTAGTTTAGGAATTTTGCTTTTATTTCTATTCAACTTATTGTATGCTCTCATAAGAAGAAAAAGCCGCCTATTCCATGATAGAGCAAGTCACACATATACGATTAGCACGTTAAAGAAAGAGGTATAATATGCGAAATTTTGAATCATTCAATTTTCAGCCATTTATTCTTGAAGCTATCAAGGATAAAGGGTTTACTGAGCCGACAGCGGTTCAAGAAAAATTAATCCCATTGATCAAAAAAGGAAGAAATGTTGTCGGTCAATCACAAACGGGATCAGGCAAAACACACACATTCTTATTCCCATTGATGAATAAGATCGATCCAACTAAAGACGAGGTACAAATAGTTATCACAGCACCAAGTCGTGAATTATCAAGCCAAATCTATCAAGCAGCGATCCAGATCGCCAAATTTTCACCAGTCGAGATTCGAGTGACCAACTTTGTCGGCGGAACAGATAAACAACGCCAAGTAGATAAATTGACCACGCACCAACCTCATGTTGTCATCGGAACACCCGGGCGGATTTTAGATTTGATGAACGAACAAGCGCTAAAAGTTCATACAGCACAGTATTTTGTTGTCGATGAAGCCGATATGACATTAGACATGGGCTTTTTGACTGAAGTCGATCAAATCGCGAGTCGTTTGCCGAAGCATTTGCAGATGCTGGTCTTTTCTGCAACGATTCCAGAAAAATTACGACCTTTCCTATTGAAATATATGGAAAATCCTGTGATTGAAGAGATCAAATCAAAAGCAGTCATTTCTGATACAATCGAAAATTGGTTGATCTCAACAAAAGGACAAGATAAAAATCGTCTGATCTATCAATTGTTAACACTGGGTCAACCTTATTTAGCAATCGTGTTTGCCAATACGAAACAACACGTCGATGAAATCAGCAACTATTTAAAAGCACAAGGATTGAAAGTTGCTAAGATCCATGGCGACATTTCTCCGCGGGAACGTAAGCGCGTGATGCGCCAAGTTCAAAATTTAGAGTTCCAATATGTAGTTGCGACTGATTTGGCTGCACGAGGAATCGATATCGAAGGCGTTTCTCACGTTATTAATGCGGAAGTTCCACAAGATTTAGATTTCTTCATTCATCGGGTCGGAAGAACGGGACGAAATGGCTTGTCAGGAACAGCGATTACGCTATACAGCCCAAGTGATGAAAATGATATCAGCTTAATTGAAAATTTAGGCATTCATTTCCAGCCGAAAGAAATCAAAAATGGCGAAATCAGTGATACTTATGACCGTAATCGTCGTAAAAAACGGGAGAAATCAAAGGATGAATTAGATCCGACATTGATTGGTCTTGTAAAAAAATCGAAGAAAAAAATCAAACCGGGTTACAAAAAGAAAATCGACCGGGCAATCTCAGAATCAAATAAACAAAAACGTCGTCAAACACGTCGACAAGCAGAACGCAGTGTTCGTAAAAATAAAAAAAGTTCAAATTCATAGAATAGTTTTTCAAAGTTCGATCATTGTTTTTTGATCCGATCGCTGTATTTTCGGAATCGGCAGTCATTATCAGCTGTGGTCAGCACGTGTACGAGAAAATTATTATAAAAAAGCCTTATAGCGCGGTTACTCAGCTATAAGGTCTTTTTTCATTTTGACACAAATGATCCCGTCTTCTTCAAACGGAGCGGAGCTCACGCGATAGTCTAATTTTTCATAAAATCTTTGCGCTTGGAGCTCAGCCGAAAGAATCGAGGTATGACAGCCTTCTTTTTTAGCTCGCTCTTCAATTTGAGCCAACAATTTTTTCCCAAATCCTTGTTTGCGGAAATCAGGATGGACACATAGTCGATCTGGATTGAGGGTTCGTTCATCAATCTTTTGATAACGAACTGTTGCAATAGGGAGGTTCTCTTCAAAAAAAACTACATACTGCCGCTTAGCTGTGTCCAGCATATCAAATTCCAATTCGGGCAAGATATTTTGTTCCAAAACAAAGATTTTATAACGCAAGTAAAAGGCCGCCGCTTGCAATTTAGGCGAAGCACCAAAATATTCCTTCATCTTTTTCCTCATTTCCATAGGGTAATGGTATAATTTTAGCATATGAATGTCGAAGGAGGCAGAAAGATTTATGAACTTATTAGATCAATTAGACTGGTCCTATTGGAAACGGTTGAATCCAAGAGAGAAGCGCACGTTATTGAGCCAGCTATTGCTTCATTTTGTCAATCCATTAATGAAGATTTCAGACATTGAATTGAAAGATTTTCATTTATACGGTATCAAATGCCAAACCTTTCAATTAATGATCGATGATGAAGAATTTATCTTTATCCCTGGAAACAAAGATGCGATTTTGGGTTGGAATTTGGGAACGAAAGGACTGTCATTATTAGAAACAGCACCAAATGCGCAAGAAATTACTATTCCGCAAGAGCTGCGCGGACAATATAATTTTTTCGACGTGGAATCATTAGGTGAAATGATCAATGATCAAACGACTAGTTTGCGCAAAGTTCAAATCCCGCCGATGTTTGTTCAGCGGCATGCATTACCGGCAGGGACAAACTATTTAGGCGTTTATAATGCGGTAACCGGCAGTTTTTCAGGTGAGGCAGATCAATTCTCGACGTACGAAGAAGAGATCAAAGCCGTCTTATCACCGAATTTAACACCAGAAGAAAGCATGACGTGGTCATTTCCAAAAAATATATTGAAAGAAGACCGTTGGTATATTGAAATGGCTCCGCATTCAGACAATTATTATGTCTTTAGCCATGAAAAACATACTTACAGCAGTTTACGAAAAAAAATTCGGAAGAAAAACTTTGATTTGTTGACCGAAGATCAGTGGGAATATGTTAATGGCGCTGGCAGCCGTCGTTTATTCCGTTGGGGCAATGATTTGAATATTACAGATCCTTACCGCGGCAAGAACGTAAAAAAACTGATTGAACAAGCAAATATGTTTGGTCTGTTTTTCGATACCTCGATGGAACGCTTTGAGATCACGGAAGATCCGGGAGTTTTGAAATTGACCAACCAAAAATACACTGTCGGTATTCCAATCGTTGATTTTCTGCCACTATCAAGCTATTACAGCAATAACATTACGATGCAGCACGAAACGGTTTTAGCGCCAAGCGAGTTTTTATACCGTAAAGCAATCTTGATCAAAATCTAGTTTGACTTTTGAGCGACTTTTTTCTATACTCTTAAAAGGATATGGTTTATTTTTTACGTTTCTACAGAAAGTGCACGTTTTGCTGAAAGTTGCATGTTGCGAAAAATAAATTGCTCCCACTATTTTTTGATTGAAAAATCAACGCTGCTCAGCGTTAACGAGCTGAAGAGGTAATGATCAAACTATCATTGCAATCAAGGTGGTACCGCGAGTTTTCGTCCTTGACTGCAGTGGTAGTTTTTATTTTTTGAGAAAAGAGGAAAATACATGAAAAAATTATCAAGCGCTGAAGTGCGCCAAATGTTTCTAGATTTTTTTAAAACGAAAGAACACATGATTGAGCCAAGTGCCTCATTAGTTCCTGTCAATGATCCAACATTACTTTGGATTAATTCAGGGGTCGCAACAATGAAAAAATATTTTGACGGCAGTGTTGTACCGGAAAATCCACGGATCGCAAATGCCCAAAAATCTATTCGAACGAATGATATCGAAAATGTCGGGAAAACAGCTCGTCATCACACGATGTTTGAAATGTTAGGCAATTTTTCAATCGGAGATTATTTTAAAGTTGAAGCAATCACATGGGCATGGGAATTCTTGACCTCGCCTGATTGGATCGGCTTTGATCCAGATAAATTGTATGTAACGGTTTATCCAGAAGACAAAGAAGCAAAACGTATTTGGTTAGAAGAAGTGGGGATCCCCGCAAATCACGTAGTTGAGATTGAAGATAATTTTTGGGATCTCGGCGCGGGTCCAAGTGGTCCGGATTCAGAAATCTTTTATGATCGCGGCGAATCTTTCAATGATTTAGCTGAAGACGATCCTGAAAATTATCCTGGCGGAGAAAATGAACGCTATTTAGAAATTTGGAATCTTGTATTTTCTGAATTTAACCATACGCCTCAAAATACGTATGAACCATTACCGCATCAAAACATTGATACCGGGATGGGACTTGAACGGATGGTGTCGATCATCCAAGATGCACCGACCAACTTTGAAACCGATCTGTTTTTACCAATCATTGGAAAAGTAGAAGAATTAAGCGGCAAGAAATATGGTGTAGACAAGCAATTAGACATCTCTTTCAAAGTTATTGCTGACCATATTCGTTCATTAGCTTTTGCAATCGGTGATGGTGCGTTGCCGTCAAACGAAGGGCGCGGCTATGTATTACGTCGTCTATTACGCCGTGCTGTGATGCATGGGAAGAAACTAGGAATTGATCAAGCCTTTTTATATAAATTGATTCCAGTCGTTGGCGAGATCATGGTAAGTTACTATCCTGAAGTGAAACAACAAGAAGCATTCATTGAAAAAGTTGTGCGGACGGAAGAAGAACGTTTCCATGAAACAATCAATGACGGCTTGAGCATGTTAAACAATGTGCTAGTCGAATTGAAAGCAAAAAATGAAACGATTTTGGATGGAAAAACGATCTTCAAGCTTTATGATACATTCGGTTTCCCGGTAGAGCTGACTGAAGAAGTCGCAGAAGATGAAGGCTTGAAAGTCGATCATGAAGGTTTTGAAGTAGAGATGCAGGCGCAAAAAGAACGTGCTCGTGCCGCTCGGACAACTGAAAAATCAATGGGCGTTCAAACAGCACTTTTAGGCGATATCAAGGTTAACAGCAAATTTGTTGGCTACGATCATTTGGAAAGTGAGAGCGAACTATTAGTCATTTTACAAGACAACGCGATCGTAGACAGTGTAACAGATGGTCAGGCACAATTGATTTTTGCGGAGACCCCTTTCTATGCTGAAATGGGGGGCCAAATCGCTGACAAGGGAGATATCGTCGATCAAGCCGGCAAAATCGTCGCACACGTTACAGATGTCCAAAAAGCACCAAACGGTCAAGCTTTGCATACTGTTGAGGTACTGGCAGGGTTAACGGAAGGCGCAACCTACTTTTTACAAGTCTACCAAGCTTTCCACAATAAAGTAATCAAAAATCATACTGCGACACACGTGTTGCACAAAGCACTGAAAGAAGTTTTAGGCGATCATGCGAACCAAGCGGGCTCATTAGTGACAGATGCTCATTTACGTTTTGATTTCACTCATTTTGGTCAAGTTACAGCCGCTGAATTGAAAGAAATGGAAAGAATCGTAAATCAAAAAATCTGGGAAGCAATCCCCGTCGTAACGATCGAAACAGATATCGACACAGCAAAAAATATGGGTGCGATGGCATTGTTTGGCGAAAAATATGGTCACGACGTGCGTGTAGTAAACATCGGTGATTGGTCGATCGAATTATGTGGAGGGACTCATGTCGCTAATACAGAGGATATCGGGTTATTCAAAATTGTTTCTGAATCAGGTATTGGGGCAGGCGTTCGCCGAATCGAAGCATTGAACGGAAAAGAAGCTTATGAAGCTTTCCGTGAAGAAGAAGAACAATTATTGCAAATCGCACAAATCGTAAAATCACCACAGATCAAAGAAGTTGTCGCAAAGACGGAACAATTGCAACAACAAGTTCGTGAACTGCAAAAAGAAACCGAACAACTAGCAACCAAATTAGCGAATCAGCAAGCTGGCGATGTCTTTAAAGATGTGAAAGAGATCAACGGTACAACGGTAATCACGGCTCAAGTCAACGTTAAAGACATGAACCAGTTGCGTCAATTGGCTGATCAATGGAAACAAAAAGAATTGTCAGATGTTTTAGTTCTTGGAACAGTTCAAGGTGAAAAAGTAAATCTTTTAGCTGCAATGAGCCCAGCAGCGAACACAAAAGGATTGAAAGCTGGCGACTTGATCAAAGCAATCGCGCCAAAAGTTGGCGGCGGCGGCGGCGGTCGTCCAGATATGGCGCAAGCCGGTGGTAAAAATCCAGCAGGGTTGTCTGATGCATTAGCTGAAGTAGCCAACTGGTTAGCATAATTTATAATGAGAGGTTGTGACAAAAATCGTCACGACCTTTTTTTCAAATAACTATTTAGCAAAAAATCTTTTTTAATTAGCCAATCAATTATTTTAATTCTGGGAGCGAACTCATTAGTGGCTTACTTGAAATGAGAAAACACTGTTTTAGCGCCATGTTTTCTTTTAATGTTCGGATGCTTTAGGTATAATCTTAATGAGCACTTATTTTGAGAAAAGAGGGGATCATTTGGGAATTATTGAGCAGATTATTTTTTTGATCTTTGTTATTAATGCTGTGGGTGCAATGGTCACCGTTTTTCGTAAACCTCGGAATATCACGACGATTTGGGCTTGGCTGTTAACATTGATTTTTTTGCCAGTGATCGGATTTTTGATCTATGCTTTTTGCGGTCGCGGAATCGATGGAGAAACGATGTATCGTTTTGAACAAGGCGATGCTGAGCGGGTAAAAGAAATCAATGAAATTATCCAAAAAGACAATCAGCACGTGGATCATAACGAACCGGATCAATTGTATCCAGCGGTCCAATCGTTAGTGAAGTATTTCAAAAATTTGGATGAATCCCCATTAGCGATTCGAAATGACTTGGAATTTTTTTTGGATGGAACAGAAAAATTTGAGCG
Organism: Enterococcus pingfangensis; assembly: GCF_005405205.1. Taxonomy (GTDB): domain Bacteria; phylum Bacillota; class Bacilli; order Lactobacillales; family Enterococcaceae; genus Enterococcus_A; species Enterococcus_A pingfangensis. The sequence continues at coordinate 247,066 of NZ_BJDP01000001.1, read as the reverse complement.
TTTGTTTGTCGATCTACGCCAAGCACAAAAGACGATCCATGTAGAATATTATGCTTTTTTTAATGACCGCATCGGCAATCGTTTTATGCGTATCCTTGAGGAAAAAGCCACACAAGGAATCGAAGTCCGAATGATCTATGATCCCTGGGGAGCACCGAAAACGAATAAAAAGTTTTTTGAAACGTTGATTAAAAATGGCGGACGAGTGACACCATTTATTACTTCCAGAAATATTTTAGCTAAAACACGTTTGAATTATCATTTGCACCGAAAAATTGTTGTAGTCGATGGTGCAATCAGTTGGACCGGGGGCTTCAATGTTGGGGATCAGTATCTTGGAGAATCTGATCGTTTCGGCAGATGGCGGGATACTCACGGAAGAATTGAAGGAACGGCAAGTTTTACGCTGCAAGAAATCTTTATTCGCGATTGGAATGCGTCAGTCACAAACAAGTCTGAAAAAATGAGTTATTTACCGGAATATTTTGTTTTGCCGCAAAAACAAATCAAAAAAGGCGTACCAATGCAAATTGTTGCGGATGGCCCAGATTCCAGTGAACAGATCATCAAAGACGGCTTTGTCCGGCTGATTTTAGCGGCTGAAAAAAGTGTTTGGATCCAGAGTCCTTACCTTGTTCCAGATGAGACGATGATTTCTGCTATCTTGATCGCGGTTCGTTCTGGGATCGATGTTCGGATCATGATTCCTAATATGCCGGATCATCCTTTTATCTATCGAGCAACGCAATATTATGCCAATTACTTGCATCAGCGCGGAGTCAAGATCTATCATTATGCCGACGGTTTTCTTCATGCTAAAACGATCGTGGTGGATGATGAGTTGGCGACATTTGGGTCAACCAATCAAGATATCCGCAGTTACGAACTAAACTTTGAAGTCAGCAGTTTCATCTATGATCCGGAAGTTGCGCAATTATTCCGTAAAATTTTTGAGGAAGATATGAAAGAATGCATTTTGTTAACAGATGAAATGATCGCTGCGCAATCTCATTGGCTGACATTCAAACAGCATTTTTCACGGCTGCTGTCACCGGTTTTATAATTTTTTTCGCAATCCTTGGCGGGCTAAATTGTCCGCCCCTTTATTTTTTGCCTCAGGGATCCATTGAAGGACTAATAAAGGAAATTTAGGCGCCAATTCATTAAACTCTGATAAATATGGCAAGAAGAGCTTGTTTTTTGTTTGTCCTTGGTCTAAAATTTTTATTGCAGTTTTACTATCGGAATAAAGCAAAATTGACTGGTTATTTAAGTTGTGATCGATCAAATAATTCAACGCATAAAGGATCACGGCCAGCTCCGCCTGGTGGTTATTTTTTTCGGGTAATGAAATCGCTAGTTGTTTTTGCTTATTAGAAATAATCAGAATACCGCCGCCGCTTTTTTCTAAATTTGTTGCGGCATCAGTGAAAACTTTTAACATAATAATCATCCTTTAGAATAGGGGTATAGGAAATGCAAAGAAAACGCTATTTTTGGCAACCGGAGTTATCCATTAGTATTATTTATTGGTCAGTGACTTTTATTATTCTTTTTTATGGTCTGATTCTGACTTTAGAAAAAACACATCCTTATTTAAAAGGAAATATTTTCCTTGGGATATTTATCGTATTTGCCTTAGTCGGACTGCATCGTTATTTGTTTTTGGAAGAATCCGGGATAAAGGTTCGGTATTCCAGACTTTGGCGACGTGAGACCGTCTTGCGAGAGCATATCGATTATTTAGTCCTTTGCAAAGATGGTATCATCATCCAACGGAAAGGTCTTAGCGGAACATCGTTTCATTTTGCGATGACGAAGAAAAGAAAAGCCGCATTTATCAAAGATTTTACTGCATTTTATCCGGAAATACAGGTGAAAGAAATAAACGAAAAGATCAGCCGTAACTGATCTTTTCGTTTATTTCTTTTTAACATGAGCCGCTTGCATGCCGCGCGCACCCTCTACAATTACAAATTCTACTTCGTCACCAGGGTCCAAAGTCTTAAATCCTTCTTCTTCAATAGCGGTGAAATGAACAAATACTTCTTGATTTTCTTCATAGGTAATAAAGCCATACCCTTTTTTCTCATCGAACCATTTAACAATGCCACTATTCATAACGCAACACCCCTTTGCAATTGCTGGTTTTATTATACGTGATGGAAACAAAAAATGCGAATCAATAAGATTGCAGCCTTTAGATGATGTTTTTCTTTAGGAAATTCGTTATAATAAAAATGAACGAATAAAAAACGTAGTTCTCTGAATAACGTTCGGGAAAGGGAGTTTTTATGAAAACGGATATTGAAATATCACAAGCATCAGCTTTAGCACCGATTACAGAGGTAGCTGAAAAAATCAATCTATCTTTTGATGATTTAGAATTACATGGAAAATATAAAGCAAAAATCGAATTTGATGCTTTGGAACGAATGAAAAAAAATCCAGAAGGGAAATTGATTCTGGTGACTTCGATTAATCCGACACCAGCAGGCGAAGGCAAATCAACTGTGACGATTGGATTAGGTGATGCGCTGAATAAAATCGGCAAAAAGACTGTCATCGCCTTACGCGAACCTTCCTTAGGGCCTGTTATGGGGATGAAAGGCGGAGCGACTGGCGGCGGCTATGCCCAAGTCTTGCCGATGGAAGATGTCAATCTGCATTTTACCGGCGACATGCATGCGATCACGACTGCTAATAACGCGTTATCAGCTTTGCTGGATAATCATATTCATCAAGGAAATGAATTAAATATCGACGCACGTCGCGTGATTTGGAAACGCGTGGTCGACTTGAATGATCGTGAACTTCGGCACATCACGGTTGGTTTAGGCGGTCCAATTAACGGCGTTCCGCGTGAGGATGGTTTTGATATTACTGTTGCAAGTGAAATCATGGCGATTTTGTGTCTAGCAACTGGGATTGAAGATTTAAAAAATCGTTTAGCTAATATCGTTGTAGCATATACGTTTGAGCGTGAACCCGTTACAGTGGGTGATTTGAAAATTGAAGGTGCGTTGGCACTTGTTCTGAAAGATGCGATTAAACCCAATTTAGTTCAAACAATTTATCAGACACCGGCATTTGTCCATGGCGGACCGTTTGCGAATATCGCTCATGGCTGCAACAGTATTTTGGCGACAAGAGCTGCTTTGCAATGTGGTGACTACGCTGTAACTGAAGCTGGTTTCGGTGCAGATCTTGGTGGAGAGAAGTTCTTAGATATCAAAGTCCCTAATTTAGGGAAATCCCCAGATGCCGTCGTAATCGTTGCAACGATTCGTGCATTAAAAATGCACGGCGGAGTGGCGAAAACAGAGTTGAGTGCAGAAAATCTGGATGCCTTAAAGGCTGGTTTTGGCAACTTAGCTAAACATATTCGGAATATGCGCAAGTATGGTTTACCGGTGATTGTGGCAATCAACGAATTCATCAGCGATACAGACAAAGAGATCTTACTGTTAAAAGAACTTTGTCAACAAGAAGAAGTCAGAGTCGAATTAGCCAGTGTTTGGGAAAAAGGTCCCGATGGTGGGATTGATCTAGCGAAAACAGTTGTTGATGTGATCGCGGCTGAAGAAAATAACTTCCACTCAATCTTCAGTAGAGAGCAAGATGATCTAACGGAGAAAATCGAAACGATCGTCCGTGAAATCTATGGCGGTAATGAAGTGATCTATAGTAAAAAAGCGCAGCAGCAATTAGCTTCGTTTAAAAAATATGGTTGGGATCGTTTACCGGTCTGCATGGCGAAAACACAATATTCGCTATCAGATGATCCGAACAAATTAGGTGCGCCAATCGATTTTGATGTGACTATCCGTGAATTTGTTCCGAAAATCGGAGCCGGATTTGTTGTGGCACTGACAGGTGATGTAATGACTATGCCTGGACTGCCGAAAAAACCAGCCGCATTGAACATGAATGTGGATGAACAAGGAAACGCAATCGGTTTATTCTAAATAATAAGCAAAAAAGATGTGACGAGATTTTTGTCACATCTTTTTTTGTATAGAACAAGTGAAAATTATGCATATTTTATCATAAATCCACATATTAATTTATAAAAAACCATTGACTTGCATAAAAACAACTCGTATAATTTTAAAAATGATAGAGTTTTAATCTATATATAATTAAAATACAAGGAGATGTTAATATGAAGGTCGCGATTATCGGAGTAACCGGATACAGCGGGATTGAACTGGTCCGTATTCTTTTAAGACATCCTAATGTGGAGATTTGTTCCATTCATAGTCACGCTCAAAAAGAGGAGGGTATCGCTGATTATTTGCCGCACTTGAATCGGTTGTTAGACCTTCCATTAGAATCAATCAACCCAAAACTTATCATGGAACAAGCTGATTTGGTTTTCTTAGCGACACCTTCAGGTATTTCAAAAAAAGTCGCCCAAGCGTTTATCAAAGCCGATTTTCCTATTATTGATCTTTCAGGCGATTTCCGTCTGAAAGCAAAAGGACAATATGAGAAATGGTATAAAAATTCAAGTGCGCCACGTGAATATCTGCAAAAAGCTCATTACGGTCTAGCTGATTTTTATGCGGAGCCAAGCTCAAAACTGATTGCTAATCCCGGCTGCTATGCGACAGGAACCTTATTGTCACTAGCTCCCTTAGTTCAACAAGACATAATTGAAAAGGATTCGATAATCGTAGATGCGAAATCCGGTTTATCAGGAGCAGGAAAGAAATTATCAGATAGCACTCATTTTGTAACTAGTAATGAAAATATGACGCTTTATAAGATGAACAGCCATCAACATATCCCCGAAATTATGCAACAGTTGCAAACGTGGAACAGCAATATCTCTGCAATCCAATTTTCAACTTCATTAATCCCTGTAACACGCGGGATTTTTATTACGGCTTATGCCAAAAGTAAAGAGCAGCTAACGCAGTCACAATTATGGGAGATCTATCACGCTTTTTATCAAGAAAAACCTTTTGTCCGTGTTCAAGCCCGAGACGTTTATCCTGAATTGCGCCAAATCATCGGTTCAAATTTTTGCGATATCGGTGTGGCCTACAATGAAGTGACTAAAATCATCACTGTCGTCACTGTCTTAGATAATTTAGTTAAAGGAGCGGCCGGACAAGCCGTTCAGAATCTAAATCATTTTGCAGGTTGGCCAGAAGAAACGGGTCTGGACTTAGTCCCCATTTATCCATAAAAAAATCGGAGTGTGAAGAATATGCAAATTATAGATGGAACGATCGCCAGTCCGAAAGGCTTTTATGCGACTGGCTTACACGCAGGATTAAAAAAAGTAAAAAAAGATCTAGGTGTTATCTATTCAGAAATTCCTGCTAATGCAGCGGCAGTCTATACGACGAATCAAGTAAAAGCAGCGCCGATCTTTGTTACAAAAGACGCGCTAAAAGATCAAAAATTGCAAGCCGTAGTAGTCAATTCAGGCGTCGCAAACGCTTGTACCGGAAAACTTGGAATGGAAAACGCAAAAAAGATGCAGGAGCTGGCAGCTGCTCATTTATCAGTCGAAAAAGAAAACATCGCGATTGCTTCAACTGGAGTAATTGGAAAGCAATTACCAATGGCGATTATTGAAGAGGGGATTAATAAAATTAATCTACAAAAACCAGTACCAAGGGCATTTCATGAAGCGATTTTGACGACGGACACCAGCACGAAGGAAATCGTTGTGACGGAAAAAATCAATGGTCAGTTGGTGACGATGGCTGGTGTGGCAAAAGGTTCTGGCATGATCCATCCCAATATGGCAACGATGCTGGCCTTCATTACGACGGATGCTCATATCTCAGAACAGCTTTTGCAAACCATTCTGAGTGAAAAGACAGAGACGACATTCAACCAGATCACCGTGGATGGAGACACGTCTACAAATGACATGGTACTGGTTCTCGCGAACGGGTTAGCTGAAAATCCGATGATTGAAGAAAACACCGAAGCATATGAAAAATTTGTCGCAATGTTTCAATTAGTTAGCGAGACTTTGGCGAAGATGATCGCAAAAGATGGCGAGGGCGCCACAAAATTGATCGAAGCTCAAGTAACCGGAGCACACAGCGAGCTAGAAGCCCGTTTAGTGGCAAAAAAAGTAGTGGGCTCTAGTTTAGTAAAAACGGCGATGTTTGGGGAAGATCCCAATTGGGGACGGATCATCTGTGCGGTAGGTTACGCCGGGTCGCAAACAGATCCAGAAAAGATCGATATGTGGATCGGAGACCAGCAATTATTAAAACAGAGCCAGCCGCAAATTTTTGATGAAAAACTTATGAAAAAGACGCTGGAAAAAGCTACAGTCAGTATCACGGTCGATCTGAACATCGGAACGCAAAGTGGAAAAGCGTGGGGGTGCGATTTGACCTACAAATACATTGAAGTAAATGCCTTGTATCATACATAAGTCGAAAACGGCAGTTGAGTAAATGTTTGAGAAAACTGTGTAGCAAGAATGAAATAGTTCAGATTTTTTTCTGACTACAAAATAAAGCCATTGAATTAGGAGCGGTAAGTATGGGAAAAATTGTTGTAAAGATCGGCGGTATTGCCAGTGATAATTTAACGAAAAAATTTTTTGAGCAAATCAAACAATGGCATTCAGACGGAGATGAGGTCATTATCGTCCACGGAGGCGGTCATTACATCACCGAAATGATGGAACGTTTGAATATCCCGATTATGATAAAAGATGGACTGCGAATCACTACTGAACAGACGCTGAAAATTACTCAAATGGTTTTGATCGGTCAAGTCCAGCCGGCGATCACCGCATTATTCCAGCAGCAAGGCTTTGCAGCGATCGGACTCAATGCTTCTTGTGATAAATTGATCCAAGGAAAAGTCCTCGATAAAAAGAAAGGCTATGTCGGCAAAATCACAAAAATCAATTCCGCTCCCATAGAAAATATTTTATATAAAAACTATATTCCAATCATCGCGCCTTTAGGAATGACAGCTAAGGGACAATGGTTAAACATCAACGCAGATGCTGCCGCTTGTAAAATTGCTGAAGCGCTCAGTGCTAAAGCCTTGTACTTATTAACCGATGTGCCTGGGGTCAAAAAAGCTGGCGAATGGCTTAAAGAACTTTCTATCACTGAAGTGGAGCAGTTAAAAATTGAGCATGTAATCACAGGCGGCATGCTGCCAAAACTGGCCAGTGCTGTCAGTGCATTAGAAAATGGGGTTTCAGAGATCCATATTACTAATGGGATCGAGTATTCTGGAACGGTACTAAAAAAGGAGGAAACCTTTGTATGAGTTATTTATTTCCAAATTATGTGCGGGATACCATCGATTTGGTTGATGGCGCAGGCAGTTATGTCTATGATCAAAATCAGACCCGCTATTTAGATTTTACAAGCGGAATCGGCGTAAATAATTTAGGACATAAAAATCCTAATGTTTTACAGGCCTTAGCTGAGCAAACAAATAAGATTTGGCACAGTTCCAATTTATATGCGAATACGCTACAAGAACAAGTCGCTCAGAAATTAACGATGGGAAAAGATTATTTAACTTTTTTCTGCAATAGCGGGACTGAGGCTAATGAAGCAGCAATCAAATTAGCAAGAAAGGCGACAGGACGTCCTAAAATCTTAAGTTTCAAACAATCTTTTCACGGACGCACTTATGGGGCTTTAAGTGCGACGGGTCAACCGGCATTGCAAGCGGGGTTTTATCCGATCGTCGCGGGTTTTGACTACTTGCCATATAATCAATTAGCACCTTTGAAGGAAAAATTAACTGATGATGTCGCTGCAGTGATGTTGGAGGTGATCCAAGGTGAAGGCGGGATTATTCCTGCAGAAAAAAACTGGCTGCAAGCCGTGGAGAAATTGTGCAAAGAAAATAATAGTTTATTGATCATCGATGAGATCCAAACCGGAGTAGGGAGAACAGGAACATTTTTTGCCTTTGAAGCGTATCAAGTTGAGCCAGATATCATTACGACCGCTAAAGCATTGGCCAATGGTATTCCGGTCGGTGCAATGCTGGGAAAAGCTGAATTAGCTGAAGCCTTTGGACCGGGTTCTCATGGTACGACTTTTGGTGGGAATAATTTAGCGATGAGAGTCGCTGAAACAGTTATCACTGAAATCAACCAGCCAGCCTTTTTGTCAGCGGTGACCGCTAAAGGTGATTTTTTGAAACAAGAGTTGTCACTATTGATCGATCAGTCAGATAAAGTATGCGCGGTTCGTGGCGCAGGATTGATGGTCGGCGTGGAGCTTGATTCGCCTGAGACGCTGGAAGCAGTAATCCAAGGCTTAAAAAACCAGCAATTATTAGCACTCAAAGCGGGCAAAAAAGTTTTAAGATTGCTACCGCCTTTGACAATCAGTCAAGCAGAATTGGAGCAAGGATTAAAAATTATTCGTCAAGTGATCCAGTAGAGGTTGCGCCAAGTTTGGTGCGCCTTTTTTTGTGATTAGCTGTTCTCAGCGGCCTTTTTAAAGTCTCGGGCTTTCCATCACGCTTTTTTTCACTTATACTGAAGTTATCACGTGAAGTGACTGTAAGAATGAATAGCGCTCAGCAGCCTTTGGCAGATAGCGAAAGGATCACAGTAAAAATGTAAGGAGCAGGCTAATGGGAGAACGAGCAGATATCTTTTTAAGTACATTTAATCGAATCGAAAAAGAAATGAAGCGGCAATTAGGCAATCCGGTAAATATGAGTTTCAGCGAAGCGGTCCGGCGATTGTCAAAACGGCGAGACAATTCGATCGGCGGGAATGAAAACGATCTGCTGCAATTAGCGCAACTGCGCAATGCGATCGTCCACGATCAAGTAGCGGATGATTTTGTGATCGCCGAACCCAATGAATGGGCAGTTGAACGAATCAAAAAAATCGAAGAAAATTTATTGCGGCCAGAAAGGGTATTGCCACGTTTTGGTAAAAAAGTGACTGGTTTTGAGCGGAACTTGCCGCTAGTTAAAATCATGAAGATCATCACGGAGAAGCATTTCTCACAGTTTCCAGTTTATGATTCAGGAAAATTTATGGGATTGATCACTTTGCGCACGATCGGATTTTATTTTGCCCAAGTCAGCCTAACTGGGACAATCAATCTCAAAGGTCTGGTGGCAGAAGATTTGTTATTAGCAAATAGTAAGCGAGTGAATTTCAAATTTGTTTCAGCTGCGACAAAAGTTTCTGAAGCAAAAAAAATGTTTCAGATCGAAGGAACGTTAGAAGCAATCTTGATCACTAAAGACGGGAAATCTGACGGCAATTTATTAGGGATTATTCGACCGCGTGATATTTATGGTCAAGAAAAGGAGCAGTAAGGATTGTTAATTATTTATTTAGTTTTAAGTGCAGGGATCATCGGTTTGGATCAGTGGTTCAAATGGTGGATCGTCAGTGAATACAATTTCGGCGATAGCCAAGAGATAATACCGAATGTGTTATCATTGACCCATATCCGCAATACCGGCGGAGCATTCAGTTTATTTGAAGGTCAGCGGACTTTTTTCATCTTAATTACAATTGCGGCAGTTATCGCAGTGATTTTTTATTTAGTTAAACATTTGCATGAAAGCAAATGGCTGACGATCGGCTTGAGTTTCTTTTTAGCCGGAGCGTTAGGTAATTTCATTGATCGTTTTCGCTTAGGTTATGTGGTAGATATGTTCCGGTTAGATTTTGTCAATTTTCCGATTTTCAATATTGCGGATATGGCTTTAGTCGCTGGCGTAATCATGCTATTTATTTATATTTTATTAGATGAGAGAGATAAAAAAATGGATAATCAAATTGAAGTAATCATAAAAGACGAAACAGGCAGAATCGACAAAGTGTTGAATGACCGCTTAGCCGATCATTCGCGTTCGCAACTCCAACAATGGATCAAGGAACAGCACGTTTCGATCGATGGCAAAGTCATCAAAGCAAATTATAAAGTACACGCTGGAGATAAGATCCTAATTGAGATTCCTGAACCGGAAGAACTGGACCTTATCCCGGAAAATCTTGATCTGACAATCGTCTATGAAGATGACGATGTAGTAATAGTCAATAAGCCTCAAGGAATGGTCGTTCATCCATCCGCAGGACATCCCAAAGGAACGTTGGTCAACGGTTTGTTATATCAAATCAAAAACTTATCGACAATCAATGACGTTGTTCGTCCAGGGATCGTACACCGAATTGATAAGGACACTTCTGGCTTATTGATGGTAGCTAAAAATGATCAAGCTCATGAAGCATTAGCCAAACAATTGAAAGATAAAACTTCTTTACGGAAATATGTAGCATTAGTCCATGGAGAGATCCCTCATGAAAAAGGCCGGATCGAAGCACCGATTGGTCGTTCAAAAGTCAATCGCAAGATGCAGGCAGTCACAGAAGATGGGAAATCTGCCGTGACCCATTTTGAAGTGCTAAAACGGTTTGAAGGCTATACGCTGATTGAATTACAATTAGAGACTGGCCGTACGCATCAAATCCGAGTTCATATGCAATACATCGGCTATCCGGTAGCCGGCGATCCGTTATACGGTCCAAAGAAGACATTAAAAGGGAATGGTCAATTTCTTCATGCCAAATTACTAGGCTTTGAACATCCGACGACCGGTGAAATGATGGTCTTTGAAGCACCGTTACCAGAAATTTTCAAAAAAACTTTAAAACAGTTAACAGAAAAGGATTGATTTCTTAATTAAGGAATAGTATAGTAACTGTAGTAATAAATAACTGAATATGATCCTTTAAGAGTAGTCCCGTGAGGCTAAGAAGGAATTCGATAGTAGTTTGGACTAGGTGCGCCTAGGTGAACACTATCATTTTGACGAAGTTGCTAACATTCCTCCTACCTAATTACGGGTAGGAGTTTTTTTATTGCAAAAATAAGGAGGAGACAGGATGTATAAAAAAGAAGTTGTAGATGAGGTAACGATGAAACGAGCGCTGACTCGGATAACGTACGAGATCATTGAACGAAATAAAGGCGTGCAAGATATCGTCTTGATTGGGATCAAAACCCGCGGAATCTTTATCGCACAGCGAATCGCTGAACGTTTAAAACAATTGGAACACAAAGAAGTACCCGTAGGAGAATTAGACATCACCTTGTATCGTGATGACGTGAAGATTCAAGAAGCAGAACCAGAGATCCATTCTTCAGATATTCCTTTCTCAATCGAAGGTAAAGAAGTGATTTTAGTCGACGATGTCTTGTTCACCGGCAGAACGATTCGTGCAGCATTAGATGCTGTGATTGACTTAGGCCGTCCAAATCGTATTTCATTAGCGGTTCTAGTCGATCGCGGCCATCGCGAGTTGCCGATCCGCGCAGATTATGTCGGCAAGAACATCCCAACGGCGTTGACTGAAGAGATCGTCGTTGAAATGGAAGAAAGCGACGGACAAGACCGAATCATGATCCAAAAAGAAGACTAAACGAAGGAATAGATAGAAGCTAGAAAGAAGGAGTTTCATGCAAGAGTTTCACAATGATGATGTTGTTTTAGATATCCACGACCGCCCAAGTGCGGGTCATTGGGTTGGCTTAAGTATCCAACATTTGTTTACGATGTTCGGCGCAACTGTTTTGGTTCCAATCTTAGTCGGTATCAATCCGAGTATCGCACTTGTAAGTTCTGGGTTAGGCACCTTGGTTTACCTAACCGTAACAAAAGGCAAGATTCCCGCTTATCTAGGCAGTAGCTTTGCTTTTATCGCGGCTATGAAATTATTGATGAAGAGCGATGGATATCCCGCAATTGCGCAAGGCGCGTTGACTTGTGGCATAGTTTACTTGATCGTTTCCTTCATTATTCGAAAGATCGGTTCTGGTTGGCTAGATAAAATCTTACCACCGATCGTTGTAGGGCCGGTTGTAATGGTCATCGGCTTAGGCTTAGCTAGTAACGCCGCTCAAAACGCAATGTATAACAATGGGATATATAGTTTCAAATACGTAATAGTTGCTCTAATCACGTTAGCTTTAACAGTATTTTTCAACATGTTTTTCACCGGCTTCTTAGGACTGATTCCAATCTTATTGGGGATCATCGGCGGTTACATCACAGCAATGATTTTCGGCATCATCGATTATCAGCCGATCATCGAAGCAAAGTGGCTAGCAATGCCCGCATTCAACGTCCCTTTTGTCAGCTATCAACCTAAGTTGTATATCAATGCGATCACAACGATGGCACCAATCGCTTTTGTCACAATGACCGAACACATCGGCCACTTGATGGTATTAAATAAACTGACAAAACGAAATTTCTTTGAAAATCCCGGCTTGGATCGCACACTGATGGGTGACGGCCTGGCACAAATCGTTGCCGGCTTCGTTGGCGGTCCTCCGGTAACAAGTTATGGTGAAAATATCGGTGTGCTTGCAATCACACGCGTTCACAGCGTCTTTGTTATCGGTGGTGCAGCGATCTTCGCAGTACTGTTAGGGTTTGTCGGAAAACTCAGCGCGTTGATCTTAAGTATCCCTGGACCGGTGATTTCAGGCATCAGCTTCATCTTGTTTGGTGTCATCGCAGCCAGCGGTTTGAAAATATTAATCGAAAACAAGATCGATTTTGATCGCAAGAAAAATTTATTGATTGCTTCGACCATCTTAGTCATCGGTATCGGCGGCTTAGTTTTTGAAGCAGGAACATTCACATTGTCTGCGATGGCTTTAGCCACAGTTCTAGGAATTATTTTGAACCTTATCTTACCGGAAAAGGCGCGCAGCGAAAAATAATCATCATTCGCTTAGTTTTAAAATAAGCTAGCACAAACAAGGAGGAAATTTCATGATCATCCAGTCAGAGGAGATTAGTCTAAAACACTTATTGACAGTCGAAGCCTTGACCGATCAAGAGGTGATGGGGCTGATTTTCCGAGCGCAGCAATTCAAACAAGGGGCGCGTTGGGCACCATATAAAGATCAATACTTTGTCACGAATCTTTTCTTTGAAAATAGTACCCGGACGCATAAGAGTTTTGAAGTTGCTGAAAAAAAACTTGGACTAGATGTGATTGATTTTGATGCTAAAACCAGTTCCGTCCAAAAAGGCGAGACTCTCTACGACACCGTCTTAACGATGTCGGCATTAGGGGTCGATGTCGCGGTTATTCGTCACAGTGATGAAAATTATTACGATGAGCTGATCCAAAGCAAAACGATTCAATGTTCGATCGTGAACGGCGGCGACGGCAGCGGGCAACATCCGACGCAGTGCTTATTAGACCTTATGACGATCCATCAGGAATTCAGTCACTTTAATGGTTTGAAAATCGCGATTGTCGGTGACATCACTCACTCACGAGTCGCCAAATCAAATATGCAAATGTTAAAACGGTTGGGAGCTGAAGTTTATTTTTCAGGACCAGAAGAATGGTACGATGAAAGCTTTGATGTTTATGGAACCTTTCGTCCATTGGATGAACTAGTACCGCAAGTCGATGTCATGATGCTTTTAAGAGTCCAGCATGAACGCCATGACGGTCAAGAAAGTTTTTCAAAGGAAGACTATCATCAAAAATACGGCTTGACACTCGAACGGGGAAAGCAGTTGAAAGATAACGCGATCATTATGCACCCGGCACCAGTTAATCGCGATGTGGAAATTGCGGATAGTTTAGTCGAAAGCTTGCAATCACGCATTGTTTCACAAATGACAAATGGTGTTTATATTCGGATGGCCATTTTAGAAGCAGTACTCAGAGGGAAATCGTAAAGGGGCAGATAAAATGAAAACATTGATTAAAAATGGAAAAATCGTGACAAAAGAAAATCAAACAACGACATGTGATCTTTGGTTGGAAGACGGCATCATCGCCGGGATCGGAAAAAATTTCTCAACAATGATATTTGATCAAGAGTATGATGCGAAAAATCAATTAATCACACCAGGTTTAGTTGATGTTCATGTTCATTTACGAGAACCAGGCTTCACTTATAAAGAAACGATCAAAGATGGATCAAAAGCTGCCGCTCGCGGCGGTTACACAACGGTTTGCGCAATGCCGAATTTAGATCCAGTTCCAGATACGGTAGAAAAATTCAACGAAGTAAAAGCACTTATTGAAAAAGACGCAGTGGTGAAAGTGCATCAATACGCGCCAATCACTGAAGCATTGCGCAGCGAGAATTTGACCGATCAAAAAGGGTTAAAAGCCGCTGGAGCATTTGCTTTCACTAATGATGGAGTAGGGGTACAAACGGCTGGAACGATGTACTTAGCGATGAAAGAAGCTGCTGAAAATAAGATGGCATTGGTTGCCCATACCGAAGACGACTCCTTATTGTTCGGCGGCGTGATGCATAAAGGAAAAATTAGCGAACAACTAGAACTACCTGGGATTTTAAGCGCTGCAGAATCGTCACAAATTGCAAGAGATTTAATTTTAGCTGAAGAAACGGGAGTTCACTACCATGTCTGTCATGTATCCACCAAAGAAAGTGTTCGAATCATCCGCGAGGCGAAAAAAGCCGGGGTTCATGTGACTGCTGAAGTCTCGCCGCATCACTTGCTTTTGATCGATGAAAATATTACAGAAGATCATGGCTATTGGAAGATGAATCCACCGTTACGAGGAACAGCCGATCGCGAAGCGTTGATTGCGGGATTGCTTGACGGGACGATCGACTGTATCGCGACCGACCATGCCCCGCATGGTTTTGAAGAAAAAAATCAAAGCTTTTTGCGAGCACCTTTTGGGATCGTCGGTAGCGAGACAGCCTTCCAATTGATTTACACACACTTTGTTGAAACAGGATGCTTTACATTAGAACAAGTGATTGATTGGATGGCGGTCAAACCAGCTGAGATCTTCGGCTTGACTGTTGGTACATTGACTATCGGTCAACCAGCCGACATCGCGGTATTTGATCTAAGTCACGAAGAAAAGATCGATGATAAAAAATTTGCATCACTAGGAGTGAACACACCTTTTACTGGCTGGCCGGTCAAAGGCGCAACACTGATGACCTTTGTAGATGGTCAGTTGGTATACAACAAGGAGGACTAAAACGTTGAAAAGACTTTTAATTTTAGAAGATGGCACAGTATTTGAAGGTGAAGGATTTGGCGGCGAAGCAACTGTCGCTGGCGAAGTCGTCTTTACTACTAGTATGACAGGATATCAAGAAACGATCACCGACCAAAGTTTCAACGGACAGATCATTACATTCACCTATCCAATGGTGGGAAACTATGGTGTGAATCGAGATGACTATGAATCCATCGCACCGACTTGTAAAGGTGTGATCGTCAAGGAACATGCACGTTTAGCCAGCAATTGGCGCAACCAAATGACATTGGATGAGTTTTTAAAACGAAAAGGAATTCCGGGGATTTCCGGGATCGATACACGAGCATTAACAAAAAAATTGCGCAGCGTGGGAACAATGAAAGGTAGTATCGTTGATCCGGCCGATCAATTAGAGCACTCATTTGACCAACTAAAAGCAACGGTCTTGCCAACCAATCAAGTCGCGCAAGTTTCTACCGTGACGCCTTACCCAAGCCCTGGTGTAGGCCGCAATGTAGTAGTGGTCGACTTTGGTTTGAAACACAGTATCTTGCGGGAATTGTCACGCCGGGAGTGCAACTTGACGGTGATGCCTTACAACACGGATGCACAATCAATTTTAGATCTTTGTCCAGATGGCGTGATGTTGACGAATGGACCGGGGGATCCAAAAGATGTACCGGAAGCGATCGAGATGATTCAACAAATCCAAGGAAAGGTTCCTATTTTTGGGATTTGCTTAGGACATCAACTCTTCGCCTTAGCCAACGGTGCGGATACGTACAAAATGAAATTTGGTCACCGAGGATTGAACCATCCCGTTCGTGAAATCGCGACTGGCCGAATCGATTTTACTTCTCAAAATCATGGATTCGCTGTCGATGAAAAAACGATCGATCCTGAAAAATTAATGATCACTCATATAGAAGTCAATGATGGGACAGTCGAAGGTGTCCGTCACCGCAGTTACCCGGCATTTAGTGTGCAATATCATCCTGATGCTGCGCCGGGTCCGCATGACGGAGTTCACTTATTTGATGAGTTTATGGAAATGATGGATGCATGGAAGGAGCAAGCATAAATGCCAAAACGTACAGATATTAAAAAGATCATGGTCATCGGATCAGGACCGATCGTGATCGGCCAAGCCGCAGAGTTTGATTATGCCGGCACGCAAGCTTGCTTAGCGTTAAGAGAAGAAGGGTACGAAGTCGTCTTAGTCAATTCAAATCCAGCGACGATCATGACCGACCAAGAAATCGCAGATACCGTTTATATCGAACCGATCACCTTAGAATTTGTATCTCGTATTTTACGTAAAGAATTGCCAGATGCGATCTTGCCGACACTTGGCGGACAAACAGGTTTGAATATGGCGATTGAATTAGCTGAATCTGGGATTCTGGCTGAATTGAACATCGAATTGCTTGGAACAAAATTATCAGCGATCGACCAAGCAGAAGATCGAGATCTGTTCAAACAATTGATGGAAGAATTAGAGCAGCCGATCCCTCAATCAGAGATCGTCAATACAGTTGAAGAAGCGGTGGCATTTGCGAATATCATTGGCTATCCGATCATCGTTCGACCAGCTTTCACTTTAGGCGGAACTGGCGGCGGAATGTGTGATAATGAAGAAGAATTACGGACAATTGCGGAAAACGGCTTGAAACTTTCGCCAGCGACACAATGTCTAATCGAAAAATCGATTGCAGGCTTCAAAGAAATCGAATATGAAGTAATGCGAGACTCAGCGGACAACGCCATTGTCGTATGTAATATGGAGAACTTTGATCCAGTTGGTATTCATACTGGGGATTCAATCGTTTTTGCACCAAGCCAGACATTGTCTGACTATGAATATCAAATGTTGCGGGATGCGTCCCTATCGATTATCCGCGCATTGAAAATCGAGGGCGGCTGTAATGTTCAACTAGCGCTGGATCCACATAGCTTCAATTATTATGTCATCGAAGTAAACCCGCGGGTCTCACGCTCCTCTGCCTTAGCAAGTAAAGCTACTGGGTATCCAATCGCCAAACTAGCTGCGAAAATTGCGGTGGGACTTACCTTAGATGAAATGAAAAATCCGGTAACAGAAACAACTTATGCAGAATTTGAACCCGCATTGGATTATGTGGTCGCAAAAATTCCGCGCTGGCCGTTTGACAAATTTGAAAGCGGCGAACGTGTTCTGGGAACTCAAATGAAGGCTACAGGCGAAGTAATGGCGATCGGACGAAATATTGAAGAATCTTTACTCAAAGCAGTTCGCTCATTAGAAATCGGGACTTATCATGCCGAGTTACCGGAATTAAGTGAAATTACTGACGACGAATTGACTGAAAAAATGGTCAAAGCCCAAGATGACCGGTTGTTCTACCTGACAGAAGCGATTCGACGCGGGTATTCAATCCAAGAAATCAATAAATTGACTAAAGTCGATTTGTTTTTCTTAGATAAATTACTCCATATCGTGGAGTTAGAGGCCGCATTGACGCAAAACAAAAAGAATCCGGACACTTTGAAACTAGCCAAACAAAACGGTTTTTCTGATATAAAAATCGCGCAACTTTGGGAGATGACTGCCAGCGAAGTTCGTGAATTCCGAATCGCAGAAAAAATCGTACCGGTTTATAAAATGGTCGATACTTGTGCGGCAGAATTTGAATCCCAAACACCTTATTTTTACAGCACGTACGAATTTGAAAATGAAAGCATTCGTTCAGAGAAAGAATCTGTCTTAGTCTTAGGCTCAGGACCGATTCGAATCGGTCAAGGGGTCGAATTTGATTATGCCACCGTCCACTCGGTCAAAGCAATCCAAGCCGCTGGCTATGAAGCCATCATCATGAACAGTAATCCGGAGACCGTTTCAACCGACTTCTCAGTCTCAGACAAGCTCTATTTTGAACCCCTAACGCTAGAAGACGTGCTGAATGTGATCGAATTGGAACAACCGCTGGGCGTCATCGTTCAATTTGGCGGTCAGACTGCGATCAACTTAGCTGAACCGCTAGTAAATAACGGCGTCAAGATTTTAGGAACAACTATTGAAGATTTGGATCGAGCGGAAGACCGTGACCAATTCGAACAAGTTCTGCAAAGCCTATCGATTCCACAACCGCCTGGTGATACAGCAACAAGCGCAAAAGAAGCGGTGAAGATCGCTGAAAAAATTGGCTATCCCGTCTTAGTTCGCCCAAGTTATGTTTTAGGCGGACGCGCGATGGAAATCGTTGAAAATCAGTCTGATTTAGAAGATTACATGGCCAATGCAGTCAAGGCTTCACCAGAACATCCTGTTTTAGTCGATCGCTACTTGGTCGGTAAAGAATGTGAGGTAGATGCGATCTGTGACGGCGAGACCGTCTTGATCCCAGGCATCATGGAACACATTGAACGAGCTGGGGTCCACTCTGGAGATTCGATGGCGGTCTATCCGCCGCAGACTTTCTCGGCTGAGTTAAAAGCGACGATCGAAGAATACACGCGCCGCTTAGCATTGGGGATGAACTGCATCGGTATGATGAATATCCAATTCGTCATCCATGATAATGAAGTCTTCGTGATCGAAGTCAACCCGCGGGCAAGCCGGACAGTTCCATTCTTGAGTAAAATCACGAATATTCCGATGGCACAGATTGCTACAAAAGCAATTTTAGGTCAAAGTTTGAAAGAGCTAGGCTATCAAGATGGTTTGTATCCTGAAAGTGAAATGGTCCATGTCAAAGCCCCTGTTTTCAGTTTCACTAAGCTGCAAAAAGTAGACACGTACTTAGGACCTGAAATGAAATCAACCGGCGAAGTCATGGGGACCGATCGGAATTTAGCGAAAGCATTATACAAAGCATTCGCTGCAGCGGGACTTCATCTGCCAGAATTCGGAGCAGTCTTGTTCACAGTCGCAGACGAAACAAAAGAAGAAGCT
Organism: Enterococcus pingfangensis; assembly: GCF_005405205.1. GTDB lineage: Bacteria > Bacillota > Bacilli > Lactobacillales > Enterococcaceae > Enterococcus_A > Enterococcus_A pingfangensis. The sequence goes on along the minus strand of NZ_BJDP01000001.1, from coordinate 228,134 downwards.
TTGAACTTGGCTAAACGATTTAAAGAGGTCGGCTACAGTCTGATCGCTACAGCAGGAACCGCTGAGTTTTTCGAAAAAAATGGGCTGGACTCGAAGAAAATTGCTAAAATTTCTGAAGCAGATGATCACAATGTCATTGATTTGATCCGCAACGGTGAAGCACAAGTGGTCATCAACACGATGGATAAAAATCGGCAGAATGTTTCAGAAGATGGGTTTATCATTCGACGCGAGGCAGTAGAACACGGCGTCCCATTATTTACATCATTAGACACAGCAGATGCCATTTTGAGAGTAATGGAATCACGAGCATTTTCAATCCAAAAAATTTAACTTTCACAGAGCAAAGGACACTTTGCTCTGTCGATTTATAGGGAGGCCGTTATGAAGCAGGAAATGATGACGATCGTTCGTCAACAAGAATTAGCACCGAAAATTTATGAACTGGTTTTATCCGGAGAGTTGGTCAAAGAAATGCAGATGCCTGGACAGTTCTTGCATATTCGTGTGCCAAGAAGCGATTTATTATTGCGTCGCCCAATCAGTATCAATCAATACGATCAAGCTAAAGGAACTTGTACGATCATTTATCGAGTCGAGGGTGCTGGAACAAAATGTTTTTCTGAACTTTTACCGGGAAATCAATTAGACGTCATGGGACCATTAGGGCACGGTTTTGAAATTGATGAGCTGAACGCTGGCGATACTGCATTTATCGTCGGCGGCGGAATCGGTGTACCGCCACTTTACCAGCTTTCTAAAGATCTGAAGGCGAAAGGGGTAGAGGTTGTCCACTTCCTTGGTTTTGGGACACAAGAGGCGGTCTATTATGCCGATGAATTTCAAGCATTGGGAGAGACACATTTTTCAACTGACGATGGCACCTTTGGCATTCAAGGAAACGTTGGAAATTTATTGATGGCAAAATCTTCTCAACCTGATGCAGTTTTTGCTTGTGGAAATAACGGTCTGCTAAAAACAGTTGAACAGCTCTACTCTAAAGTAGAAAATGTTCAACTTTCAATCGAATCTCGAATGGCTTGCGGCATGGGAGCTTGTTACGCGTGTGTCTGTCATGTACCGGGAGATGAAACAAAGAGTGTCAAAGTATGTGAAGACGGTCCCGTTTTCCAAGCAGGGGAGGTCATCTTTTAATGAGTATTGCAGTTAAATTACCAGGACTAGATTTGAAAAATCCGATCATGCCAGCGAGCGGCTGTTTCGGATTCGGTAAAGAATATGCAGATTATTATGACTTGAATCAATTAGGCGCCATCATGATCAAGGCGACAACACCTAAAGTTCGTTTCGGAAATGAGACACCGCGAGTGGCGGAAACACCAAGTGGAATGCTGAATGCGATTGGTTTGCAAAATCCTGGGATGGAAGTTGTCTTGCAGGATATTTTACCAAGTTTAGAGCAGTATCAAGAATTACCGATCATTGCGAATGTCGCAGGAGCTTGCGAGGAAGATTATGTCGAAGTTTGTGCCAAAATCGGCGATGCACCTAACGTCAAAGCAATCGAGTTGAATATTTCTTGTCCCAATGTAAAACATGGCGGGATCGCTTTTGGAACTGATCCAGAGGTAGCTTATCGGTTGACTAAGTCAGTCAAAGAAGTCGCAAATGTTCCGGTCTACGTTAAATTAAGTCCAAATGTGACGGATATCGTCCCGATTGCAAAAGCAATCGAAAAGGGCGGAGCAGATGGTTTTACAATGATCAATACATTATTAGGGATGCGAATCGATTTAAAAACACGCCAACCGATTCTTGCTAATCGTACCGGCGGCTTATCTGGTCCAGCCATCAAACCAGTAGCGATCCGCTTGATCAATCAAGTTGCTGCAGTTAGTGAACTGCCGATTATTGGTATGGGCGGGGTCCAAACAGTCGATGATGTTTTAGAAATGTTTATGGCAGGAGCAAGTGCGGTCGCTGTTGGAACGGCGAATTTTACCGATCCATATGTTTGTCCAAAATTGATTGAAGAACTGCCGGTCCGAATGGCTGAGCTGGGGATCGAATCTTTAGAACAATTACGTCGTGAAGTCAAGGAGGCCCTATAATGGAACAACGCCCAATTATCGCTTTTGACTTTGCCTCAAAACAAGAAATTGAAAAATTTTTGACCTATTTTCCAGTCGATGAGAAATTATTTATCAAAATTGGAATGGAACTTTTTTATCAAGAAGGTCCCGCAATTGTAAATTTTTTGCGCGCGCAAGGTCATGATATCTTTCTGGATCTGAAACTGCATGATATTCCTAACACTGTTCAAAAAGCGATGCGCGGAATCGCCAAAATGGGGGTTAAAATCACCAATGTCCATGCAGCCGGTGGGGTGGAAATGATGCGAGCAGCGAAACAAGGCTTGCTTGAAGGAACTGCTGAAGGTCAACCAATTCCTGAGCTGATCGCTGTGACCCAATTAACTTCTACGAGTGAAGAGCAGATGCACACAGATCAGCTTATCTCAGTCAGTTTACAAGAAAGCGTCTTACATTATGCAAAAACAGCAGAAAAAGCTGGATTAGCTGGAGTTGTTTGTTCGGCTCATGAAGTGGAGAAGATCCATCAAGCAACAAATAATTCATTTATTTGTTTGACTCCGGGGATTCGTCCGCAAGGTGCCAATGTCGGCGATCAAAAACGTGTGATGACTCCTGCAAAAGCGCAGGAGATCGGTTCAAATTATATTGTTGTCGGCCGACCAATCACACAAGCGCCAGCTCCTTATCAAAGTTATTTACAAATCAAAAAAGAATGGAACGGTGAAGCATAAATGATCGCAGAACAAATCGCTAAAGATTTATTATCAATCGAAGCAGTCACTTTAAGTCCTGATGAGCCTTTTACTTGGGCAAGTGGTTTAAAATCACCGATTTATTGTGATAATCGCGTGACAATGAGTTATCCTGAAGTTCGCCGTGCAATCGCACAAGGCTTAGCGGCAAAAATCAAAGAGGCATTTCCTGATGTTGAGGTGATCGCCGGAACAGTCACAGCAGGAATACCTCACGCTGCTTGGGTAGCAGAGATTTTAGATTTGCCAATGGTTTATATCCGCAGTAAAGCGAAAGACCATGGCCGTGGCAATCAAATTGAAGGCCGGATCACAGAAGGACAAAAAATGGTCGTGATCGAAGACTTGATCTCAACTGGCGGCAGTGTGTTGGAAGCTGCAGCAGCGGCTAAAAGAGAAGGGGCTGCTGTGTTAGGAGTTGCGGCGATCTTCACGTATGAACTAGCTAAAGGAAAAGAAAATTTTGCAGCAGCGGAAATGCCGTTGATCACATTGACAAATTATTCTACTTTGATCGAAAGTGCTCTGCAAGAAAACTATATCGATCACGATCAGCTTGCGTTATTAAAAAAATGGCGCAAGGATCCAGAAGGTTGGTTGAACTAAGTGGATGAAACAAAAGAACGGAGCAGCTTAAGCTGTTCCGTTTTTGCGTAATCGTTCGATTGCCGCTTCTTCAGGTGTTACAAATAAGGTTTTTTGATTTTCATAAATAACAAAACCGGGTCTGGCTCCATTTGGTTTATGGACATGTTTAACGGCGACATAATCCACAGGAACTTGCGCAGATTGGCGGAATTTAGAAAAATAGGCGGCCAATTCAGCAGCTTCCAACAATGTTTCTTCACTCGGATCTTCATTTTTTATGATCACATGAGAGCCGGGAATATTTTTTGCATGCAGCCAAATATCGGTCTTTCGAGCCTGTTTTAAGGTCAATTGGTCATTTTGCAAATTATTTTTACCGACTAAAATCGAAGTACCATCACTAGCAGTAAAATGTTCCGGTTTAGAAGGCGCCTGTTTGCGATTTTTCTTGTTGCGCTTTTGTTTTAAATAACCGCTAGCGACAAGTTCTTCCTTAATGACTTCAATATCCATTGGACCCGCGATCTCCAATTGTGCCAAGACAGATTCAAGATAGGTGATTTCATCTTTGGCTTCAGCAATTTGATCATAAATCAATTTGACGGCATTTTTAAGTTTTTGATATTTTTGAAAATATTTTTGTGCGTTCTGATTCGGAGTCAACGCCGGATTTAATTTGATCGTGATCGGAGCATTGTCCTCATAGTAATTCTGCAGTTCGATCGTTTCAACGCCTCGTGGGACTTGTGCCATGAAAGTCGTCAACAATTCACCGTCACGGCGAAATTCTTCGGCGTTCTCAGAATCTTGCAAGGTCTTTTCTCGTTTTGCAAGCTTTGTTTGATTGCGTTTGATCTCATTTTCAACTTTTCGAATCAATTCATTGCCAAGTTGTTTGACCCGATCTTTTTCAGCCTTTTCACCGTAGAAGGCATCTAACAAAGTACTTAAATCAGCGTAAGTCGCGGGTTCTTCAAAGGTTTTAAAAACAAGCGGCGCAAAGAATTCTTTTTTGTTTTTTAAACCGAGTGTAGGTGCAAGTTCATTTTGGATGCTGTGCCAGAAATCAGTCCAAACCGCCATTTTTTCATTTGGTTTTTCTAAAAGGCGAAAGGCTAGTTCATCAGCTGTATCACGTCCTAATCCTTGGAAATTTTGTTGCAAATAACGACCATCCAATGTTTCAGCTGTGGAGAGTGTCGCAAAGACTTGTTCTTTTGAAGCGTGGAAAGGGTTCACTTGTTCTTGTTTTGGCGGTTCAATGTATTCACTGCCAGGTAAGATAGAGCGATACGTATTTTGCGAGTGACCAATATGTTTGATCGCATTGAGGATCTTGCCAGTCTGTTTATTCAATAAGACGATCGTTGAGTGGCGTCCCATTAATTCCACGATCAACACAATATTTTGTAAATCGCCTAATTCATCTCGTTTACTAAAAGTAAAGTGGACGACCCGATCATTTTCGATTTGATGAATGTCTTCTAAGATCGCACCATCTAAATGTTTCCGCAGCATCATAACGAAATTAGGCGGATTATCAGGATTGGTATAAGCAATCTTAGTTAGTTGGATCCGCGCATAACTTGGATGAGCAGAAAGCAGCAGCCGCTGATTTTTTCCTTGGGCGCGAATAACCAGCACGACTTCATTTTCATAAGGCTGGTGGATTTTGGATATTCTTCCGGTAACAAGCTGATCTTTCAATTCTTGCACCATCGCATGGGTAAAAACTCCATCAAAGGACATTTTTTATCCCTCATTTCTATTCAGAATACGTTTATTATAAACAAAAAAGTGCGAATGACCAAATAACTCACCGAGAAGTTTAAGATTCTAAAGTTTCACAATAACTGCGCAACGTATCAAGCAGTTGCAAAAGTAGTTGTTCTGCTTCATCAGGCAAGCGGTCACAACCATTTTGCTCAGTTTTGCGCGCGCGAACAAATGCTAAGCGTGTTTCCAGCCGCATCAATAACTGCTGTAAGTAACGGCGATCATTGAAATTTGGTTCATGACCGTTGATTGGCAAGTAACTCATTTTTTCAAGCGGACCAAAAGCTGCAAATTTTGCTGAGTCGTCAATGATTTTTTCGATGCTATCTAAGGTCTCTTCAGGAGTGACATTTCGTCCTTGGAAATCGCCGGTATTTAAAAGATAACAAGCTGTTTTTTGCTTTTGAAACAGCTCCTTGAAATCTTGATAATCTTCTTGCAGCGGATAACAGCGAAAAGGGTTTGCAAAAGGTTCAATGACTAATTGATCTGCAGTATCAGCACTAATATTTTCGGCAGTGGAACGTTTTGTCGCCAGTGTTGCACCAAAAATAGCCGCCAATGAAGGGTCTTCGATTTTAATCAACGGCGGCAGACTATCATCTTTCATGATCCAAAAAAGCCCATCGACTTTTTCCGCAATGTGATCTACTCGATTGGGAGTCGCGAAACGGCTTTTGATGCTGCGGCCATTTCCATTGCGAATATCTTCTGTGACCAAGACTTTTTTATTTTGCTCATCCAATGTAACGCCGACATTTTGAGCAGTGACAATATAATTTATTTGGTCGCTCGTCATTGGATAGTCTTGAGTTTTATCGAAATAAGCCGGTTCCAGTGCAGTCGTCGAGCCTTTTTCTTTTGAGATGACAAATGCATCGTCGTGAAGAACATAGACGTCTCCATTGTTTTTTGGTTTTGCTAGGGTAATCGTTGATTTTCCTGAACCAGAAAGACCAAAGGCTGCCAGCGTGTAGTTTTTATTTTCCAATAAATATTGTTTCATCCCGCCGTGACAGGCAATAAACCCATTGCGATGAGCTGTTGCCCAAGCAAGTGTCAAAGTTGCTTTTTTTAATTCGCCGAAATAGCGCAAACCTAAAATCCCCGCACAATTGTGCAGCGGATCAATTATGACCAGACCAGTTGGGAAATCAGGGTGCGTCCAATCAGGATCCGCAAAAATAAAAAGATCGCCCGTATCGATTTCAACGGACTGTTGATAAAAAAGCTGTTTTGCATCACTGATTTGAAAATTCAATAAATAAGAGTAGAGGTTGGGACTGTAATCTGCCGGCAGCATCAAATGGGATTTAACAGTAAACTCTTCATCCAGTCCGACAATCACTTCACCAGAATAAAATTGTTTCGTCCGTGCCTTAAAAACCGCTTCGCGTAAAAGCTTGCTGTAAAATACTGGATCGACGCCTTGTTGTCCGATGATCCGGCGAGCAGCAGCGGTGCGGCCAACGATCGCGCCGTCATTTGTTACTAGCACTTTTGCATCAGTCGGCAGCTGCAATCGGTTTGTGTGAGCGACGTCCAGATCGGTTGTGATCGTTCCGGGGCTTGCTTTGGCCAAGGCATACGCATCAGTCAAATGCCGGATTTTTATGACATTGTTAGCGTAAAAAGCTGTCTCGATCACGCTACGAATACTGGAAAAAAGTCGGTTGCTTTTTGTGATCTGTTTGCGTGGAAAATGTTCAATACTGCTCATCTTATTACCTCCTTAAGTCCTCAATATCATAGTATCATTTAAATAAAGCGCTAACAAATAAAACATAAAGCGTGTTTTTTTGTATTGTGATTCAAGGTGAAATTTGTTGTGCTGGTAGCGCTTTTAAACGAAAACTAATATAATAATACCTAGGGAGGCGTTATTATGAAAAGATCTGCAGCAATTATTAAAGAAAAATGCTTGATTCTTTGGCGTGAATTTATCCGTGCAGTATCAGAGAATGAGCGCCGCACCTTAACGATCGCAGCCAGTCTAGTAGTTGCGGTGCTCATCTTTTCAGTTTCGGCAGCATTTGCCCAAACAGCTATTCGCCGCTCCCAATTAGAGGAGCTGGTCTTCAATTCATTGAAATCAGAGCACTTGATTCCGTTAGAGTATCAAACTGTCGATCAGAAAATAAAAGACACTAAAGCTATCTCGATCATGTTCAGCCAACCGAGCGGAACGTCTTATGAAAATGTCATGACGATCTTAGACGATCCTGATCAAGAAAAAATGCTCAACCGCAAATTTTATTACTATCCGATCGTTTATGATAGCAAGACGATCGCTAAAAAATATCAGCTTGATCCGCGGCAAGTCACGTTTATTTTTTTTCAGAATGGCAAAGAAAAAAATCGGTTTGTGGTTGAAAGCTTAAAAGATCTAAACGATACGTTCATTCCAGAATTAAATCGCTTGCCGATGTGGACGTTAAATAAGTAAAATGAGATTTCAAATGAAATAAATGAGTTTTTTTTAATAAAAAGTGTTGACAGCTGTTTTCTTTTTCGCTAAACTAACGTCAACATCAAAAACCAAGAAGGAGTGGCATTCATGAAACATGTAAACTTATCTAATCAATCGAATAGCTGGCAAAACTGGCGTAGATAAGTTGTATTTATGGATTCACTCATAGATACAACGTTTAGGCAACTTCTAAATTTTGTATCTATGCTGGATATTTTTTCATGCTTATTCCCGCATAGAGACTATCTATGCGGTTTTTGTTTTTTAGACAACTACCGTAGAGTTTTTGGGTAGTTGTCTTTTTATATGTACAAAACAAAAAACAAAAATACTTGGGGGAATTAATTATGAAAAATAAAGGAATTATTGGATCAATCATCGCGTTAGCAGTTGTTTTAATCGGAGTCTTTGCTTATCAAATGGGGTCGCGTCAAACGGATGCTGCCGCGGATAAACCAGCAGTAAAAACCGTCGGGATCTTACAATTTATCAGTCATCCATCGTTAGACCAGATCAAAGACGGAGTAATTGCCGGATTGAAAAAAGAAGGCTATGTAGATGGAAAAAATATCAAAGTTGAATTTTTGAATGGTCAAGGCGATCAAAGCAAACTAAACAGTATGAGCCAGCAATTATTAGAAAAGAAATCGGATGTCTTAGTCGGGATCGCTACACCGGCGGCGAAAGCTTTGGCAAACGCGACCAGCGATAAACCAATCATCATGGGAGCAATCAGTGACCCTGTCAGTGCCGGTTTAGTTGAGAATTTGAAAAAACCAGGTGGAAATGTTACTGGTGTCAATAACTTAACGCCGGTAGATCAACAGATCGATATGGCGAAAGAATTATTCCCAAATGCAAAAACTGTTGGCATGATCTATTCTTCTTCAGAAGAAAACTCAAAATCACAAATTGAACGAGCTGAAAAGAAAGCCGCTGAAGTAGGCTATACCGTGAAAAAATATGCGATCTCTTCAAGTAATGATATCGCAACAATCACTCAGCAAGCTTGCAAAGAAACAGATTTCTTGTACATTCCGCAAGACAATACGATCGCCAGCGCGTTCCAAACATTAATTAATGAATCAGACAAAGCCAAAAAACCAGTCTTCGTTTCTGTTGATAACATGGTAAAAGAAGGCGGGATCGCCACAGTAGGGCAAAATCAATTTGAACTAGGCGTTGAAACAGGAAAAATGGCAGCAGCTGTCCTAAGTGGTAAATCAGATCCAGCCGACACACCAGTCAATGTCATCGATTATGGTGATATGATCATCAATGAAGAAAAAGCTGAAGAATTGAATATCACGATTCCAGCAAAAATAAAAGAAGAAGCAGAAGTCGTTAAAGGAGAGTAATCAAATGGTAATTTCAGCGATAGGACAAGGTTTTTTATGGGGGATTTTAGGATTAGGGATCTTTATGACGTACCGCATTCTAAATTTTCCTGATATGACAACAGAGGGATCTTTTCCATTAGGCGGTGCGGTCTGTGTGACGGCCATTACCAATGGCGTGTCGCCTATTCTTGCGACGCTTCTAGGGATCTTTGCAGGAATGTGTGCAGGCTTTATTACAGGAATCCTTTATACTAAAGGGAAGATCCCAGTCATTTTAGCTGGAATTCTCGTGATGTCAGGGTTGAATTCGGTGATGTTGTTCATCATGCAAACACCCAATCTTTCTTTATTGAAACAACCGAAGATACAAGATTTCTTTACTAACTTAAATCTGCCAGACCATTTTGATATTGTTTTATTAGGTTTAATCGCGATTTTGATTATTATCGCGTTGTTGCTGTTCTTCTTTTTCACAGATTTTGGTCAAGCGTATATCGCGACTGGTGATAACGAGAATATGGCTCGTTCGATCGGTATTAATACCGATCGGATGAAAGTCATCGGTTTAACATTATCTAATGGAGTCATCGCATTATCCGGTGCTTTGATCGCACAAAATGACGGCTATGCTGATATCGGTAAAGGTGTCGGTGTGATCGTGATCGGGCTCGCTTCAATCATCATCGGTGAAGTCCTTTATGGTGAAGTCACTTTTGTTGAGCGATTAGTCGCGATCGTTTTAGGCAGTATTATTTATCAATTGCTGATCTTGATCATCATCAAAGTTGGTTTGGATACGACCTATTTAAAAATTTTCTCATCGATCATCTTAGCATTGTGTTTGATGATCCCACGCTTAAAAGAAGCGCTGAATTTAAAGACCGGATTAGAAAAAGATACCAGCGGCAATTCACATTAGCCTCAGCCGGCTGATTAATCAGCGAATCTTTTAGCAGAAATGATTTCTTTAATAGAAGGAGTGGGCCTATGAATGCCTTAGAAGTAAAACAGGCTAGTAAAACGATCAATAATGGAATAAATGATAAACGCAAGATTTTGAATCAAGTAGATTTAACGATTGCACCGGGAGAATTCGTGACTGTTTTAGGTGGGAACGGGGCAGGGAAAAGTACGCTCTTCAATAGTATCTCCGGTAGTTTGCAATTAGATAGCGGAACGATTTCAGTGATGGGCAAAGACCTGACTAAACTTTCTGAAGAACAACGGGCTTCTTCGATTGCTCGTGTGTTTCAAGATCCTAAAATGGGAACTGCGCCGCGGCTGACGGTCGCTGAAAACTTAGGATTGGCTGAAAAACGCGGACAAAAACGTCGCTTGCGTCAACGCCAGCTCAATCAAAAAAAGGAACTGTATCGTGAATTATGCCGCTTGACCGGCAATGGGTTAGAAAATCAACTTGATACACCGACTGGCTCTCTTTCTGGTGGGCAAAGACAAGCGCTAAGTCTATTGATGGCGACGATCACTCAGCCGGATTTATTACTATTGGATGAACATACAGCTGCACTTGATCCTAAAACAGCCAAACAATTGATGGAATTGACGGATCAACGGATCAAAGAAGAAAAGCTGACATGTTTGATGGTCACCCATAAAATGGAAGACGCTTTACATTACGGCGATCGAGTGATCGTGATGGAAAAAGGAGAAATCATCAAAGATATCCGCGGCGAAGCGAAAAAACAACTGACGCTGACCGATCTATTTTTGCTGTTTGAAGAAAGTGATCCAGTGGTCGAAGTGATGTAAATAAAAAATATTTACAGAAAACTAAAAAAATAGGTTGACTTATTTTATAAACAATCCTATACTAAGTTCAATCTTAAATCACAGTTTGGAGCGATCTTTATGAATAAGAATAAGAGTACGCACACACAACTGAATAATTATTACTTTAGCTATTTTAGATAGGTTTGTATTCATGATTCATGGATGCAGACGACACCAGTTTGTATCTATGATGGCTAGAGAGATTAAGTATGACTTAATGCCACATAGATGAAAATCTATAGTGGCTTTTTCTTTGGAATTTTTTGGAGAGACTAGGCTCATTGTAGATTTTCTACAATGAGCCTTTTTCATATTTAAAAGAGGATTGAAGGTTGATTATTATCAGAAGGAGTGAGGAAAGATGGAAAACGAAATTTCAGGAAAGACGCGGTTAGCCGGCTTGTATGCTTTACCAGCAAGACACAGCTTTTCGCCAATGATGCATACGACATCGTTTAAAGCAACGGGGGTCGATGCAGTCTATCTAAGCTTTGACGTTCAGCCAGAAAGATTAGCTAAAAGCATTCAAGCGATTCGCGATCTTGAAATGTTGGGAATCAATTTATCGATGCCTCACAAGATGGAAGCTGTCAAATATGTCGATGAGTTGAGTCAAGCGGCTCGGCTGATTGGAGCGATCAATACGATCGTGAACCAAGACGGCAAATTGATTGGACATATTACAGACGGCATTGGCTGTATGGAAAGTTTAAAACAAAATGGGATTGAGATCATTGGCAAAAGAATGACGATTCTTGGAGCTGGTGGTGCCGCAACAGCAATTATCACACAAGCGGCGATCGACGGAGTACAAGCCATTGATGTTTTTAATATCAAAGATGACTTTTATCAAAAAATCGAACCAAAACTTGCGATGATCGCTGAAGAAACCAACTGTCAAATCCAACTACATGATTTAGCCGACGAGCAGCAATTATCCGAAGCTTTAGCAGCAAGTAGTTTATTGATCAATGCCACTAGGATCGGGATGGCGCCAAATACAGATCAAATGCCATTGCCGAACGAATCATTGTTAAGAAAAGATCTGCCGGTGTTTGATGTGATCTATCATCCTGGCGAGACAAAACTTTTAAAAGCAGCCAAGGCAGCCGGAGCGACCGCAGTTAATGGGTTAGGAATGCTACTTTATCAAGGAGCCGCCGCTTTTAAATTATGGACAGGCAAAGAAATGCCGGTAGAGATGATCCAACCGTTATTGGAAGAAGCAATCAAAAACTAAAAAGTGAAGGAAGTTATCAAAATGATTTTAATTATAAAAAAAGGAATTAAAGAATCAGAATTATCACCGATTTTATCACGAATTGAAGAAGAAGGATTAGGCGTCCAAATCAATCGCGGGAAAGACCGCTTAGTACTAGGATTACTAGGCGATCCAAAGATCATACAAAATGTCCCATTTCAAGCGTACAGTGTCGTTGAGCGGGCGGTTGCCATCTCAAATACGTACAAACTTACTTCAAGAGAATTCCATCCTCAAGATACAATCGTTGATGTCGATGGCGTAAAAATCGGTGACGGCAGTTTTGTAACAATGGCGGGTCCTTGTTCTGTTGAAGGCGAAGAACAAATTATGGAAACTGCACGTATGGCTAAAGCCGGCGGAGCAAAAATTTTACGTGGCGGAGCTTACAAACCACGGACTTCACCATACGCTTTCCAAGGATTAGGCGAAGAAGGCTTGAAAATCATGCGTAAAGCTGCTGATGCTCATGGTTTGAAAGTAATTACCGAAGTGATGGACGAAGCCCATATCGATGTTGTTTGCGAATACGCAGATATTATTCAAATCGGGGCACGCAACATGCAAAACTTCCGCTTGTTGGAAGCAGTTGGTAAAACAGGAAAACCGATTGGCTTGAAACGCGGAATCTCAGGTACGATCCAAGAATGGTTGAATGCAGCGGAATACATCGCGGTACAAGGCAATTCAAAAATCATTTTCATCGAACGCGGCATTCGGACTTACGAAACAGCGACGCGCAATACTTTCGATTTAAGCGCAGTCCCATTGATCAAGAAATTGAGTCACTTCCCAATAATTGTTGATCCAAGTCATGGTACGGGTGTTTGGGATCTTGTTGGACCAATGGCAAGATCAGGAGTTGCCAGCGGCGCTGACGGAATGATTGTCGAGATCCATCCTGATCCATTACACGCTTGGTCTGATGGCGAACAATCATTGAATGAGAAAAATTACTTGAAAATGATGAGTGAAGTCGACATCATGGTTGAAGCGATGAAAAAAATCAATGAATTAACGAACGAACCTTCACTTATTTAAGCAAGATAGTTGTTCTGCTTTTTGCTAGACTTGGATTATTGTAGAGATTAAAATCTAGCAACCGAGTCTGGAGATGATCAGAAAAATCTTTTCCATAGTTAAAAAGAGATAGCTACGAAACAGGGGGAACCGGTCATGGAAATTGTTTTATCAGAAAAAAGCTACGAAATCATTGTAAAACGTCATGCGTTAGATTCTGTCGGCGAGTGGATCGCCTCGCTTTGGCAAAATAAAAAAATCGCAATCATCAGCGATGACCACGTATTTCCGCTTTACGGTGACAAAATCCAGCAACAATTAGCTGATTATGAAGTTTGCCACTATGTCGTACCTGCAGGAGAAAGCAGCAAATCATTGACAATGGCAAACAATCTTTATGATTTCTTAGCGGATCAGCAATTTACCCGCAGCGACGCAATCATTGCTTTAGGCGGCGGTGTCGTCGGCGACTTGGCTAGTTTCGTTGCATCGACCTATATGCGAGGGATCGCCTTTGTTCAAATACCGACATCACTATTGGCGCAAGTTGATTCAAGTATCGGCGGAAAAACTGCAGTGAATTCAAGCAAAGCCAAAAATATGATTGGGACTTTTGCACAACCGGAGGGTGTATTAATTGATCCAGAGACACTAAATACATTGCCTGAGCTTCGTGTTCGCGAAGGAATCGCAGAAATCATCAAATGCGGGGCGATCAGCGACATTTCGCTGTGGCAAGACCTTGAGAAACTAACAGGAGTCCAAGACCTTTTAGCTCACAGTGAAACGATTATTTTAAAAGCTTTACACGTTAAAAAAGCGGCAGTAGAAGCAGATGAATTTGATAACGGCACTCGTTTATTGTTGAATTTCGGGCATACGATCGGACACGCAATCGAAAATACTGCTGGATACGGAAAAGTTAGTCATGGCGAAGCCGTAGCAATCGGCATGATAAAAATATCGCAAACAGCTGAAAAAAAACAGCTCTCTCCAAAAGGAATCACAGCAGCCATTGAACAAATGAATCAAAAGTATCAATTGCCAACCGATTACCAACCTTGGGAAGCTGAGAAATTTTATACAGCAATCACACATGATAAAAAAGCACGTGGAGATAGTTTAAATATCGTCGTGCTGGAAGAACTCGGCAAAGCGTATATCAAAAAAATCAAATTGACTGAAATCCAAGACTTTTTAATAGAAGGGAAGTAGCTTATGCGTTACTTAACAGCTGGAGAATCACACGGACCAGAACTTACGACGATCATCGAAGGGGTTCCAGCAGGTTTGACACTTTCGATCGATGCGATCAATCATGAATTAGCGAAAAGACAGGGCGGTTATGGCCGTGGCGGACGGATGAAAATCGAAAAAGATCAAGTGCGGATCACCTCTGGTGTACGCCATAGCCAAACATTAGGCTCACCGATCACTATGATCGTCGAAAACCGTGATTGGAAAAACTGGCAGAAAGTCATGTCGGTTGAAGCAGTATCAGAAAAAGACCAGAAATTACGGCGGGTCGCAAAACCACGCCCAGGTCATGCCGATCTTGTCGGCGGGATGAAATACCAGCACAACGACTTGAGAAATGTGTTGGAACGTTCTTCTGCTCGTGAGACAACGATGCGAGTAGCTGTTGGCGCGATCGCTAAACAAATTTTAGCCGCTGTCGACATTGAAATCGCGAGTCACGTTGTGATATTAGGCGGGATTGAAGCGTCCATTCCAGAAAAATTAAGTGTTAAAGAGATCCAAGCAAAAACGGCAGCTTCAGAAGTCAACATGGTAGATGAAACGGTCGAAGCGGCAGTTAAGGAATTGATCGACCAAACAAAAAAAGCTGGAGATACGATCGGCGGTGTCGTTGAGGTTCGGACAGATAATGTACCGGCTGGTCTAGGCAGTTATGTTCAATGGGATCGCAAATTAGATGGAAAAATTGCTCAAATCATGTTGAGTATCAATGCTTTCAAAGGTGTTGAATTCGGTATCGGTTTTGAAGCGGCACGTCAGCCTGGCTCAAAAGTTATGGATGAAATCGTTTGGGAGGAAGGATACAGCCGTACAAGCAATCATCTAGGCGGTTTTGAAGGTGGCATGACAAACGGTGAACAAATCATCGTGCGCGGCGTTATGAAACCAATTCCGACGTTATACAAACCGCTGATGAGTGTTGATATCGATACAAAAGAACCGTATAAGGCTAGTGTGGAACGGTCTGACAGCACCGCCGTTCCAGCAGCTTCAGTCGTTGCGGAAAATGTTGTTGCTACAGTATTAGCCGAAGAACTGTTAGAACAATTTTCAGCTGATACGATCGCTGACTTGCAGCAGGCGGTAGCGCAATACCGTGAGACAATTAAGAATTTTTAAGAAAGAGGTACGTCTATGAAACAGCAAGTGATGGTCTTAGGACTTGGCTTGATCGGCGCTTCGCTTTGCAGAGCAATCAACAATCCGGCAATCGAATTGTTTGGCTGGGATTATTCATCAGAAACTTGTGAAATCGCTCGTGATGTCGGACTGGTTGATCAAATTGCTTCTATTGAAAGAGCACCTGAGATGGATATCATTATTTTAGCCGTACCCGTTCGTTCGACACTGCAATACTTGCAAAAACTGGCAGATCTTTCGTTGAAAGAATCAGTGATCGTCACTGATACCGGCAGTACAAAAAATGAAGTGATGGAATTAGCGAAAACACTGCCTTTTACTTTTATCGGAGGACATCCGATGGCAGGTTCGCATAAATCAGGGGTTAAAGCAGAAGACCCTGATCTTTTTGAAGAAGCGTACTATATTTTGACACCGCCTAAAGGCATCAAAACGGATCCTTTAATCAAATTATTAGAGCCGACCCGAGCAAAATTCGTAGAGCTTGAGCCTGAATCACATGATGAGATTGTTGGAGTGTTAAGTCATTTACCGCACATTGTCGCAGCTGGCTTAGTCAAAATGAGTGATCAGTTGGCGCTTGACTATCCGCGAGCAACACAACTTGCGGCAGGCGGGTTTCGAGATATTACTCGGATTGCTTCATCCGATCCGCAAATGTGGACAGATATCTTATTGACGAATCGTTCGATCTTATTAGACTTATTAAAAGACTGGCAAAAAGAAATAGCACTCATTCAAGAAAGCTTAATGCAAGAAGATCAGTCAGCAATCTATGATTTTTTTAGCGAGGCAAAACATTCTCGCGACCATTTACCTGCAAAAGATCGCGGAGTCATTCCAGCGTTTTATGATCTTTACGTTGATATTCCAGATACTGCGGGGGCGATTGCAGAAGTCATGACGCTTTTAAGTAAGGCAGATATTTCGATCGTTAACTTAAAAATCCAAGAAACCCGTGAAGATATTTACGGCGTTTTAGAACTCTCATTTAAAAATCAAACAGATTTAGAAAAAGGGCAATCGGTAATCGAAGAAGCAGATTTTCATTGTTGCAGAAGGAGTTAGACAAATGAAATTATTGGGAACAAAAGCTGGGATAAACGGTATGCTGACAGTGCCGGCAGATAAGTCAATTTCACATCGCAGTATCATGTTTGGGGCAATCAGTCAGGGAAAGACAACGATTCATAATTTTTTAAGAGCAGAGGATTGTTTGAGTACTGTCGCTGTTTTTAAAGCGTTAGGAGTCACGATCCATGATGATGGAAAAGACATTATTGTTGAAGGGGCAGGGTTTCAAAATTTACAAGCGCCTGAAAAAGCATTAGATGCCGGAAATTCCGGTACAACGATGCGTTTAGTATTGGGAATTTTGGCAGGACAGCCATTTACTTCAAAAATAGCAGGGGATGCTTCATTGAATCGTCGACCGATGGAAAGAGTCATGGGTCCGTTGCGAACGATGGGGGGAAGCTTGCAAGGAAATACCGGCAGTGAATTTCCGCCGATCGAAATCCAAGGCAGTGAATTATCAGCAATTACTTATGAGATGCCGATTGCCAGCGCCCAAGTAAAATCTGCGATACTCTTTGCGGCTTTACAAGCCAAAGGGATAACTACTATTATTGAAAAAGAGAAATCACGCAATCATACAGAAGAAATGATCAAACAATTTGGCGGAGAAATTTTAGTAGAAGATAAAAAAATCTCCGTACCTGGAGGTCAACAACTGGTAGGACAAGAAGTAACAGTCCCCGGCGATATCTCTTCAGCGGCTTTTTATTTAGTGGCAGCTAGTTTACTACCTGAAAGCGAGTTGCGTTTGAATCATGTCGGCGTCAATCCGACCCGTACTGGGATCTTAGATGTATTGGCTGAAATGGGAGGAGAGATCCAGCAATTAGCTTACGACTCGCAAAATCAAGCCGCAGATTTATTGATTAGATCCGCAGCGTTGAAGGCAGTGGAGATTTCAGGAGAAATCATTCCGCGTTTGATCGATGAATTGCCTATTGTTGCTCTAGCAGCAACACAAGCAGTTGGTACAACGATCATTTCTGACGCGCAAGAACTAAAAGTTAAAGAAACTAATCGGATCGATGCGACTGCTCAAGAATTGAACAAATTGGGAGCTAAGATCGAAACGACTGAAGATGGTCTGATCATTCACGGACCAACGCCTTTGCATGGCGGTGTTGTCGATAGTCATGGTGATCATCGGATTGGGATGATGTTGCAAATTGCCGCGTTGTTGACTGAAGAGATTGTCGAACTGAACAATCCTGAAGCAATCAATATTTCTTATCCTAACTTTTTTACTGACTTAAGTTTATTAATAAAGGAGAATGTCTAATGAAATCAATCGTCTTAATCGGTTTTATGGGAGCCGGAAAAACTACTATTAGTAAAGAACTTGCTGCTGCGCTGGAGGCTCGCGTAGTTGATATGGATGATGTCTTAGTTGAACGGATCGGACAGCCTATCAGTGAGTATTTTGAAGAACACGGTGAAGCGTCATTTCGAGAACATGAGACAAGTCTGTTAAAAGAAGCGCTAAATGAAGCGTCTGTTATTGCAACTGGCGGCGGCGTGATCTTGCAACAAGAAAACCAAAAAGTTCTATCAGATAAATTAGTTGTTTATTTAAAAGCGGACGCGAATGTTTTAGTTCAGCGAATTCGTGAGGACAAAATAAATGTTCGTCCCTTAGCGATCAAAAATGACGATGGCGACTTGAAGCGGTTGTTTTTCTCTCGAGAAAAACTCTATGAAAAATTAGCGAAGATCACGGTGGATACTTCTAAAAAATTACCGCAAGAAATCGTCAATGAAATCATGCAACAGGTTGCATCCTAATGAAAGTTGGCTATTTGGGACCAAAAGGGTCGTTTACTTACAGTGCGGCAGTTAATTTTTTTAAAGAGAGCGAATTATTTCCCTATGATTCTTTGACCGCATTGCTCGAAGAACAAAGAAAAGGCACTTTAGATTATTGTGTCGTTCCAATTGAAAATACGATCGAAGGTTCAGTGCTGCCGACATTAGATTTGATTTTTCAAACGTTGCCGACGATCCAAGCTGAAATCGTGTTGCCGATCCACCAACAGTTGATGGTCCATCCTGATCATGCTGAGACTTGGGAAGAGATAGAATTGATCTGTAGTCATCCGCAAGCTTTGGCCCAATCACAAATTTTTTTACTGAATCATTTTCCCACGGTCGATATCGAGCAAACCGGTTCAACGGCGCAAGGCGCAAAAAAAGTAGCCGATAATCCAGCAAAAAAATATGCGGCGATCGGTTCAAGAACAGCAGCAGAACAATTTGGTTTGACGATCGTTAAGGAGAATATCCAATCGATCAGCGAAAATGAAACACGTTTTTGGGTATTGGGTTCGCAGCCATTAGCTGGAAAGTTGCCTCAGAAAAAGCAAAAAGCGACTGTGCTGTGTGATTTAGCTTCGAATCAACCAGGGGCACTCTATCAATGTCTTGCGATTTTTTCGGCAGAGAAGATCAACTTGACAAAGATTGAATCTCGTACGCAAAAAACGAAGTTGGGCGAATACTTCTTTATTATTGATCTTGAAACACCAGAAGATCATAAATTGCAAAACGTACTAGCTCAATTAAAAGCGCAGAATGTCACGGTGACACTGATCGGGGATTATCCCACCTATCTTCCAAAATTAGGAAATCTTAGTTAAGGTTTTCTAATTTTTTTTTGGAAAAATAGGACAAAGGCCGAATGATTTGCTATTTTAATAAGGATAGCAATGAGATGAAGAGGTGCACTATGAGCCGGATGGACAAATACAAAAAGATCCACGAGGAAAGTC
The DNA here is from genome assembly GCF_005405205.1 of Enterococcus pingfangensis. Classification (GTDB taxonomy): domain Bacteria; phylum Bacillota; class Bacilli; order Lactobacillales; family Enterococcaceae; genus Enterococcus_A; species Enterococcus_A pingfangensis. The sequence continues at coordinate 208,837 of NZ_BJDP01000001.1, read as the reverse complement.
AAAAAGAAGATAAAAAACCGTTTAACTTTCGACGCGAACTGAAAAAAGACCCGCAGACCGATAACAGACCTGATTACGAAAAAATCAGATACGAAGAGCGCGAACAATTCCAGGAACCGCAAAACAATTATTACGAGGACCATTATCAGGAACCAACTCAGGAACAAAAAAAGAAGCGTTTTGCGTTTAAACGACCGAAAATCAAGAATCCGTTTAAACGAACGCCTAAAAATCCTTACGGGCAAAAGCCAAAAAAAAAGCGAAGCTGGCGGAAGAAACTGCTGATCCTTTTAGTCATACTGCTCGGCTACTCCGTTGTTGCCTTTGGTGTGGGAAATTTCGCGGCAAAGCACGATTCTTCAATGGCTAAAATCGAAACACAAGAATTTAATGGTGCAGAATCAGAAAATGGCACAAAAAATATCTTGCTCTTAGGCAGCGATACCCGTGATAATATTAGCGGACGTGCAGATTCGATGATGGTACTACAAGTTGATGGCAGCGGAAAACCAAAACTAGTTTCTTTCATGCGGGATATGTATGTTGAAATTCCAGGTGTTGGGCAGAATAAATTAAACGCAGCCTATGCATATGGCGGTGCAGATCTCGTTCGTCAGACTTTAAAGAGTAATTTTGGTATCGATTGCCGCTACTATGCGATGGTTGATTTCCAAACATTTGAAAAAGGCATCGACACACTTTTTCCTAGCGGCGTTCAACTTGACGCTGAAAAGGATATGAGTGCCTACATCGATGAACCGATCACAAAAGGACCGCAAAAAATGAATGGGCACACACTATTGAACTATGCGCGTTTTCGAATGGATGAAGAAGGCGACTTCGGTCGGGTTCGGCGTCAGCAGCAAGTCATGCAGACGGTTTTCGGTCAGTTGAAAAATCCGCTTGTATTATTGCGCGGACCGTACGCTGCTGGGAAAATTTGGGGGTATTTATCGACTGATATGTCAAATACTTTCTTATTTGGTAATTTATTCAATTTCGCAAAAGCAGTCGGCGGAATCGAACGTTTGACATTGCCGGTCGACGGCTCATGGACTTATATCGATACGGTGAATGCCGGCAGTGCACTAGCTGTTGATACCAATCAAAATGCACAAGCAGCACAAGAATTTTTGGGAGAGTAGCCGATTTTTGATTCCCATGAATCTATGAGTGTGCTATATTATATCTATTGTAAATTTTGATTGAAACGAGGAAGCGAGTATGAAATTAGCGATCGTGACAGATAGTACCGCTTATCTGAATGAACGTACGCGCAATCATAAAGATTTATTTGTTATTCCAATTCCGGTTATTATTGATGATCAGCCTTTTGAAGAAGGCGTAGATATTGGTTATGAGGAATTTTACCAAAAATTGAAAAGCAGCAAAGATTTCCCGAAAACTTCTCAACCTGTTCTCGGTGAAGTCTATGGATTGTATCACTCGATCAAAAAGCAGGGCTATGATACTGTCATCAGCATTCATTTGTCAGAAGGGATCTCTGGTTTTGTTCGAACGTTAACAGCGATTAAAGAAGACATTGCTGATTTGCAAGTAATTCCTTATGATTCGAAAATCACTAGCGTTCCGATGGGATATATGGTAGAAAAAGCATTGGAAATGGGCAATGAAGGAAAATCATTGGACGAAATACTAGCTGCGCTCGATCAGATCCGCGACACAACAAATGCGTATATCATTGTTGATGATTTAGATAACCTTGTGCGCGGGGGACGTTTGACGAATGGCGCGGCGATTATTGGCGGTTTATTGAAAATCAAGCCAATCTTAACATTCAAAGAAGGCAAGATCGTTTTGGCTGAAAAAATTCGTTCACTTAAAAAAGCGCTACAGCGGACAGAAGAAATTATTGAAGAACAGCGTCAAGAAAAAGGTGAAGATCTGCGGATATTTGTGATCCACGGCAACAATCCTGAGTTGGCGCAGCGAGAATACGAAAAGCTGAGTCAGAAGTACCCAGCGGCAATTATTGAGATTGGAACATTTGGTCCGGTCATCGGAACTCATTTAGGCGATAAGGCGATTGCGTTAGGCGTCGCAAAATAACAGTAAAAAGGTGTGTGGCAAGTCTTTTGTCACATGCCTTTTTACTGTTTTGAAGTGAGATAGTTGCAAAAAGTGGTGGAATTGCGTATCCTTTTTTCATCAGTAGTTTAGTAAGTTACTAAATGAGTAATTTACTAAAAGGAGGAAATTTTGATGAAGATACCAACGAATTTAAAACATAAACCAGTTTTTTTAGTAGAAGACTATGATAAAATTGATGGTCATAATGCTTGGGATAGTGACGCTAAAGGATTGACACTTGGCTTAGCACAGTGGAACGATCGCGGTCGGGTCGATATATCAGGAAAAGTTTGGCGCCATACAGGTGAAAAGTGGTCACGCCAATCAGAAGAATTGCCGATCACACGAATTTTAGATCTAGCTATTTTAGTAGCACAATCAAGCATTTATTTACAAGATGCGTATCGCTACGAAAAATTTTATGATCCAGAAGATCCTAAAGTCGATATTATTGGGTTGCAAGGCGGTCGGATGGAAGTCAAGGTCGATACTGAGAATCCAAAAATCGATGAGGACATCATTTTATTCAATGATACGATGAATAAAGACGGCGATATCATTGCGCAGCGTTATCGGACTCTGAAACGCTTGTTAGATGAATTGGGTTATTAAACGAAAACAACGAGGTGAGTGAAGATGGAGAAACCTTTTGTCGTAACAAAAGGTCGGCGTTTTACCAAAGTAGAAGAACAAATGATTTGGCACAAACCTGCAAGCCATAAAACAAGTCAAGAAGAACTTCGGATCGCTTCGGAAATCAAAAACAACTGGCTTGATCCTGAGATGAAAATCATGAACGTATTATTAGAAGGAGACGCAGGCTCAGGAAAAACCCAATTAGCTCGGGCACTTTCGGCCGATTTGCAGCTTCCTTATACTAAAGTTACTTGTTTTGCTGATATGGATAAGACAGATGTCTTTGGGGCACTCTTACCAGTTGTTGCTTCGGATAACGATGACGACCGAGAACTGTTAGAAGCAATTTATCAATCAGATTCATTGCAAGAAGTTTTAGCGGTGATAGCAACACATTTTCAACTTGATGCCAATCAAGCAAAGGAACGTTTGAGCAAATTGATTGAACGAATCGACCAAACTGAAACAGCAACCAGTGTCGACTATAAATTTTACCCTTCAGAGATCGTACGAGCAATGCAGAAAGGTTATTTGCTAGAGATTCAAGAGCCGACAGTTATTCGTGACGCCTCTGTCCTAGTTGCGTTAAACTCTGCGTTAGAACCAAACGGCTTGCTGAATATTCCGACAGGGATCATCCGTCGTCACCCAGATTGTGTGGTGGTGATCACCACCAATCGTAATTATCAAGGCAATCGACCATTGAATGAGTCACTACGCGATCGTATGCAGCATGCTGAAAAAATGGATCTGCCTTCGATTGAAGTAATGATCGAACGTGCGATCGCAAAAACGAATTTTACGGACCACGATTATTTAGAAATCATGGCGAAAATCATTCGATTGCTTGATGAAACAGCCAAAGCCAATGCAATCAAAGGTGTTGCAGGGATGCGCTCCTATTTTTTCTGGGTGAATAGTTTGAAACAAGGCCAAGACCCATTGGAAAGTATTTTTTCTAAAGTCTTATATAAATTGACTACCGACGAAACTGAGTTGACTATTTTACAAGCGGCATTAGAACAAAGTGGCCTTTTAAGCACGCTTCAACAAGTCAAGAACCAACAGAAAATGCGACAAGGTCGAAAGATCAGCCAAGCAGAAGCAGAGCAGCGTAACATCGTGGAAGAAGCCGAGTCCGCGACATTAAAAAATGCCTCTGCTGAAGAAGCTGAAGTCACTCAAGAAGATACAGTGTCTGAAGAGAAACCTATTTCAGAAAAAACAGCAACAATGGAGGTCCCGGAAGATGGAACGCCTTCAGATGCTGAGTCCAAAAGTGAGACGGCCTCGATCGATGAAGAAGACAAGCTCGGTTCAGCAATGTCGTTGGATGAATTGGCAGAAATCGATAAAGACAAACGGAAAGAATTGAATCGTGAAGTTCGAAAAATTTTGCAAGAGACGATCCATGCAAAAGAAGGAACAATCGTCCATCGGCCAAAAATCACAGAAAACGCCTTAGAACAAGGGCAGCTCTTAACACAAAAAGTATTGCCTGAAGTCGAGAGTCTAAGCCGAGTGATCAATGATTTGTTAGATAAAGAAGTCAGCAGTGATTTTTCCGGCGGGAAATATTACGGAGCTCGTTTTAATCCTAGTCATGTCGCTTATGGAGATTTACGAAACTTTGATAAAAAAAATCCGCCAAATGAACAGCCTTCTTTAGCATTAGCTGTCAGAGTCGATGAATCCGGTTCTATGTTACGGGATGATCGGATCGAAACAGCAAAATTAGCGGCGGTTGCCTTGAGTCTATTTGCCGAAAAAATTCAAATCCCTCTAATGTTATATGGCGATTCAGCAGACCTTAGTCAGCGTGAGAAGACGTCGATCTATTCTTATAAAGAATTTGACGATTCTTATGATTATCTGGCGGCAAAAATCGCTACAATGAAACCGCGTCAAAATAATCGTGACGGTGTTCCGTTGCGCTTATTAGCGGAGAAACTCAATCAGCAAACTGCCGATACTAAGTTATTACTATCAATCAGCGACGGACAACCTAAAGCTTTGCCTGATTATACTGGTGATAAGGCGAAACAAGATATTCAAACAGTCTTAAGCGATTACGAACGACAAGGGATTTTATTTATTGCTTGTGCGATTGGTGAGGACAAAGAGCAACTAAGAACACTGTATGGCGAAAATAATTTCGTGGATATTTCAGATATTTCGACGTTGCCGCAACAATTATTACAATTGATCGCCCGTTTTATTTAAGACAAAAAAAGTGAGATCAGAATTTCTGATCTCACTTTTTATTTTAATAAGTCGCGCGCGGTCCGCCAATATATTTTGGCCGGCTGCGTAATGCTGTTATATGAGCACCGCCTAATTCTTTGATCGATGGACGGACAGGTACTTGAACGTATTTTACATGCATCCCGATTGAAGTATCACCGATATCGATCCCAGCTTGAGCCACGATATGCTCGACCTCGACTGGATCAGAAAATTGTTCAAAAGCAGCAACTGAGCAAGATCCGCCAGCGTGCATTGCAGGTTTAACAGAAACGATTTCCCAATCTTTTTTTTCGGCAAGCGCACGTTCAACGACAACGGCGCGATTGATATGCTCACAGCCTTGAACAGCCAAGTAAATATCTTTAGGTTCAAGGATCGTTCTCAAAGTCTCAATCACCCATTGGCCAGTCTCTTGACTAGAGTTTTTTCCAATAGTTCCGCCGACAATTTCACTAGTAGTACAGCCTAAGACAAAGACATCTCCGGCCTTTAAATTTGCTGCATTCAGTACATCGTTAACGATGGTTGTTAAGTCTTGTTGTAATTCTTCTTTTTCCATTTTTTAAACTTCCTTCTATTTGTATTGGGGATGACGCAAAACTTTTTGTAACGCCTGGAAAAGCGGCAAAGTCACGGCAATCCCAAAAATATTTTGAACGGCATTACCTGGCAGAGATGCCAGTCCTGCAGCCCAGCCATAAAGCAGTGCTGTTGCTAAAGCATAGCCGATTATCATAAAAAGACTAGCAATTGAAAAGCCGAAAAACAGCCCTTTTTTGTTAGAAAACTTATTATAGAAGTAACCTAAAAGAAATCCTTGGAACCCGTGGATCACGATAGAGAAGATCGCCCATTCAGGATATCCGGAAATCAAATCGATTAATCCGCCGCTCAATGCGCCGACTAACAATCCGCCGGTTGGTCCAAAGAGCAGTGCCGAAGCATAGATCCCAACTTCACAGAGAGTCACAAATCCTTTCGTTGCCGGTATTGGAATAATAAACATAATAGAAAGGGTAACCGTTAATGCGACCATCATAGCTAATTTTGTCATTTCTTTTGTTTTCATACTTTTTCCTCCATCTCTACACACATTCTCCGTGCCAAACATTTCCTTCGCCATTGTTCAATAAAATACCGTTTTGAATACTTTGATAGACGAAATCTTTACTGTCTGTGACAGCTGTTTGTAATTCTTTGCCTAAAACTAGATTAGCAGTAATCGCTGAAGCAAAGGTACAGCCGGCACCATTGATCGTTGCCTTGTCCAGTTTAGGCTTTGAAAAAATTCTGTACGTTGTACCGTCATAATACAAATCAGAAGCTGAATCACCAGCTAAACGTTCGCCGCCTTTGATCACTACAGCTGGTGCACCTAAGTCAATCATTTTTTGCGCCGCTTGTTTCATCTGATCAAGCGTGGTGATTTCTTGTTGACTTAACAATTCGGCTTCTTTTAAATTTGGTGTAATGATCGTAGCAAAAGGGAATAAGTCAATTAGTCCGCTTCGATAGGCTTGGCTGTAAAGCTGATCCGTTTCTTTAAACGCCATTACTGGATCAAGTACGATTGGACCGGTAAAATCATGCAAAAATTCTTTCACGATTGAAAGAGCCGCAACATCATGGATCAGACCTAGCTTGATCCCAGATAAGCTAATCGTTTGTTTGATCGTCGCGAGTTGATCTTGCAATAACGCTGGCGGAAGATCATTGATTTCAAATTGATTATTTTTTACCACGGCGATACAAGTAATCGCAGTTAAACCAAATAAGTGGTAATTCTCAAATGTTTTCAGATCTGATTGCAGACCGCCGCCGGCTAACGTGTCGGATCCTGCAATTGTGAGTACAGTTTTTGTCATAGTTAAACTCCTTACTCTTTTTATTATAAAATGATCGTTAAAAAATAAAACAGCCAATTGGTTGTTTTATTACTCATCCAATTATAAGTGAAAATAGTTGTTCCATCTCATAAAATGCGTTAGCATACGGTGTGAGAGAAGGGGGAAAAGAGTTATGAAAATATTTATTGCTGGAGCAACCGGCCGCGTAGGCGAAGAGTTGACGAGTAAACTAGTTGAGCAAGGGCATTTTGTTTATGCAGGCGCACGACATGAGGAAAAATTAGCATCAAGTGATTCAGTTAAACCCGTACACTTGGATCTCCATGGAACAGTCTCAGAAATCGCAGAGATTTTAGCAGATGCTGAGGCGATTTATTTCGTTGCTGGTTCACGAGGTCAAGATTTGTTACAGACGGATTTGTTTGGTGCTGTGAAGTTGATGCAAGCTGCAGAACAAAAGAAAATCAACCGATATATTCATTTAAGCTCATTATTTGCCTTACAGCCTGAAAAATGGGGCACAGCGTTAACGGATTACAATATCGCAAAATTCTTTTCAGATAATTGGCTGATTGATAAAACTCAGTTGGATTATACGATACTTCAGCCGGGAGCCTTGCTGGAAACGACTGGAGATGGTAAAATCACCACGGATATCACTGGAAGATCCGAAAATTCGATTGAAAATGTTGCTAGCGTTTTAGCCGAACTTTTAAATCAAGAGAATACGATTCATAAAGTTATTTTGATGGGAGACGGCGAAACACCAATCGAAGAAGCACTTAAACAAGTTTAAAAAGAGCCATTCAGTGATTAAGCCTTGCTGAATGGCTCTTTTTACTGTTCTTTTATTTGCTGAAAAAAAGATTCTATTATTTTTAGTTTTTCGCGTCACTTAATGATAAAATAGGTGAGACTTAAGGAGTTAACCTAATGAATCTTCAGACTGTCAAGTTTGGAAGCGAAGAGGGGTTCAAATGATCCGAAAAAGAAAAATCGTGAAATATTATATAAAAAAACAAGGGCTCACGAAACAAGAAGCGTCTAAAACAGCGAATAAGACACAACCAGAATTTACGGAAGCGCGGAATGTCTATCTATCCATATTCAAGGAGACGAAACCGACTTTTGCAGATCGGACGGAACGAGAAAAAATCTTGCGAGTTTATCAAGTGTTCAGTTTGATTGCTTTGCTTTGCTATATTTTTTGGCTGTTTCTTAATGGTTATTTGGATCGTGCACGAGTGGCAGATAATTTTTTATTGATTATCTTATTAATCAATTTAGCAGTGATCAGTATTTTAAATGAAAAAATATCTGGAAAAATCCACGATCAAAAACTTAAAAAGTTATTTCACGAAGAACCCGAAGCCCTAAAAAAATTAATGCGGGTAAAAACGATCAAGCGAGATATCTTCCGTGCGGAGCATCGTGAGATCAAATTAGTAGAAAAACGCAAAGAAGTCGAATCCAACGAACCTGCGGAAAAACAAAATAGAATGATCGAAACAATCAAAAGAAGAATAAATCGAAAGAAATAGTTGCTGACTCTATAATAAAGCTGGCGGCTATTTTTTATGGGATAGTTAGCTGATAGGATCGTCCCTTGACATAACGGGCTAAAAATATCGCATATCCGATATAAACATAATTCCCTTCAAATACAGCCACTATGCTAATCGTCTTTAATAATTTTACCCTTACTTTTCATTCTATTTAAAGTTTCATACAGTGGAAAAAACAGGAGGATACGTATCAATGACTAATTTTTTCGATTTATTAAATTTGACCAGGGAACAAGAGAAAAATTTCTGGTATAAAAAGACAGTTTCAGCAAATACTACATTACTTTATGAAGGAGATGTAGCGGATAAGATATATTTTATTGAAAAGGGTGCACTTAGACTCTGGAATAATGATGATGGAAAAGATATTACCTTTCAATTTTTCTTTGAAGGACAAATTGTTGCATCTTATGAAAGTTTCCATCTAGAAAAACCTAGTATATTTTCCATTGAGGCTATTGAGAATACTGAATTGTTAATCTTAGACAAGGAAAAACTAAAACTATTGATGAAAGATTCACCTGATTTAATTTATTTCATGATGGATCAATTATCAGAACGGTTTATTGCTTATACAGATTATTTTTTATCAAGAATTAAAGAATCACCTGAAAAGAGATACGTTTCATTACTAGAAAAAAAGCCAGAATTAGTAAAACGTGTTGCAGACCAATACATTGCTTCCTTTCTGGGCATCACACCCGTCTCTTTAAGCAGAATTAAAAAAAGAATTATGTGATTGAATTATCTTTTGTTAATTACAGCCACTTGATTTCCTTATATTCTTTAATCAGAAAAAGATAAAGGAGAATCAGACATGAAAACATTAATTATATATAACCATCCTTACGAAGGAAGTTACAATCACGCAATTTTAGAGTCAGTAATAAAAGGAATAAAAAAAGCGCATGGAGACTATGAAGTCATTGATTTAGACAAAGAAAAATTTAACCCTATAATGACTTCGGCCGACTTATTAGGTTTTGTAAAGCACCAAGCGGTCGATCCCATGGCAATAAGCTATGCAGAGAAAATCAGAAAAGCAGATCATTTAGTCTTTATTTTTCCGATTTGGTGGGAGCTGATGCCAGCAATGATGAAAGGTTTTATTGATAAAGTGATCTATCCAGGTTTAACTTATGATTATAAAGAAAATGGATTAAGTATGAGTAGCCGGTTGAAAAAATTGAAGTCTACAACAGTTATTACGACAATGAATACCCCGAAAATTATGTATAAATTCACCTATGGAAATGCGGTTAAAAAAGCGCTGATAAAAGGAACCTTTAAAAAGACCGGTATGAAAAATATAAAATGGATAAGTTTAAATATGGTCAAAATGTCCACAGCGCAAAAAAGACAAAAATGGTTGGAAAATATTGAATATAAATTCGCAAAAATATGAACATGAGCTTCGAGATAAAGTAAAGAGATTTTGGTCATACTGTCTTTATGGGGGAACTCAGGTGTTCAATGGAGGAGAGAGGGAAGATGATAGTCAAAGAACATGACAAAATTTGGTATACTGAAAAGTATTTTTCCAATTACGCTAGTTGCTCGTGTCAAAAAATTTAAACGGCTGCAAACTAGACCATGCAAATTTATGTACATTATATGAACGCTGATTTTCAGAAAAAACACAAGTACAAATTAATGTGGTTTTTTTAACTGCAAGAGATAGCACAATTCGTTGATTATTTTCCAATTTTTCGAAACAATTAATATTATTTCGTATTTTTTGTTATGTAATATATAATGGATTAGTAGACAAAATATTACTTTCCACACTATGTAACAGAAATGATCGTTTTGTTACGGCAATTACATAACAAATACAACATTATAAAAAGGGATTAAAAGCTCCTTTTACTCTATTCCGCAATCGAGCCAGATTGTTTAAGAAACAAGAAAAGTAAGAAAAGAATAATTATTTGTGAAGACGATAATAAAAAGATCATTTGGTGGAGGTGTAGGATGAAAAAATCCGTGGTTAGAGCTCCTTCTTCAATCGGGCATTTTATCTCTGAAGAAGGAAAGAAAGACTTTCAAAATGCTTATGATGAGGCTATGGCGCTCCTTCCTAGTCCTAGAGAAATGAAAAATATTGAGACAACTTATGGCGTCGTTCGTGTCTATTTATTTACAAAAGAGGAGAATAAGCATAAAGAACCTATTCTATTACTTCCAGGGCGTTCTTCGTCAACACCAATGTGGGAACCAAATTTAAAAGGACTGGTGAAAGAAAGACCTGTTTATACGATTGATCTACTTGGGGAACCTGGTATGAGCGTTCAGGTGAATCCCATTAAAAACCAAAAAGATCAAGCAACGTGGTTAAATGAAGTCCTTATTGATTTAGGTTTGGAAAAAGTGCATCTTGTAGGCGTTTCAATCGGTGGATGGACAGCCATGAATTTAACCAGGTACTATCCTGAGCACATCTCTTCCATTAATTTATTGGACCCCGTCTTTGTATTTGCACCAATATCCCTAAAAATGATTGCTGCCTCTATTCCAGCATCCGTTTCTTTTGTACCTAAATTCATTAGAGAGAAAATGTTAAGTTATATTTCTGGAGGCGCAAAAGCAGACGAAGGGGATCCTATTGCTAAATTAATTGAGTCGGGAATGCGAAATTATAAACTAAGACTCCCAGCACCAGATCAATTCAGTGATGAGGATCTAATCACTATCGATCTTCCAATTTTCGCATTAATGGCAGAAAACAGTACGATGCATAACTCAGCAAAGGCTGTTAAGAAAGGGGAAAAGGTCGTCAAGAATATCAAAATTAAAAATTTCCCGAATGCTTCCCACGCAATTAATGGCGAATATCCTGAAATAATAAATGAAAAAATACTTGAATTTATAGAACAAAATTCTAATGACACTGACATTTTAAAATGATTAGCATAAATAAGGGAGAGGTTCGTTAACCCATAAAGGTGTATGGGCTCTTCAGGGGAATATTACGTTACCGAAGTAGTTTCTGATCTTTAGCAACTTAGTGCGAATGCAGTACGCAATAGAAAGGTTTGTACACCAACTATTTATAGCTGGATTTACAAAAAAGATCGTTCCTTTTGATATTAAGAAACTACGCGGCCGCAGAAAATGCTACAATATCAAGAATATACGGGTAAATCTGTGATGACAGCAATTAAACATTTAGTTGAACTGATTTCATATATTGTGACATTAATTAATTATATGATTCTATAGAAAATTTGGTTCAAGTTTGTAATTAAATTGTATGGGAATGCGGATTTTGAAGAATCATAATGGATCACTTTAGAAATAAATTCCTGAACGAACTAATTTCAATAATATTTCTCAAACTGAAATTGATCATGCTGAACATAATGCAATGCAAATTCGTAACCAATAAAATATTTGATTGAAAATCTTTACAATACAAGTTTAAGTTTAATATTGAGTATTCAAAATATTTCTATAACCAATCAAAATTAAACTTTTAGTTGAGTGATTGGTTATAAAATAGATAAAAACACATATTTTATAGAAAATAGATCATGACAAACTTGAGAAGGCACGAATAATAGCATGTAGTGATAATTTGTTATTTCGGTTAAATCCAGCGTTAACCTTTAGTATTTAACTTTTGTTAATGTATATTATGTAAACTAATATAAAAAATATAGTCACATTATAAAGTGTTTCTAACTTTTATCTATACTGTTGTCTAAAAACCTGTTAAGGTTCCTCTCCAGTTCAACATTAAACGCAATATTTATTAGATACCCAATTTCTAGCACTTAACTAATATTTTTGAAAAATAAAAAACAAAGTACTAATTAACAGCACTTTGTTTTTATGTTTAAGAAACTTCTGATTAATTATTTGGTATTTCGAATAACTCTGCTCGAAATATTCTATAGGATCAACTTTTTCAAATTCCATTCAGATTAATTTAGGCTTTCAAATACGAATCCTTTGCTAAAGCTAGACAACCAGTTATACCAGCATCATCTCCTAATTTTGGTGTAACAATATAGGTTGATAAATCTGGATATTTAACATACCCATTGATAAGCTTGTCAAATTGTTCTTGAACTTTTTTTCTTAAATGTTTTTGCTTCATAACGCCACCACCAAAGATAATTATTTGTGGTGAGAAAAGTAGAGTCGTATTGTACGCACATTGTGCAATATAATAAGCCTCAATATCCCATGATGAATCTTCTTGAGGTAGATTTTGTCCTTTAACTCCTGTTCTATTTTCGATAGCCGGACCTGCAGCCAATCCTTCTAAGCAATCATCATGGTACGGACAATTTCCTATAAATGTATCTTCTGGATGGCGTCGAACCGTAGCATGGCCCATTTCCGGATGGCTAAAACCTTCAATAAATCGCCCATCTAACAAGGCACCTCCACCAATGCCTGTTCCAATAGTATAATATACTACATTAGATAACCCTTTACCGTAACCTGCAATATATTCGCCATAGCAAGCAGCGTTTACATCAGTTGTCCAGACTACAGAAATATTATTTAATTGTTCTTTCAAATAGCCAACAAAATTAAAGTTTTCCCAAGCAAGTTTAGGCGTAGATGTAATAAAACCATAGGTTTTAGAATCTTTTTTAACATCAATCGGACCAAAAGATCCAATACCAATAGTTTTGACATTATCAAATTTATTGAAGAAATCAACAACAGAGCTCATCGTTTTTTCAGGTGTTTCAGTTGGGAATGATACCCGTTCAATTATTTTAAATTTTTCGTTTCCTACTGCACAAACAAATTTTGTGCCTCCTGCCTCGATCGCGCCATATAACATATTGGTTCACTCCTTTTAAGTTTTATGTTGTTTGACCTTGAATTAGTTTTACCGGTAATAGGTAATTTTTTTCAAGTTTTTTTTCTGGGTTTTGTATTCTTTGTAACAATAGATCTACTAAAATATCCGCATAATCGGCTATTGGTTGAGCGATCGTCGAAAGCTGGGGAAAATAATTCTGAATGAATTTAGTCCCATCATAACCAATAATTCTAATTTGTTCAGGAATTTTTATTTTTAACTGTTTGCACTGGTTATATACAAGGATAGCTGTTAAATCATCTGTACAAAACAAACTGTCAATGTCTTCCGTTTCTAAAATACGTTTGATCTCTAAATTTTTCAAGGTTGTTGATCTAGCCGTTGTCTGAATCTGGAAAATTTTAGGCTCTAATTCATGCTTCTCTAAAAAGCTTAAATATCCATTTAAACGAAAATTTGTAGGAGAATTGGATTCTTGTGAACCTGTTAAAATAGCAATTTTTCGTGAGCCTTTAACAAACAATGTTTCGGTAGCTAAATAACCACCTTGAAAATTATCACTACCGATAATCGGAATAGTATCAGCTAAATGACGATCAAATGAAACAATTGGTAGCTCGATGTCTTCATACTCTGTTATTCCTAGATTATGAGCACCAGCAATGATGCCATCTACTTTATTGGCTGCAAGCATATTAATATAATGACGTTCTTTTTCTTTGTTATTTGCACTATCACACAAAATAACACGGTAATCTAAATCAAATAATTTACCTTCGATTCTTTCAACAAGCTCGCCAAAAAAAGGATTTGCAACAGTTGGAAAAACAAGACCAATCAATTGTGTATTTTTACCTTGTAAGGAACGCGCTAAGGAATTTGGTCGATAATTCAGCTCTTTCATTGCTAAGTTTACTTTATCGATTGTTTTTTTACTTAAAGATCCATAATTATTAATAACACGAGAAACAGTAGTTGGTGAAACGCCAGCTTTTTTTGCTACATCGGTTAATTTGACCACCATGTTATTTCATCCTTTATTGGTTAGTTTTCCGTATTTGCCACATTTTCCCTTGATAGGTTCCTTCGCAATTCAAATGAATTCCTGTCTGATTTGTCTCCGGAAACACTCGCATTGTTGCAACTCTTTCACCTTTGTTTATGAAAACTTCCACAATCGAGGAATCTACAAATATTTGCAGATTTAAGGGTTTTTGTTCGACTGAAAATGAACGGATAAATCCATATTCTTCTCCGAAAATCGTCCCAGCCTTGCTACGGTCAATTGTAATTTTACCACGTTGTGAATCAAAATTAACCGTTAATCCCTGTTTTTGTTCTTTATCTGCACATAAAGTAATTGTCCCACATGAATGAGGTGCAAATGAAAGATTCAATTCATATTGATTTGTGTATGTTTCAAAAAAAGAATCGGATTTTTCATTAAGATCCACACCTTCACCTGTGCGTAATTCCTTCATTTCCGCAACAGGACGTTGATATAATTTTTTTTCTTTTATAATCAGCTCTTTAACGGTACTTAAACAATGTGCCCAATCTTCTTGATCAGTTGGATAATCAGTTTCTGGTAACCCCACCCAACTAATAGATAGTAATCGATTATCTGGTGCCTGAAATGCTTGTGTAGCGTATACATCAAAACCTTCATCCAGATTTTTTAGGGTGGTAGGATTAATTATTTTATTTGATTTATAATCGTAAGAATCACCGATAACGTAATTATTTGGATAAATATTTCTATAAGAACAAGTTTCTGGGTTTAAACCTTGAGGACAAAAAATAAGTAATGTAGCCTTTTCTGTTACTAACAAATTGGGACATTCAATCATAAAGCCCATTTCCTTATCAGTAAAATTCAATTCTCCACTCCATTGCCATGTAAGTAAATCAGAACTCTGATAAGTAAGTATTTTTCCTTTTTTTGACTCATCTTGAGCACCTATTGTCATCAAGTAACCGCCATTGTAGCGAAATACTTGAGGATCTCTAAATTCAGATGTGTATCCTGCCGGAGGTTCAGAAATAAGAGGAGATTTGATTTTTTGAACTACACCTAACGAATCCATCCATGCACCCAACTGATAGGAATGACGCCCCCACTCAGCGTCACGGACATTTCCTGTATATGCGAGAAATAACTTGTCCGAAACCGGCAAAGCAGTACCTGAATAGACACCATGACTATCGTATAAACTATCTGGAAATATTTTCGTACCTTCTTCTTTCCACTCTACTAAGTTATCAGAAGTTAAATGATACCAAGATTTTACGCCGTGAACAGCTCCCATTGGGTACGATTGATAAAAAACGTGCCATTGATTATTAAAAAATGAAAAACCATTTGGATCATTTAGCAAGCCGGTTTTGGGTTGGATATGATACCCTAACCGCCACTTAGAGTCAGCGATTTTCTCTTGGAGTAAGGTAAGATACATTTTATCCCATTCTTGATAAGGACGATATCGTTCTTCTTTAGTCCAATCTTTTTTTATAGCCATATGCACTCTCCTCGTAAGCGTATTCTTGCATACAGTTTAACTTCAAGAACAAAAAATGTCAAACGTTAATCAATTATAAACTCATATAAATCAAAATATTAACTTAATAATATTTATTTTTTGTCATACGTTTGACATTTTTCCGAAGGATGGTATACTTTGGGTGTAAAAAAGCGATTTCATTATTTTATCTTTTAAGCACAAACTAATGAACCTTATTAAAATCGCTTAAAAATTTTTAGGAGGAATGAGAATGAATTACAAAAAAGTGGCGGAGGAAATCAATCGAGCTCTTGGCGAAGACAATATTCAAGCAGCAGCACATTGTGCGACACGATTGAGGTTAGTTTTAAAAGATTCAAGCAAGGTAGATCAAAAAGCTTTGGACAATAACGATGCCGTCAAAGGAACATTTGAAGCCAATGATCAGTTTCAAATTATCATTGGAGCAGGTGATGTAGACAACGTCTACGATGAACTAATAAAAATAACTAATGTTAAGGAAGCATCCACCGCCGATTTAAAAGCAGTAGCAGCTAGTGGTAAAAAAAATAATCCTATTATGGCATTTATTAAAGTATTATCTGATATTTTTGTTCCTATTGTTCCAGCTTTAGTTGCCGGCGGTTTATTGATGGCGTTGAACAATGTATTAACTGCCCAAAATTTATTTGGACCTCAATCTGTTGTGGAAATGTTTCCAAACATAACTGATGTTGCTAGTATCATTAATTTATTGGCTTCTGCTCCGTTCGCTTTCTTACCCATCCTAGTTGGATTTTCTGCAACTAAACGTTTTGGTGGAAATCCTTATCTAGGTGCCGCTATTGGAATGGCAATGGTTATGCCTGATTTAATCAATGGATACGGTGTGGCCAATGCAATTGCAGATGGAAGCATGAATTATTGGCATATCTTTGGTATGAATGTTGCTCAAACGGGTTATCAAGGCTCCGTTCTCCCAGTATTAGTAGTTGCTTGGATCTTAGCAACATTAGAAAAATTCTTTCACAAACGAATTCCAAATGCTTTTGATTTTACCTTTACCCCAATGCTAGCCATTATTATTACTGGATTTTTAACATTTATTATTGTCGGACCTATTATGAGAATTGTATCCGATGGTCTAACTGAAGGGCTTGTTTGGTTATATAATACAACAGGCGCTATTGGTCTAGGAGTATTTGGTCTATTCTACTCACCTATTGTTATTACAGGACTACATCAAAGTTTCCCAGCAATCGAGACAACTCTGCTGGCCGATGTCGCGCGTACTGGTGGCTCATTTATTTTTCCAGTAGCCTCCATGGCAAACGTCGGTCAAGGTGCGGCAACACTTGCCATCATGTTGTTAACTAAAAATAAAAAACAAAAAAGTTTGGCAACTTCAGCGAGTATTTCCGCTATGCTTGGGATTACAGAACCAGCAATTTTTGGAGTTAACTTAAAGCTTAAATTCCCATTTATTTGTGGCATGATCGCTTCAGCAGTTTCTTGTATATTTATTGGCGCGCTTCATGTTTTATCGGTAGCCATGGGCCCAGCAAGTGTTATTGGATTTATTTCAATTACACCTAAATCTATTCCTTATTTTATGATTGGTATCGTAATAAGTATTTGTGTCGGGTTTATTACCACCTATGCTTATGGTAAACGTCATATGTCTGTTTTTGCGGATGATGATACTAGCGTTGCTAAAGTGGTTACTAAAATCAATGCAGACCCTGAAGTAAGCATTGTTCAAGACGAAGTATTAACCGCTCCTATCAAAGGAACTCCAATTTCTTTAAAAGACGTCAACGACCCTGTCTTTGCACAAGAAATGATGGGAAAAGGAATTGCGATAATTCCAGAAAAAGGAATTATCTACGCTCCTGCTGATGGAGAATTAACAGTCTTATATGATTCAAAACACGCTTATGGACTAAAAACAGTACATGGTGCAGAAATACTGATTCATATCGGAATTGATACAGTAAAATTAAGTGGAAAACACTTTGAAACGAATCGAAAATACGGAGACTTGGTGAAAAAGGGTGACATTTTAGGAACTGTTGATTTAGACGCAGTAAAAAAAGCTGGCTTTGATCCAACGGTAATGATGATTATTACTAATACTAACGATTATAAAGCGGTTGAAGCAATTAATACGGTAAGTGTAGATGGCGACCAAGATTTATTGGCATTAAGTGCGTATTATGAAAACTAATTGGTGGAAAAAGGCAACAATCTATCAGATTTATCCACGTAGTTTTCAAGATACTAACGATGATGGTATTGGTGATCTTCAAGGTATTATTCAGCATTTAGATTATTTAGAATTTCTAGGAATAGATGCAGTTTGGCTAAGTCCGATATATCAATCCCCTAATGAAGATAATGGCTATGATATCAGTGATTATCAGGTAATCAATCCAGAATACGGAACGATGAATGATGTGGAAACACTAATTAAAAAGGCAAAAAAAAGGAATATCAGGATAATCATGGACTTAGTTGTAAATCATACTTCGTCAGAACATCCCTGGTTTCAATCAGCAGTCCATGATCCAAAAAGCGAATTTCATAATTTTTATATTTGGAGAAAGAGCTATGATGAAAAACCGCCAAATGACCTTCAATCAAACTTTGGCGGTTCTGCTTGGACCTATGTTCCAGATCTTGGAGAATACTACTTTCATTTGCATGCAAAAGAGCAGCCAGATTTAAACTGGGAAAATCCTAGTATGCGTCAAGAAATTTACCGCATGATGAACTTCTGGATAGAAAAAGGTGTAGGTGGATTTCGTTTAGATGTCATTGATTTAATTGGTAAAGAACCTGATCAATCGATTACTAAAAACGGTCCCAAGCTTCATGAATTATTGCAAGAAATGAATCGATGTACATTTGGAAATTATGACTTGGTTACAGTTGGTGAAACTTGGGGAGCAACTCCAGAAATTGCTCAACTTTATTCAAATGAGTCCAGGGATGAATTATCGATGGTTTTTCAATTTGAGCATATTAATTTAGATAAGCAAGTTGGTAAACGAAAATGGGATCTAAAAGAACTTGACCCCAAAGAGCTACATCAAGTTTTTTCAAAATGGCAAACAGAATTAGCTGACAAAGGCTGGAATTCATTGTTTTGGAATAACCATGATTTGCCTCGAATCATTTCTCGTTGGGGTAATGATCAGGAATACAGAGTCCTCAGTGGTAAGATGTTAGCCATATATCTTTATTTTCTTCAAGGCACACCTTACCTTTATCAAGGAGAAGAAATCGGGATGATAAATTACCCTGTAGAGTCCATTGATGAAGTTAACGATATTGAAAGCCGTAGAATGTATGATGAACGTATAAATTCAGGATATACGAAAGAGGAAATCATTGCATCTATTAATGTCAAAGGACGAGATAATGGTCGTCACCCCATGCATTGGGATGATTCTAAACAAGCGGGTTTTACAACAAGTATTCCTTGGCTACCTGTTGGAGATTCAAGTGAAATTAATGTAGCAACTGCTTTAGAGGATCAAACTTCATTATTTTATACGTATAAAAAACTAATTCAGTTTCGAAAAAAGTTCCCTGTGATTACGGAAGGATCATTCGAAAGTATCTCAACTGGAGACACAGCGATTTTAGCCTATATACGTAGATATAAAGAAGAAACATTGTTAGTTGTTGTTAATTTTTCAAATGAGTCAGATCATTTTTTATTGGACTCAACACAACAAATCAAAGAAATTTTGATTCATAATTATGAAAAAGAAATTAGTCAGACTCTTCTTCCATATGAGTCTTATGCAGTTTTATTAAAGTAACGAGAAAAAACTTTAAAATGAATTATGAAGCGATCCAAAAAGTTAGACTGAAAATCTAACTTTTTGGGTCGCTTTACTATAATGGTACTTTTTCAGTCTCTCAGTGTTTATTTTTTATTCTATGACAGTCCAATGAGTATGGAAGCTTCGGAAATCACCTTTGATCCTTGGGATAAGAATCCCTGCATGATTTAATTCGCTACCACTATAAATTTCCCCAGTACTCATATCCTTATAATCAGATGCTTCATCAAGATACTTTGTTTTTAGATACTGGATTTTCTGTGCTGGTTGAGCTAGTCCGTTAAAATAGACAAGAAGTGCCTCTGTTTCATTTTTAAATAGCCAAGCAGTAGAATATGCTGCATCGATTTCTTTTAATCGAAAAAATTGACCAAACTGCAATAAACTCCTATGGCTTTTATAAAAAGTAATTTGATCTCTTATAACATCAAGTTCCTGCGGAGATAGCTCCTCTATAGCTAATTCATAGCCGAAATTACCACTCATTGCAATTAGAAAACGACTTTCTAAAGGAGTAATTCGCCCTACTTGATGATTAGGGCTATCCGAAACATGAGACCCCATCATAATCGGTGGGTACAGATAACTATATCCAAATTGGATTTTCGAACGACACAAAGCATCTGTGTTATCGCTTGTCCAAGTTTGAGGCATAAAAGCGACCATTCCAGGATCAAATCTACCGCCCCCACTGGAGCAATTTTCAAAAAGAACTTTTGGAAATTGCTCGGTTACCTCAATGAGGATACGATAAAGTCCTAAAACATAACGATGACTAACTTCCTTTTGCTGATCATTAGGTAGATGAAAACTTCCGACCTCTGTTAAATGTCGATTCATATCCCACTTTATATAATCAATTTTATTTGAAGAAAGATATTTCACCAGTATACCAATGAGGTATTCTTGAACTTCTGGTAAACTCAAATTCAAGACAAGCTGTTGTCTCCCCTGTGTTTGAGGATAACCCGGAACCTGCAGACTCCACTCTGGATGCATCTTAAATAAATGACTTTTTACAGAAATCATTTCTGGCTCAAACCATAAACCAAATTTCATATTCTGTTGATGAATACTATCTGCAAGATGCTCGATTCCATTTGGAAGCTTTTCTTTATTTACATTCCAATCGCCTAAAGATGTTGTATCATCCTCACGACAGCCAAACCAACCATCGTCTAAAACAAATAATTCAATTCCTAATGTACTAGCTATCCGAGCTTGTCTAATTAAATCACGTTCAGTAAAATCAAAATAATTTCCCTCCCAAGAATTAAGTAGTATCGGACGTTCTTCCTGTTGCCATTGCTTCGGAATCAAATGGGTTTGATATAATTTATGAAAAGTCTGAGAAAGCTGGTTAAATCCTCCATCGCTAAAATTTAATACAACCTCGGGTGTTTGAAAATTTGATCCAGGTATCAATTTCCACTCAAAGTTCTCTGGATTGATTCCTATTTGGATTCGTGTACTACCATATTGTTCTACCTCAGCCTGAGCAATAAAATTCCCACTATAAATGAAATGAAACCCGTAAACGTCTCCTTGATCTTCATTCGTATATTTGTCAGCAAGACCTAAGAACGGATGATGTTGGGGACTACTAGTTCCCCTGGTTGACCCTATTTTTTGTATACCAGGATGTAGTGATTGCCGATGAATTGTCGCCTCATTTGTATGCGCCCCATTCAGTGTCATTAAATCAAAATCGCAACGAGAAAAATCTAGAAGCATTGAACCAGCATTTTCTATATATACTGCCTTTTCTCCGTTATTTTTGTACTCCACACTACGTGTAATTACTGGAAGATCATCATATATCGTATAGTACAATACCATTTCAAGCAACTGAACATGATCTACAAGATAAATGGCTAAGGTTTGCTCTTTTTCTCCTCTTAGTGAGGGTAGTCCTTTCAAAATTAATTTCTCTTCTAAAATTTCAAATCGATCATATACGAAATTAGTAATATGGTTTCCTTCAATATTTCGAAACTGATAATTACTCACCCGATAATCCAAGCTACCTTGCGTACTAGTTTCAAGTGGTAACGTATTTACCGAAAAAGTACGTTCTTCACCAATTGGATTCGTGGAAAAACCACGATCGATAGTTTGAAGTTGATTAATTTTATGATAACCTTTCAAACGACAACCAAAATACCTATGGGTAAGATATTTTTCTTTTTCGATTCCAATAATGTAACTAATTTCATTATTACTCAAATGAAAAATATTTTGTGATTTATCAAAAAAAATTGACATTTATACCTACCATCCCTTCTATTATATATATAATAGAAGGGATGGTAGGTAGTAACAAGAAGAAAATATTTTACGGAGGGTAATATATTGCAAAAATCTATACGTCAATTCCATTATATAAATGAGCAACATTTCCCTTTAATTCAAGGTATCGGCATAGGGCAAGGAAGTATTAATTATCATTGGGATGCCAGCCTCCGAAAAGAACAACTAATTGTTTTGCAAGTAACTTTAAAAGGTCAAGGATTTATACAAGTAGGAGAAAAAACTTTTAGCTTAACACAAAACAAAGCTTTTCTTGCTAAAATCCCTGGGAATTTCCGCTACTTTGGTGAAGATTGGCATTTTTTGTTTATTGAGTTTTCAGAGAGTATGATCCAGTGGTTAGATACGGAAGTTACTATTGTTGAATTATCAGAAGTGTTTATTGAGATGCTGCGAGAATTTATTGCGGATAATAAAACACGAGAATTGACGGTCGTACAAAATGCTAAAATGGCTTTCTCACTTTTTTTGGATATTAAGGAAGAGATACAAAAAGAAATCCAATATCACTATAACGCAGAAAAAATCCAAGCTGCAAAGGAATATATCGATGAATACTATTTCGAAGATATTAACTTAGACTTTTTATCTGAAAAATATGAGATTTCAAAATACAAATTAATACGACAATTTGAATTAGCTTATAAATTTTCACCAATATACTATTTAAAAAGAGTACGCATATTTCATTCATTGTCACTTTTATGGGAAGATGAAGCTGTAGAAATAGTCGCAAAAAAGGTTGGTTTTTCAACGGGAAACTATTTTAGTAAAGTATTCAAAAAAAATATGGGTATCTCTCCCAGTGAGTATAAAAATAAAAAGACACGCTACTATTAGCGACTCTTTTTCACAATACTGCTGTTTCAAGTATGGTGGCTTACTAATAACCGTTCATTCAGTTTTCCAAACTAAACGAACGGTTATTTTTTATTTCTCTAAAAAATCATCACGACTTCCAATTGTTAATAGATAAAGTTCTGGTTCCCCTAATCTGTTATGTAATCTCTAAGAGTTTTTAGAAAAATAATCATCAACAAGAGTTTTTATTTTTCCATAGTCTTTTTTCATAAATAAGATGGCTGGTATTTCGATGATTGGTAAATAGTTTTCGTTTTCAAAAGGAGGATATGGTTTTGGAACCACCAGATAATCGACGTTATCTTTATCCTTGATGTAATTGATAGAAACATCATAATCCTTTGAAAAATAATCTTTCAAATCATCGTGATTCTTGATTGTTGGCGCAGCAAAGATCGAGCCATAATTGATCCCTGTGCTGACTGTTAATACAAAACAAATCTTTTTCATACTATACCTCCTCCTTTTTACTAACTATAACGCAAATGACTACCTTTGGTAAACCGCTTTCAATGCGGCATACTCAATTAAATTTTACCATTCATGCAATTTTAAAAAAACGAACGATTATTTTTTCGTTTCTCTAAAAACTTCATCGTGACTTCCGCTTGCTAATAGATAAAGTTTTATGATTAGCAATTCTGTAAACAAGCCAATCCCCCTCAATATGTAGTTCCCTCAGTCCCTTATAAGATCTTTTTTTAATAAACTAGAGTTATTCTGCAAATTTACTGACTTATCCCCTCTTAAAAAAGCCCGATCATCAAAAATGATCGGGCTTGCTACATAATGCTAGCTATTCAAAAATCAGTTCTTTATAAAATATCGGCTACCCATAAAAGAACCGGATAAGTACACCGCCCATAATTAGAACGATCGCGCCGCACAATCGATTGGCCATTTGCGCAAAGGCAATCATTTCCATTCGATTAGAAGCAGATAAAACGGCGATGTTTCCTGTTCCGCCCATCGAATTATTGACCATTCCAGCACCGATAGAAGTTTCTACAGGATACATCCCTAAAACCAATCCTAGGAACCAGCTAGTTAGCCCCATCGAAACGACACTCGTTAAACATAGTACGATGAATTGCCAAGTTAATGCTGAAGCAAGTGTTGTAAGATCAATCATAGCTAACCCAATACCAGCTAAAACGGCGTGTGTTAAGTTCGTCATAATGATTTGATTGAACATTACAACGGAATTCTCAAGTTCTTTGGGAACCGCGTTGAAAGCTTTAAGTAAAAAGACAATAATAATCATAAAAGCATATTCGTGAACATTTGGGAAAAATTTATTGAGGATCGCCCCAACCATAAGTAGCGAAAAAGCAAAAAGCATCCCCACACCGATTTTTGTCGCATCAAATGTGATCTTTGGTTTTTCAAGTTCTTCTTTCGTCGCAGAGACCAACGTTCCATGACCATTGTATTTTGTCTTATCAAATATTTTGGAAATCGAAAGTGCTCCAATGATCGCAATAATATTTCCAAAGGTCACAGCTGGTGCTAATTGTGAAAAGATCACTGCTTGATTTCCATGTGCTAAGCCATCCGCATAGATTTGAGAAAGTGGTGTAATCCCCGCTCCCATACCGCCGGACATCATAGGCATCGAAACATACATCACAGAATGAGCAAAACCTTTACCTAGCAAAACGCCTACGGTCCCTACTGCAAAAAAGCCGACAACCATGGTAACTAGCGCAACTGGTATAAATTTAGCGGATGCTTTAACAAGTAGGCTTCTGTTCATTCCTAGTATCGAACCACAAATAAGTGCTGCGATATAGAAATCTAAAAAGCCGAATTGTCCACCCATAAATTTTCCTACCGCCGTGATCACGTCTGACGGAAGAAGATGAAATGCTGAAATCAGCATCGCTCCGATCAGTGTGAAAACTGATCCGCCGCCAAGGTAAGAATTCATAATCGGCAGCTTTTCACCGATAAAATATAGCAGGTGTCCCATCAAAACAAGAAGCAGTGTGATCCCCACCATATTCAACGGCAGTTTTCCTAGGGCAATCGTACTTATCATGACGATTAGGAAAAAGGCATATAGTGGAAGACTAATTCCTGAAATTTTTATATCTTTTAATTTTTTCATTTTAAACAGTCAGCCTCCTAGTATTTTGGATACCATTTGATATTTCGAACAGCTTTTTCCATATCTTTTTCTTCAGCCTTAGCCAATCCTTGTTCTTGAGCCTTTTTAGCGACGGCTTCTGCAACTTTAATCGACATTTCTGCTACTTGTTCAAATGGAGGAAGAACTGGAGCTCCTGCTTCATCTGGATTAACTAGTCCGCCTAATGAATGTGCTGCTGCGCCAATCATTTCATCGGTAAGAAGTGCTGCTTCTGAAGCAAGCATACCTAATCCTAATCCAGGATAAATCAACGCGTTGTTCGCTTGACCAATTTGGAAGTCGGTTCCTTTGTAGTTTACATTATTTGAAGGGACTCCCGTTGCTACAAAGGCTTTTCCGTCAGACCAAGTAATCACTTGTTCAGCGTTAGCTTCCAATTTTTTGGTTGGATTAGAAATTGGGAAAATAACTGGACGTTCTGTATTATCGCACATAGCTTCTACAACTTCTTGCGTAAAGGCTCCAGCGTTTGTAGAAGTTCCAACTAAAATAGTCGGTTTAACTGTTTTGACAACGTTCGCAAGGTCGGTCAGTTCCGCCGCATTTGCAAAATCTTCGCGTTTTTTAGCAAACGGTTTTTGAGCGGGAGTCAAATCTTCCATATCATCAAAAAGCAATCCTTGTTTATCCATCATAAAGAAGTGTTTGTAGGCTTCTTCTGCTGACAAACCTTCGCTTACCATTTCAGCATGAACACGAGCAGCAATACCAGCACCAGCAGATCCGCCGCCGTAGCAAAGATAGATTTGATCCGTTAATTTTTCGCCCGTAATATCAAGTGCTCCAAATATTCCGCCAAGAACTACGATTCCTGTTCCTTGAATATCATCATTGAACGTTGGAATTACGTTTTTATATTTGTTTAAGATATTTGAAGCCGTTGACCGACCAAAATCTTCCCAGTGCAAGTATAACTTAGGAAACATTTCTTCGGCTGTTTCGACAAAATTATCAATAAAATCATAATAGCTTTCGCCATAAACTCGTTCGTGACGGTTCCCAAGATACATAGGATCTGCTAATAATTCTTTTCGATTGGTCCCTGCATCAATAACGATAGGTAAAACAGTGGCAGGATCGATCCCAGCTGCAGCTGTATAAACCATTAATTTCCCAACTGAAATATCAACACCTTGAGTTCCCCAATCGCCGATACCAAGAATCCCTTCAGCATCTGTTACAACGATAAGCCGGATGTTTCTATCACCCGCCGCATTTTCTAGAGTGGCTTTGATATTTTCAGGATGATTGATATCAAGATAGGCTGCGTATTGTGGATCGACAAAAAGATGGCTATAGTTTTCGATTGTTTCTGCAATAACTGGATCATAAACAATTGGGTTAAATTCCACAATATGTTGATTAAATAAATAATAGAACAATGTCCGATTCGTATTGAATATTTCCATCAAAAAATGACGTTTCTCAATATCAGAGGTTTTTTTCAAGTATTGTTGATACGTTTGTTCAGCTTGCTCTTCGATTGTTTGGATATATGGTGGCAAAAGTCCTACCAAGCCAAGTTCTTTACGCTCTTCCATAGTAAAAGCTGTTCCTTTATTCAAAAAAGGATTATTTAATATTTCGTGTGCTCGCATGTGTGTTTCCTCCAAATAAATTTAATATAAGTGATCATTACTGAGGTATTTTAATGCTTATAAAAAATTATAGTCAAATCCCCTAGATACGATAAATATTTTTTATATCAAATAGAAAGACTTGTGGTAAACTATGGAAAATGAAAGGAGTCTTTTAACCAATGAATCTGCATGATTTTGAATACTTTAATACCTTAGGCAACTTGCTTTCCTTTACGGCCGCGGCAAAATACTCTGGCGTCAGTCAGCCTACGATCACTTACGCCGTAAAAAGGTTGGAAAAACATTATGATTGCGATTTAATCTATAAAGATCCTTCTCATAGAACAGTCGCTCTAACCAATGAGGGAAAAGTTTTAAAAATGCACATAGAAAATATTTTGGATGAACTGGATTTAATTGAACGGGCGATCGAGCATTCTAAAAACAAGCAGATCCCAATCGGTTTTCCGCCTATTATCAGGGTAAAGATCCTCACTCAATTGTTACAAAAAAAAGAAAATATCGATTTTATCGCAAATTTCGATTTTATATCGGGCGGCTCTGAGGAGTTGTTAGCGAAACTTCTATCTGGGCACATTGATTTTAGTCTTATTGGCAGTATCGCTCCACTCAACCATCCAAATTTATTTGTTAAACAACTTTATGAACGCGAGTTTTATATTTTTGTTTCTAAAAATAATCCTTTAGCACTTCGAAAGGAAATTTCCTTTAGCGAAGCACTGGAATATCCATTTATCCTACTCGATGAAAATTATGTCCATATGGAAGCTTTCCGGAACCTCAATGAAAAATATCATAAAAAAGCTAAGATCCTGCTTAGTTCTTCTGATATTCAAACCACTGGTCAGCTCGTTAAGTCCAATATCGGAATCACTTTAATGACGGATTTTCTTCCATTTGCTGATATGGAAGGCCTCGTCAAAGTTCCCTTGATTGCAGAAGACAAACAAACTTTCCATGTCCAATATTCCTATTTAAAGAATGCGTTCCTCAGTGAAAAGCTGCAGGAATTGATCATCCTACTAGACGGACTCGACGAAAGTGAAGAATAGTTCTCTATTCTGCCTGAAACTATTAAATAATGACTATACAAAAGGTTCCCCGCTCTTAATCTTATTGAGAGCGAGGAACCTTTTTCTTTTTTATTGAAGGGAATTCTTACTGTTAGGATCTATTACTTATTAGTCAAAGGTAATCGGATTAATTTCAGCTATAAATAATGCAACGAGGAAAAGAGCTGTCAGGATAGCTGTAGCATTAAATAATCTTCGTGTCAGTTTAGTTGGCTTGAGCATAGCGATATTCAGGCTCTGAATTCATAAGTTTATTCTTACTATCAGTTTATATTTTTGCAGCTGAAGTCTCCGAAGGGAGCAGTCCTTTTGTTTGATGGATCAAGTTCAAAAAAATTTCGGATCCGCGTTTATTAAGAATTACTTACATTATACAAAAATGGCTGCCAAAATGCTGATATGTCGGCGTATCTAACTTGTTTCAGTTTGACCTTAGTATAAAAAAACGATAAACTATTTAAGGATATGAAAAATAATTGTAAGGAGCATGAGAATGTTTCATTTAAAAAAATATAGTGATTTTATTAAGACTAGAATGGGATTTTTTAGTTTGTTGATCGGCTTACTATGGGTGAAAAATATGTTTGCCTATGTCGTCGATTTCCATTTAGGGATTCAAAACCCTATGCAATTATTTATTTTACTAATCAATCCTCTGAGCGTTTCAATGCTGCTGCTTAGTATCGGCTTATTTATTAAGCGGTCGAAAGCTGCTTATATAACGTTATTTATCATTTACGGCTTGCTGACAATTTGGCTGTTTTCAAATGCGGTCTATTATCGTGAGTTCACGGATTTTATTACGATCAATACATTGCTTGGCGCAGGCCAAGTGTCAACTGGTTTAGGCGAAAGTGCGGTTCGTTTGTTCCGCTGGTATGACATTTTTTATGTTTTAGATTTATTTATCTTCCCGGTTCTATTTTTCAAAAAGAAAATTACAATCGACGAAAAGTACCCGCGTTTTCGTCAAGCTGTAGCGTTAGCGGCACTTTCTTTATTGATTGGCAGCGGAAATATTTTCTTTGCAGAGATCGATCGCTCAGGTTTATTGAGCCGACAATTTTCACGTGAATATTTAGTGAAATATCTAGGCGTGAATGCTTTTACACTTTATGATAGTTATCAGACTTATCAAAATAACCAAATTCGCGCTGAAGCGAGTCCCAATGATCTTAAAGAAGTTGAAAGCTACGTCAAAGAGCATTACGCGGAGCCGAATGACTCGATGTTTGGAATCGCTAAAGGGAAAAATGTCGTCTATATCCATTTAGAAAGTTTCCAGCAATTTTTGCTCGATTATCAATTAACTGATGAAAATGGCGTACAACATACGGTTACCCCCTTCTTAAATAGTTTGTATCATGGCGAAAGTACGTATAGCTTTGATAACTTTTTCCATCAAGTCAAAGCTGGGAAAACGTCTGATGCCGAAACACTGATGGAAAACTCGTTATTCGGTTTGAATCAAGGCGCGTTATTTACTCAAATGGGTGATAAAAATACCTTTGAAGCGGCGCCAAATATTTTGAAACAAAAAGCAGATTACACTTCTGCGGTTTTCCATGGACATTCCGCTTCATTTTGGAATCGTGATAAGACTTATAAGCATTTAGGATTTGAATACTTCTTCGATTCCTCTTATTACGATATTAATGATGACAATTCGTTCCAATACGGGATGCATGACAAGCCATTCTTAAACCAGTCTGTGCAGTATTTAGAACATTTACAGCAGCCGTTCTATGCGAAATTTATTACTGTTTCGAACCATTATCCTTATTCTAGTTTTAAAAATGATGAAGACGGCTTTCCTTTAGCGAATACTAAAGATGAAACAATCAATGGTTATTTTGCAACGGCAAATTATTTAGACACCGCATTAAAAGAATTTTTTGACTATATGAAGGAGAGCGGTTTATACGATAACTCGATTTTCGTCTTGTACGGGGATCATTATGGGATTTCCAATACGCGTAATAAAGACCTGGCTCCATTACTAGGAAAAGATTCTTCCAACTGGACGGATTATGATAATGCACAGTTACAACGCGTTCCTTTTATGATTCACATTCCCGGTACAACAACTGGTGGGATCAATCACACGTACGGCGGACAAGTCGATGCGCTTCCTACTCTGCTTCATTTACTAGGCATCGATTCTAAGAAATATCTGCAACTTGGCCAAGATCTATTTTCAACTGAACATAAACAAGTAGTGGCCTTTCGTGACGGTGATTTTGTTACTCCAGAATACACTTTCTACGGCGGAAAAATGTATGATAATCAAACAGAACAAGTCATCGATGAGCCGACACCTGAGCAAGAAAAGCTGTTTGTTGAGTTGAATCAAGATGTGGACCAGCAATTGATCACTTCTGATAAAATTACTAATGGCGACTTATTGAGGTACTATCAAGATAGCGGCTTAGATTCTATTGACCCAAGTTCATTTGATTACCACGATCAAAAAGCGCGTTTGGAAGAGATTGAACGGCAAAAAGGTGCACAGTCTTCCAGCTTATATAGCGAGAACAATCAGAAATCAACGATCGGTTTGTATAAAACTAAGACCTATCAACAATATGAAGAATAAAAAAGCGACCTGGAAAAATAAATTTCCGGGTCGTTTTTTTCTAGACAATGATCAGGTTTCTCTGCTCCGATACACTCTATTAGAATTTATTATTGTTGTTTCCTCTGCATAGCTTCTTTTTTTAATTTTCGCTGTGCTTTTTTTGAGCCGCGGTCGATATCGCGCCGCTCTTTCCGTGATTGGAAGTCTTCGAATAAATTTTCGACTTCATAATCGGCCGGATAAAGTTCGCTTGCACGGAATTCAAGTTTGATCCGGCGTTTTGGAACTTCTATAAACTGACCGTCAAGATATACCGATACGCTGTCTGAAAAGGGCATTTCTTGATAGATCAGCGCAGATTTTTGTTGTTCTAATAAGAAGACTTTGTCCCCTTTATAATAGGTCGATTCATCAGCGCTTGTAATCAGTTTTTGTGCGGTTACTTTAAAATTTTTCTTTTCCAGT
Organism: Enterococcus pingfangensis; assembly: GCF_005405205.1. Lineage (GTDB taxonomy): Bacteria > Bacillota > Bacilli > Lactobacillales > Enterococcaceae > Enterococcus_A > Enterococcus_A pingfangensis. The sequence continues at coordinate 178,270 of NZ_BJDP01000001.1, read as the reverse complement.
TGATAATTACGATCCGTAAAATAATTTTGTGCATTAGCAATGATCTGCTCGGAAAGTTCCATTTTTTTAGCGATCCACAGCGCGTTGCTTTCACCAGTCTGACCGATCAGCAGACGATACTTCGGTGTTAAATGCTGCGCGTCAAAATCCATAGCCGCGGTAATAAAATCAGGATGCATTTCTGTAAACCGCTTGATTTCTCCATAGTGAGTCGTAGTGATCAATATACTGCCTTTTTGATAAAACTCTTCCATGATCGCAATCGCTAAAGCCGCACCCTCATTCGGTTCCGTCCCGCTGCCTAATTCATCCAGTAAGACCAAACTATTTTTTCGTGTTTGGCGGAGGATCTCAGAAATATTTTGTAAATGCCCAGAAAATGTACTTAAGGCATTTTCGATACTTTGAGAATCACCAATATCAACAAAAATCTGATCAAAAATCGCAATTTCTGTTCCTTCTTGTGCAGGAATCTGCAGCCCGATCATCGTCATAAGCGTCAGCAGTGCGACGGTTTTCAAGACGACCGTTTTTCCGCCGGCGTTAGGCCCAGTGATCGTTAATCATCGATAGTCTTTTCCAATAGTCAAATCAAGTGCCACCGCGTGCTCAATCAATGGATGTGTCGCAGATACTAAGTGAATATAGCCCGCGGCATTTATTTTTGGTGTGATGCCTTTCAATTCGCGACTGAACTTCCCGCGAGCAAAAATCTGATCGAACTCAGCAATAATCTCAAGATTTTGTTGGATTTGCGGGAAAGCTTCTGCCAACAGACCAGTGAGTGTTGCCAAAATTTGATAGATTTCGGCTTCTTCCACCATTTTATGATACGTTAATTGTTCGTTCCAACGACTGACACTGCTAGGTTCAATATAGGCCGTTGTCCCCTTACTCGAAAGTTCAATAATCGTTCCAGCAATTTGTTTTTTATAAGCGGCTTTGATCGGAACAGTAAAAATGTCGTTGCGTTTAGTAATGATCGCTTCTTGCAGTTTTTCTTTATTTTGCCGGATAAATTTCTTTAATAGTTCCTGGATTTTATCTTGTGTCTCCGCAATATCTCGCCGAGCTCGGCGCAACTCACGACTGGCATCATCAACGATCCGTCCATTGCGAATCACTTGATAGATCTCCGTTTCGATTTCAGAAAAGTCACTGAGTCCCTGGGCATAACGATCCAACGTAGGCGTAATCGTTTGATTTTTAGCGAAAAATTGCCGAATCAAGCGTAAGCTGCGCAAAAAGTCCGCGTATTCAAGTAATTCTTGCGGCGATAGAACGAATCCTTTTTCAAGTTGATTCGTAATATGTTCGATACTTTGCAACCCCATAAACGGTACATGAAGATTGCTGTCGAGTAATTTTTTCGCCTCCGTTGTTTCGGTCAGTCTTTTTTCAACAACGGATAGTTTTGCATGAGGCTGTGTTGCGGCGATTAGTTTTTTTCCAAAGCTGCTAATCGCATAGCTGCTTAATTTTTGTTTGATTTCATTAAATTGTGTTTTAGTAAATGTTTTAGTATTCATAGTCTCTTTCCTTTCGATTGAAAAGACACCTATCGCTGCTGCGGGAAACTCAACTAGAACTAGTTTTGATCACAGCTATCTTTTTCAGTACGCATATTTTTTCTGAACAGCCTGTCAGAGATATTGTTACCTTAGACTGACACCTCAGAAAAGCATATCGACAAAAAAAGCTGTGAAGATTCCTCTTCACAGCTCGAATAGACTTATTCATCAGCTTTGATAGGTATCTAATTTGGCATGCGAAATAAACCTGTATTAACAGTTAGTTTTTTTCGCTATCAAGTTACTCCAAATTAAATAACTACACTCACAAAGCACACCTCAAAATTTTTGTTAAGTTTCCTAAATAATAGTCTAACGTGGTATTTTACGTTTGTCAATTATTATCCTTACGCGATTGCGGTCGGAACTGGTTTTACTCCTTCATTGATGAAGTATACTTGATACCAAGTCAAGAAAGTGTAAATTGTCCAAATTTTACGACGACCATCAGCCGTTCCCGAAAAGTTATCGTCTAATAATTTAACGATTTTTTCTTGATCGAAGAACTCTTTGACAAATTCTTGCGTAAACAAGTCACGAACAAGTTGGTAATATTTTTCTTCGCGCAACCAATCTTTAATCGGTACTGGGAAACCAAGTTTTTCACGATTATACCATTCTTCCGGTAAGTGGCGAGCTGCCGCTTGGCGGAAGGCATATTTCGTGTTTTCAGCATTGATCAAATATTTTGTTGGGACGACTTCTGAAACCTTCATCAGCTCTTTGTCTAATAGCGGCACCCGAACTTCTAATGAGCTGGCCATTGACAATTTATCAGCTTTCAATAAAATATCTTTTGGCATCCATTGGTGCATATCCAAATATTGCATTTTTTTGATTTCAGACATATCTTGGACTTTTTCATAATGAACGTCGACGATTTCTTTGATCGTTGGACTTTGTTGGTACTCAGGCTGCAAGTAATCAACCGCTTCAGCTTCTTCAAAAACTTTGGCTTGTCCGATAAAGAATTCTTCAGCTGGTGCCAATGAAGTATATAAATGTAAAGCACCTTTGAATGATTTTCCTTTAAGACCTTTTGCAATCGAGTAGCGCATGCCTTTAGGTAATTTTTTTAATCCTTCTGCGACGACTTTAACGGCTTTAGATTTCGTATTCATCCCATAAGCTTGGTATCCAGCAAACAACTCGTCTGCCCCTTCGCCGCTCAAAGCGACCCGAACGTCTCGACTAGCAAGTTCAGCTAAGAAATATAGTGGCACGCAAGACGGATTTGAATCGGGTTCATCTAAGTGATACTGGATCAATGGGAAATATTCAAACGCTTCATCTCCAGTAACTACCCGCGAAGTATTATTTAAGTCAATTAAATCAGCTAATTTTTTCGCTTCGATCGATTCATTGTACGAATTGTCGCCAAATCCGATCGAATAAGAATGTTCTGGACGTAAAACAGCTGTTACATAGCTTGAATCCACACCAGATGATAAGAATGAACCGACTTCAACATCAGCGATCCGATGCGCTTCAATCGATTTCACTACAGTATCATCGATCAAATCGACGGTTTCTTCTAAGCTCAGGTTCGTTTCTTGTTCTTTTACATCCCAATATTGTTGGATGTCTAGTTTTCCATCTTTATAAAGGAAGTAATGGCCTTCTTTGATCCGGTAAACATTTTTGAAGAATGTTTCATCTAATGCTGAGTATTGGAAAGTCATATAAGGTTTCAACGCTTCTTTGTTCAATTCTTTAACAAAGTTTGGATGCTGCAAGAAGCTCTTGATTTCTGAACCATACATAAAGGTTCCGTTCATCAGTGCGTAATACAGCGGTTTGATCCCAAAGTGATCACGCGCACCAAATAATTCTTGTTTTTCTGTATCCCAGATTACAAAAGCAAACATCCCGCGAATTTTTTGTAATAGATCGATACCGTATTCTTCATACCCGTGCAGCAAGACTTCAGTATCGGCATGAGTTGTAAAAATATGACCTTTAGCGATCAAGTCTTCCCGAATACTTTGATAATTGTAGATTTCTCCATTAAAGGTAATGATTTTTGTGCCGTCTTCATTTCTGATCGGTTGAGTTCCGCCCTCAAGGTCAATGATACTTAGCCGGCGAAAACCTAATGCAGCACCTTCATCGATAAATTGTCCCGCACTATTTGGACCGCGGTGAACAATCGTATCCATCATATTTTTTACAATTTGTTCTTTTTGCGTTGTATTTGAACGGTCAATAAACCCTACTATTCCACACACAATCTCTACCCTCTTTCAAACATGGTAAATGATACTCTTTCATATCAACTTTCAAAGTATATCATAGGATTTGTGGACTTTCACGAGGGAACGTGATTTCCTATCAAAAAAGTGCGAAAGATTAATTTTTTTCAAAGAGAACTTTTGGATCGAGTCAGCAGAAAGTCTAAGTAAGTAACAAACAAGCTGTACCAAATGCTGGCACAGCTTGTTTTATTAATGTTCGTCAGTGATCGTCAATGGAACCAAAAACGGGTAGCTGCCAAAGAATTCGATCAGCGATTTATTTTTACGATCGGTATCGAGTTTCAAACTGCTGTTTTGATCGACCGTTTTGATCGTCACCGTCTGATTGTCATTCAAAGCGATCAAATAACTGTTTTGATCAATCTTTTTAAAGTCGTACTCTTCGTTCTCCATCGCCGTGATGAAAATTTTATCCAGCACATCTATTGGGGTTTTATGATGAAGATCAACGGATAAATCTAACGGTTTGCTGTTGTCTAATAAGTTATCAGCAAATTCAAATCCCAATTCCTTCATATGAGCCATCACATCGTTCATTTCACGGCTGAACATCGAGTTTTGACCGCTGGTGTAGATATGTTTGTTGTAACAATCCTTCAATAAAGTTAAGACCGCATCATTGAAGACAGTGACTTTCATCGTCTCAGGAGCGACTTCCATCAACTTGATCTTGCTACTACGGAATTTTCCGTCAGAAGTCGGCATCATAAAGCTGAAAAGGATCTCATTTGCACTTGTCAATCGATAAGACAAATTGAAATGCTTGCTTTCCCAAGTTGAAAATTCATTGGTTGAAAGGTACAACTCTTGATTTTGTAACGGTTTGATCAATTCAAAAGTGAAATATTCTAACAGTGCGCCTTTGGCAATAGCCGAGACAGTCAATTCTTCGGTTAAAAAGATCTGTTTGAAATAATCTAACAACGCAGGAAAATCGGATTCCATCAAGACTTTTCTAAATTTCAGATCAGCGATCTCTTTTTCGGCATCCGCGATCAAAAGCAGCAGATCTTGATAGTTTTCTTCCCGATTGTCATAGTAATTCAACGAAGAATCACTGACTGGTTTTGTCGATGGGGTCGCTTTGAGTGTTTCGTTTGATTCATCGGCAGTATCTTCAGGGTGAAGAATTTCTTTTTCGTGAATATTCAAATTGGCTTCTTCAGTATCGACCAACGCATCATAAATCTGATTGATTTTATTTTTTTCTTCCGCCATTTATTCCGCCCCCTTGGATAAGAAATCTTTAATGAAATTCGCAAGCGCGGCATCCATCTCTTCCAAACCGCCGAAACGTTTTTTGATCAAGCGCAGCTCTTTTAAGGCGATCGCTTGTTCTAACGATAGACTGTCGATTTTATTGGCCAATTCAATCTTCTGCGATTCGCTGGATAATTGATCTTCCGCAAATGGCGCCCATTCATTTCGTTGTTGTTTCAAGTCTTTCAACTCACGATTGATGACATCAATCTCTTCTTCGACCTTCTTCCGATTCATGAAGCTTTTGGTTTCTTCCAACTCCGCTTTAAGTTTTTCTTGCTGAGCAATCTTTTCATCCAGCGCTTGCAATTCAGATTGTGCAGCAATCGACTTTGCATCAAAATCATCTTGCTGATTCTCTAGCTCGGTCAATTGTTTTTTGTATTCACCTTTTAATGTGTTTTCCCACTGTAGACGGATTTCAGGCAAAATTGCTATCGTCGGTTGCGTCGCATCGACTTGTAAAACTGCACGATCGCGATAATAGCTGCCGATTTGATAATTCATCAAGATCGGTGAAACGACTTCTTGCATGATCATAAATGGGAACGTCCGTTGAATCTCTTGATCCAATTTACTTGTCAAGAAATTATCCATCTCATGGTTTGTATTGCTGGATTGTTGGATTGAAGCAGGCAGTTCATGCCAATAGATTTGGTAAACATCGCCCATATGTTCAGCTTTCATTGCCTCTTCCAATCGCTTGATCTGCCCTAGCAACCCGCCTAACACACCGGAAGCCGATTCCTTTACTGAATCAAATGATGTTTCAGTTTGAAGTTCTTCCTTTTTTTCTGGAGTCTCCATCTAAGACCCTCCTTTATTTGATTAATTATTTATTCCAATCATTTTATTCAATTCAATTAGAAATATAGTGAATTCCCTAGTTTAAATTGAAGCTCACTCCTCTATTTTACCCTAGCACAGCAATAATGATAAGCATAAACTATCAAAGTAAATAAAAAAAGATCGTGTCAAGCTCACCCTCTAACACGATCTTCTTCTGTTATTTAGTTAATCCGCTAAAGAAATCTTTGATCTGCTGCCATAAGCTAGCAAAAAATCCTTGGTTTTCTTCTAACGTTCCTTTAAGCGAGTCGCCAAATTTACCAAGTTGATCCGATAATTTATTGACGGTTCCTTTGAAGTCATCGCTGATCTTATCTAATTGTTCGATAGATTCTTTGTCTAATACCCCATCTGTCGTTTGGTATTGTTGTGCCAAAGTGATCAGTTTATTGATATCATCTTTTGTGACGTATTGAGCCAAATTATTCTTTTCCAAGGCATCATTGACGATTTTTTCAACATCTTCTTTTGTCGCCAATTCTCCTTGCTGTTCTTTAAGCTCAGCTAAATCTTTTTTTATGTCTACTAACGCTTGATTCAATTGCGCTTTATATGCTTCGTCAGCTTTTTCTTTCTCACTATCAGACAAGTCTTGATTTTGACTTTGTTCATTCGCATTGTCAACGACTGATTGCGCGACATCTGAAGTCGTATCTAATTCCGTTTGCGCCAGTTGTGCGCGTTCAGGATCCACCGTCTCCCCGTTTGCTTCGAAAGCTTTATACACCCCGGTCAAAGCACTTTCTCCGGTTACTTTCACCACACTGGCAACTTTAACGGTCGCGTCAGTGATCCCGGCAGTAACTAACGGATTTTTATATTGATCGGCTGTGATCTGAGTGATATTTTGCGGTGTCAAGATCTCAACGTTGATCCCTTTGCCTTGATCTTCGCGGTTTACGACTACTGAGCTGAGCATGACACTGTCATCACCGCTGCCATAACCTAAATATTTTACAAGATCCGCTCCTGTTGCTTGTTCCATTTTGACAGTATCTTGACTGATCTCTAATGTATCCATCGTTTCAGTCAACTGCTGCTGACTCAATCCAGCCCCGGCTACAAAAGTCGGCTTCCCCCAACGTTCGTTGATCGCATCATCAGCTGCTCGAGCATTTGTTTGACCAATCAACCCAGCGCTAATAAAAAGACTTGCACCGGCCAATAGAATATATTTGTGAAGTTTCATTAGAATGCCTCCTGTATCTCTTGATATATGTATTTTAACTCATTTAGCTTTTTTTACTTACTCATAGATCAATTCTTTAAACAATTATTTAGTAAACTAAGAATCTCTTAATTACTTTTTCAGCCTTAGGACGGAGGAAAAATTCAACCTGTTATGCTTTGAGACTAGTTAAAGGAGGCTACGACATTTTGCCGCAGCCTCCTTTATTAATTATTTTTCTTTAGTAGTAAAATGGATCTTAGCTTGGTCATCGCGTTCCAAGTAAGTTGTTTCTTTTAAATAGCTGAAATGCAGTTCAGCAATGCTAGGATCCTCTAACATTTTTTCGTAACCTTCAAAAATTGCGCGAATGTATTGCTTATAAGCTTGTTTTTTTCGTTGTCGCTTGTTCATAAGACACCGTCCTTCTTGGATATCTTACCAAGCATCCGCTTTTCAGACAAGCATTTTATTGATAGGTCTGATTCAAATAAGTTAATAGCGTTTCAGAAAGATCTGTAGCAGAAGTTCCTTCAGGTTTATTTTCAAGAAATTCAACCACTGAATAATTTTGTTTGTCTGAATCAAACGCGTATAAGAAACTATTCTCTTGCCCTTTTTCATCTTGAGTCTGTTTGATTTCCGCTGTCCCCGTTTTAGCTGCCAATGGAATATTCAGTGCAGCTAAGCTGTGAGCTGTTCCGTTTTCATCGCTGACGACTGACTGCATGTCTTCGGTGATAGTTTCAGCCGAGCTAGCTTTGATCACTTCTTTTTTATCCGTTGTTTTTTGATCAGCGATCAATTTCGGATAAACCAGTGTCCCATTATTAGGAAAAACTGAATAAGCAGTAATCTGCTGGATCGGATTCAATAATAATTGACCTTGTCCATAGCCGGTATCGGCTAATAAGATCTCTGAATCAAAGCTGTCATTCGTAGAAATTTGAGCAGGATCCATCGCAATCGGCAGATCTAAGTCTTGCTCAAAAATAAATTTATCCAAGCCGGCACGGAATGTTTTTTCACCCATTTTTAAAGTCTCTTGCGCCATATAGATATTATCTGAATAAACCAACGCTGTTTTTAAATTGACTGGATTGGCTTCTGAAACACGCGTGACTTGATAAGAACCCCACGAACTGTCCTTTTGCCACTTCAATCCGTCAATAGCCAATTCTTCACTAGGATCCAGCGTTCCTGCATCCAGGCCAATTGCCGCAGTGATTGTTTTAAAGGTTGAACCTGGTGCGTAACCTGTAGCAAAGCGACTCATGAAAGGTTGGTTCTCATCATTGCTGTAGGCGTCATAGTCTGTTTGACTGATACCGTTGGTCATTTTATTCGGATCAAAACTTGGCGAGCTGGCAGCAACTAAGAGATCACCGGTTTTTGGTGCCATTACGACACTTGCGCCAGATTGATCACCTAGACCGTCATATGCAATTTGTTGCGCACGACTGTCAATCGTTAATTTGATCGTTGTACCATCTTTTTTTGCGACTTTTTGCAAGACTTTTTTCTCATTGCCTTTACTATCTGTAATTGCTAATGAGCCCCCGTCTTTTCCGCGCAACTGTTCATCTAGTGCCATTTCTAAGCCGCTACGGCCAATCAAGCTATCACTAGCAAGTTTGTCATTTTTCTTGATATCTTCAGCAGTGACTTTCCCAACATAACCGATGAGTTGCGCCGCCGCTTCTTTCAAAGGATAGGTCCGACCAGTTGTTTCTCTAGTTTCTAAACCTTCTGCAAGTTCTGTCGGTGCATCTGCTGTTGTTGTTAACGGTACAAATACATTATCCTGTACCCAGCTTTGAGCTAATGTCGCTTCCACTTCATCAACAGTAAGAGCTAGACTTTCAGCGATTGCTGTGATTTTTGCCGTTCGATCTTCTGTACCAAGATTTTCTGGGACGACACCTATTTGATAGACAGTCCCGTTTGCAGCGATTTTTTGATCATTACGGTCCAATAGTTCGCCGCGTACAGCTGAATCCACTGAATAATTGACTTTGTCTTTTCCAGACATTCCAGGGAAAATCAAATTTGGCTTCCAATTGATCGATTGTCCGTCATCGCTCAACGTACCGGAATATTTTTGATTTTTTAATTTGCCAAAACCGGTATTGATTGCCAGCTCATAAGAAAACTGATAATTGCCGGCCTTTTTATCAACAGCCAGATTCTTCAGCTTAATATTTGAAGCACTAATCCCGGAAAAAATCGATTGATATTTTTCGGCGACTTGTTTTTTTGTGTATCCGCTTTTTTTGAGCGAGCTGGCAGTTAGATTTTTGGTCGTATCTTGATAGTTGCCTTTTTGCAGGCTCTTAACAAAGGCAGTTACAGTTTTTTCGCCTTGTTGTTTCACTTGACTTGCTTGATACGCTCGAATGCTGAAAAATCCAACGATGAGCAGAATGATGATCCCGCCGATAGCAATCGGCAGCCTCTTGTTTTGTTTCGTATTGCGTGTACTTCTTTCCATTATAGGATTCCTCCCTAGCATCTTTCGTCCTCGTTCTTTATACTATTAAAAAAGGACGTGTAAAAATATGAATCATTGCTATTTATTCATCGGACCAAGCGGCTCAGGCAAAACTAGTTTGGCTGAGAGAGCTTTTTCTTCCAAACAAAAGATTATTTCTTATACAACCCGTGCTCCTCGTAAAGGAGAAAAACATGGAACTGACTACTATTTTGTGTCAAAAAAAGAATTTGAGCAGATGATAAAAGAAGATCAGTTTGCTGAATACGATACGTATGACGAACAATTTTATGGGGTTGCCAAAGCTACACTGCAAAGCGCTTTAACTGTTGGTGACTGTTATGATCCAATCACTACCACAGGCTTCATTAACTTGCACCGCCTCTTTGGCGAACAAATGGTTCCGATCTGGATCAATATTTCCAAAGAAACGATTATTGATCGCCTTGGAAAACGTAACGCTGGCGAGGTAGCAAGGCGCTCAGCAATTTTTCAACAAGATCAGGAAAACTTGGCTCGTTTGAGAAAATTCCCCAATTTGATTGAGATCAACGGAGAAACTTCGTTAGACGATATGCTGGCTCAACTGCAGCAAGCCTTAAATTAGCTGAAATGCTTTACGCTCCCCATGCTCAAATGGGAAATAAATCATTCCGCAATAAGTAAATCCGAGCTTTTCTATCAAATGAAGCATGGGCTGGTTCGCAGGATACGTATCGATCCGAATATCTTTATAGCCTAATTTTTTTGCTTGATCGATTGCAAGACTCAACAAATGGTTTCCTAAGCCGGTGCTGCGATGAGTTTGGCTGATTGCAGCGTGATGCAATGCGACATAAGGACCCGTCCCTTGCCATTTTCCTTCGATTGCTTCGTAACTAGGATCTTTTTCAGTAATCAATGCAATCGTGCCAATAATTTCACCTTTTAAAGTCAGCACATAGTTGGCTTTTTTGCTTATGTCCTCACGAATCACTGCTTCATGAGGCTCGTGACCGTTTTGCCATTGCGGTGAGCCTTGTCCTTTTAAGTATTGCTTAGCTTCATTAATAATAATACCGATTACCGGGATATCTTCTAAAGTACTTAGTCGAAAATCAAATTCAGCATCTTTTGGATCACTCGTTTTTGCTTGATCACCGAAAGATAAAATTGCTTCAGCGTCTTCTTTACCGATAATCCCGCCTAAGAGCTCTCCCATTTGTTTTGCTTGTCTAATAATAAAATCTTCGTCTTCATAGCCCATTGTTTTGCCATCCTCTCTGCCAATGATCCCCATGCTCCAAAAAAGCTCCGATCAATTCTAAATGGTGCGCTAACGACCACTTCTTGATCGTTCCGAGACCAGGAAATTTTTGTGTTGCTTGATATTGCAACAGTTCTGCTAAACCAAGTGTCAGCAGCAGCTGATCTTGATTTCGTGAATACCAGACCGATAATTTTTCCAATGCTTCAAAAAATTTTCCTTTTTGATCTTGCGCATTTTCATTGCTGTCAGATACAAAATGTTTGATTCGTAAATTAAGATAGGCGTCAAAGTAGCTAATATGCAGGGCGATTGCTCGGCTCGGACCGCCCTTGTCAAAATACTGACTACCATCGATCGCATAGTCACTAAATCCAATTAAATCCGTTCCTAGATAAAGGTGTTCGTCGCTATAAAAATCATCCGCTTTTTCTCCATAATCCGCAACATTTTTTTGAGCTTGGAAGGCTTCTCTGAGTAAAATTTTATTTGCGATTTCCAAAATTCTAAATCTTCCTTGATCCGGGATGATCGAAAGGGCGCCTTGCGGGATAGCTAATTGTTTGGCTTTTCGTGGAGAAGTTGCATTAAATAAATAAAGCTCCGCATCAAATGGATTTTCTTTTGTTACGATCTCCGCTTTTTTTACTGTCGAAGTTTCACTTAGTTGCCATTCAAACCGTTTCTCAGCAAAAAGCTTTGCTGTTCCAACTTGTGGATTCGTCACTAAGTAGCAAGTGAACGCATTTTTATCAAATGATTCGAGCGTCTTTTTTAACGTCGCTGAATCACGGACTGGTTCGATGACGGGCATGATTTTAGAAGACCAGCGTTGTTCATTGATCAAAGTATTAATCGCTAATAGATCGAATTGTTTTCCGCGCAAATATGGGTAATACATAGAAATCACTCCAATGGTTCAGTCGGCCTTCGTCGGACCTGTCTTTGTCGTAAAAATTCATAATCTTGCTCTAGTGCTCGCAGTTCTTCTTCTAAACTTTCGATTCGGGCGGACTGGACATCTTCGATAAATCGCTGATAATAATTATCCGCTTGCAAGCTGTCTTTTTCTGCTAAACGCCGCCGTAATTCCTTATACAGCTGTTCGGTCGAGAAGAAACTAGTTCCGTAAGACATTCGTTTGGCTTTTTGCACCTCTCGAAACAACGAGGCCATAAAGCGCTGAGTCAGTGCAGCCTCTTCTACCTGTAACGGGCGCTTCAACGGTTTTTTTGCGATGAAAAACGTTCCCTCTGCCGGTAAATCTTCGACCTGTTGGTATGGACGGTACACTAAGACTCCGATCTCACTAGGAATATCATCTTGAACTTTTTTGTATAACTCTTCGGTCAAAACAAAATAATCGTAATGACCGATAAAGGACAGTTTGGCTTTTGAATAAAAATCTGCTTTTGTGACTTTCAACTCATAACAGCGCCATTCAGTTTCTGCATTCGGCTTAAAAAAACAAGCTAGCGTATCAACGATACCTTGATCCTCTGGCATGGTAACTTCTTCGACGACGATTCCGCCGAGTTCAATGCAATAATAGTACAAAGCTTTTTCAATTTCTTGGGTTAAAGTTGTTTTCATAATCTCACCATGGGAACGTATTTTCGTAAACTTTAGCATATCTGCATTAAAAAAAACAGAGGGTCTCCTCTGTTTTAAACAAAATATGAAAGATCGCTGGCAGGACTTGGATAGGCAAAGATATATTTTTCTACCTCTTCATGTGTCATTTGCTTCGTCAAAACAATCAAGAGATAATTGATGACTTCATCGGCTACTTGGCTTAAGCAAGTAATCGCAACGATCGTGTCCGCTTCATCATAGACAAACTTGATCTTAGCCCCTTGATCATTGATCCGACGATACGTATACCAACTAGAAAGATCGATTGTCTGAGCGTGGTATTTCGCTGGATGAGCTGCAAGTTCTCTCTCACTTAATCCAATTCTGGCTAAGCGCTGGTCGCCAAAAACAATCGTCGGGATCAATGGGTAGTCAATTGCAGCAGTCTCGCCATTGAGGACCTTAGCGACATAACTCGCCTCAAATCCAGCGACTGGTGTGAGTTTCGACTGAGTCTTTGCTAACACATCCCCGCAAGCAAAAATATTTCGCTGTGTCGTCCGTAACTGCTCGTCTACTTTGATGCCTTTTTTATCGTAGGCAACGCCGGCGTCTTCTAAATTCAACTCTTCAATATTCGGGATACGTCCCGTTGCTCCGATCACCATATCTGCACTCAATTCAAATGCTTCACCAATAATTCGATACTGCTCCAGGCGTTCAACGGCTTTTGTGTCTACATTAAAATGAAATTGGATGCCGGCTGATTTCATATGATTGACTAAAGCCGTCACCAATTCTTGATCAAATTCTTTTAATGGGCGCTCATTGTGATGAATAATATGGACTTCTGACCCAGCAGCATTTGCGATCATAGCTAATTCAAAAGCGATGTACCCAGCTCCGATAAAAGCGATTTTTTCAGGCAAATGCTCCAACTCTAAGAAATCTGTACTGCTTTGCAGCAAATCTTGGCCATCGATTGGCAGGACTGCGGGGCGTTGACCGGTCGCAATCAAAAATTGATCAGCGGCTAATGTTTCTTGGTCAACGGTAATATGGTTGGCATCGATAAAGCTGGCCTGACCATAGAATGAATCGATCCTCGCCGCGGCTAAACCCTTTTTCGTGTTTTCAGGCACAGCATCCGTATAGCTCTGTTTAAAAGCCATCAGCTCTTCCCAAATGATCTCTGGCGTTTGTTCGAAACCTTTGCCGACCATTGTTTCGATGCGTTTTTTAGCCTCTACTCCGCTCAACAACATCTTTTTAGGATCACAGCCGCGGTTTGGACACGTTCCGCCCCATAAATCTGACTCGACAATTGCTACTTTTTTCCCCAGCTCTTTCAAACTGTACGCAGCAGAATTTCCAGCTGGTCCGCTGCCGATCACGATCACATCATATTTTTCCATCATTAACCCTCCCGACTTAAATAACTGAACACATCGCTTCGATCGATTTTTCCGACTACTTTCCCTGCTCGTTCGATCGTAAACGCTTCTTGTTTGGTCAATAGTTCAAAAACATCGCTTAAACTTGTATCGATCGTTAGACCTACTAGTTTAGAATCAGCAATCTCAGCATTTTGATAAAAACCACCATTATATAGTGCTTCAAGCGTCTGTGTATAAACTTCGTCCGTCGTTTCATCAAAGAATTCTTCAACAAATTGATTGGCAGGATGTTTTTGGATCTCTTCTGGCGTATCACATTGAATCAATTTGCCCTCATGCATCACCGCGATCCGACTGCCGATCTTCATGGCTTCTTTCATATTGTGCGTTACGAAGATAATCGTATTGCCTAATTTTTGATGCAGTTTTAACACGAGGTCTTGCAAACTTGCTCGCGAAATCGGATCAAGTGCGCTGAACGGTTCATCCATCAAGACGATATCAGGCTCTGATGCCAGCGCCCGGATGATCCCAATTCTTTGTTGCTGCCCTCCGGATAATTCGCTGGGCATTCGATCACGAAACTGTTCTGGTTCCATATCAACCTCTTTCAATAATTCATCGACCCGCTTTTTCCGCTGTTCCTTGTTCCAGCCAAGCATATCGGGGATGACTTCGATATTTTCTTTCACACTCATTGTTGGAAACAATGCGATCTGCTGCAGAACATAGCCAATCTGCCAACGTAGTTTTTGGATATTATAATCTTTGATGCGTTTTTCTTTAAAATAAAGATTGCCATCGGTAGGTTCGATCAATCCATTGATCATTTTCAGTGAGGTCGTCTTTCCACTGCCTGAAGGTCCCACTAAAACGAAAATCTCCCCTTTTTTAACCGACAAATTCAAATCTTTTAAGACAACATTGCCTTCGAACTCTTTCGTGACCTCTTTAAATTCAATAATCGATTCCATCTATTTCTCCTCCCCAATGATATTTTCCTTCACTAAGAAGTCATGGGCGACTTTTGCCGGTTGTTCCTTTTTCACGTTGACAAGATAATTCATCTCAACCATTTGTTCCTCCGTGATTTTACCAGCTAACCGATTCAATGCTTTGACAATTTTAGGATGTTCATCCGCAAATTCTTGTTTCATTAAAGGCGCGCCCTGATATGGCGGAAAGAGCTGCTGATCGTCTTCTAATGTCACTAAATCATATTGTTTGATCTCGCTATCTGTGGAGTAGGCATCGATCACATCCACATCGCCATTGTTGATGGCTTGATAACGTAGCGCCGGTTCCATGCTTTGGACTGAGCTTAGATTTACGCCATACAGATCTTGAATCCCGCGATAGCCATCTTGGCGGTCGATAAATTCTAAAGTGAACCCAGCCTTCAACTGTCCTTGCTGAGCACGCAGCTCTGAGATTTTTGTGATTCCGCGTTTTTCAGCTTCACTTTTCTTCATCGCTAAGGCATACGTATTTTCATAAGCCATCGGTTCTAATAAATGAATATCAAACTGGTCAGCCAGTAATTTATTTGCTTCACGATACGTTTTTTCGGGTGAGAGATCGTCAGGTGTATTTTCCGGTACCTTCACTAAGCTTTCTAAAACTGTTCCTGTAAACTCAGGATAAATGTCGATCTGGTCGCTCTTTACAGCACTAAATAAGAAACTAGTCTTTCCAAAATTGGGTTTTAACTCCACTGTAATCGAAGGATCTTCCTCTTTGATTACTTCTTTATACATATTGATCAAGATATCAGGTTCTGAGCCAAGTTTTCCGGCAATCGTTATGGTTTCATGACCGATCGGATTACTCTGAGCAAAGAAGATTCCGCCGATACTTACGGAAATAACACCTAATGTAATCAGAATCACTTTTCCGCTCCGATTTTGTAAGAAACGAATCAATGTGCTGAAAATAATTGCCAACAAAGCTGAACTAATCGCACCGATCAATGTCAAATTCGGATCGTTTCGATCAATCCCCAGCAGAATAAAGGTTCCTAGTCCACCAGCACCGATCAAAGCAGCCAAGGTTGCAGTCCCAATGATCAAGACCAATGCAGTCCGAATCCCGGAAATAATTACAGGCATAGCCATCGGCAGCTCAACACGTACCAATTTGTGCATTCGCGACATTCCAAATGCGTCCGCCGCCTCTTCAATGGATGGATCGATTTCTGCTAAACCGATATATGTGTTTTGAAAAATCGGTAATAATGCATACACGACTAATGCAATCAATGCCGGGACTGTTCCTATCCCTACAAAAGGAATCAACAATCCTAGTAAAGCTAATGAAGGAATCGTCTGCAAAATACTAGTTATCTGCAAAACGACTTCCGCTGATTTTTTTCGTTGACTCAGCAAGATCGCCAACGGGATTGCAATCACAATGGCGATTAATAGTGCACTCAAAGAAATCGCTAAATGTTCAAAGATCGCCGATAAAAGCTCATCTTTTCTTTCACTAAACGTAGCTATCAATTCATTCATAAACTTTCCTTTCAAAATTATGACCTATTTTCAGTATAACTTAATCAAAATAGGAGGCAAAAGGATTGGCTTGTCAAAAAGTAGTATAATAGCAAAAAAAGAAAGCGGGAAAATAATGAAAACACTTGATGAACTGAAAAAAATCCAACGAACTACACAAGAGAAAACTTACTCTTATTTAAATTCGCATCATTATAATTGGTTTAAAGCGATCGATTTAAATTTATTGAACAGCGATGGTTTCACTAATTATTTCTTGCGGATCAAAAAAAATGAACCAACTGTTTTCGAAGCCTTACAAGAAAAAGTATTAGACGCAACAATCACTGCTTTTCAAAAAGAACTGTCAGATGCCGATAGCTTTGTCTTGTTGACGGCAACTTGGGCCAATGGGTTCATGCCGGAAAAAGCAATCGCTGCGATGCAAGATCTTGACCGGTATTTAACGAATTATACGCTTCAAAAAGATCCTTTGATTGGGATCAACCAAATGAATACAGACTTCAATCAAGTTTTACTGCAGCATCTGCCAAAAGTCCGACGCCAAGACTTACGCTTGATCTACCGACTGCTTGCTCTAAAAGAAACTTCTGCTAGTGAACGTCAAACAGAGCTTGCATCACTCAATGAACCGACTAGGATCAGAACTGTTGCTTTATTAGATTTTTTTATCAAATGATTGGTTTTAACAACTTGAATGATCTGACTCTATGATCTGCTTAAAAAAGCTAGAAAAGCTTTTTGACTAAGCTGATAAGTATTTCAAAATCCCATTTTATTGTGCAAAAAACACTCCAAGGTCTGAAGGTTCATCGACTTTGGAGTGTTTTATTAATTAATTTTTAAAGTATCGGAATATAGATATCCGTTAAGCTTTATCTTTTAGTTTTTTTGGTGGCTCGATTATGTACATTTCAAAAGAAACCGCATCTCTTGTTAAAAATTCTATGAAAATGAAATTTAGATAAATTAGCAATTTTAGCTAAATCTTTCAACGTTACCGGCACTTTTAGATTTTCTCGATATAATCTTCGGTTTTATTCAGCAGACGAACTACTTGATTTGAGATTGATTCGTTTATTTTATCCATTTTGTCAGATCCTTATCAAAAATTAGTTGGCAGCCGACCTTTCATCAAATAGCCCTCACTATGACTATGATCCATAGTTTGACTAATTCTTTGAACTGCTGTTACTAATTATAACTGCAACCACAAGACTCAGAGCAACACCTAAAGCAATTCTATCAAAGATTATTCCAAATACAGCATCGCTCGTTACTCCGATAGCAATTCCAGCACCCAAATTTTTCTTATCCTTTTTCGCTCTATCTTCTCCTCAAAAAATATTTCCCAGTAAGGTGTTAACTTCCTCAAGTCAATAGAAACTGATTCTTTTCATAAGTAACGATCAACTACTGAAAATGAGGAATTTATTTTGTTAAATAAGTTTAAGGGATTGGTTTGTTGAAATCATGAAAAGAAAGGTTTCGACGAATAAGCTCAACCGTTTTGATCGTCAGCTATTTAGTTTGATAGTTCAATGTTTTTTTGTTCAAGATACTTCACTAAATCTTTATTTAGTTTTGTGATCTCATTGCTGGCACCCACCGCATATTCGGGCAATTTCATTTCTCCAACCATCTTTGTTTTCAGCCATTTCGTAAAGAAGAAACGTAAGAATCTGTCTGGTATTTTCAGTATATTCCTTGACGAAGAGGGATTAATTATGATCCCTGCCTTTTGAATTGCACGTAAATATGATTTATAAGTAGTCACCATCTTTTGCGCAATTTCTTTATTGCTCATTTCATTATTAGAATATAAACTTCCCAACATTGCGATATCTGAAACAGCATGTGTTATCAAATAAGCATTCATAGCCTTATTTATTGTATACGGAAGTTTTGCCTCATTAAATAATTTCGCCAATTTTTCTATCCGATCGGTTATTACACCGTCTACTTCACCAAAATTAGTTGAAACCATAAATTTCGGCAGATAACGTGCGTTTAATATGCCGTCGTTCATCTGACCGCCAACACCAGAAAAACCAGGGATGAGTCGATCGCCTAAAATATTTTGCCAGTTTGAAAAACCTGCTGAATTGCTAATCAGTGTCACGACATTTGGAGTTTTATTCTCCTTGACTGCCCTCAACGCTGATTCAGCCTTATCATAACGAACAGCAACAAAAATAAAATCGTAGCTGTCGTTGTTCTCCAATTTGTCGATGACTTTTACTTTTATTGTTTGGATCCTACCTTTATTGTTGTAGCCCAACCCCTCTTTTTTTAATGACGCATATCGCTTTGATCGGGCAAATAAAGTGACATCTATTCCTGCTTCAATAAATTTTACTGCATAGGCGCTCCCAATCACTCCGGCGCCAAAAATTAAAACTCTGTTTTGTTTTGAAATCATGTGATTTTCTCCTTTTAAAATAAACCCTTGACTATCCAACAACGCGTTGTATGATGTAAATATAATTTTTCATGATTGTTTTATCAACCATCAATTTTTTATTATTTGTTGGATAATAACCTGAGTAAAAAGGAGTATGAAATGAATAAACAACCCGAATTAACGGAACAAACAAAGCAAAAATTTATGAACAGCTTTTGCGATCTATACAGTCGAAAATCTATTGAAAAAATTTCTATTCAAGAAATAGCAACTAAAGCTGGCTACAATCGCAGCACCTTTTATCAATATTTTACTGATATTTATGACCTGTTGGATGTTGTTGAAAATAGTCTCTTGAACGAGGTCCAGGCAAGTCTGGCTACTAAGCACGATTCCAATACTGAGATTCGTGATGCGTTACAGTGCATGGAAAGTGAAGAACATTTCACAGCTTTAAAAGCACTTCTAGGTGTTTATGGAAGTGGGCATTTCTTGGAAAGATTGAAAAAAGAAATTTCGTTTGATAAATTAAATTTTCCATTTCATGAGAATGCTGCCTTATCGCCCTATTTAGTTGAATTCTATCTAGCCACAGCTCTCTCATTATTTCGGCTGTGGCTTCAACGCGGCAAAGATTTACCTTCCGAAGAAGTATTCGCATTAATGGATAATTTATATAAAAGTGGCGTAAAACCCTATTTGGCTGAATAATCCCTTTTATTTTGAAAATAGACTATCTATTTATAATAAAAAACTCTTTTACCGACTTTTTAAAGTCAGTAAAAGAGTTTTTAATAACACTTTGTATAATTTCTAAAATTGGCACAGATTTACTAGAATCTCAGTTAAATCAATGAGTTTTAACGAATTCCTAAAGCAATCCGCGCATAGCGGCTCATTTTATCGGTCGTCCACGCTGGATACCAAACCAATTTCACTTCGACATTGGTTACTTCTGGAATTTCAGCTAGCGCTGACTGGATATTATCCGTTAAAATATCTGCTAGCGGACAACCCATGGTGGTCAAGGTCATCTTGATTACAGTATTTCCAGTTTGTTCAAATTCTACTTCATATATTAAGCCAAGATTCACGATATCGATTCCTAATTCCGGGTCAATCACTGACTCCAAAGCAGTCAAAATAGTTTCTTTGATTTCAGCTACTTCTGTATCGGTCCATTTTTGTGCGTTCTCTTCCACTTGATCCACTCCCTTTCGAGTTTCAAAAGTATTTTACTCTATCTACATGAATTTGTAAATGATAATTGGCTTTTGTAATCGGTTATTTCCAACGCGCACAACCCTATACGTCCTCTAGTGTCCCCACTGTCTTTTCGCTTTTAACTAAATTCTATCCCGCTTTTCTGACGACGAATTCGCTTTTTGCGCTTCTCATTTCAACGATGTTTTTTTAGCCAGTGCCAATGCGATACTAGTTTCTATCAATTGAGCGATAGAAAATCCAGCTGCTTTCATCATTCTAGGATAACGACTATACGAGGTGAATCCCGGCATAGTATTGACCTCATTAATGATCAAGCGTCCGTTGTCTGTTAAGAACAAATCGATTCGAGCCAATCCAGTACAGCCTAAACTTTTGTAGATATTTTTTGCCGTGGATTGTATTTCTCTTCGTTTCTCAATCGATAGTGCAGCTGGGACTGTAAAGAAAGAATTTTCTGACCCTTTTTCAGGATCTGTTTCTTGATGGATTTTGAAAAAGCCATTAATTAATGTGATTTGATCGACTTCTCCTGTAATCAATTGGGTTTGATTTCCTAATACCGCACAGCCTACCTCGATTCCTGAAACAGCTTCTTCGATCAGTATTTTGGAATCATATTTTCTAGCCGTTTCAATCGCCTGTGCTGCTTCTGTTGGTTGCTGAACTTTGGTTATGCCAAATGATGAGCCTGAACGCGCAGGTTTGATAAAAACCGGATAGTTGAGCTGATGCTCGTCGATCGTTTCCTCTTCCTCTAACACTATAAATTTTGGTGTGTGGAATCCCGCATGTTTAGTAACCAGATAAGTTAATGATTTATCCATACAAAGAACGGAACTTTGAATAGCACAA
The DNA here is from genome assembly GCF_005405205.1 of Enterococcus pingfangensis. Lineage (GTDB taxonomy): Bacteria > Bacillota > Bacilli > Lactobacillales > Enterococcaceae > Enterococcus_A > Enterococcus_A pingfangensis. Next base: position 157,465 of record NZ_BJDP01000001.1, on the reverse strand, counting down.
CCGACATAAGGAATTCCCGATAATTCAAATAACCCTTGAATCACTCCGTCTTCTCCCGTTTTGCCATGCAAAACTGAAAAAACGACATCGATTTGAATCGTTTGATAACTGCGATCAGCTAAAACAATCAACCCATGAATTTGTTTGTCTGGTGATAAAAAAGCTGTAGGATAATTTGATTGTTCCCAGTTTGTTTCAGGAGAATCACACAGTTTCCAATGACCTGCTTTTGTAATACCGACAAAAATCGGCTGATAGTTCTCAGTATCGATTGAACCCGCGATCTCTTTTGCTGATTTGATCGATACGTCATGTTCTTCTGATTCTCCGCCGAATAAAATAGCGACTGCTAATTTTTTCATTTAAATCCCTCTTTCAATTTTTAATTGGTTATCGACTATTAGCGTGTGACATATTCTTCCAAACATAGACCTTGCTCAGAGATTTCCGTTGCTGCTTCAATTCCGACATAACGGTAGTGCCAAGGCTCGTTGATAACGCCGGTTATTGCGGTTTTGTTGACCGGATAACGATTGATAAAGCCAAACTTATGGGCATTTTGTTTTAACCAGTTATAAACTTCAGTGGAAGAAGAATGCAATTTATCCTCGTTGATATCTATTGAAATCCCTAGTTGGTGCTCACTTGTTCCAGGGATCGCTACCCATTGCTCGGCTTTTTCTTTTGCTTGTTTTTTAGAATAGCCCTCAGCTAAATACGCTGCCTTTTTTTCATCCAGTAATTTTTGTTGTTCTTCGGCACTGCGATAACCAGAGACAATAACCGGATAAACACCGGATTTTCTAGCAGCATCAAACATTTCTTGCAATGGTGCATAAATTCTTTGATCGATCATTTGACCATTTGAGAGCTTTTCAAGTGTCACCTCATAATCTTCAGGGATCGGATTTGCTTGATTGACTAATAAAAGCTCCCAGCCTTGATCCTGCTCACTATTCTCTGTTTGTGCTTCAGCAGTAAAAGCTAGAAATGAATCCTGCTGAAAAATCTGGTCAAATGAACGATAAAGCCCCACCGACAGCACTAAAATTAGACCGCCGAATACAAGTTGCTGCTTTTTTCCCTTAAAAAGGTTTGAAAAAAGCAAATATACCCCAAGGCCAAGAATGCTTCCTGCACTCGCTGTTATCAAATCATTCGTATCAGCACTTCCTTTAGCCAAAATATATTGAATGATCTCAATACCGAGGCTTATCCAAATCGTCTTTGTTAAAACTTTCAATAATCGAGGGGGCTTAGCAAATAGAGCCGCGAGCAGATAGCCTAATGAAATAAATAGAAAAATGTTCTTTAACCCTTCCAGCCATTCGTTCCCCCAGATTAGATTTACAATGGGAATCAAGTTGATACTTCGTCCGCCTAAATTTTCTGTTTGACTGATCACCGAGCCGATGATTATCGACGTCCAGATGATCAATAGTCCAAACAAAACTACTTGATAATAATTTATTTTTTTCATGATAGCCCTCCGTAAGGTAATGGTTTTCTTTTACCTTTGCAGTATGTCAAATCAATCTGTAAATAAACTGGATAGTATCTGTAGTTTTTCTGTAGAAGCAAAAAAAGAACAACAGCGATCAGCTGTTGTTCTTAATAATCCCTTCTTTGGGGAGATCTATGGAGAAACGGACGCCTTCTGAAGTATTTTCTAAAGAAAAAGAAAGCTTCAGCTCATCCAGCATTTTTTGTACGATCGTCAGCCCTAATCCGCTGCGATTATTTTTGTCAGTCCGCGCTTTATCGACTTTGTAAAATGGATCAAAAATTTTCGTAAGTGTTTCAGGCGCGATATAAGACTCTGTGTTTAAGATATTCAGGCGATAATGATCTGCTGCTTCTTCAGTCCAGATACGGATCAATGCATCTTCCGGTGAATTTTGCAGAGCGTTCACAATAATATTTGAGAGAACTTTCTTTAAGATGTTTGGATCGGTAGCAATGATATTATCGTCGGGAATCGCTAACTCTATTTTTTGCTTGGCCGTGTGAATCTGTGATTGGTAAGCAGCGAGCGTTGCTTTGACCACTTCCAGGAGATTGATCTTTTCTGAAGTGAAAATCACTTTTCCTTCATTCAATTTGACGATTTCTAAAATTTCAGAGACCAGCTCACTTTGTTTATCCATCCAATTCAAACATTCCCGTAAATACTTCGGATGGTCTTTGTAATCTCCGATATTCGCCAGCATCCCTTCCAGCAAAATACTGGCAGCGGCAATCGGCGTTTTTAGTTCATGGGAAGCCGCAGAGAAAAAATAGCGCTGTGTCGCTTCTATTTCTTGCTCACGAAGGATTTCGTCTTGCTGGTGCGCGATCGTTTCCTTTAGTTTACTGTACATAGAATGGACGTCGCGTGATAAATCGCCTAATTCATCTTTTCGGTCTGAAAAACGTGGTTGAACTTCTTGGAGATTGGACATCTTTTTTGTATCTTTCGCCAAACTTTTGATTGGATCAGCAATTTGTTTGGTGAAAATGTATCCGATCACTAGACACAGACTAACTATAAATAAAAAGATCACGAGGGCGCGAATGATCATCTCCTTATAAAATTTTGTTAGTGTTGGTCTAGTCAGAGCTATGATTGAATTTCCAGATCTCTCATCTTTATCAACGACGAAGAAAAAATCTTTTTGAGTACTCAATGACAGTTCTTCAGCCTTTGGAGTTGAAAACAGCGTATCCCCATTTTTGTCAGTGATCATAAATTCAAATGATCGATTTTTCTGATAAAATTCCTGTGCCGTTTGTGAAACTGCCTCAACCTTGCTGCGTTTTATTTCACTCACTAATGGCTGATAGGATTCATAGATAGATTGCCGTTCGACAGATTTATAGAGTGTTGAAAATTGATTGAAGAACAAGCCTGCGGTGACTAAAACTAAAAACAACATCGCGACGACAGTGTAACTAAAGATTTTAAAGAAGATTCCGTTCTTTCTCATAACGGCTCCTCCAAGTAGTAGCCGACCCCACGGACTGTTTTGATCATATTTTCTGGTAGTTTTCTCCGTAAATTCTTGATGTGTGTATGGATTGTACTTTCATCGCCATTAAAATCATACCCCCAGATACGAGATAAAATGAGTTCATGGGAAAGTGTTTGCCCTTTATTTTGAACTAATAACAGTAAGATCTCGAACTCTTTTAAGGTCAATTTTAATTCTTTTTCAGCATAGACTGCTTTGAAACTTTCTGGCATAAGTGTTAGTTCTCCGATGCGGATCACTTTTTCTAAAGTACCAGAACGTCTTAGCAAAGCCTCTACCCGTTTTAACAATACTTGGATTCTAAAAGGCTTGGTCACATAGTCATCGGCTTTTTCATCAAACGCTTTGATCTCATTTTCATCGCCGGAAAGTGCGGTCATCATTAAAATCGGCGTATTATTTAATTTGCGGAATTCCCGTAATAATTGGTAGCCATCCATACCCGGTAATAAAATATCTAAAATAACCAGCTGATATGTCTGTTCATAAAATTTTTCATAAGCTGCATTTCCATCGGAACAAGCGTCTACCACATACCCCGCTTCCGTTAAAAATGCTTTGACCGTGTTGCGGATCGTTTCATCATCTTCTACAAGTAGAATTCGTATAACCATGTCATCTATCCCTCCAAAAGAATCTTATGATAAAAATCTGTAGTTTGTCTGTATTGGGCGTGGTTTTCAGCGCAAAGTTTGTCTTTCGCCATTTGTGTTATTCTACTTCAATTCAAAAATCATGACTACCACTCTACTAAAAAAACTGTCCACAGTTATCGTGTGTGAACAGCCCTTTTATTATCCAATTATCGTTTTGTCTATTCCTCAACCATTATCTATTTGTGATTTTTTTAAACGATTTTGTTCGTCTTGAGTTAAGAAACTCCCCACCACTGAATCAGTTGCTACAATATTCGTAAATGAATTCGGATCTATGTCAGCAACGATTTGTTTTAATGTATACAATTCATAGCGCGTAAAGACGATCATGATGACTTCGCGTTCACTGGAACTGAAGCCGCCGCGAGCAGGGACTACTGTCAATCCTCGAAGTAATTCATTGCTTAAGGCTGCACACATTTCTGCACTTTTACTAGTACTGATAAACGCAGTCATTTTCTGGTGGCTCGTATGGACATAATCCACTACTGTACTCATCGTGAAAATCGTAATGATCGTATATAACGCACTTTCCCAAGCAAAGAAGAAACCAGCTACAACTACGATCACGCCATTTAGCAGCATCATATAATTTCCGACAGTTCGACCGGTTGTTTTAGACAGCAGCAATGAAACAATATCTAGTCCACCAGTAGTAAAACCAAATTTTAATGAAAAACCCGCGCCGATCCCCAGCAAGACTCCACCAGTAATCGCGTTCATCAGTACATTGTCGGTCACTTGACCAACCGGTACTAATGTTGTGAAAAATGACATTGAGATTACATTGGCAAAACTCAAAATCATCGCTGATTTCCCTAATTTAATGAAACCTAAGATAAATACTGGAACATTCAGAAGGAAAATCAAAATCCCGGTATCAATCGATAAACCAGTTGCTGATAATAAATGTTCCGCAATTTGGGCGATCCCTGTCATCCCTGCTGAAAATACATTTGCTGGGATCAAAAAATAATTCAATCCAACTGCCCCGGTCAAGCCAGTAAATAAAATGACAAAGATTTTTTTTGCTAAATCTTTGGATGTATAATTGATAACCTTCCGCATCTGATAATCCTCCTTTAATTCAAACCTACAATAGAGTAACAGGTTCTTTCCTGATTAATCAATCGTTTTCAACAACTTATTGGAGAATAATCATAACTTTCTTAGTATTTTTTGATAAACTAGAAGAAAAGACCTGAGGAGGATGTTTATGCCTAAAGATGCAAGTTTTGATATCGTTTCAGAATTGAATAAGGAAGAAGTCAAAAATGGGGTTCAAATCGCCTTGAAAGAATTAAAAAATCGTTTTGATTTTAAAGGAAGTATTTTTGAAATCAAAGTGGAGGCAAATCAGTTGGTGATCAAGGCTGAGGATGAATACAAACTAGAACAAGTCAAAGACGTCTTGTTCAGCAAGTTGATCAAACGCGGGGTTCCATTAAAGAATATCCAATTCTCTACTTCTGAACACGCTTTAGGCGGTAATGCCCGGCAATCAGCTGAGCTTGTCAACGGTATCGATAAAGAGAGCGCAAAAAAAATTACGACCGCGATCAAAAATAGCAAACTGAAGGTCAAAGCTCAAATTCAAGACGATCAATTACGAATAACTGGAAAAAATCGGGACGATCTGCAAAAAGTTATCTCACTAGTAAAAGAGATTGATTTACCCATTGATGTTCAATTCAATAACTATCGTTAAAGCCGACAATTTTATCGGCTTTTTTTGTCGAGCGGCCCTGCGGCTAAGTGCTTGACTAAGGAAGATTTGTTTTTATTTTGTTTGCGATATTTTTAGTCCGTTTACTGCTACTAAAAAAAAGAACTCGATTAAACGAGTCCCAGTTAATTCTGTTCGTCCCAAAAATTATTTGCTGCTTTTTCAACTTCTGCTGAATTATAGACGATTTTGCGATCCGACCAACTGCTGGGTAACAGCTTTTGATAATGCTGATTTGTATAACGTTGATCTAATAATAAGAGGATCCCTCGATCCGTCATCGTTCGAATCACCCGCCCCGCTGCCTGGATAATCTTATTCATTCCTGGCAGCTGATACGCATAACTAAACCCTTGATTCTTTTTCTCGTCATAATATTCTTTGATCAGTTCTTGCTCATGATTGACTTGCGGCAACCCGACTCCGACGACTACCGTACCAATCAAGCGTTCACCAACTAAATCAATACCTTCAGAAAAGATTCCGCCTAACACACAAAAACCGATCAATGTTTTGGTAGGCTGATCATTAAAAGCTGCTAAAAATTCTTCTCTTTCCTCTTCGCTCAGCTTCGTTCCTTGAATTTGGATCGCGTACTCTGGATAAACTTCATGGAAATAATCTGCTACTTGATCTAAATACTGAAAAGAAGGGAAAAAGACGAAGTAATTGCCTGTTTTAGTTTTTACTAATGCCTCGATTGATGCTGCGATTTTCGGGATACTTTGAGTTCTCTGTTGATAAGTCGTCTGGATGCTGGCATCGACCATGACTAAACGATTCTCAATCGGAAATGGATTTGGTAAGCGATAGCTGAGGCTGTCATCCCCTCCGCCTAAAACTTCTTGGTAATAATCTAACGGTGAAAAACTGGCAGAAAATAAAATGCTGCTGCCGACTTTCTCCATCGTCTGTTCTAAAAACCAAGATGGATCGATACAATACTCTTTGACAATCAGATCATAGCGCTTTTGTTCCACAGTTGTTCGGTAATGGTCATCATAGTATTCGCTCATCCGCGTAAAACGCAAAATTTCAAAATAAACAGGCAGCATTTTTTCCTGCAAAGAATGATCCGGATGTTCTGCCAACCATTCTTTGATCTGCTCTTGTAATTTAAAAAGACTATTAATCAAGCTTTCCGGTGCCGCTTGCTGCTGGTGACAGGCTTCCCCATCTAAAGCTTGTACGATCAATTCGAATTCATTATCGACTTTATTAAAAGCTTTTTTTAATTTTTTAAAAGATTTATCTAAGTCTTTTTGGATTTTTGCGATCGTTTCGCGGGAAATACTGGCTGAATACATCTCTTTCGAACGATTGACCAAATTATGTGCTTCGTCTACTAAAACTAAGTTGGTTTTATTCTCCTCATCGAAGAAACGCCGCAAATAGACTGTTGGATCAAATAAATAGTTGTAGTCGCCTATTAACACATCACAGAAACGGCTAATATCTAAAGAAAGTTCAAATGGACAAAGTTCATGTTTGCGCGCGTAGTGTTCAATGACTGGCCGCGTGTAATGATCTTCATTATTCAACATGTCCCATAATCCATCGTTGATGCGGTCGTAATACCCTTTAGCAAATGGACAATGTTCCGGCGTACAATTTCGTTCTGACATAAAACAGATTTTGTCTTTTGCGGTGATCGTAACACTTTTGACCCGAACGCCCTTTTTTTCGAGTTTCGTGACTGTTTCTTCAGCAACTTGCCGAGTAATCGTTTTTGCGGTCAAATAAAAGATCCGCTCTCCCAATTCTTCCCCCATCGCTTTAAACGCTGGAAAAAGTGTCGACATCGTTTTTCCCGTTCCAGTCGGCGCTTCAACAAATAGTTTTTGCTGAGCGTGAATCGTTTTATAAACGGCTGCAGCTAATTCTCTTTGGCCTGCACGATAGGTTTCAAAAGGAAAAGCTAATGACTTTAGCGACTGATTCCGCGTTTTGCGCCATCGGATTTGAAAAACTAGCCAACTTTCATAGCGCTTGATCAAGTCATTGAAAAAATCAGTCAATTCAGCAAAAGTAAATACCCGAATTTGTCGCGTAATTTTTTCTTCCGTTGTTTGAAAATACGTCAGCCGGGTGCTAATCTCCGTTAATTCTTCTTGTTCACTATAAATATAGGCATAAACCATCGCTTGATAAAAATACAAGTTGATCGTTCCTGCTTCCAGTTCCTCAAAAGGCGTCTCAGAGGTTTTGATCTCATCAACAAAGACCTGATCCCCTTCACGATAGATTCCGTCTGCGCGTCCTTCGATTTGAACAGCAGTTTCGGCGATTTCAAGCGGTTTTTTTAGCCAAACTTCTTTTTGATAGTCAGGACCTGCTTCTTTTTGTAATTTCCGATGGATTCGTGCGCCTTCTTGCGGGGTATGGTTGCTGTTTTTCCCCTCATCGAGGCTCCCGCTTCGCAAGATGAACTCGACCAATTCACGAATCGCCAATTTTTTTACTGCCATCTTGTCTCCTCACTCTTTGTTTCAACTAGCTTTTTTTGAAATCATTTTGCTGTTTCACCATAGAAGAATTTTTCTTGCTCGTCAAGTTTTATTTGTCTTTGTCTTTTTCGAATAGTCGTTGGAGAAAGGTTTGGAAAATCTCCGTTTTGATTCCCATTTTTTCATAGTTTTCAAAGATCGAGTGCAGCTCCATCAAAAGAAATGAGAGATAGAAAGCGTAGAGTAAGACACTCCCTGCTTGGAACGGGATCAAACTTGAGACTGGTAAAAAGAACATTAATAATAAAATACTAGCGATTTTTCGTAAAATACCGTTGATTCCGATTTTTGATGAGATCTGTTTCGTTAATTTGGCAGCGATCAATCCTGTTAACAAATCCAATAACATTGCGACTGAAATCAACATTAGTACAAAAAGCAGTCGTGGTTCCTCTTCAATCATTTTTATCCAATCCATCATTTTAACTCCTCCTATTATCCGGCTTCGTTTTTTGATCCTCCTTTTTAATAAAAGGAGCGATTTCGATCGCCTTTATATCTATTAACGAAAGTTTCGAATGAAATGCGTACCTGAAATACCAAAATCATTCACAGAAGCCACAAATTTTTTGCTTTTAAGGTATAATAAAGAAGGAATTTAAGATGTTGATTTCTTGCTGATTTTTATTGTGTCGGCAACTATGAATCGCTTCAAAGAAATTTATTTGTTAATTCAGGGAGGAAAATAATGATTCAAATCGAAGGCTTTGTTACTGGGATCGCACAAGAAAATTGCTATTTGATTCATAATGAACAAAATTTATTGATTGTCGATCCAGGTTCGGAAGGCGATCGATTAAGCCAAGAAATTGATCGCATCGGTAAAACACCCTGCGCGATTCTCTTGACTCATACTCATTTTGACCATATTGGTGCAGTTGAACAATTGCGAAATAAATACAACGTTCCCGTCTATGTTAGTCCATTGGAACAAAAATGGTTGGGAGATCCTATTTTGAATCTCTCTGGTTTAGGCCGTCACGATAATATGCCCGATCTAATCGTTCAACCAGCAGAATTTGAATTTGAAATGAAAGACTATACAATTGGCGGCATGACATTCCAAGTTGTCCCAACGCCAGGTCATTCGATTGGCAGTCTCAGCTTCATTTTTGATGACTTTGTCGTCGTTGGCGACGCATTATTCAAAGGCAGTATCGGCCGGACAGATCTTCACACCGGTGATATGCAGCAATTGCTATACAGCATCAAAAATTATCTTTTCACCTTGCCTCGCGAACTGCCGGCTTATCCCGGTCATGGCGATGCAACAACGATCGGTCATGAGATCGATACAAACCCATTCTTTAATTAATCAACTTTTTGGAGGTTTTAAATATGGCAGAAACTAATCTTTATATCGTTCGACATGGTAAAACAATGTTCAATACACTGGCTCGGGTCCAAGGTTGGTGTGACACGCCGCTGACAAAAACGGGGCGTGAAGGTATCCAATATGTAGGGCTTGGTTTACAAGATACAACCTTTGAGGAAGCCTATTCAAGCGACTCTGGCAGAGCGATTGAAACGATGCGGATTCTTTTAAGCGAGCATCCTGAAGGCAAAGACATCCCTTACCACGTGGATCCGCGCATTCGTGAATGGTGCTTTGGTTCTTTAGAAGGGGCTTACGATGCAGAGATGTGGGGTGTTTTACCGCGAGTATTGAATTTTAAAACAGAAGATGATTTGTTTGCGACCGATGTGACTTTTGAAGAAATCGCAAATGCCGTTGAAGGTGCAGATACAGCAAATTGGGCAGAGCCTTACACTCAATTAAGAGATCGTGTTTGGAATGGATTTGAAGATATTGCACAAAATCGCGAAAAACATGGCGGTGGAAATGTTCTGATCGTTTCTCACGGATTAACAATCGCTTTCTTGCTTAGTCTGATCGATTCAAATCAACCTGTTCGAGCAAACTTATTGAACGGCAGTATCAATCGGTTAAAATACGAAAATGGCGAATTTTCAATTCGTGCGATCAATGATATCAGTTATATGGAACGCGGAAAAACAATTTCTGACCATACTGGTGCCTAGAAACTTAGAGACCATGACAGAAGTTGGCAGCTTCAAGAAATAAAAATACCGTTTATTTAGAAAGAGGTATGACAATAGTCACACCTCTTTTTCTTATAAAAAGCTTAGCCTTTTTTCGATGGTCTTTTCAAAGGCGAAACGGTATACTATTTATTGTTATTAAGTTGAAAGGACGTACATTATGCTTATTGCCAATATTTTTAAAGCGATTATTTTGGGGATCGTTGAGGGTATTACCGAATGGTTGCCAATTTCTTCCACTGGCCATTTGATCTTAGCAGATGAATTCATCAAATTAAACATGAGTTCGGCTTTTATTGAAATGTTTAACGTAGTGATCCAGTTAGGCGCTATTTTAGCGGTCGTGGTACTGTACTTCACCAAACTAAACCCCTTCGCCCCTAGTAAGACCCACGAAGAGAAACAAGATACATGGACATTATGGTTCAAAGTAATTATCGCCTGTTTGCCCGCCGCGGTGATCGGGTTACCGTTAGATGATTTTTTAGAAGCACATTTTCATAAATTTTTACCAGTAGCAATTATGTTGATCGTCTACGGGATCGCGTTTATCATTGTTGAACGCAAAAATAAAACAAAGACACCAAAATGTACAAGTTTAAATGACTTCACCTATAAAGCGGCACTGATCGTAGGAGCTTTCCAATTACTTTCATTGATTCCCGGAACTTCCCGTTCAGGTGCTACGATTCTTGGTGCGATCATTATCGGTTGCTCCCGTTATGTTGCGACAGAATTTTCCTTTTTCCTAGGAATTCCTGTTATGTTTGGTGCCAGCGGATTAAAAATCATCAAGTTTTTACTAAAAGGCAATTCCTTTGGTGCTTCCGAACTTATTATTCTGTTGATCGGTATGGCGACTGCCTTTGTCGTTTCAATTGTCGCGATCAAATTCTTATTAAACTATATCAAACGAAATGATTTCACCGTTTTCGGTTGGTATCGAATTATTTTAGGCATCATTCTGATCGGCTATTGGCTGATCGCTATGTAAGATCTGCATTTTTGCGGGTCTTTTTTTATTGTGTTAAACAGATGATAATTATTATAAATTATAACTACCATCAATGATCCTCTTAATTGCGCCTAATTTGGATCAACCACGAATGATAGTCATTCTCAGTGCTAATTGATAATTACTTTCGTTCTCAACTAGTATGTTTTATTATCATTTACTCTGATTCCCATGATACTATAAGATTGAAAGAGTAAATGGATTTAGTTAACCGTTGATTTCAAAGTTAGAAAGGAGATCGCATTATGAGTGCAAAAGAAAGGAACGCCTTTTTCTCTACCCTGTTTTGTCTATTATTTTTGATCGTCGGTAAAGTTCTGATGACGCTCACTCAACCTATCTATCCCCTCTTTTTCATTCTGGCGATTCTCAGCGGCGGTTGGAAACAAACCTTTGAAGGTGTTAGCGAACTGCTGAATGAGCGAACTTTGAATGTAGATTTATTGATGGCTTTAGCCGCGATTGGCGCCTGCCTGATTGGGAATTGGTTTGAAGGGGCAATGTTGACTTTTATTTTTTGTTTAAGCGGAACGTTGGAAGAATATGCGACCAATAAAAGTACAAAAGAAATCACTGCTCTGATGAATGTCACGCCGAATGAAGCTTTAAAAATTTGCGGTAGTGAGCATCTCGCTACTCCTGTAGAAGAATTAAACGTGGGAGACTTGGTCTTTGTCCCTAAAGGTCAAGCAATCCCGATTGACGGTCGCATGCTGAATGCTTCTTTGATTGATGAATCAGCCATCTCCGGTGAATCCGTTCCTGTCGAAAAAAAGATTGACGACGAGGCATTTAGCGGAACGATCAATTTAGGACGTGCTTTTACATTAAAAGTAACCAAAACTAGCGATAATACTTTGTTTGCCCAAATTTTACGCCTAGTTGAACACGCGCAAAAGGAACAAAGTGCAACCGCTACATTTATTGAAAAAATTGAGAATATTTATGTCAAGGTCGTTTTATGCGCTGTTCCTTTGATGATCGTGCTGACCCATTTTTTATTAGGCTGGAGTTTTACTGAAAGCTTTTATCGGGGAATGGTACTATTAGTGGTCGCCTCTCCTTGTGCTTTGGTCGCTTCAGCAACACCTGCGACTTTAGCCGCTATTTCTAATGGTGCGAAAAAAGGGCTCCTATTTAAATCTGGGAAAACATTAGAAAAGCTGGCTGATCTGCGTATCATCTCCTTTGATAAGACTGGGACTTTGACTCAAGGCGACCCACACGTAACTGATTACAAAAGTTTTTCTGATGATCCTGTGATTCCGCGCCTATTCTTGTCAATGGAAAAACACTCGACTCATCCGCTTGCAGTAGCGATTGCGACTTTTTTTAGTGATGAAGATAGTTTACAGCTTCAAGTGGAAGAAAAAGCCGGCTTTGGACTAGAAACAAATTATCTCAATCAAACGTGGCGTTTAGGAAAACCTGCTGAGAAGCAAACGCATCCATTGATTAACCAATGGCATCAAGAAGGAAAAACGGTGGTTGTTCTTAGTCAAAACAATCAAATAGCCGCATTGATCGCCTTGATGGATCTGCCTAAGCCGCATACAAAAGAAGTCATCGACTACTTCCAAGAACAAGGTGTCCAAACAATCATGCTCACAGGTGATAACTTTGGCGCCGCCAATTATGTAGCTCAACAAGTCGGGTTAAACGATTTTCACAGTGGCTGTCTTCCCGCTGATAAAACAAAGCTCGTCAAAGAACAGCAACAAGACGCAACCATCAATGCGATGGTCGGTGATGGCATCAATGATGCGCCCGCTTTAGCAACTGCTAGTATCGGGATTGCAATGGGTGAAGGAACAGATGTCGCAATGGAAGTTGCCGACATGGTTTTAATGAAAAATGATTTGACTAAATTAACTTATAGCCATCGTTTAGCAAAAAAAATGAAACGAGTCGTCCGGCAAAATATTGTATTCTCACTTAGTGTGATCATCTTATTGATTGCAAGTAATTTTCTTCAATTCTTGACCCTTCCCCTTGGCGTAGTTGGCCACGAAGGCAGCACTATCCTAGTTATTCTAAACGGCTTGCGGCTGTTGCTTCCATTAAAGGAACTTGACCGCTTTAATAAATCAAGCTGCGCGCCTTGTCCGTTATACAAAGCAACGCTTTAAAAACAGCATGTGACAAGAAAAAAACCAGACTGCAATTATTGCAGTCTGGTTTTGCTTTATGAATTTTTGATTACTAATCCTTCAATGACGTCCGCCGCAGCCTCACAAGCATCGGTGATTTTCTCAAGATGATTGTAAATATCCCGCCATTTGATGACTTCGATTGGATCTTTCTCATTAGCAAATAAGTCCTGTACTAATGCACTATATAATCTATCAGCTTCTGATTCTGTATTATTTACTTGTTCGATATATTGTTTCAACACTTTTGAATGCTTGAATTTCGCAAATTCTTTCGTTGCTTGTACTACATCAGAAGTTGCCTTAACTACTAATTGTAGAAATTTATCCGTATTTGGTCGAACTGTGTAAACCAATAAATTTTCAAATAGATATGTTGTTGCATTTAATTCATCCAACATATCATCCAAACAATTTGTGATCATCACGATATCTTCACGATCGATTGGCGTGATAAAGGCATCATAAAGTTCCGTCATGATTTCTTTAGAAATACGATCACCGTATCCTTCCAAACGATGGATTTTTTCTGATTTATCGATAAACTTCTCCGTTGAATAATCCAAGATCAAATCTAATAATAGTGTCGCTGATTCGGAAGAATATTGTGCCATTTGTTCTAACTTACCAAAATAATCAAATTGTTTTTTTCTAGCCATTATTTACGATCCCCTTTTTAAAAAATTGCGACAAATACTTTTGCCATGATGAATGCGATAGCTCCGCAGCCAGGAAAAGTCAGCACCCACGCGCTGATCATTTCTTTTACGATACTCCAATCAACACTGGAAGGTCGTTTAGCAGCTCCGGCACCCATGATCGCGGTTGTTTTCGTATGTGTAGTCGATACTGGAACACCAAAAATAGAGGCCAAGAACAGACAGATTGCTGCACTTAAATCAGCCGCAAATCCTTGATAACGCTCTAGTCTGACCATATCCATTCCGACTGATTTAATGATCTTCATTCCGCCGACAGACGTTCCAAAGCCCATCGTTAATGAACATAAAACCATTACCCATAAAGGAATAACAAAACCATTGCCTGTTTTTTCAGCTAAATCATTATAAAAAAGTCCGAGCATAAAAACACCCATAAATTTCTGTCCATCTTGCGCACCATGTAAAAACGCATTCATTCCGGCGCTTACTGCTTGGCCGATCGTAAATACGTGATTAGCGACTCGTCTGGAGACTCCTTGGAAAATCAACACGATCAGCTTCGTAACTAACCAGCCGCCGCCAAATCCCATGATAGTTGAAACTACTAAACCTACCAGAACTTTTGTCCATTCTGCACCGCTAACCGCTTCCAATCCGCCCATCGCCATTGCTGAACCGGTTAGGCCAGCGATCAGTGCATGGGATTCACTTGTAGGGATACCAAAGAACCATGCTGCGACTGCCCAGACGACGATTGAAAATAAAGACGCTGCCAATGCGACTTGTGCGGCGTTTCCTGCCCCTTCAAAAGTAACAATATTACTGATCGTCTCAGCAACTTGTGAATTAAAATAAGTCATAACCAATGCGCCTAAAAAATTCATAGCAACCGCCATCCAAATAGCGACATTCGGTTTTAATACCCGTGTCGAAACTGCTGTAGCGATCGCGTTGGGCGCATCCGTCCAACCATTGACGAAAACCACTCCCATAACCAATGTTATTGTAACAACTAAAGCAATACTCATACTGCACCACCCATTTTTTTATTTCCCCAGTAATGATAGCATAATCATTACCTTTCGTCTTTAAAATTCTTAATTTGTCTTTTTTTTCTATTTATTTTCTGTTAAGGAAAAAAACTTGTCACGATTTTATTGCATTGAAAAGCGGCTTTATGTATAATGAGTAATGTTGAATTGTACGGCTATAACCGTATAAGACTGAATTCGGAGGTGAAATCCATGCCAAACATTGAATCTGCAATCAAACGTGCACGCACTAGTGAAATTGCTAACGCTAAAAACTCATCACAATTGAGTGCAATGCGTACTACTGTTAAGAAATTTGAAGAAGCTGCTGCTGCTGGCGCTGAAAATATGAACGACCTTTATAACGAAGCTGCTAAAGCAATCGATATGGCTGAATCAAAAGGTTTGATTCACAAAAACAAAGCAAATCGCGACAAAGCACGTCTTGCTAAAAAATTAGCTAAATAATAAAAACCGATCAGATGATCGGTTTTTTTATTTGGTTCTTTTACTTGATTAATTGTGTCTGGTTCTTTAAACCAATTGTTCTTGCTTGGTCTGCTGAATGTAGCGATCCATTTCAGTTGCCGCGATTTTTCCAGCACCCATCGCTAAGATGACGGTCGCTGCCCCGGTTACAATGTCTCCTCCAGCAAAAACGCCTGGGATCGAGGTCGCACAAGTTTCTTCGTCCGCATCGATATAACCCCATTTATTTAGTGCTAATTCTGGGAACGTATCCAATAAAACTTTATTGGCGCCTTGTCCAATCGCCTCAATTACTGTATCTGCTTCGATGATAAATTCACTATTAGGAATTACGATCGGACGACGACGACCCGACTCATCTGGTTCGCCTAATTCCATTCGAACACATTTAACTGCTGTTAATCGCCCAGCTCCATCATCGATGTATTCAATCGGATTGCTCAGCCAATGGTATTCAATGCCTTCTTCTACTGAATGATGATATTCTTCCTGACGAGCAGGTAATTCTTCTAATGAACGACGGTAAACAATCGATACCTTCTCAACGCCTAAACGTTTTGCCGAGCGTGCCGCATCCATTGCAACGTTTCCTCCGCCGATAACAACCACATTCTTTGATTTTTGAACAGGCGTATCATACGCTGGAAATTGATAGCCATGCATCAAATTCACTCGTGTCAAATATTCGCTAGATGAATACACTCCGTTCAATGCGGTCCCCTTGATTCCTTGAAATTTCGGAGCACCAGCACCAACCGAGAGATAACAAGCATCAAAATCGGTCATTATCTCATCCATAGTAATTGTTTTACCAACGACTACATTTGTTTCAATTTTTACACCTTGAGCAACGATTCGTTCAATTTCTTGCTTCACAACACGTTTTGGTAAGCGAAATTCAGGAATTCCATAAGTCAATACACCGCCAGGAGCATGCAATGCCTCGTAAACAGTCACATCATAGCCTAATTTCACTAAATCACCGGCTACAGTCAATCCTGAAGGTCCTGAACCAATAACTGCTACACGGCCTTTTTCACCAGAAGCTTCAGCGTATTCTATTGGTTGTTCCAACGCCCAATCAGCCACCAACCGTTCTAATTTTCCAATCGCCACCGGTTCAAATTTTTTCGAACGCCCTAACCGACAGACCATTTCACACTGCTTTTCTTGTGGGCAAACTCGTCCGCAAATCGCAGGTAAATTTGTATACCGACTCAAGATTTTATACGCCAGCGGCATATCATTTTCTTCGACTGCTTTAATAAAGCCTGGAATGTCGATCATTACTGGACAATTTGTAATACAAGGAGCATTTTTACATTGTAAACAACGGCTAGCTTCCAGCTGACCTTCTGTTAATGTGTAACCTAAAGCTACTTCATCAAAATTTCGACTGCGGATCTCCGGTGCTTGTTCACGCATCGGTGTTTTAGTATAGCTGCGTTTAGCCATTTGTACTCACCTGCTTTTTATATCTTTCGTCAGCCAATAGTTCTTCTGACCGATATTGCTGCATCCGATTGACAAATTCATTCCAATTAACTTCTTCTCCTAAAAACTCGGGCCCGTCAACACAAGCAAATTTAATCGAATCTGCAATCGTCACTCGGCAGCCGCCGCACATCCCGGTTCCATCGATCATAATTGGATTTAATGAAACATAGATTGGTACTGAATATTTTTGCGCGGTCAGTGTACAAAACTTCATCATAACACTTGGTCCGATCGCCCATGCCATTGCAATTTTCTCGCGTTTAAAGACCGCCTCCATTGCTTGAGTGACCAAACCTTGTTCTCCGACTGAGCCGTCATCTGTCATCAAAATCAGCTCATCAGAATACTTGGCACACTCTTCTTGAAGAATTAATAAATGCTGATTTTTTGCTCCAAGAATGGTGATCACATGATTTCCAGCTGCTTTCAACCCTTTGATGATTGGAAACAACGCTGCGATTCCTACACCACCGCCGACTAAGAGAACGGTTCCATAATTTTTGATGTCTGTCGCTTTGCCCAATGGACCAACAACATCTTTCAAGTATTCTCCAGCCTTCACAGTGGCAAGCTGAGCGGTCGATTTACCGATTACTTGAAAGATCAAACGGACCCAACCCGCTTTTTGGTCTGTATCTACGATCGTCAGCGGAATCCGTTCACCGCGTTCATCGATCCGCAAGATCACAAACTGCCCTGGCTGCGCTTTATTGGCGATTCGCGGGGCATCAACTAAAATCTCATACTCAGTCGGCGCCAGCTCCCTGCGTTCTAATACTTTAAACAAACCCTCACTCCGTTCTGTTCTCGCATGCCTTACTTCACCGCTTCAACCAAAGCCTTCACAAAAGCTTCCAAGACTTCTTCGTCCTCATCATCAGCTTCATTTTCAATTTTTACGGTTTCTGCTGCTTTCTTTGCACCAGTTTTTTCAAAAGCTTCCTCAAACGCAACCGCTGCATGACAGAAATAATCTGGGTACAGTTCGCTGTCTCCGCTTCCAACTACGCCATAAATTTTCCCTGAAAGATCTTCATCCGGCAAGTCTTCATGCAAATCTTCCAAATCAAACGGCAGCTCGCCATCTCCATCCGTATAAGTAGCTAGAACACAAATATCCGCATCTCTATAAAAATCTGCTTCCGCATCATCTGCTTCGACGCGTTCTACATCGATCCCGATTTCATCGAAAGCATCCTCCAAAATTTCAGAGATTCCTTCCGTATTTCCTGTGTTTGTCGCATAAACGATCTTTGCTAATGTCATTTTATTCATCCTTCCTACAATAAATTTGTTTATTTATGATGCATATATAAAGTCAGACATGCTGACTATTATCAGTTGAAAAATGAGCAACTTTACTGCTTTAATTATAAAAATCGAAATCAGAACTCCTGTTTCCTTTTGAACCTTTTTAACAAAATAATCTTAGTTATTGGCTTTAAGTAGTTATTAACTTTGTTTTATCATACCTTAAAAATGTGAATTATTAAACATTACCTAGATATTTTTATACTGAATTTTTGAAAAATAATTTCTGCTGTCTATTTTTGGCTAGTTTTCAGCCTAAAAATATCGTCATAAATCTTACTATTTGAAAGACAAAAAGAACCAACAGGATAAAATAATCTATCCGTTGATTCCTTTTTATTATTTGATAACAGTTATTTGAAGACTTGTTCTGACTATTTCTTTATTTTCTCTGTAGTCTTTAAAATAAACAATTGGAAGTTCAACTCTTTATCCGCTTGACCTGTTTTTACTTCATAGTCATTTTCAACTAGTTCATCATACATCGATACTAATAAATTTAGCGGAAATTTCGAAACTTGCTGCAACGCCAGTTTCACCCGATACGGGTGCACACCCAACGTTTCGGCGATATTGGCTTGTTGGTAGCCGATTTTTTGCAAAATTTTAGTTTGCAGCAGCAAACGAATCTGACCGATCAAAATAGCCGTCAACTTAATCGTTTCTTCCCCTTGCAAATGCAATTCTTCATACGTTTGATATGCTTTTGCCGCATCGCCTTTTAAAATCTGTTCCGTCAATTCAAAAATATTATGTTCCAATGTTTTCGGAACCAAATCTTGGACCAATTGAAGCGTAATGGTCCCGCCTGGTCCAGCAAGTAATAATAATTTTTCGATCTCATTCATGGCTTTCGATAGGTCGTAATCGGTTAAACGTAAAAATAGATCGAATGCTTCTTTTGAGATCTTTGCCTTTTCATTACTGATATAACGCTGTAAGAAATTTCGTAAATCGCGTTCTTGCAATGGCGCGGCGTCAATGACTTCAGTTTTCTTCAACGCCTTTGTAATTTTTTTACGCGCATCAAGTTTTGGATAATTCGCCCAAAAAACAATGATCGATGTCGCTAAAGGGTGTTTCAAATAATCTGCTAACCCTTCGGTATCTTGCTCTGGAACATTATTTTTCTTTTCACTAGTCAAAAAATATGGATTTTCAACAAAAATCAACCGATAGTCACCAAAAAATGGCAATGTTTCGGCTTCATCGATCACAGCGCCTAAGCCGTTCTCCTCCAAGTCAAACGACATGAAGTTCAATTCTTCCAAATTATCTTTTTTCATTCGGTCAAAAAAAGCTTGGCGAATCGTTTGGATCAAATAATCTTCCGTCCCGGTAACAAGATAGGCCGGCTTTAATGGGGCATTTTTAATTTGCTGAAGAGCTTCTTGTGTATTCATGCGGTTACTCCTAGTTCAATAATAAAACTTATTTTTTATCAATTATTCCATGTGAACAAGTCTAGTTTTAAGATAAAAGGACCAATTGGGTCTGCTATCCTGACTATTCATGCTACCACGATTAATCGATAAAATCTATTAGGACTTTGGTTTTCCCACGTTTTGTTATCGCTGACCATTCGTAATAGATCATCCCTTGCTGATCCGTTCGGAAAATTTTGACTCGATACTTTTTTAATTTTGCTAATGTCTCTTTAGTAGGGTGACCATAGCGATTATTTTCCCCCGCTGAAATGATCCCGTATTTTGGTTGAAGTTTTTTTACTAACGCTTCACTGGTTGACGTATTGCTGCCGTGGTGACCGATTTTTAGGAAATCTATTTTTAATTGTGGGTAATTTTTCAATAGGTTTTCTTCACCGGATACCTCTAAATCACCGGTCAGCAAAAAACGCTGCTGATTTAGCCTAAAATAAGCAACGACCGAATCATTGTTTTCCCCACTACTTTGCTCAGGTGAAAGTATCCTCATCTTCAATCGTTTGCCGATCGTGTCGCCTCTTTTCACTAACTGAATGTTAGTTCCTTTCAGCGGCAGCAACTCTTTTTTCAACTCCATCTGAGAACCTTCTGCCAAGTAGAGCGTTTTGACTTTCACCTTCTTCAGTACATGCAGCAATTCTCCCATATGATCTGCATCATTATGAGTAATCAATAAATGATCGATCCGACTGATGCCTAATGATTTTAATAAGGGCAAAAGCTGATAATCAGAAAGTTGTTTTGACTGCCGGACTTGCCATTTCTTTTGTTTGAATGTCAAACGTCCACCCGTATCGATCAAAAAGGTTTCTTGTTTGAACGGTAATTTGACGAGGATACTGTCACCTTGTCCAACATCAATAAACGCAACGATCCCATTAGCTGAAAAAGAGGTCACCGCTATTAATAGAATGGCACTGCCTAACAGCCAATAGCAGTTTTTCCGATATTTCAATCGATCGAGACTTAAAAGAACCAATGTGATAAGAGTTAGCAAGACTATAAAAGTCGGACGGCCAATTACTAGATTCGAAAACGCCAGTTGCCCTAACCCATTTTCTATTAATTGAAAGAAGTTATTTAGAAAACTGCTTAAAAACTGCGGAATCGGTAAAAAGCACCCTAAAAAGAGCAATAAACAGCCTGGCAAAATGAGCCACTCAAAAAGCGGAAATAACAATAGTGTGAAAAATCCGCCTAGAATCGGCCACTCACTAAAGCTGAAAAGCAGAAGCGGCAATGATAAAAGCGAAAATAAACCCATTTGTTGCCATTTTTTGAACCGCAAGTCACTGATATACAGCAACAATAAAGCAAAGTATAAACTTAGTTGCGCACCAACTGACCAAAAGATCAATGGGAAACCAATGATCATTAAAAACAGCATCAAACTCCATTGGTCAAGCTTAGCAAGTGCTATTTCATAAGTTACACAAATAAAAGCGATAAGAAAACTCACAACTGCTCGAATCGTACTGAAGCTTGCACCAGTTAGACAGATCAGTAAAATTCCCAGCACACTTAATAAAATGAGTCGGACTTTTCTAGTCAATCCTAGTCTCTTCAGCAATAAGTGCAGACCACCTAAATAAAATTGAATATGCAAACCAGACAAAGTGAAAAGGTGCAGTAATCCCGTCGTTTTATAGACAGCAGTATATTCAGAAAATTGAGCGTCCTTGTAACCAATCACGATCGCTTTGACATAGCTGGATAATCGTTTGCTATAGCGCCGGTCGATTTTCCAGATCAATTGTTGCCGAAGATCCGCTAAACTGGCTTTCTTTTGTCTAAATGGCTTCAATGACGCGACTTGTATCTTCTGACTAAAGCCTAGACTTTGATAGTATTTCTTTTCATCAAAACCATTTAAATTCCTAGCATTTGTAAAATTCACGACCTCCCCGCTGATCACTGCCGCATTCGGCAATTTTTTTCTTTGCCAAACTTGTTTTTCTGCTAGTGATTTCAATGAGTAGTAGATCAAATACTTCTTACGCTTGATTTTACCTGTCAGTTTTAAAAAATTGCCGTCAACAGTTACCGAATCTGTTTGGATTGCTACGGTTTGATTGGTGATCTTTCCTTCTTCTGTCAATTGCATGCAAGAATAGGTTCGAGGTACTAAAAAAAGACTGCACAAAAAGACCAGTAGCAACAGCTTATGGTTTTTCATGCAGACAATTCGAATCATCAGAGCACTTAATATTAAAAAATTCCACAGATTAGGCTGGTAGATCAAGCTAGCCAATAAAATAGCAGCTAAGATCGGCAAAATCAAATAATTACGGATAGTGTCTATCCTTTTGGCAATGCGGCAGCATCTTCTCCTAATTGAAGTTTCGTAAAATATTTATTTTCCAAATGGACTTGATGCGCACTGGCACCCACTTGATTGATTAATTCAATCGCATAAGGATCATTGCGGTAATCCTTCAAATAGTGAATTTTTTTGATTCCCGCTTGCAACAAAGCTTTTGTGCAAGCCAGACAAGGAAAATGCGTCACATAAACTTCCGCTTGATCAGTGGCAATGCCAAGCTTTGCACATTGTAGCAAAGCGTTCATTTCAGCGTGAATCGTCCGTAGACAATGTCCATCCACTACGTAGCAGCCATCATCTATACAGTGGACATCGCCGCTGACCGAGCCGTTATAGCCTCCTGCGATGATTCTTTTATCACGTACGATCGTCGCTCCTACTTCTAAACGTGCGCAAGTGCTGCGTAATGATAATAACACTGATTGCGCCATAAAATATTGATCCCAAGGTATTCTCTGCATCGTCAAATTTTTCGCCCTCTCTTTTGATCTTTCTTATATTGTAATCGAGTCTTTCAAATTTTCAAGCGTCTTTTCGCCGATCCCTGACACTTTAGTCAAATCCTCGACCGCTCGGAAGCTGCCGTTTTCTTCGCGGTACTTTACAATATCTGCTGCCCGTTTTTCACCGATCCCTGATAACTGCTGCAATTCATTGCTATCTGCTGTATTGATATTGATCTTTTCTTCTGCTTCTTGAGCCGTTTTATTCAGATCAGTCTCATGAATAGTCGGAATCTCTTCACCTATTTTGGGTACATAAATAATCTCTTGATCTGCTAACAATTTAGAAAAGTTGATTTGATTTTGATCCGCTTCTGCTGTAAAACCGCCTGCCAGCTCAATCGCATCCATTAACCGCATTCCTTGTGCGATTTGATACATCCCTCCCTTTTTTACCGCACCTTTGACATCGACATACCACTCTTGACTGCTTTGTTTCGTCTCTTGGCTGCTGCTCGTAGCAAAAATCATTGGATCTACTTCTTCTTCAGGCTCATTTTTAAACAAGAACCACGCCGCAATTGCTGCAATCAACGGCAGTACAATTAAATAAGGATATTTTTTTAGATACGCTCTCATAACCCCCTCCTTGTTACCAATATACGCAAAAAGAGTGATCGTCATTTTCAACGATCACTCTTTGGTCTGATTATTTCATTTTTGCTAAATAGTCCAATGAATCTTGGACTGTTTTGACTGGTACGATTTTCATGTCGGTCTTTAATTTTTTTGCGGCTGCTTTTGCTTCTTCATAATTTGATTTGATTCCTGGTTGAGCTTTTTTCATCTCTTTTGTGATTTCATCATTAGGAGCGAAGAAGATTTGATTACCGCTAGCTGCTGCACTCGCAACTTTTTTATCGATACCACCGATCCGTCCGACTTCGCCCTCAGAATTGATCGTACCTGTTCCCGCGATCTTTTTGCCTTGACGTAAATCTTTATTGCTCAATTGTTCGTAAATCTCTAAGGTGAACATCAAGCCTGCCGATGGTCCGCCGATATCGCCAGCATCTATTTTCACATCATCTTGAGAGTCGATCTCCGTATGATCTGTTAAAGTAATGCCGATACCTGGTTTTTTATCCGTTGGAAGTTTAATCAATTTTTCAGTCGCCTCTTTGACTTTATCATCATGAATGTAGGTGACCTTCATTTCTTGACCTACTTTTTGTGCTTTTACGTATTTCATAAATTCTTCACTGCTGGTAAAAGATTTTCCATCTGCTTTTGTTACTGTATCGCCGACGCTGATTTTCCCAGCAAAGTTTGAATTTTCTTCGACACCTAAGACATAAACCCCTTTGTAGTCCATCTCATAGGATTTGTTCGCTAATTTTAAGGCCTGCTCGATCGCAAAATTTTGCGACGTCTCCATATTGAATTCTTGGATCTGCATGTATTCGTCGTCACTCGCACCGCCAGTTAATTCATCCATTGAAATAATTTCATGGAAAGGTTCGGTTTTCGCTTTTAGTGCCGAAAAAACGGTTGCTCGCCGGATCCCTACTGAAGTCAGACTAAATGAGCCTTTGTCTTTATCCTTTTGATCATTGACTGTGATCAATTCTTTTAGATCAATCGTCTCTCCTGGCTCTTCAATATAATATGGAATTGGAACAATGACACAGGCAACAACGACTAAAGCTAAAAAGATAACTAATAATCGTTTGAAAAGTTTATTATTTTTCACTATTCTCACGCTTCGCTTTCAACACCCGATAAACAGCCTCAGGCAAATATTCTTTGATGTCACCATTGAATGTCCAAACTTCTTTTAAAATCGAAGAACTGATGTGACTGTATTTTGGTTCGGCTAATAAAAAGACCGTTTCTAATTCTTGATCCAAATGGTGGTTCATCAAAGCGATTTCCTTTTCGTATTCATAATCCTTGATGCTGCGGATCCCGCGTAATAAAAATTTTGCTCCAATTTTTTGTGCTACATTAACTGTCAGATCATTTTCTTGCGCGATCACTCGCACATTCGGAAGATGTTTGACAGATTCCTGTACGATGGCAAGTTTTTCTTCTGAAGTGAAGTAACTTTTCTTATTAGTATTCACGAAAACGCCGATGATCAGTTCATCAAACAATTTCGCTCCCCGTTCAATCGTATCTAAATGACCCATCGTCAATGGATCAAAACTGCCGGGAAAAAGCGCGATTCGTTTCATCTTAATCCTCCCAATCATAAATCGTTATGGCTGTGATGCCATAATCTTGACGTTTACGTTCTTTTAATTTACCGATCATTTCTGGTAATACAACTGATTGATCAGTCTCGCAGACAACGATTGATTCTGTAGATAATAATTCATTTTGCAGTAGCATTTCAATCTGTTTTACGATTTCTTGTTTTGCATAGGGCGGATCCAAAAGTACTAAATCAAATTGTTCTTTACGAACTGCTAGCTGTTGGATAGCTTGATTCGCCGGCATTTTCATTAATTGAAAGGCTGCTTCATTTTTAGTCATCGCGACATTTTCACGAACGATCTCCATTGCTCGGAAATTTTTCTCGACTAAAACCGCCTGATCCATCCCGCGAGAAACGGCTTCGATCCCCAACGAGCCGCTGCCAGAAAACAAATCTAGCGCCACCCCCCCATCAAAATAGGGTCCAATCATATTAAAAATTGCACCTTTTACTTTATCCGTAGTTGGTCGAGTATTACTTCCAGTTAGTGTCTTTAACTTTCGACCGCCAAATTCACCCGCGACTACCCGCATTGGCTTGCGTGCCCCTCTCTCTTCTCGCTCACTCTCATTCTGCCATTTACAGCAGATCAATAGTGCATAGATTCTTCTATCAAATTCTCGTTTTTTCTAACATCCCTTACTAAAAACTAGAAAAGTTAGATCAACCTCTTTATTATCAAACAAAAAGATGAAAAATGTTTGAACAAATCAGACATTTTTCACCTTACTTATCTCGATTGGCTTAAACTGTTTCGGCTAAGCGAATCTCTGTATTGGCTTCTACTACATCTAACTCATCATCATCGTTTACTTGATAAGCAGCCTTCGTTCCGATTCGATCAGCAAAATTCATTTCAATATCTGGTCGGTAAGAACGTTCGACTTGACGTACAAAATGCAGCGCCCGAAGTTTTTCTTCTGCTTCATCCGCAACTTCTTCATTTACATACAATACGACATATTTCATCTTTCTTGAGACAAAATGAACCAAGCCATATCGTTTCAAGGTTTTCAACTGTTTCAAGGAATATACCCAAACGATCATTCCTCGTCTCTTTTGTACTACAAACTCAGCATTATCCATGACAATTCCCCTTACAACTATGATTCTTGGTTTCAAAAAAAGGATTTCCTGCATCAACTTTGATCTCTGAAGAAACAGCTTGTGCTAAGCGCTGACTGATCTCATCCAATAGTTGTTGGAAATCGGTCTCTGCCAAACGAAAAGCCGCTACTTTCTCATTCAAGTCAAGCGTACGTTTGCTCGCGCGGACTCTGCGCTGCTGTTGGCGATAGTCAGGCGCATACTTGCCATAACTGGAAATTCGTTCAAATTTATCTTTTTCAACTTGAAAAGCTTTTTTGAGTTCTGCTACTTCTGAACAATCATTCATTTGATTTTTTTTCTGAAGATAGGTGTTATAGTTTTGACTCGCTAAAATCGCTTGAATTAACACATGATTCTGATCCTCTAGTTGAAAAAAAGCATCATTAATGATCAATCTATTCACTATCCTTTGTTTTTTCTGGTTCTTGTAACAAGACTAGCACATTTTCTTGATCAATTGCAACGCCAAGTTCCGATTCCGGCGCATCAATTATCTGATTCAAATGATCTTGACTGATCCAATTAAATAAATTGAATAACGGGTCGATCGTCGGTGAATAAAAGAAGCCAGCTTGATAATTGATTTTGTCTTGTTTAGCTAAGTCTTTAAACTCTGCTGCAGATAGTTCAAAGGATAGATTACTCAAATGTGCCTCTTGATCCGTCTGCCATTCTTCTAAACGCTCATTTGATAATACTTTTTTAGGCGCTGTTAAAAAACTCTTTAACAACTTCTTACTGTCATTGGTTGTCGTTTCATTTGTTGTAAAATTTGGTAATTTATACAAACTGCGGTAACGATTGATTGCTTCAGTCAACCTTGCCTGCTTTTGCTGATTCAACATATTCCAATCTAAGCTGCTTTCCTGCACACGATTGGCTAAAGGATTCCCGCTATTGATCTGATAGGGCATTAATCTTAACAGATTTTCCAAATCTAAATAGACCGCACCGACCATTTTTTCACTATCTCCATTGAAGAAAAACATCGCAAATGTCTGATTATCAAATGCCACTAATGGGCGAAAACGCATATCATTTTCACTCAACTCGATTGCTACAGGTTCCTCATCATAGTTCAAAGCAAAATTGGCAGACAAATTAATTTGATTTGAAAATTGACTGCTAGTCATACCAAATTTAAAAGGTTCAATCTTAGCCTTTTTAGCCATGACTTTAATAACGCTGACCTCGCCCGCTTCCACATTGACTTCCAGCGTTCCTTGATCAAACGCATAATTGCGCGTTTCAAAAAAGAAGCCGCTGTTCTCTGTTTTGGTCGGTTGACCAAAGTGCTGTTCAAATGTTTCGATCGGCTGCGAAATATAATCAGCAAATCCTTCAGTTTTGATTGTTTGATGTTTCAACGACTTATGCCGAACCCGTTGATCGGTCTGTTCGACGGAAACTTTCTTTGGCGTTGGCGGAAAGAGGACCGGTTGGAGATAGTAGCCGATTAAGACTAAAAATAGAATACTAAGAAATCCGATCACTCTTTTCACGCTTTCACCCTCCTAACCGCTGCTTTTAAAGATGCTCTATTTTTCCTTCACTTCAATCAATAAGTCACCAGAATCGATACTTTCGCCTTCTTCAACATATAAATGAGAAACTTTACCAGCAAATCGGGCATCGATCGATGTTTCCATCTTCATTGCTTCTGTGATCAGCAATGGCTGACCTTTTTCAACATGGTCGCCTTTTTTAACTAAGACTTTCAAAACAGAACCCGTCATCGTCGCACCAATTTGTTCACGATTTGTTGGTTCAACTTTCCGTTTCGTTTGAACGGCGCTCTTGATCGATGCATCTTTCACAACGATCTCACGACGCTGTCCATTTAGGTTGAAGAACAATGTCCGGTTTCCTTCGACATCTGCTTCACCGATTTCATCTAAACGAATAATCAATATTTTCCCTTTTTCGATCTGAACATTGATCGTTTCGCCAAGACGCATCCCTGCAAAGAAGGTTGGGGTATCTAACAACGTAACATCAGCAAATTGCGCATAAGCTTTTTGGTAATCCAAGAATACTTGCGGATACATCAAATAGCTTAAAACATCCGTTTTGCTTGGTTCAAAGCCAATCAACTCGTGCAATTCTTGTTTTACTTTTCCGAAATCAGCTGGTTTAGCCAATTTTCCTGGACGTTCTTGCATTGCTGGGCGCCCTTGTAAAATAATTTGTTGTAATTTTTCAGGGAAACCGCCAACTGGTTGACCAAGTTCGCCTTGGAAGAAACTCACTACTGAATCAGGATAGCTTAATTCATCCCCATGGTCGTAAATAGCTTGTTCAGTTAAATCATTTTGAACCATGAACAGTGCCATGTCACCAACTACTTTAGAAGACGGTGTCACTTTTACGATATCACCAAACATCATATTGACTGTGCGATACATCTCTTTGATTTCATCCCACTTGTCGCCTAAACCAACTGCTTTTGCTTGCTGTTGCAGATTTGAATACTGTCCGCCTGGCATTTCGTGGTCGTAGACTTCTGTTTGAGCAGCCACGATCCCATTTTCAAAACTTGCATAATATGGGCGTACATCTTCCCAATAATGGTTCAATTGACGAACATTTTTCAAGTTTAATTTCGGTGTGCGATCGCCGTATTGCAAGGCATAATATAAACTGCTGATACTTGGCTGACTTGTTGCTCCGCTCATCGCACTCGTTGCAACGTCAACGACATCTACGCCTGCTTTAACAGCCGCAGAAAGCGTAATGATCCCATTTCCAGCTGTGTCATGTGTATGCAAGTGAATTGGCAGATCCGTTGTTTCTTTTAATTCACTGATCAAGTGAAAAGCGGCCTGTGGTTTTAATAATCCAGCCATATCTTTGATCGCGATCATGTGAGCGCCGATTGCTTCCAATTCTTTAGCCATGTTTTTATAGTATTGAACATTATATTTTGTTCGACCTGGATCTAAGATGTCGCCAGTGTAACAGATCGTCCCTTCAGCGATTTTCCCTGCATCACGAACATATTGGATACTTTTTTCCATTTGCGGAATCCAGTTCAGACTATCAAAGATTCTAAAGACGTCGATTCCATTATGCGCAGCTTCTTTAATAAACTCTTCCAATACGTTGTCTGGATAGTTTGAATAGCCGACTGCATTTGATCCGCGGAAAAGCATTTGCAATAAAGTATTCGGCATTGCTTTGCGTAATAATTTTAGTCGTTTCCATGGATTTTCAGTCAAGAAACGATATGCTACGTCAAATGTCGCGCCGCCCCACATCTCACTTGAGAACAACTCAGGCAAACCTTCACCAGTCGCTTGTGCGACGTTCAATAAATCATGTGTTCGAACACGGGTCGCTAACAAGCTTTGATGGGCATCGCGGAAAGTCGTGTCCGTCAATAAGACTGAATCTTGTTCTTTGACCCACTTAGCCACAGCTTCAGGACCATTTTGATCTAAAATATTCTTCGCTGTGATTATTTTTTTTGCTTCGACTTTTGGTAATCTCGGAGTTTCAAAGTAGCGTTTTTCTTGTTTTTCGATCCCTGGAAAACCATTGACAGTAATCTCAGAAATATAACGCATCGTTTTATTTCCGCGGTCGCGGATCCGAGGAAATTCAAACAACTCAGGTGTATTGTCGATAAATGTTGTTTTGGCATCCCCGCTTTGGAAAACGGGATGACTGATGACATTGTGCATAAAAGGAATATTGGTTTTGACACCGCGAATCCGGAATTCGATTAGACACCGTTGCATTTTTTCGATTGCTTGATCGAAACTCAACGCAAAAGTACATACTTTTACTAATAACGAATCAAAGTAAGGAGTCACAGTTGCACCAGCGTAAGCATTACCGACGTCTAAACGTACGCCAAAACCGCCGGGTGAACGATACGTATCGATTTTACCTGTGTCAGGCATGAATCCATTCAATGGATCTTCCGTTGTTATCCGACATTGGATAGCTGCTCCAGACATTTTAAGATCTTCTTGTTTTGGCAAGCCAATCTCTGTGTGCAGATTTTTTCCTTCAGCAATCATTAATTGAGAAGTAACGATATCAACTCCGGTGATCAGTTCAGTTATCGTGTGTTCAACTTGAACTCGTGGATTTACTTCAATAAAGTAAAAATTGTCGCCTTCAACTAAAAATTCAACAGTTCCTGCATTGACATAGCCGACATGTTCCATTAATTGAACCGCCGCTTGACAAATTCTCTCTCGTTGTTCTGTATTCAAAGAAATACAAGGAGCTACTTCAACGACTTTTTGATGACGACGCTGAACGGAACAATCCCGTTCGAATAAATGCAGAACATTTCCATGCGTATCACCTAAAATTTGAACTTCAATATGTTTAGGATTAGCAACATATTTTTCAACATAGATTTCATCATTCCCAAAAGCTGCTTTTGCTTCACTTTTGGCACGTTCATAGCCTTCACGTGCTTCTTTTTCATCATGAGCTACCCGCATACCGCGACCGCCACCGCCCAAAGCTGCTTTGATCATGATTGGATAACCATGTGACTGAGCAAATTCCAAGACGCCTTCGATTGTATCGACTGGACCATCAGAACCAGGAATTGACGGAATTCCAGCTTCTAATGCAGCAGCTTTCGCTTTGATCTTATCACCAAAAATATCTAGATGGTGCAATTCAGGACCGACGAAAATGATACCTTCCTCACGACAACGCTGCGCAAATTTTAAGTTTTCAGAAAGGAAGCCGTATCCAGGATGGATTGCATCCACATTCGCTTCTTTAGCCACTCGAATAATGTCTTCGATATCCAAATAAGCATCGATCGGTTTTTTCCCCTTACCGACTAAATAAGCTTCATCAGATTTGAAGCGGTGAACGGAATATTGATCTTCCTCTGCGAAGATCGCTACCGTTTTAATGTTTAATTCGCTACACGCACGAAAGACTCGTGTTGCAATTTCTCCTCGATTTGCTACCAAAACTTTTTTCATATACTTTACTCCTGACTTTTTAAGTATTCATACTCGATTGCTAATTTCGTCCGCTTTTCATCCGCGCTGATATTCAGTGCAAATGCCACGCCGACAGACAATACAAGTAAGCTGTTCCCTCCCTGACTCAAAAACGGGAACGTGATCCCGGTCAATGGAATAATTCCTAAAATACCACCAAGATTAATAAAAACTTGTAATAACAACAGACTTCCAATTCCGATACAAATCAATGAATTGAAAGGTTTTTTTGAACGAATCCCAACCAAGTAGATTCGTGCAATCATGAAAATCAAAATTGCTAAAATAATCAAAGCGCCGATCAAACCAACTTCTTCTATTACAATAGAAAAAATGAAGTCCGTATGAGCTTCACTTAAAAAACCTTTTTTTTCAATACTATTGCCTAATCCACGGCCAAACCAGCCGCCATTGAACATCGCATAGTAACCATTGACCATTTGATGTCCTTGATCCAACTCGTATTTGAAAGGATTTTTAAAACTTTCAAACCGACTAACGATATACTGCAGCTTCTCTGGAAAAATCTTCTCACCAAAACGAGTCAAAAATTCGATCGCGAGAAAACTGCCAATGATCCCTGCTCCGCCGACAATCAGGCTATAGACCCAATTGATCCCGCTAGCTAAAAGCAAAATCAACGCTAACAATGTAATGATCGCCGCATTTCCCATATCGGGCTGTACCGCGACCAAAAAGATCATCGCAAAAACTAACATCAATGGACGTTTCATATCCGTGACAAAATTATCTTGAATCGTTTCTTGGCGCTTGGATAAAATATAGGATAAATACCAAACAACCATGATTTTCAAGTATTCTGCCGGCTGCATGCTGAATGAACCAATCCGAATCCAGCCTTTCGCTCCATTGACTTCATCTCCAATAAAAAAGACAACAATCAACAGTGCAAGAATCAAATACGTTGCAGAAATAATCAACTGCTGACTCTTCAATACATCTGTTTTCATCTTGTACATCAAACTAATTATGATTAAACTTAAACCCCAGAAAATCCCTTGATTCATCACCAAGCTGGCTGGATTTGCGTCATTTGTAATCAATAAATAGGACGTTGAACTATAAACAAAGATCAGACCAATCACGGTCAAAATCAAATATGGAAGCAAAATACTATAATCTAAAAAGTGACGTTTCTTTATCTTACTAGGCAACGGCTAAGCCTCCCAGTCGGTATCCGTCAGATCTTGACGAGTTTCGTATAATTCTGTATATAGACGATTCAATTCAGCTTCTAATTCACTAAGCATTCGCTGCCCTTCTCCTTGCTTCAAGATACCTACCTTTTCAGCAAAAAAGACTTGACGCGAGAAGCCATACATTTGCGTATCAACGACTTCTTCAAAAGCTTTACATTGAGCGATGCACAAACTATTCGTTTGATTATGAATCAAACGTTTGATCCGATCAGCATCCTCTTGCAGCACCTTAACGGCAAAATCAGAAGAAATATTTTCCATTTTGCTTCCCTCCTATCTCCTATCTTGATTTCAACATTATAACATAGAAAAATTTCAAAAAGGGAAAAAAAACGTGAGACTAAGCTTTTTCTAAACTCTTCGTTCGGGTTTTGACTTTTGCACAACCAATCAAATATTACATAAAGATTACAAACAAGAAACCTCAACTGAAAACGCGAAAAATCAGTTTTTTTATCCAATTACTCCGTGAAACAAAACGCAAATATGAAACATAACGGTTCTTTATCATTTGAAAAGTCAGAAATTTATCTTGCTTAAATTAAAAAAAGACCACACTATAAAGTGTAGTCTCAAGATAATTATTCAGCTACTTTGCGTTTTTTCGCTGCTTTTTCGCGTTCTGCTTTATTCAGAAGTTGTTTACGCAGACGAATTGATTCTGGTGTAATTTCGCAATATTCATCATCATTCAAGAATTCTAAAGATTCTTCTAATGATAAGATCCGCGGTTTTTTGATGACTGATGTTTGGTCTTTATTTGCAGAACGAACGTTAGTCATTTGTTTTGCTTTCGTGATGTTGACACCTAAGTCTTTATCACGGCTATTTTCACCAACGATCATTCCTTCATAAATTTCTGTCCCTGGTTCAACGAAAACTGTTCCGCGTTCTTCTACACTCATGATTGAGTAAGTCGTTGCTTTTCCGTTATCAACAGAAACCAATGCACCGTTGCGGCGTCCGCCGATTACACCTTGGATCATTGGTAAATATTGATCGAAGGTATGGTTCATGATTCCGTAACCGCGAGTCATTGATAAGAATTCAGTAGTGAATCCAATCAAACCGCGAGCTGGTGCTAAGAAGACCAAACGGATTTGGCCGTTGCCTGAATGGATCATGTCTTGCATTTCTGCTTTACGTTGACCCAAGGCTTCAATCACACTACCCATATATTCTTCCGGTGTGTCGATCTGAACTCGTTCAAACGGTTCACATCTCACGCCATCAACAATACGTTCGATAACTTCTGGACGAGAAACTTGTAATTCATAACCTTCACGACGCATGTTTTCGATCAAGATCGACAAATGCAATTCGCCACGGCCTGAAACAGTCCAAGCATCAGGAGATTCTGTATTTTCAACACGTAATGAAACATCGGTATGCAATTCTGACATCAAACGTTCTTCGATCTTACGAGAAGTCACATATTTACCTTCACGTCCTGCAAATGGTGAATTGTTGACTAAGAAAGTCATTTGTAAAGTTGGTTCGTCAATGTGTAGAACTGGCAATGCTTCTTGATGATCGATTGGTGTCACTGTTTCACCGACGAAAATATCTTCCATCCCTGAAACAGCGATCAAGTCGCCAGCTTTTGCTTCTGAGATTTCTAAACGTTGCAAGCCGAAGAAACCAAAAATTTTCGTCACACGGAAGTTTTTAATCGAGCCGTCAAGTTTCATAACAGATACTTGATCGCCGACTTTCATTTTTCCGCGGAAAACGCGGCCAATTCCGATACGACCAACATAATCATTGTAATCTAGCAATGATACTTGGAATTGTAACGGCTCGTCGCTGTTATCAACTGGTGCTGGGATTTTTTCAATGATTGTATCGAAAATTGGAGCCATTGTTGCTTCTTGTGAAGCAGGATCATCTGATAAACTAGAAGTTCCGTTGATCGCAGAAGCATACATCACTGGGAAGTCTAACTGATCATCATCAGCGCCTAATTCGATAAATAATTCTAATACTTCATCGACCACTTCTTCCGGACGAGCAGAAGGTTTGTCAATTTTATTAACAACCACGATCGGTGTCAAATGTTGTTCCAATGCTTTTTTCAATACGAAACGTGTTTGCGGCATCGTTCCTTCATACGCATCGACTACTAACAATACACCATCAACCATTTTCATGATCCGTTCAACTTCACCACCGAAATCGGCATGTCCAGGAGTGTCCATGATGTTGATCTTGTAATCTTTATAGTTTACTGCTGTATTTTTTGCTAAGATTGTGATTCCACGTTCTTTTTCTAACGCATTTGAATCCATTGCCCGTTCTTGTAACTGAACATGGCTATCAAGGGTATCTGATTGTTTTAACATTTCATCAACTAAAGTTGTTTTACCATGGTCAACGTGGGCGATAATGGCCACGTTGCGAATATCTTCTCTGTATTTCAATTTAATTGCTCCTTTTCTTGTAGCGCGAGACTCACTCGATTGACAATTATAACAGAAAAATCGCAAGAGTGTTAGTAAAACATTTTCATTTTTTCAGAAAAATAATTTCCTTACTAATTCTCCCGATTAAATGCTTGGATTTCGTTCACTACAGCTTGCGTTCCGCCGATAAAAAACTCGCGTTTCCGGAAAGTTAATGGCTGTTGATCTGCCCCGAATGACGGCATGCCTAATTGATCCAGCATAATTTTTCCAGCAGCATAATCCCATGGACTCAGCACGCTGATATAACCAATTTGGGTCCCTTTGATCATGGCGATAAACTCAAGCCCTGCGCAGCCTAAAATCCGAATCCCCATAGAGGTGTTCCCAATATCTTGCGCATGATAGAAATTATGCCGATAAAGTGCCGCATTCATCCCAATCAACCCTTGATTTAACTTTTTATTCTTCGGTACAGAGATTTCTTTCCTATTATAGAAGACTTTACCGACTCTCGCGCCGCCCCAAAAAAGTTCATCTCGCATCACATCATAAATAAAACCCAGCTGACCGATGCCATTTTCATAAACAGCAATCATAATACAAAAATTTTCTTGCTGCATCACGAAATTCAACGTGCCATCAATTGGATCAATTACAAAAACACGCCCCTCATCAATGGGTGTTTGATCCAATCCATTTTCTTCGCCTAAAATTTTCGCATCCGGATCATAGGTATTGATTTTTCCAACAAGAAAGTTCTGTACTTCTTTATCGACATTCGTCACCAAATCAGTTCGATCAGACTTTTCATCAATTTTCAGCGACTCGCCTAACCCTTTTTTTATTTTTTCTGCGGCTTCATAGATCCAACTAATAATCTCTTTTTCCACTAGCTTATTCCCCCTAACTTGCAACTATTATGATTGATAAAACACATGCTCGATCTAATCAATTCACTGACATTTTAAAGCGTTTGCCCGTTGTAGCTTTTGCTTGTTGTAGCGTCTGATAGATCGAATAGCCACTAGCTTCTTGGAATTGACGTCCCAGTCTTTTTTCTTCGCCAATACTTTTCACGACCGTTTTAAATCTTTTATACCCTGCTAAAAACGCTGCTTTTTCTATACCAGTTTCATTGGCTTCTTCAACTAAATTAAAAAAATCAATCACTAGTGTCAATTCCTCATGCGTCCAATCTTCATCAATTGGATAACTATAATTTGCCATTCTTCTACACCCCACTTGAAGACAGTTTACCATATAATAGGAAAAGCTTTGATCAAAAATTTACTGGTAGTCTTATTCATTAGACAGAACGAGAACTTTTTTACACTTTAGAACATTCTTTTTTAAAAACTTTTTAAAAACTTTAATTAACATTTAAAAAAGGCGTTATAAGTATATTTACCTTCTAAAAGGTTTTTAAAAGATTTTATTACTGTATTTTTGTGAGTGAGAAATTCCTAGAGGATATGGTTTTTACACATGATTTAATGCATTTTATTTTATAATATTTTGTGTTTTTACGGGAACCAAAACTAATTCCCCACCAACACGATTTGACAAAAAAGCTATAAAAACTAGGCTGCAGATCATCGATAAACAATCGACAAGCTGCAGCCTAGAAAATTATTTTATTATCGTTTTAATAGATCAGTGTTTTACTTTAAATATGAATTGGCAGACCTAAAGCTAATTCAGCTGTATCCATCACGATTTCGCCTAATGATGGATGAGGGTGGATTGTCAATGCGATATCTTCTGCATTCATACCTGATTCAATGGCTAATGCTAATTCAGATACCATATCACTTGCTCCAACACCAGCAATTTGTGCACCGATAATTACATTATCGTCAACGGTTGTTACTAAACGCAAGAAGCCTTCTGATTTGCCTAATGACAATGCACGACCATTACCAGAGAATGGGAATTTGAATGCTTTTGCTTCAAGTCCTGCTTCTTTTGCTTCTTTGATCGTCATACCAACAGAGGCTAATTCTGGGTCTGTAAAAGCAACAGCTGGCATTGCTTTGTAATCAACTGCTACTTTTTTACCAGAAATTGCTTCAGCAGCGATTTTTGCTTCGTAGCTAGCTTTGTGAGCTAAAGCTGCGCCAGGAACGATATCGCCGATTGCATAAATACTTGGTACATTTGTCCGACCCTGTTTATCAACTGGGATCAATCCGCGATCAGTCATTTCGACACCCGCTTGTTCTAAGCCCATGTCATTTGTATTTGGACGACGACCAACTGTTACCATTACGTAATCTGCATCGATCGATTCTTCTTTTCCATCAACTTCATAACGAACCGTTACGCTGTCGCCATTGTCAACCGCTTCGCGTGCCATTGCAGAAGTGACAACTTTGATTCCTTTTTGTTTAAAATCTTTCTCAACAACTTGTACCATATCTTTTTCATATGTTGGTAAAATTTGTGGTGAGCCTTCAAGAATAGTTACATTAGAACCTAGGTTCGCATACGCTCCGCCTAGTTCTGCACCAATAACCCCACCGCCGATGATTACGAATTTTTCAGGAACTTCTTTTAAAGCAAGTCCTCCTGTAGAATCTAAGACACGTCCGCCAAATTTAAATCCTGGAATCTCGATTGGACGAGAACCCGTTGCGATGATCGCATTGTTAAAGGAATAAGTTTGAGCAGAATCTGGATGAATCACACGTAAAGTTTTATCATCAACGAAGAAAGCTTCACCTTCAATGATTTCTACTTTATGTTTTTTCAACAAGAATTTTACGCCGGTCGTTAATTTATTAACGACGCCGTTTTCTTTCCAGTCTTGTGTTTTAGCAAAGTCTAATGTAACTTTTTCGCTAGTAACACCAAATAATGAAGAATCAAGTGCTTCTTGATAATGATGTCCAGCAGAAATCAAAGCTTTTGAAGGAACACAGCCAACGTTTAAACAAACGCCGCCAATGTATTCACGTTCAATGATTGCTACTTTTTGTCCCATTTCGGCTGCACGGATGGCGGCAACATATCCGCCAGGTCCGGCACCAATCACAACTGTATCTAATTCAATGGCAAAATCTCCAACTACCATGTTTTTATCATCCTTCCATTAATAACAATTCTGGGTCAGCCAACAAACGTTTGATATTGTTCATGGCTTTTTGCGCTGTCGCGCCATCAACGATGCGATGGTCGAAGCTTAATGAAAGTTTCATTACACGGCCAACCGCTAGTTCACCATCTACTACGATTGGTTGTTGAGCAATCGTACCTACGCCTAGGATAGCAACTTCAGGGTAGTTGATTACTGGAGTAAACCAGCCGCCACCTACTGAACCAATGTTCGAAATCGTTACTGTACCATTGCGCATATCATCTGCTGCTAATTTTCCATCATGAGCTAAAGCTGCTTTTTCATTGATTTCATCAGCAATTTTGAACATACCTTTTGTATCAGCATTTTTTACATTTGGTACATATAATCCATGATCTGTATCTGTTGCGATACCGATATTGTAGTAGTTTTTATAAACAATTTCTTGTGCAGCATCATCGATTGAAGCATTCAAGACAGGGTATTTTTTAACAGTTGCTGTTAAAGCTTTTACTACGTATGGTAAGAATGTTAATTTTGTGCCGTTATCCAAAGCAACTTGTTTGAATTTCTTACGGTGATCCCATAATTTAGAAACTTCTACTTCATCATGTAAAGTAACATGCGGTGCAGTATGCTTGCTGTTAACCATCGCTTTAGCGATTGCTTTACGTGTTGGTGTTAATTTTTCGCGTGTTTCCATTTCCCCTAAGTTAGAAGTAAATGGTTGCGCTGGTTTCTCAGCTTTGACTGGTGCAGAAGCAGGAGTTGCTTCGGTTTGAGTTTGGGCTGGTGCTGATTGACCGCCAGAAACAAAGGCATCGATATCTTCTTTTTCGATTCGGCCGCCTTTACCAGTAGCTGTTACTTGTGTAATATCAACATCTTTTTCACGTGCATATTGACGAACAGACGGCATTGCCAATACTCGTTTATCAGGATTACTTGCTTCAACAACTGTTGCGGTTGCTCCGCTAGCTGTTGCCGGTGCTTCTGACACTTCTGGCGCTGCACTTGCTTCAGTTGAAGCGCTCGAGTCGTTGTGTCCTGGTGCATCGATTTCCACTAGAACATCGCCGACATTTGCGACAGTTCCTTCAGTAACGACAATTTTCTTAACTGTTCCGGTTACTGGAGATGGAATTTCTTCTACTGATTTATCATTTTGTACTTCCAATAAAGTATCATCTTCATTGATTGTATCGCCGGCTTTAACGAACCATTTGACGATTTCGCCTTCTGCGATTCCTTCACCGATATCTGGCAATTTAAATTGGTAAACACCGCCGCCATTGCCGGTAGCTGGTTCTGCAGCTGGTTTAGCAGGAGTTTGTGCTTCTGCTGCAACACCTGAGTCACCTTCGTTGTCTTCGTGTCCTGGTGCATCGATTTCTACTAATACATCACCGACATTTGCAACAGTTCCTTCAGTAACAATGATATTTTTAACTGTCCCAGTTACTGGAGATGGAATTTCTTCTACTGATTTATCATTTTGTACTTCCAATAAAGTATCATCTTCATTGATTGTGTCGCCGGCTTTAACGAACCATTTGACGATCTCGCCTTCTGCGATTCCTTCGCCGATGTCCGGTAATTTAAATTGGTAAGCCATATTTTTTCGCTCCTTCTAAATTAAAATTCTACGATTTCTTTTACTTTTGCTTCAATATCCGCTGCGTTTGGCAACCAAATACCTTCCGCTTGTCCAAATGGGAAAATCGTATCTGGAGCAGAAACTCGTCCGATTGGTGCTTCTAGAGATAAAATTGCCCGTTCAGAAATCTCTGCGATGACTTGTGCAGCAACACCCGCTTGTTTTTGGGCTTCTTGCACAACGACAACTCGTCCTGTTTTTTCAACAGATTTGATGATGGTTTCAACATCAAGCGGAGCTACCGTACGTAAGTCGATGATTTCTGCATTAATGTTTTCTTTTGCTAAGTTATCAGCTGCTTTGATTGCTTCGCGAACCATTGCTCCGTAAGTGATGATCGAAACATCAGAACCTTCTTTAGTTACCGCCGCTTTGTCCAACGGTACTTCATAAATGCCTTCTGGTACTTCTTCACGGAATGAACGATACAATTTCATATGTTCTAAGAACACAACTGGATCATTGTTTCGAATAGATGCGATCAATAGACCTTTTGCATCGTAAGGATTTGATGGGATAACTACGCGTAAACCTGGTGATTGTGCCATTAAGCCTTCTAAGTTGTCTGAGTGAAGCTCCGGCGTATGAACCCCGCCGCCAAATGGTGCGCGGATGGTAATCGGCATATTCCGTGTATTTCCCATCCGGTAACGTGTACGGGCCATTTGCCCAACGATTTCGTCCATTGCTTCAAAGACAAAACCAAAGAATTGAATTTCAGGAACAGGTCGAAAGCCTTGCAAAGCCAATCCAAAACCAAGACCAGCGATCCCAGATTCAGCTAACGGTGTATCAAACACTTGATCTTCGCCGAATTTTTCTTGAAGACCTTCAGTAGCCCGGAAAACCCCGCCGTTTTTACCAACATCTTCACCAAAAATCAGAACTTCTTTATCTTTTTCAAGCATCAGAGCTAAGGCATCTGTAATTGCTTGGATCATTGTTTTTTGTGCCATGACTATTTCGACTCCTTCGCTTCATAGAATTCAATTTGTTCTTTGATATTTTGTGGTTGAACTTCGTACATATTTTTTAAGAAATCAGAAACTTTTTGTTTTGGTACACGGTCAGCATCTGTAACTGCTTGTTTGATTTCTGCTTTTGTTTCTTCAATTACTTTTTCTTCTTTTTCTTCTGACCATAGGCCTTTTTCTGTTAGGTATTTACGGAAACGAACTAATGGATCTTTTTTCACCCATTCGTTGTCTAATTCTTTGGTCCGGTAACGAGTTGGATCATCTCCAGACAATGTATGTGGACCATAACGGTAAGTCAGTGTTTCAATCAGCACTGGACCATTGCCGTTTGCTGCCCATTCACGTGCTTTTTTAGAAACATAGTATACAGCTAACGGATCCATTCCATCGACTTGGATACCAGGGATCCCAGCAGCTACCGATTTTTGTGCTAGTGTTTTAGCAGCTGATTGTTTTTCACGAGGAGTTGAGATCGCGAACCCATTATTTTGAATATAAAATACAGCGTTTGCATGATAAGACCCGGCAAAGTTGATGGCTTCATAAAAATCACCTTGTGATGAACCGCCATCGCCAGTATATGTGAAAACAACATTTTTACTGTTACGTTTTTTTAATCCTAGAGCCACACCGGCAGCTTGAACATATTGAGCACCAATAATGATTTGTGGTGGTAACGCTTGTAAATCAGCAGGATAATTATTTCCGGCAACGTGACCGCGCGACCATAAGAAGGCTTCTGCTAATGGCAATCCGTGTTTGATCAACTGGGGAACATCACGGTAACCTGGTAATAAAACGTCTTCTTTTTCAAATGCAAAATGACTCGCTAATTGGCTCGCTTCTTGTCCAGCCGTTGGTGCAAAGAAACCTAAACGTCCTTGACGGTTCAATGCAGTTGAACGTTGATCCAAGACACGTGACCAAACCATAGAAGTCATTAATTTAACAAGTTCCTCATCTGATAAATCAGGAATTAGATTTTTATTTACAACTTTTCCATCCTCATCCAGCGCTTGATAAACGGGGAAATCCGCGTTTACATCTTTTAGTAAGGCTTCAAAATCAATTGTTAGCTTTTTTTCTGCCATGGTGTCACACTTTCCTCTCTTTAAGTAAATTAAATCGTGTTATCAGTACAACAGTAATTCAATCTGTATCATTACTGTTGGGCCTTCTTCTTTAAATTAGCATTTTTAGCCGCACTTGACAACCAAATTGCTCATTTTTTTTGAATAAATTAGAGCGCTTTACTTTTCAGTCTTGTGAAATTTTCTGCATACTTTTCTTGAAAAAGGAATTTTCTATTTCTTGATTTAAGTCGTCGATCCCCTTGGAAAATCATAGATCGACTCCGCTTTCATTGTTTCGACGAGCAACGGTGCTTTCAAAAAAAGTTGCAGTACATCTACAGCATGTAAAAAAACAGCAGTCCTTTTTTTACAGAAAAAGAAACAGAATGGTAACATAGACCATTCTGTTATAGTTCAGATCCATTCTTTCGCAATTTTAATATAGATTACTTTCCCCAATTGGGTTGTGATCATATATGCAACAACGATTAAGATGTACCATAGCCAATATTCACTTGGAAGGCGGACAAAATCAAATTGGTCTGCAATCGGGGTCAAAACTACTAAACCGCCCGCAGCGACTGCCAGCAACAAACTGATCAGAACTTGTGGTGCTGGTCGACTTTTAATAAACGGAATTTTCTTTGTCCGTACCATCAAGACGACTAACGATTGTGTCGTTAAACCAACCATAAACCAGCCAGTTTGGAATAAGTTTTGAGTAGCGATCGTATTTGCTCCAAAAGTGAACCACATCACTAAGAAAGTAATGATGTCAAAAATAGAACTGATTGGTCCGATACACACTGTAAATTTCAACAAGCCTTTTGTTTCCCATTTTGTCGGTACTTGTAATTCTTCTTCATCGACATTGTCCCAAGGAATCGTTAGTTGCGCGATATCATAAATCAAATTTTGCAATAATAATTGAATCGACAACATGGGTAAAAAAGGTAAAAAGGCGCTAGCGACTAAAATCGAGAAGACGTTGCCAAAGTTGGAACTGATCGTGATCTTGATGTATTTCATCATGTTACTGAATACACGCCGCCCTTCAAGCACGCCATTTTCTAAAACACTCAAACTTTTTTCTAACAAAATAATCGAGCTGGCGTCTTTGGTGATATCCGCCGCGGTATCCACGGAGATTCCTACGTCCGCCTTCCTTAATGCCGGCGCATCATTGATCCCGTCGCCCATGAACCCAACTGTATGACCTTTGCTTTGCAGTGATTCAATAATCCGCGCTTTTTGCATTGGATTTAGTTTGGCAAATAAATTGGTTGTTTCTGCCGCTTGATACAATTCCTCATCCGACAGTTCATCGACTTGGTTGCCTAATAGATAGTTCTCTGCGGGAATTCCGACATCTTGGCAGACTTTTTGCGCGACGATCGCATTATCACCTGTCAAAACCTTTACTACCACTCCGTGTTGATGCAGTGAGCGAATCGCGGGTTTTGCAGAAGCTTTAGCCGGATCAAGAAAACCCATGAAGCCGACTAAAACCATCTCTTTTTCATCCTCAGTCGAATAAATCGCTTCATCATGCGCATCGCGTCGAACCGCTACCGTGATCACCCGCATCCCTTGGCGGTTCATCTTTTCATTGACCGCTTGCAATTGTTGCCGAATCTCCGACGTCAATTCTGAGATTTTCCCATTGATCTCAACATACTTGCAAACATCAGCCATTTCCTCAACTGCACCTTTTGTGATCATCAACTGATGTTCGTCTGTTTTCATTACGACTGTTAATCGCCGACGAGAAAAATCAAACGGGATCTCATCGATTTTTTGGACGTTTTGATACGGCAGATGCCGGTCTTGGGTTTCAAAATAATTGATCACCGCTATATCCATCAAATTTTTCCAACCAGTTTGATAAGTCGAATTCATAAAAGCCAGATTTAATACTTGCTCATTTTCGTTACCTAATGGATCAAGATGTTGAACGAGAACTACCCGGTCTTCCGTGATCGTTCCAGTTTTATCAGTACAAAGCACGTCCATGCTGCCTAAGTTTTGAATTGAAGCTAGTTCTTTTACAATCACTTTGTGTTTTGAAAGAGTCAAAGCTCCTTTTGCTAAGTTAGAACTTACGATCATCGGTAACATTTCAGGAGTCAGCCCCACCGCGACAGCAATGGCAAAAAAGAAGGCACTGCTCCAATCACCTTTAGTCAAGCCGTTGAGCAAAAATACTAATGGGAATAAAACCATGACCATTTGCAGCAACAACTTACTGACTTTGGCTAAGCCGATGTCAAAAGTTGTTTTCCCACGTTTTGAGGTCGCATTTTTTGCAATGTCGCCAAAAAACGTTTTTTGCCCCGTTTTTAAAATAATTGCTTTACCTTGACCGCTCAACACATCAGTCCCCATGAAAACTAGATTCGTTAGATCCAACGCGGTCAGATCTTCAGTCAATCGCTGATCGTTTACTAAAAATTTTTCGACAGGCATTGATTCGCCGGTTAGCGAGGACTGATTCACAAAAAGATCCTTTGTCCAAATCAAAACAGCATCTGCGGGGATCATATCGCCCGTCGCCAGTGTCAAAATATCGCCCGGCACTACCTCGTCCATCGGAATCTCTTTGGTCTCGCCGTTGCGAGTGACAGCCGCAGTATTTTCGATCATTTCTTTTAATGCGATACTCGCTTTTTGTGAACGATATTCTTGAATAAATGTAATCACCACACTGGCTAAAATCATGATCACCATTACAAGCGCAGCTTCCAGATCATTTGTCAGCAATGAAACAAGCGCCAATAATGCCAAGACGTACACAAACGGATCATTGAAAGCTTGTAATAATAATAAGATTCCCGGTGTAGGCTTTTGCGCCGAGACTTCGTTTGGTCCGTATTCTTCCAAGCGACTTTGTGCATCTTCTTCTGATAACCCTTGCAATGAAGTCCGCAAATTTAGAAAAAGATCACGATCGGATAAAATGGCTAATTTTTTCAATTCTTGGTCTTTGTTGCTTTTGCGAGCAAGAAGGTTTTTTTTGTTCATCATAATGGTTCCTCCTAAAATTTAAGGCAACCAAAGCCGCCCTATTGTCTTTACTTTTGGGTCGACTATCTTCATGATCCATCTTCCTCACATCCTTTCATGGGTTAAACGGTGACCGGCATCCTGTTTTTTAATCTGCTACGAAGTGAAATAAAAATTTCATCGGTCTTTTTCACTTAGCAAAATCTACAAAAAAAGCACGTACTCGAAAATGAGCACGCGCGAAAAGTTCATTCATGTCCATCGTCGAGCTTTAGCACTATAGGGCGTAGACAGAATTGTCAGCTACGTTATGAATCACCTTCACGATGATTCCTGTTCTACCCATTGGCGTCTCTCGACATTTTTGGGCAGTAGCCTGTGTCCATATAGGAGCCTCACCTAACAACTATTTATATTTACCTTTTAACTATATGTTACTTACTTGTTACTGTCAAACTTAAGATTGGAAGAATTTGTTTTCTTTCAGAAACTCATCAACTTGCTTGTTTGGTGAGCTTTCAAAGTAGTCTGCAAACTTTTTACTCCAGCGTTTGGTTTCACGCGCTTCAGCAAACTTCTCCATCGTATCGTCGTATTCTTCAATCAATGAATAATCATACTCTTGATACGTGTCA
Organism: Enterococcus pingfangensis; assembly: GCF_005405205.1. Classification (GTDB taxonomy): domain Bacteria; phylum Bacillota; class Bacilli; order Lactobacillales; family Enterococcaceae; genus Enterococcus_A; species Enterococcus_A pingfangensis. The sequence goes on along the minus strand of NZ_BJDP01000001.1, from coordinate 112,737 downwards.
TAGTGGATCACCGTTTCTTTTGGCAAGCGAGGTTTGACCCGCATTTCTACGGATGGTTTACCGATACTCAAGCCTGCAACTGGCAATACATAATCCGGCAATTGCAATAGTTTTCCAATCTCAGAAATATCTTTTCGAATGCTTCCAACTACTACAGACCCCAAACCTAAAGCCTCCGTCGCAATCACCGCATTTTCTAACGCCAAGGCGGTATCTGTGACAGCCGTGATCAACGGGTCTAAGCCTTCATCAATTCGATAGTCCACTTTGTAATGCTCCGCAACTTTTTGAGTTCGCTTTAAATCAGCCACGAAAACTAAGAAGACTGAACTGTGCAGCATATGCGGATTTCGTGGATTCAGCGCAACCAGCTGTTCGCGGATCCCACGGTCTTTCACAACAATAATGCTGTACATCTGGCCATTCATCCAACTTGGTGCTTGGCGGCTGGCTTGTAAAATTGTTTGCAACTCTTCTTTTGACAGTTGATACGTTTCGTCGAAGTTTCGGTAAGTCCGGTGCTGTTTCATAATTTCTAACGCTTCCATCTAATTCCTCCTTAGTTCATTTGAGATCAATTGCAACTTCAAAAAAAACTGCTGGCGCATTTCCGCCGTCATTCGAGTATAATTTACCCTCATAGCCATTGTATCATTACTAAAAAGAAAAGCCGGGGCGATCACTATTTTCTCCCGCAAAAAAACTTCCCAATCTTTGCGTGTCAGATGACGGTGACGCCAAGTTAAATAAACATAGATTCCTCCGTCAATTTTTGAAACGTTCCAATCGTCCGCAATCACCTGCGCCTCCTCACAAAATGCCTGCGCTCTTTGGTTTAAAGCTGCAACTAAAGTCACTTGATTTTTTTTAAAATGCGGATCTGTTAGCGCGGTATGAGCAATCACTTGCGGAAAAACACTGATTGAAAAATCCATCATCTGTTTTGCTTCGGACAACCGTTGAATCAAGTCTTGATCAGCAACGACCCAGCCGATCTTGATCGAAGAGCCGAAAATTTTCGACAGCGACCCTAGATGAATCACTTGATACGGCGCAAGTTCCTTTAACGAAGGCGGGATCGCGCTAAAGTTCAATTCGCTGAAAACCTCATCTTCTACGATCGGCAGCTGATATTTTTGACTCAGTTTGATCAATTCATTTCGCCGTCGTTTCGACATCGTTGAGCCCGTGGGATTTTGAAAAGTCGGGTTAAGAATAATCAGCTTGATTTTCTTCGTCAAAATCAATTGCTCCAACTTATCGATACGCATTCCTTCGCGATCCATTTCTACTCCATAAAGTCTAACGCCAGCACTGGCAAAAATCGGCAATGAATATAAAAACGAGGGATCTTCAATCGCAACACTGTCTCCGCTCTGCAACATGACTTGCAGTAGTAAAAACATCGCTTGCTGCGCTCCAGAAGTGATCAAGACTTGATTGGATGAAATGTCGATTTTCTGTTCGGCCTTGATCCGCTGACAAATCACCTGCTGCAGCGGTTGGTACCCTAAAGGACTTTGTTTTTTCTCTTCTAATAATAATTCTTCCCATGTATAGGAAGGAAAACGAAAATCCGGGATCAGGCCTAACGGTAATTCACCAGAATACAGATCCATGGCATTTGGATCGTTCAGTGACGCTTGAATTTTTTCTAAAAACGGCTCATTAGGATGTGATTCTTTAGTAAATAAACTGCGCCAATCAACCCGCGGCGTCGTGCTACGCCCCCAATTTCCTTCATTTACGATCGTTCCACTTCCTTGGCGGCGCAATACCCAGCCAAGACTGACTAATTCATCTAATGCGTGCACTACGGTTGAACGATTCACTTGATAAAATGCCGCGAGCTTTCGCTCTGCCGGTAATTTATCTCCTGGTTTTAACGTTCCGGCTTGAATATAAGTAATGACTTGTTCAATAATCTGCTGATAAATCGGTGTTGCTTTTTTACCTGATAACTCCCACATAAGATCTCCTCATTCAATATTGGATGATTTAACGCTACTCCAATCATTTGTATCTGTCAATAGAACGGTTGGAAATTGTCAGTTTCCAAATAAAATGCTGCTTAATATAATGATTCCAGAATAGACCCTATAAAAAAAGAGCGATCAAAATCGCTCTAAATCGTATCTCCATTAAAGATTGAATTTTTAACAACTACGTAATCAACTTTTTGCAAGGCTTCTAAATCTTTTCCACCAGCATATGAAATCGCTGATTGCAGATCTTGCTGCATTTCAACCAATGTATCTTTTAATAAACCTTTATAAGGAATCCAAATTTTCTTGCCTTCGACATTTTTCTTTTCGCCTTTTTGAAATTCAGAGGCACTGCCAAAATATTCTTTGTAAACGACACCGTCTTCCACCTTTGTTTCGCCCGGTGATTCTTCGTGTCCGGCAAATAACGATCCAATCATGACCATCGTTGCGCCAAAACGGATTGATTTAGCGATATCACCGTGGGTACGGATTCCGCCATCTGCAATGATTGGTTTACGAGCGGCTTTGGCACACCAGCTTAAGGCTGCCAATTGCCAGCCGCCAGTTCCAAATCCTGTCTTGATTTTTGTGATACAGACTTTCCCAGGTCCAATCCCAAGCTTCGTTGCATCGGCTCCGGCATTTTCCAATTCACGCACTGCCTCAGGAGTTCCGACATTTCCGGCAATGACGAAGGTTTCAGGTAAATATTTCTTGATATGCTTGATCATATTGATAACTGGATCTGAATGGCCATGGGCAATATCGATCGTAATAAAATCAGGATTTAATTTCTCTTCGGCTAATTGTTTAACAAAGTCATATTCATAACCCTTTACACCAACACTGATCGATGTAAACAAGCCACGAGACTGCATTTTCTTTATGAAGGGAATTCGTTCTTCTTCATAAAAGCGATGCATAATATAAAAGTACCCATTCTCCGCCAAAAATTCTGCAATAGTTTCATCAATAATCGTTTGCATATTGGCTGGTACTACCGGCATCTTAAAACTAAACTTGCCTAATTGAACCGTCGTATCGCATTCTGACCGACTGTTTACGATACACTTATTAGGAATCAACTGAATATCTTCATAATCAAATACTTTCATAATGGCCTCCAGTGAATAAAATAAAAAACATAGAGCGCTATCGCCCTATGTAATTTACAACATATTCAGTTAAAAAGCAAGCTATTTTTAAAACAAACGGTCTAAAACACGAACATTAAGTTTCAAACTACTAATTTTCTTAATTTTTTAGCCTGTAGACTAACTAAGAAGATAACATCTTCCATTTCTTCTTCATTCATTACTTTCATTTCGATTTGTTGTGTATTTTTTGAAACAGTTTCAAATTTTTCTTTGAATTCATTCGACATCACTTTCACCATTGGTGTGAGATAACTTATGCCAAAATCCGGGAATGGTATAATAACAGAAAAATACTCTTTATGAATGTTGATTCGGCAAAGCAACCCATCGTATTGTTCAATTACTAACTGCCAACCTGTTTGTTTTTGGAAAATATACTTGATTTTAGGATCATAATGCCGCATGATTTGAGCCAATAATATCTTTAAATATTGAGAATTAGGCAGTTCTGCCAAAATCACCTGCAATTCATGCTTTTCATCAACCTTGGATCCTTTCCTTTCCATGATTCTCTCCTCTTTCGCTATGCTCTGAAATGAAATTGATTTTAATAAACGTTCATCTTCTTTCGCTATAACAATCAAATTATTCTTTCTTCTAGGACACATTCCTTTCTAATGTTTTCTTCATGTTAAGTCTAACACTTTTAATGAAACCTGTCATTTTTATTCTCTTGCTTAGAGGCAACAAAAAAACGACTCTAAGGCCGTTTTTTCTGTTTATTTTTGAGCTTTTGCGCCAATATCTTTACGATAAAAATAACCGGTTGTATCAGCCTGCGTCAATGCTTGATAGACCTGTTTTTGAGCTTCTGCAATTGTTGCGGCTTCTGCGGCTGCTAAAAGAACACGTCCGCCAGAGGAACGCATCACGCCTTGATCATCATCGACCACTCCAGCATAAAGAATCGTTGCCTGATCTCCAAATTTTGGTACAGCTAATCCTTTTTGATAATCACCAGGATATCCTTCTGCTGCTAATACGACACCGACAGCAGCTTGATCACTCCAAATCAACTCAGGATCTTGATCATTTAACAAGTCAGCGATTATTTGGGCAAGATCACTTGTTAGGCGCGGCAAAACAACTTGCGTTTCCGGATCACCAAACCGCGCATTGAATTCGATTACTTTCGGTCCATTCGCAGTTGCGATCAGACCTGCATAAAGGATCCCTGTAAAAGGCGTTTGATTTTTGACCATTCCTGCCGCTGCCGGCTTTAGAATTTTTTCGACAGCGGATTCGACCATTTCTGTTGAAATTTGCGGTACGGGAGAATATGCGCCCATTCCGCCAGTATTTGGTCCAAGATCCTCGTCATACGCCCGTTTATGATCTTGGGCAACTACCATCGGATAGACCTTTTCACGATTCACAAATGCGAGCAACGAAAATTCTTCACCGCTTAAAAATTCTTCCACCACAACTTTATCGCCGCTTTTACCGAAACGATGATTAGCCATCATTTCCGTCAAGGCTTGCAACGCTTCAGCTAAAGTCAACGCAACTGTCACCCCTTTACCTGCCGCCAGCCCATCTGCTTTGATCACAATCGGCGCACCTTTTTCTTTTACGTAAGCACACGCAGCTTGATAATCCGTGAACACTTCGTAATCAGCAGTAGGAATGTCGTTGTCTTCCATCAATTTTTTCGCAAATTCTTTAGACCCTTCAATACAGGCTGCCGCTTTGTTCGGCCCAAAGATTTTAAGACCCGCCGCTTGAAAATCATCGACAATTCCGTTAAGCAAAGGAATCTCTGGTCCGACAAAAGTCCAATCGATTTTATTTTGTTGAGCAAAAGAGATCAGCGCTCCATGATCCTCTTCAGAAATATCTACTAATTGTATCCCATCTTTTTTCATCCCAACGTTTCCTTTGGCACAAAAAACAGCGCGGACTTTCGTACTAGCCAACAGCTTTTTTGCGATGGCATGTTCGCGACCGCCGCTGCCAATAATCAATAATTTCATGGAGTCCTCCTCAAATTAATGTCTGAAATGACGAACACCTGTAAAGACCATCGTCACACCGTATTTATTTGCCATTGCGATCGAATCTTTGTCTCTGATACTTCCACCCGGCTGAACAATTGCTTTGATTCCATGCTGAGCAGCATATTCGACGCTGTCGTCCATTGGGAAATAGGCATCGCTGGCTAAAACGGCACCATCCATTCGGCCTTTCGCGGCTTCCAAAGCTAATTTGACTGAACCGACACGATTCATTTGACCCGCACCAACACCAACTGTTTGATGTTCGTTGGCAACAACAATCGCATTGGATTTCACGTGTTTGACTGCCTTCCAAGCAAACGCTAAGGCCTTTAATTCACTTTCAGTTGGTTGACGATCCGTTGCGACTTCCCATTTTGTCGGTGTTTCTTCAATGATATCTTGATCTTGAACCAATAGTCCGCCTAAAACAGCGACCACTTCAGGCTGGTTATTTTCATTTACCTGTTCGCTAAAATCCAACGTCAACAGCCGCAAGTTTTTCTTGCCCGACAATACTTCAAACGCTTCTTTGCTGAAACTTGGTGCGATAACAATTTCTAAAAATAATTTATGCAGCTCTTCCGCTGTTGCCAGGTCAATCTCACGATTAGCCACTAAAATCCCGCCAAAAATCGATGTTGGGTCAGCTTCATAAGCAAACCGGTACGCTTCTGAAATTGTTTTGCCGCTGCCGATTCCGCAAGGATTCATGTGCTTCAACGCGACAACAGTCGGTTCGGTAAATTCTCTGATGATTCGAAGTGCCGCATCGGCATCTTTGATATTGTTATAAGACAGCTCTTTGCCGTGTAGTTGTTGCGCACTTGCGATTGAATAAGGAACAGGCAACGCATTTTGATAAAATGCGGCAGTCTGATGGCTATTTTCACCATAACGCAACGGTTGCTTCAAATCATAAGTCAGAGTCAATTTTTCTGGCTCGCTGTCAGCTGTCTGCTTAGTCAAATAATCCGCAATCAGCGCATCATAAGCCGCCGTATGACGAAAAACTTTTGCCGCTAACTGTTTACGCGTGGCTAATGACGTTCCTTGCTCATTTTTTGCTTCTGCTAATACAAGAGCATAATCTTTCGGATCAACAACGACTGTTACGGAAGCGAAATTTTTAGCTGCCGAACGCAGCATACTCGGTCCGCCGATATCAATATTTTCAATTGCTTCTGCTTCAGTCACTGCTGGTTTTTCAATCGTTTCTTTAAAAGGATATAGATTCACACAAACGAAATCGATTGGTTGGATGTCTTGTTCTTTCATAGCAGTCATGTGACTTGTCAAATCACGTCGCGCTAACAAACCGCCGTGAATCTTAGGATGCAATGTTTTCACTCGACCATCCATCATCTCTGGAAAACCGGTTACTTCATCAATACTCAAAGTTGGGATCCCTGCTTCAGTTAAAACCTTTCTAGTCCCGCCGGTAGAAATGATTTCGATCCCTGCTTGAACCAATCCTTTTACAAATTCGACAACTCCCGTTTTGTCTGAAACACTGATCAACGCTCTTGTCATTTTGATTCTCCTGTCTGATGATATAGTTTTTCTGTGCTTTCTAGCTTAATCAGAATCCCGTTCTGATTTCGATTTAATTTTAACAATAAAGATTTTCTATACTTTTTTAGCTAAGGTCGCTCATTTTCAACGATTTTTGCCAGAACTTTTGGATACAATTGATGTTCCACCTGATGGATCTTTGTTTCTAAATCAAATAAACTATCCGTTTTTTCAATTTGCACCGCTTTTTGAGCAATGATCGGACCGGTGTCGACACCGCTGTCGACATAATGGATCGTCACGCCAGTTTCTTTCACACCGGCTTCATACGCATCCTTAATCCCATGCAAACCGGGAAAATCAGGCAGTAATGCTGGATGTATATTGATTATTCGCTTTGGATAAGCGGCAAGCAAGTCTTCTCCGATGATCCGCATGTAGCCCGCTAATACTACTAGCTCCACTTCGTATCGTTTCAATAAATCTAATAAGGCTGTTTCATATTGTTTTTTATCAGGAAATTCTTTTACTTCAAAACTTTCGCAAGCAATCTTAAATTTCTTCCCCCGCTCCAATACATATGCATCGCGATGATCCGAAAATAATAGAACGATTTCGGCAGCGATTTTCTTTTCTTTGACCGCTTGGGCGATCACTTCAAAGTTCGATCCATTTCCTGAGGCTAGAATGGCTATTCTCATTCCTCAGCTCCTTTAAAACTGATTGCGGCTTCTTGTTTTTCCGTTACTTTACCGATAATAAAAGAAGGCTCGGCTCGTTTGTTTAGATCCGTTTGCAGATCAGCCAACTTTTCTGGAGAAACTGCCAGTACCATACCGATCCCCATATTGAAGATTTCATACATTTCCATTTCAGGGATTTCGCCATACTTTGCTAAAGCATTAAAAATTGGCAAAACCGGCCATGAGCCCAATTCGATCTCGCATGCTAAATCGGCCGGCAGCATCCGCGGCAGATTTTCAACAAAACCGCCCCCGGTCACATGGGCGATCCCGTTGACTAATTCTTTTTTGATCAATGGTAAAACTGCGTCAACATAGATTTTTGTCGGTGTCAGAATCTCATCACTTAGTTCGCCGGCTAGTTCTGGTAATTTCTCATCGATTGAGAAATCATGCATTTCAAAGAAAATCTTACGCACCAAAGAATAACCGTTAGAATGGATCCCTGATGCAGGCAACCCGATTAATAAATCACCTGACTTGATTTTTTCTCCAGTGATCATTTGGCTTTTTTCAGCGATACCGACTGTAAAACCAGCTAGATCATAATCGTCTTCTCCATACATCCCCGGCATTTCTGCTGTTTCTCCGCCGATCAAGGCAGCTCCAGCTTGCACGCAGCCTTCTGCTACCCCGGCGACAACTTGTTCCAATCGTGCTGGTATGTTTTTCCCTGTCGCGATATAATCCAAAAAGTACAAAGGTTCAGCCCCTTGCGCGACGATGTCATTGACGCACATCGCTACACAATCGATCCCGATCGTCTCGTGTTTATCCGCTTGGATTGCGACCATTAATTTAGTTCCGACACCATCTGTTCCAGATACTAAAACGGGCTCTTTCAACTTAAATTGACTTAAATCAAAACATCCGCCAAAACCGCCAATCGCCCCCATCACACCTAAACGTTCGGTTCTTTTTACATGTTTTTTGATTCGCTCAACGACTTCATAACCCGCTTCTACATCAACACCGGCTCTGGAATATGCATTTCCCACTCGATTCTCTCCTTTTTGATCTGCTCATTTTTACAAAAATGACATTTTTTCTTTCAAAGTTGCTTGATAATGTGCCTCATAATCATATAGCGGCGTTGGGTAGTCACCATTAAAATATGCCATACATAAGCCTGAATAAGGTGCATCGAAATTTAAACCGATCGCATTGATCAACCCATCCTCGCTTAAAAACGATAATGAATCTGCACCGATCACTTCGCGAATTTCTTCAACTGAATGGTTTGCTGCGATCAATTCTTTTCGTGTCTGGATATCGATGCCGTAAAAACAAGGATAACGTAACGGCGGTGAAGCGATTCGAACATGGACTTCTTTTGCTCCAGCCTCTTTTAAAAGATTTACGATTCGACGGCTTGTCGTCCCGCGTACGATCGAATCATCGACCATAATGACACGCTTACCCGCTACGACACCGCGAACCGCTGAAAGTTTCATCCGAACCCCTTGCTCGCGTAATTCCTGAGTTGGTTGGATGAATGTTCTAGCAACATATTGATTTTTTACTAAACCCATCTCGTAGGGGATACCCGATTCTTCGGCGTAGCCGCTAGCCGCCGACAGTGAGGAATTTGGTACACCAACGACCATATCCGCTTCAATTTCTGCTTCTTGTGCTAAAATCCGTCCCATATTTTTTCGGGCACTGTGGACATTGACTCCTGCAATATTTGAATCTGGTCGTGCAAAATAAATATATTCCATTGAACAAATCGCATGTTGTGTATCTTCTGTGAACTGCTCAACCGTTAATCCTTCGTCATTGATGGTGATGATTTCACCAGGATTGACGTCTTGAATAAATGTCGCGCCGACAACTTCTAGTGCACAAGTTTCCGATGCGACGACATACGCACCATTGACCATTTGCCCAATCGATAATGGTCGGAACCCGTTTGGATCAAGCGCCGCCACCATTGAATCTTTTGTCATCATTAAATAAGCAAAGCCACCTTTTACAGTATTCAGCGCTTCTTTCATTCGCTCGCATAACGTCGCTTTTTGACTGCGGCGGATCAAATGCATCAAGATCTCTGTATCAGAATTTGAATGGAAGATTGCGCCATTTTGTTCCAATTCCTTGCGTAAACTTTTGGCATTTGTCAAATTGCCGTTGTGTGCCAATGCAAAGTCGCCATCATAAAATTTGAATAAGAAGGGTTGGATATTATCGACACTGCCAGTCCCAGCAGTCGCATACCGAACATGTCCGATTGCCGCTTGACCGGTCAGCTGATTCAAATGACGTTCATCTTTGAAAACTTCAGACAATAAGCCTAAACCGCGTGTCCCATTCAATTTTCCGCTGTCATTACTAACGATTCCAGCACCTTCCTGCCCCCGATGCTGCAAGCTATGTAAGCCAAAATAAGTGACTCGAGCGGCATCCGGGTGTCCCCAGATGCCAAAAATGCCACACTCTTCATTTAAACTTTTTACTTCATTAGACATGGAATGGCTTCCTCCCATAATTCTCTGGCCTTTTTCGTGGTTACGTCGATTTCGCCGTCAGAAGCGGTCAATTTAAGTTTGTTGCTAGCTGTGACTTTTCCGATTTGGATCGCTTTTTCTCCCGCTAAAGCTTCGAAAGCTGCTTGATTTTCTGGTTTTACTGACAACACAAAGCGTGATTGTGTTTCTGCAAAAAGATTTTCAACCGACAGTTGGAGGGTTGCTTCAACCCCTAAAAGATTATTGAAGGCTGATTCAGCGATTGCCACTGCTAAGCCGCCTTCTGCACAATCGTGCGCACTTTCAATCAAACCTGCTCTGATTGCTGAAAGAACTAGCTCTTGATTGGCTTTTTCGACAGTTAGATCAAAAGCCATCAGTTTCCCTTCAATGAAACCTTTTTGCATTTTTTGGATCTCGGTTCCATTAAAATCAGCGTTTGTCTCACCAACTACATAAATCAAATCGCCCGCTTGTTTAAAATCTTGCGTAGTAATATGTGCCAGTTCTTCAATCAAACCTACCATTCCGATCACCGGTGTTGGGTAAATCGATTTGCCGTTTGTTTCATTGTACATCGAGACATTTCCAGAAATCACTGGCGTATTCAACGCACGACATGCTTCTGCAATTCCGTCGGCTGAAGTCCATAATTCCCAAAAGCCTTCTGGTTTTTCTGGCGATCCATAGTTCAAACAATCTGTGATTGCTAACGGCTGCCCGCCAGATGCTACAATATTGCGAGCCGCTTCAGCCACAGCGATCTGTCCGCCGATTTCAGGATTCAAGTACAAGTATCGTGCATTGCAATCAGTCGTCATTGCCAACGCTTTATTTGTTCCGCGAACACGCAGTACTGCGGCATCGCTTCCTGGACGGACAACCGTATTCGTGCGTACTTGCGAATCATAAGTTTCATAAATCATTTTTTTTGATGCGATTGTTGGCTGCTGCAATAACTCCAACAATACTTCAGTAGGATCAGTCACGCTCGGTTTAAAATCTGCTAACTCAGCAAATTCTTTGATCCAATCAGGCTCCTGCTTTTCATTTTGATAGACCGGCGCATCTTCTGCTAGCGCGTCCACCGGCAAGTTCGCTACCGCTTCGCCGTAATGATACAAGCGATACATCCCGTCATCGGTTACTTCACCGATCGTCACCGCATCTAACTCATAACGTTTAAATAGTTCAATAACTTCTGCTTCATGTCCTTGTTCAACACAGATCAACATCCGTTCTTGTGATTCTGATAACATCATTTCATAAGGCGTCATATTTGTTTCTCGTTGCGGAACATCATCTAAATAAAGTTTCAACCCAGAGCCGGCTTTTGATGCCATCTCAGCACTCGATGAAACCAATCCAGCGGCACCCATATCTTGAATCCCAACTAAAATATCCGCATGATCTAAGATCAATTCCAAACACGCTTCCAGTAATAATTTTTCCATGAACGGATCGCCGACTTGGACTGCTGAGCGTTGCTGCTCTTCCCCTTCAATGAATTCTTCAGAAGCAAAGGTCGCGCCATGAATCCCATCGCGTCCAGTTTTAGCACCGACATACATGATCGAATTGCCGACGCCTTTCGCTTGACCTTTTTGGATATCTTTATGATCGATCAAGCCAACACACATCGCGTTTACTAAAGGATTGCCCTCATAACAAGGATCGAACGCAACTTCTCCACCAACAGTTGGAATGCCGATACAGTTGCCGTACCCGCTGATTCCGGCAACAATTTCTTCCAATAAATATTTTGTCCGCGGAGTAGTTAATTCGCCAAAACGCAAAGAGTCTAATAATGCGATCGGGCGCGCACCCATACTGAAAATATCCCGAATGATCCCGCCGACTCCGGTTGCCGCACCTTCGTAAGGTTCTACCGCTGAAGGATGGTTATGGCTTTCCGCTTTGAAAACCACCGCTTGACCATCGCCGATATCCACGATTCCAGCACCTTCACCTGGTCCCTGCAAAACTTGCGGTCCGTCTGTTGGAAATTTTCGTAAAACAGGTTTCGAATTTTTATAAGAACAATGTTCACTCCACATAACTGAGAAAAGACCCGTTTCGGTGTAATTCGGCAAGCGGCCAAGAATGTCTTCTGAAATCAAACGATATTCCTCATCGGTCAAGCCCCATCCAGCATAAATACGCTGATCTTTGATCTCTTGAGCTGTTGGTTCCAATTTCATCATTAGTTTGCCGCCACCTTTTCAAAATTAGTTAAAATAGACGCGAAGAACTTTTTGCCATCGGCTGAACCAAGCAATTCTTCCATTGCTCGTTCGGGATGGGGCATCATTCCAAGGACATTTCCCGCTTTGTTTATGATTCCAGCGATATTTTCAACACTGCCATTGATATTCTCGCCTTCATAAGTAAAGACGATTTGATTGTTTGCTTTCAATTCCGCTAAAGTTGGTTCATCGCAATAATAATTTCCCTCGCCGTGAGCGACTGGAATTTGGATTACTTCAGCCGGATCGTATTCAGAGGTGAATTTCGTTTGGTTATTAACAACTTTCAATGGCGTAATTTTACTAATAAATTTCAGCGACTCATTTCGCCGCAATGCACCCGGCAAAAGACCGGCTTCTGTCAAAATTTGAAAACCGTTGCAAGTGCCGAAAACCGGCTTGCCTTCTTCGGCAAAACGAACAACTTCAGCCATAATATTGGCAAAGCGAGCAATTGCTCCGCAACGCAAGTAATCGCCATAAGAAAATCCGCCGGGTAACAAGACGCCGTCAAATCCTTCAAGACTGTCTGCATCATAACGAACATACTCGCACTCCGCTCCCATGATTTCTTTCATTGCCCAAAACAGATCTAAATCACAATTTGAGCCAGGAAACACAATGACTGCAAATTTCATGTTAGGCTTCCTCCAATGTCGAAATTTCATAACGATACGTTTCCATATTGACGTTGGCTAATAATTTGTCACAAACTTCTTCGATCATCACTTCGACTGGACGATTGCTTTTAGCAACTTTGATTTCAAAATATTTTCCGATTCGAACATCCTCAATCTCATCATAGCCCAAACGATGGACAGCTCCTTTGACTGCTTCTCCTTGCGGGTCCAATACAGAATCCTTATACGTTACATAAACTTTCACAAAATACATGCTATTCTCCTCGCTTTTCTAATCGATTTAAGACTTCTTGATAAACTGGAACGATGTCGCCTAAATCGCGACGGTAAATATCCTTATCTAGGTGTTCATTCGTTTTTTTATCCCACAAACGGCAAGTATCCGGCGAAACTTCGTCTGCTAACAATAACGAGCCCTCTTTTTGGCGGCCAAATTCTAATTTAAAATCAATCAATTTGATCGCTATCGAATCAAATAGTTCAATCAACGCTTGATTCACTTCTAACGCCATTTGGCGCAATTGCGCGATTTCTTCAGTTGTAGCAATTTCCAAAAATAAGATGTGATCATCAATAACCATCGGATCATCCAGTTCGTCATTCTTGTAGTAAAATTCAACGATTGGCGAACTCAAAGGTGTCCCTTCCAAAATTGCCAATCGCTTAGAAAAACTTCCAGCAGCGACATTTCGAACAACTACTTCTAAAGGGATGATCTCAACCGCTTGAATCAGTTGTTCATTAGCAGACAATTTTTTAATAAAATGATTCTTAATTTCTTTGCTCTTCAAATAATCAAAGATCAAACTAGTGATTTGATTATTAAGTTCGCCTTTTCCCTTTATTTGATCCTTCTTTGCGCCATTCAAAGCAGTCGCTTGATTTAAATATTCGACCCAGATAACTTCAGAGTCATTTGTTTGAAATAATTGTTTTGCTTTTCCTTCATACAGTAGATTCCCTTTTTCCACGATATAACGCTCCCTTTTAATGAACATTTACAAACTAAGAACAACAAATCATTCGTTTATTACTTTCATCTTTAGTGTACCAACTGAAAATTGATATTTCAATATTTTATCGTATATTATAATAAAAATAATCGTTAAATGTTCGTGTTTAATCCAATGGTAATTATAAAGATTCTAAAACAGATTCTAGAGAACGTTTACATTTTATGGAAATGATGCTATATTTAATTCGAATAAACGATATGGAGGAATCGCTTATGTTGGATGCAACTGCAGCAGCTCAAAAATTTCTTGATTCAACGAATGAACTGGACAAACAGCATTTATTAAATGCTTTATTAGGTCTTGATACTACGCATAATCTTAATTGCAATACTAGTTTTTATTCTTATCGCAATTTAAAAAAGTTATTTCATCCAAAACAATCTCAGGCGATGCAATCTTTGCATTTTTCCAATCAGACTCAAGACCGTTTAATTATCAGACAGTTAAAAGATCACTTATTTTTAAAAAATTCCTATCGAATCGAAATTTTATTAAACTCGCAAATTTATGACTATCGCTTAATCAAATGTTTATTAGAACAACTTCATGAAACTTGTTTTGTGGACGTTTATTCTTACGCATAATACGCAAAAAGACCCCTTGCCAAAAGCAAGAGGTCTTTTCTATTTGATTCCGACGCGTTCAAAAATTTTATCAACATTCTTCAAATGATAATTGTAGTCAAAAGCGTCATCCAAATCAGCAGCTGATAAAATATTTGTGATCTTTTCATCGGCTTCCAGCAATGGACGGAATTGTGTTTGATGGTCCCAAGCATAAGCTGTTTTAGGTTGTACCAAGTCATAAGCTGCTTCACGCGCCATCCCTTTGTCGATCAATTTCAACATGACCCGTTGACTGTAGATCAAACCAAAGGTCGCTTGCATATTGCGCTTCATGTTCTCTGGAAAGACTGTTAGGTTTTTAACGATTCTTCCAAAACGCGCCAACATATAATCGATCAAGATCGTTGTGTCTGGCGTGATGATCCGTTCTGCAGATGAATGAGAAATATCGCGTTCATGCCATAAAGCGACATCTTCAAAAGCCGTGATCAAATGACCGCGAACTACTCGGGCCAAACCAGACATATTTTCAGAACCGATTGGATTGCGTTTATGCGGCATCGCAGAGGATCCTTTTTGTCCTTTAGCAAAAAACTCTTCTACTTCACGAGTTTCAGATTTTTGCAATCCGCGAATTTCTGTCGCGAAACGTTCGATCGATGTTGCAATCAATGCAAGACTTGAAAAATATTCGGCATGCAGATCTCTCGGTAAAACTTGCGTTGAGATTTCTTGTGGCCGAATCCCTAATTTTTCACAGACAAACTCTTCTACAAATGGCGGAATATTCGCAAAGGTACCAACCGCTCCAGAGATTTTTCCTGCTTCGACCCCTTTTGCCGCATGCTCAAAACGTTCGATGTTGCGTTTCATTTCTGAATACCAAGTAGCTAATTTCAAGCCGAAAGTCGTTGGTTCAGCATGGACTCCATGCGTACGACCCATCATTACAGTATTTTTATGTTCTTTGGCTTTTTCGCCGATGATCGCTAAAAATTCTTGTAAGTCTTGGCGTAAAACATCATTTGCTTGTTTGTACAAATAACCATACGCTGTATCAACCACATCGGTACTAGTCAAACCGTAATGTACCCACTTGCGTTCTTCCCCCAACGTTTCAGAAACCGCACGGGTAAAAGCCACTACATCATGTTTTGTTGACTGCTCAATTTCTAAGATGCGATCGATGCTGAATCCGGCATTTTCTCGAATCTTTTCTGCATCTGCTTTAGGAATCTCTCCTAATTCTGCCCAAGCCTCATCTGCTAAAATCTCCACTTCCAACCAGGCTTTATAGCGATTTTCATCACTCCAAATATTTTCCATTTCAGCTCTTGCGTATCGAGGTATCATTATATTCTCCTTTTTCTCTGCTAATTGAAGGAATCTTTTTATAAAATAAAAATCCTTGTACTATCTGAAACTAGCTTATTAGTCCCACGTCTCAGTTTTTTTAACATCATCCAGTGTTCGTTGGATGCTTTCCGTCAAAATCGTGATATGGCCCATTTTACGTCCTTTTTTCGGCTGAGCCTTTCCATAATAATGGAAATGCCAGTCTGGCCACAAATCAATCAGCTCATATGTTTTTAACAAATTTTCACCTAAAACATTGACCATCACTGCATTTGATAATAATTTTGGTTCACTCAACGGCCAGCCGCAGATCCCGCGAATATGGGCTTCAAATTGACTCATCGTACAAGCTTCAATCGTGTAGTGACCTGAATTATGCGGTCGCGGCGCAATCTCATTAACATATAACGCGCCAGCTTTTGTTAAGAAAAATTCAACACAAAGCGTTCCAACTAGATCTACTCCTTGAGCGATCACTTTTGCGATTCGGCTGGCTTCTTTTGCAACAGCAGCATCAATTCCCGCGGGTGCGATCGTTTCATGAAGGATATTGTTGCGATGAATGTTTTCTACCACTGGAAAAGTCACATAGTCGCCCAGATTGTTGCCTGCGACTTGGACAGATAGTTCTTTTTCAAATGGGATCCACGCTTCTAAAACACACGTTCCTTGCCGTAAAAGGTTCATCGATGGTGCCAAATCAGCAGTACTTCTTAGTACATACTGACCATGGCCGTCATACCCACCGCGAGTTGTTTTTAACACACAAGGATAGCCGATTCCTTCGATTGCATCTTGGATATCTGTCGGACTGATAATTGTCGCATAAGGCGCGATCACAATGTTATTGCTTTCTAAAAAAGACTTCTCCATCAAACGATCTTGACTGATTGCCAACAAGTCGGTACCTTGCGGAATATTCGCAAAATGCTGGATATGATTGATTGTATCGACATCAACATTTTCAAATTCATAAGTAATCACTTGCGATCTTCGGGCCATCTCTTCTAAAGCCGTTTGATCGTCATAATCAGCAACAATGTGCCAATCTGAAACTTGCGCAGCCGGGCAATCTCCCGTTGGATCGATCACACCTGTGCGAAAACCCATTTCCTTTGCGCTGATAGCCATCATGCGGCCTAATTGTCCTCCGCCTACGATCCCGATCGTAGAGCCTGGTTGTAACGATTTAACCAAGTCGTTCACTACTTTCTAATACAGTTTCTGTCATTCGCTGCCGTTTTTCTTCCAAACGATCAGCTACTTTTTTATCATACATGGAAAGCATCTGTGCCGCAAGTAGTCCTGCATTCGTTGCACCCGCTTTTCCGATCGCTGTTGTAGCCACAGGTACTCCGCCTGGCATCTGCACAATCGACAATAAAGAGTCCAAACCATTCAACGCTTTCGATTGGACCGGTACACCGATCACTGGCAATGTGGTCTTTGCTGCTACCATTCCAGGCAAATGCGCCGCGCCGCCAGCGCCAGCAATGATAACTTTAATTCCGCGTCCGCGAGCTTTTTCGGCAAATTCAAACATCAGATCCGGTGTTCGGTGAGCTGAAACAACACGTTTTTCATAGCCGATTTCTAATTCATCAAGACTGTCACAGGCATATTTCATCGTCTCCCAATCTGAGGTGCTGCCCATAATAACTGCAACTTCTAAAGTCATATTCTGCTCCTTTTCCTAGTGAAGAATGATTTTTTAATACAAACTTGAAAGATTCTCTTCCGTATATAATCCATTAGATTTTGAAATGTAAAACAAAAATTACTATCTATTACTTATCCAAATTTATTTTAGCAAGACCGCTATAGTAAGTCAAAATAAAATTCGAATATTTTAAGAAATAAATCTAATAACGTTCGTGTTTAGCTTGAATAAAAAGAGAGACGCGGCGACACCGCGTCTTCTTTTATTTCGTTTCCCGTTTATAACCGTGGAATATAAGGTTTAAAATAATAGCTGATAAACTGCTCATTACAATTCCGTTTCCTGTGAACATTTGCAAAGTTTCTGGTAATTTTGCAAACAAGGTCGGCATCGCATTGAAACCTAAACCAAATCCAATTGAGATCGCAATGATCAAAAGATTTTTTTCGTCATTATAATCAACTTTCGACAGCATCTTCATGCCTTGAACAGCCACCATGCCGAACATTACCAGCATGCCGCCACCTAGAACAGGTTCAGGAATAATTTGAGCTAAAGCTCCAACTTTAGGAAAAAGTCCTAAAATAATCAAAAAAAACGCTGAGAAATAAATAGGACGACGTGTCTTTATTCCAGACAATTGAACTAAGCCGACATTTTGCGAAAATCCTGTATACGGGAAGGTATTGAACAATCCGCCTAAAACAACAGCTAAACCTTCTGCCCGATATCCGCGTTTCAAATCATCTTCTTTGATTTTTTTACCAACGATGTCGCCTAAAGCGAAGTAAACCCCAGTCGATTCGACCATACTGACAATAGAGATAATGATCATTAATAAGATCGAAAATGGCTCAAACTTTGGTGTTCCAAAATAAAATGGTTGTGGTACATGAAACATCGGCGCATGGCCAATCGCGGTTAAATCAACTTTGCCTAAAAGTGCAGCCAAGATCGTACCGCCGACTAATCCAACTAAGACCGCAATTGAGCGGACAAATCCTCGACCGAATACTTGTACTGCTAAAATCAACAGAATCGTTACAGCCGCTAAGACTAAGTTTGTAGGATCACCAAAACTTTGAGCAGCCGCATCGCCACCGCCCATTTTTGTAGTTGCAACGGGGATCAATGTCAAACCGATCGTTGTAATAACTGTTCCTGTGACGATTGGCGGAAATAATTTTTCAACTTTTGAAAAGAATCCGGCAATCAAAACAACAAAAATCCCCGCTGCTATAATTGATCCGTAAACGGTCCCTACGCCTTGCTTTTGACCGATCAAGATCAACGGAGCTACAGCTTGAATCGCGCAACCTAAAACAACCGGCAATCCGATCCCGAAAAATTTATTGACTGTCAATTGCAACAATGTTGCGATCCCGCACATGAAAATATCGATTGAGATCAAATATGTCATCTGCGCTTCGTTAAAACCTAATCCTGTACCGATCAAAAGCGGTACCGCTACTGCTCCGGCATACATCGCTAATAGATGTTGCAAACCTAAAACTGCTGATTTTCCATTTCCCGTTTCACTTGTCACTTTATGCGTCCTCCTTAATAAATGTTATTTCACCGTCATGTAAGGAAGCGATTCTCGCTAAAGAAACAACCGAAATATCCATGTCTTCAATCAACTGACGCCCGTCTTGGAAAGATTTTTCGATCAAGATTCCAATTCCAGCTACACTTGCTCCAGCTTGTTGACACAATTCAATCAATCCTTTTGCAGCTTGGCCGTTTGCCAAAAAGTCATCGACTAACAAGACATTATCATCTACAGAAAGAAATTTGCGAGAAATAGAAATGGTGCTAGTTACTTGTTTAGTGAATGAATAGACAGAGGCGGTCAAAAGTTCTTCATCCATGGTTAAACTTTTTGATTTGCGGGCAAAGATCATCGGCACATTCAATGCTTGGGCAGCATAGACGGCTGGTGCGATACCGGACGCTTCAATAGTAACTACTTTAGTGATTTTTTTATCTGCGAACACTTCTGCTAGACGTTTGCCCATTGAATCCATCAATTCAGGATCTACTTGGTGAGTGATAAATTCATCAACTTTTAAAACACCCTCACCCAAAACTCGGCCATTACTCTTGATGCGATCTGTCAATTCTTTCATTATCTTTTCTCCTTTTCTTGTCGTTTTTTGATTAATACAAAAAACGCACCTCATCTGCAAAGCAAAAAAGGTACGTAACCGTACGATTTTTACTTATAGTCTTGCGTTTACGGCACAAGGTAGAAACTGTCATCCATATTATGACGATATATAAGTTTACTATAGTGAAAATTTCCACTATAGTTTATGAAATATGAAGACTATTATATCAAATACTGTTGTCCTGTAAACCAGAATCTTATCAAATGAGAAGATTTATAGCTGAATTAAATGATTGTCTCACTTTTTTTCAAAAAATCCTTCTATAATATGGACAAAAAAATAATTGAGATAGTTGAATGATTCAAAATAATTGGCAATCATTCGTTAATTTGAGATGATTAAATAAAGCTGAGCCAAAAACAAGGAGGTTCTTCTGTTGATTGATTATTTTTTTATTTCAAATGACGGGTTGCAAAAAAATAAACAGCAAGCAAATTGGTTAGCTGTCACCGACCCCACCGAAGCAGAAAAAGAACAACTGGTAGTAGACTATGAACTGCCTAGAAATTTCTTTTCGTTTGGTCAAGACTATTCGAATGTTTCTTTTTTCAAAAAATACCAAACAGACGATAAAAAATCGCTTTGTTTGATGCTCTTTATCGACATTCAATCTATCCACCGACCCGAATCTTTGTCTTCGACTGTGACGATCTTTTTGACCTCGGATATTTTGATTACCGTAAGTGAAAAATCATTGATTGATCAAGTTCTGAATATGTTCAAAACCAAAATTTTTACTAAAGCGGGGCTGATCTTGCATACTTTGCAAGTAATCAATGAACACTATCTGGCATTTTTAAAAGAGCAGCGTAAAACGATCGAAGAAATCAGCTATGGAACGACGAGAGGCTCGAATAAAAATATTTTAGAAAAAGCGACTGATACTGAAAAAAATCTCGTTTATATCGATAATTTATTAAAAGAACAGCGTAAAACCGTCACTCAGCTTTTAGAGTCCAAATTGGTTTATTCTGATCGAGATTTGGCGATCGAACTTGAACTTCAAACCAAACAAGCGACGACTTCTGTTCAGATTTATCGCGAGATGTTAAGTTCTATCAGCGGCCTGATCGATAGTATGATGGATAATCGATTGAATCAATTGATGAAGTTTCTGAATACGGCCTCGCTTTTGCTGGCGTTGCCGACGTTGATTTTCAGCCTATGGGGAATTAATACCGGCGGGCTGCTCTGGCGTGATTCTGAGCTCGGTTCATTTTTAGTTGTATTGTTGGCACTGATTGTTTCCATTGTCAGCGGCATTTATCTTTTCCGAAAAGATTACAACGCATAAAAGACAAAGGAGGTGTGGCAAAAATCTTGCCACACCTCCTTTTTTTGTCTATTTTAATTCGTTTGCTACTGAGAAGTGTCCGATAACATCTGTGATCCGGTTTAAATCAACGTTTCCGCCGGATACGACAGCAACGACTTTCTTACCATTCACATATTTATCTACTTTACCAGAAAGGATGGCAGCTGTTGCTAATCCGCCAGCACCTTCTACAACGATCTTCGTCCGTTGGATCAAATCTTTCATAGCAAGTTCGATCTCTTGTTCAGATACTGTAACCATATCGTCTACAAGTTCTTCTACTACTTCAAAAGTAAGATTTCCTGGGAATTCAACCGCACATCCATCAGCGATTGTTGCAGCTTCTTTATGGCCCACTTTTTTACCAGCACGGAAAGAGGCTGTCATTCCGTGGATATTGTCAGCTTGGACACCAATGATCTTGATGTTCGGGTTAAAAGTCTTCATTGCTACAGCAATCCCTGAGATCAATCCGCCGCCGCCGACAGGAACGATTACAGTATCAACATCCCAAATAGAATCAAGGATTTCAAGGCCGATAGTTCCTTGGCCTGCCATTACAAATTCATCATCGTAAGGAGGAATGTACGTCACACCAGTTTCTTCAACGATTTTTTCACAGTAAGCTTTTGCTTCGTCAAATCCAGAACCATGAAGAATAACTTTTGAGCCGTAGCCTTCCGTTGCTTCAACTTTCGCTTTAGGTGCTGTTTTCGGCATAACGATCGTGCTTTCGATTCCTAATAATTTAGAAGTCAACGCAACACCTTGTGCATGGTTCCCAGCTGAAACAGCAATAACGCCTTTATCTTTTTCAGCTTGGGTCAAATGAGCGATCTTATTGAAGGCACCGCGGAATTTAAATGAGCCAGTCAATTGCATATTTTCTAATTTCATGAATACTTGGCCGCCAGTTTGGGCAGTTAAGAACATTGATTGAATCAATGGTGTTACACGTCCATATTGTTTTACCACATTTTTCGCTTCATGAATATCTTCAATAGATACAGGTAGATCTGTCATTGTTTCAGTCATTACAAAACATCTCCTACTCCAGTATAAGGAACATCGATTGAATCTGCTAATGCTTTAGAAACTACTTTACCATTGTAAATGCTTAAACCTGACAATAATGATTCGTCAGCTTTTAACGCTACGTCTAACCCTTTCACACTAACATCTTTAAGGAATGAGATATTTCCTTTTGCTAGAGCGATTGTTGCTGTTCTTGGTGTAGCACCTGGCATATTAGGAACCGCGTAATGGATCACACCGTGTTTAGTGAATACTGGATCTGCATGGTTTGTTGGTTTGTCAATCGTTTCAACTGTACCACCTTGGTCGATTGCGATATCAACGATTACAGAACCTGGTTTCATGGATTCAACCATATATTCTTTTACTAATTTTGGTGGCTTAGCCCCTGGAATCAAAATTGTTGAGATAAAGACGTCTGCTTCTTTGATTTTTGCTTCTAAGTTTTCAGTGTTCGAAACAATTACATCAACATTATGATCTTTGTAACGATCTTCTAATTGTTTGATCCGTTTTTCGTTCACTTCAAGAATGATTACGTGACAGCCAATACCAACAGCCATGTCTGCTGCATTTTCAGCCGCATTACCGCCGCCTAAAATAACGATAGTTCCAGCTTCGACACCGTCGATCCCAGGAAGTAAGATTCCTTCGCCGCCATGTTGTTTTTCTAAATAATATTGACCTAAATTAACTGCACGACGTCCAGCGATAGCACTCATTGGTTTCAATAATTCTAAAACGCCATTGATTGAAATATTTTCGCCAGATAAAGCTGTTACGCCAACTTCCATCATTTTTTCAACGCAAGCTTTATTTGCAGCTAAGTGCAAGAAGCCCCAGATGATTTGGCCTTTTTTGAAGTAGTGATATTCACTTTCCATTGGTTCTTTAACTTTAACGATTAAATCAGCAGTCCACGCTGTATCAGTGTCCACGATTTTACCGCCAGCTTCGATGTATTGTTCATTGGTGAAGCCTGAACCTGCACCAGCATGGTCATCAACTAGTACTTCATTTCCGGCTTCGACTAAAATTTTAACATTTTCAGGGGTCATGCCTACGCGTGCCTCACCTTGTTTTGGATCTTTAATTACGCCAATTTTCACAGTAAATCACTCCTATAGAATTATTATCGAAGTTCTTCAACTTCTGAACATGTTTACTATATCACAATGATTTATTGAAACAACAATCGGTTGCTAAGTGTTATTAATATCTCATTAATCTTAAATCTTTACTCATTTAATTAAAATAAAAAAGCTTAAAAAACTTATACAACAACGTTTGCAAATAAAAGTTTTATCATTTTATCATCCATCGTTCTCTTTAAATAGTTTTTTTAATAAATAAATTAGTAAACGTTATCAGTTTTTTATGTGATTGTTCTAATTTGTGAAATTATTTGATTTCTCTCTTCTTCATTAAAATAAATTGCCGCAGTACTATTTAGCGGTACTTGATCGAACCCCCTTAAACTTCTTTCAACCAAATAAAATTAAGGACTATTGAATCTAATAGCCGTATTTCAAAAAATAAACTTTTTGAACTGGATAAAAAATCAGACTTGTCAAACTAAAGTAAATGATTGATTTAATCAAAAAAATAACCTACGGATCATTAATGATCCGTAGGCTATAAAAATATTTTTTTGACTGATCCCGACTAAGCAGTCGCGCCATCTTCAGCTTTCTTTTGGCATTCTGGACATAGACCATAAACTTCCAAACGGTGTTTGCTGACTTGATAACCGGTTAGCTTGCTCGATGCCATCTCAACATCTTCTAATCCAGGATAGAAAAAGTCAACGATTTTCCCACACTCTGTACAAATCGCATGATAATGTTGTTTGTTAGTATAATCAAAGCGGCTTGCCGCATCGCCATAGTTCATTTCTTGGACGATTCCGATTTCAACAAATTTTCTCAAGTTATTGTACACTGTAGCCACACTCATGTTTTGGAAGCGACTTTCAAGGGAGCGAAAAATCTCATCGGCTGTTGGATGACTACGATATTGGATCAGATACTCTAAAATGGCATAACGTTGCGGTGTAATTCTGACTCCGCTGGCTTTTAATCCTTTAACTGCTTGATCAACTGCCTCATTTACCATATAAGCCCCTCCTATTCGTATTCTCAGTTAAATAATACTATTATCTGAGGGGAAATACTAGTTTAGAATCAAAAATTAATAATTTTCATAAAATTATTGATTAAATTGAAACAATTCAGTCGATAAATAGCGTTCGCCATTATCTGGCAATAAAACTAAGACCTTTTGATCAGGATTCATTTTCTTCGCTACTTCTATTGCAGCAAACAGTGCCGCACCGGACGAAACGCCTACCAAGATTCCCTCTTTTCTCGCGATTTCACGCGCAGTCTCGATTGCATCGTCACCTTTTACAGCTAAAACTTCATCATAGACCTTCGTATCCAATACACTTGGAATAAATCCTGCGCCAATCCCTTGAATTTTATGCGGACCTGGTTGACCACCTTCTAAAACAGCTGATTCCACAGGTTCAACCGCGTAAATTTTGATCTCTTTATACATGCGTTTTAATTCATTTCCTACACCTGTAATCGTTCCGCCTGTACCGACACCGGCAACGAAAGCATCTAAGCCATGGGTCTCAAAAACATCAACGATCTCTCTAGCGGTCGTTTCTTCATGAACTTTTGGATTTGATGGATTATCAAACTGCGCTGGGATAAAACCATTTTTTTCTTCTGCTAATTCTTTTGCCTTTGCAATCGCGCCTTTCATCCCTTCAGCACCGGGCGTTAAAACTAATTCAGCACCATAGGCTTGCATCAACTTACGGCGTTCGACACTCATTGTATCCGGCATTACTAACGTTACAGCATAACCTTTTGCAGCACCAACCATTGCTAGTCCGATACCAGTATTTCCAGAAGTTGGCTCAATGATCGGCATTCCAGCTTTCAATTTGCCATCTTTTTCCGCATCCTCGATCATTCGCAGTGCGATTCGATCTTTCACGCTGCCGCCAGGATTAAATGATTCTAACTTAACAAAAATCTGCGCCATATTATCTGTTGTCATGTTGTCGAGTTTAACAATTGGCGTTTCACCGATTGTATCCAAAATTGAGTCATAAATTTTTGTCATGTTTCTTCGCTCCATTCCTTATCTTCTACAAATATATTAACGAATAATGAGAGAAGATGCGAGGATTTCGACTTTTAAAAGCTTTCTTTGATCCTTGCTCGGCAGGGTTTAAACCGACGATAATAAATAGGCGCAAAAAAAGATGAAGCAAAAAATGCTCCATCTTTAGAAAAATCAAATTGTGATCGTATCGCCCGGCATGATCATCGTTTCAGTACTCCAGCCATTATCTGCTAATAGTTGATCCACACTGATGCCAAATTTCTCAGCGATCCCCCAGATCGAATCACCTGACTGAACTGTGTATGTTTGACCGCTTGCTGATGCAGCAGTCGTTTGTGTCGTTTGAGCCGCTTGTGTTGTTTGTTCTGTACTTTGCGCCGTTGTTTGAACAGCCGTTCCGGCTCCTGGCGTATCAAAACGCGTTAAATTATACGATTGGATCAAAGAAATCAACTTACCCGCATATCCTGGATCCGTTGCATACCGACCAGTCAAGTAAACAGCTGCATCTTGATAGCTATTGGTATGACTTTTACGTGCGCCAGCGTAATACGAACTAGCTAACAAACTCGCGTGTGCTTGAAAAGATTCGCCATAACTGTTATATACAGCAAATGGTTCATCCATCGTTACCCACTGTCCGTTCAAATACTCTTGCGTGCCCATCGTCACCGATGCTCCGCCGCCGTATTCTTTTACACCAAACAAATTATAGTAAGGCGCCGCTGATAATTGAGAAGATCCAAAACCTGTTTCAACTAACGCTTGAGCAACCATAATTGAGGCATAGAGATCATTAGCTGATGAAACTTGCATTGCCGAAGCACCTAATTGCTCGATAAACGCAGATTGATTTTGTACTTGTCCTGTTTCGGCCGCACTTACTTCAACTGTGTTCATGCTTAAAACAGCCGGTGAAAGGATCATTGCTGTCCCTAATAAAGGAACTGTTTTCTTCGCAACTTTCAGTTTTTTCGCTTTTTGCTGCATTCTTATATAATTATATTTTTCGGTACGGGTTTTAAATTGATTCATCATATACCTCCAAGAAACCTTTACAGAGCTCTTCATTTTAATTTCTTTTAAAAGTATAATCTAAGAATCATCAACAAACAATTCATATCCTCTAAATTCACTAATTTGTCACGGCATCGTAACATGTGTAATAAAAAAGTTAATTTGTTGCTATTCAAAAATCCTTGATTTTTCAAAAGAGCCGAAATAACTTTAAAAAGTCGGATCAAGTAGCAAAAAGATTTGCCTTTGTTCCGACTTTTTTCTGCTTATTTATCTGATGATTCTTCAGGATTTGATTGATTTTGAAAAATTAATTGATCATCCCATAATTCGATCGATACGGTCGTCTTTGGCATCACACGCCCAGCGATGATCTCTTTTGCTAAAGGCGTTTCGACTTCTCGAGTAATAAATCGTCTTAATGGGCGCGCGCCATATTGCGGTTCATAAGCTTTTTCTGCGATCCAGCTTTTAGCACCTTCAGTAATGTTCAACTGAATTTCTTGTTCTTCCAAGCGATGAGATAAATGTTGAATGATTTTCTCGACGATCCCTTTGACATCATCCAGACTTAATGGTGTAAACAAGATCGTGTCATCGATTCGATTCAAAAATTCTGGCTTGAAATGCCCGCGTAATATTTCAAAAACTTGTTCTTTTGTTGTTTCAGGAATTTTTCCGTCAGCCGTTACACCGTTCAAGAGCACTTGTGAACCAATGTTGCTCGTCATGATCAAAACGGTATTTTTGAAGTCCACTAACCGTCCTTTAGAATCAGTCAAACGGCCATCATCTAAGACTTGCAATAAAATATTGAAAACATCTGGATGGGCTTTTTCAATTTCATCAAGTAAGATGATCGTGTACGGATTCCGACGAACGGCTTCTGTTAATTGTCCGCCTTCTTCATATCCGACATAACCTGGAGGTGCTCCAACTAGCCGCGACACTGAATGTTTCTCCATGTACTCACTCATATCGATCCGAACCATATGATTTTCTGAATCGAATAAATTTTCCGCCAAGGCTTTTGCAAGTTCAGTTTTCCCGACACCGGTCGGTCCTAAGAATAAGAAGGAACCTAATGGACATGCAGGGTCTTGTAAACCAGCACGCGAACGCAACACCGCATCGCTTACAGCATCAACGGCTTCATCTTGGCCAATTACACGTTTATGCAACGTACTGTTCAAACTCAATAGTTTTTCCCTTTCGCCCGCGACTAACTTAGTCACTGGAATCCCCGTCAAGCGACCGACAACTTGAGCGATTTCGTTTTCAGTAACCGATTCTTGTACCATTTTAAGGTCGCTCTTTTTATTTTTTTCCTCTAGTTCAGCTAATTCTTTTTCTAAATTCGGAATGGTTCCATGGCGAAGTACCGCAGCCCGTTCCAAATCATAATTATTTTCGGCATCTTCTAACTCATGCTTCGCTTGGTCGATTTCTGCCCGCTTATTAGAAACAACGGCTACTTCCTCTTTTTCTGTCTCCCACTGCAATTTCATCGCATGGGTTTCTTCCCGCAAATCAGCCAATTCTTCTTGCAAATTTTCTAACCGTTTTTTGCTGGCATCGTCACTTTCTTTTTTCAGCGCTGCTTCTTCGATTTCTAATTGCATCAAACGGCGGGTCGTTTGATCAAGTTCCGTTGGCATCGAGTTCATTTCTACTCGGATACTTGCGCTGGCTTCATCGATCAAATCAATCGCTTTGTCTGGCAAGAACCGATCTGTGATGTAACGATCGGATAAGGTTGCCGCAGCAACTAACGCGTTGTCGTGGATGTTCACACCATGATGGATTTCAAACCGTTCCTTTAAGCCGCGCAAAATACTGATCGTGTCTTCGACGGTTGGCTCTTTCACGAGTACTTTTTGGAAACGGCGTTCTAGCGCTTTGTCTTTTTCCATATATTGACGGTATTCATCCAGTGTCGTGGCACCGATCAAATGCAATTCGCCGCGTGCCAGCATTGGTTTCAGCAAATTGCCGGCATCCATACTGCCTTCTGTTTTTCCAGCTCCGACGATATTGTGGATCTCATCAATAAATAGTAAAATTCTTCCGTCTGATTTTTTAACCTCTTTCAAAACTGCCTTTAAGCGTTCCTCAAACTCGCCGCGGAACTTTGCGCCAGCGATCAAAGAACCCATATCCAAAGAGAAAACAGTCTTGTCTTTTAAATTTTCCGGAACATCTTTACGAACGATCCGTTGTGCTAAGCCTTCCACGATTGCTGTTTTACCAACACCCGGTTCACCGATCAAGACTGGATTATTTTTAGTCTTCCGTGAAAGAATTCGGATCACGTCACGAATCTCTTCGTCACGGCCGATAATTGGATCTTGCTTGCCGTTTTTTACTTGTTGAACTAAATCAACGCCATATTTTTCTAAAGCTTTATAAGTTTCTTCTTGATTTTGCGAAGTCACTCGATCTCCTCCTCGCATGTCTTCAATATTTTTTTGGAGTTCTTTTTCATTCAACCCTTGTTGAACCAAATAGTTCGTCAAAGGATAATTTTTTAATTTCATCAACGCTAAAATGACGATCTCAGTTGATAAGAAATCGTCGTTAAAAGTTTCACGTAATCGATCTGCCTCATTCAATAACGTAAACAGATTCTGACTCAAGTTTTGACCGTATTGAACGTTTCCGCTAACAGTTGGATAATTATCTAGCGCCTTATCTACTTCCTGTTCAAAGCGTTCGACGTCGATTCCAGCATCCGTATAAAAGTTGCGGCCAAAATGATTCGGCTGTAAGAAAATTTTCCATACGTGCGCGATATCAATTTCTTGATGATGTCTTGTTACGGCGATCTGCTGTGCTTCAGCGATCGTTTCTTGTAAAGTCGTCGTCATTTTTTCGATATTCATAAACATACCTCCGACTGATTCATAATTTACACTTAAAAGTATATATCATTGGTCAACAAAGGTCAAACAATGTACTTGTTCTAAGCAACGTTTATTATTATGAAGAAAATCAAAATAATGCTACAATTCTTTCATTACTAGAAAGTGAGTGATTCAATGATTTCACGTGTAATTGGATTTGAAAAAGGGTTTCCGCTTTCGGATGGAAATCATTTTGAAACTTATGAAGTGATGCTTCCTAAACTGAATAAATTTGATCTTGCCGTAAAAAATTTAGTGGTATCGATCAATCCGGTCGATACAAAATTAAGACAAAGCGGTAAAGGGATCCCTCAGCCGCATATTCTTGGTTTTGACAGCGTGGGGATCGTGACCCAACTAGGCAGTCACGTTGAAAATATCGAAATCGGTGATCGTGTTCTTTTTGCCGGCACGACT
The DNA here is from genome assembly GCF_005405205.1 of Enterococcus pingfangensis. Lineage (GTDB taxonomy): Bacteria > Bacillota > Bacilli > Lactobacillales > Enterococcaceae > Enterococcus_A > Enterococcus_A pingfangensis. The sequence goes on along the minus strand of NZ_BJDP01000001.1, from coordinate 83,388 downwards.
AAAAGATTCGGCAGTTATAGCGAAAGTCAAGTCGTCGATTCTCGTATCGTTGCGCTATTGCCAACTGAGATCTCAACTGATGAGGCCGCCGCTCTACCGTTGACCTTTATTACCGCATACGAGATGTTATTTGAAAAAATGGGATTAACAGCTGGAGAAAAACAAAATGAAGGAACATTGTTGATTGTCAATGGTGCTGGTGGTGTTGGTTCAATTGCGACTCAACTAGCGAAATGGGCGGGTCTGACAGTGATCACCACTGCCTCACGCAAGGAAAGCAAAGAATGGTCGGAAAAAATGGGGGCTGATTTTGTCATCGATCATCACAAAAATTTGACAAAGCAATTAAATAAGCTTGGATATCAATCGATCCCTAATATTTTGATCCTTCATTCGACCGATCACTATTTTGAAGAAATGTGCGACCTGCTTGAACCCTTTGGTCACCTAGGCTCCATTGTAGGAACGAACAAAGATCTGAATTTAGCGAAATTAAAAAATAAATCCGGCAGTTTCGATTGGGAATACATGTTCGCTAAGACGGATTATGATTTTAATGTTGCTTCTCAAGGAAAAATCTTGGAACTGCTCGTTCGATTGTTGCAAGAGAAAAAAATTCAAAGCACCTTAACGAAGATCATTCCCGGTTTTTCACCAGAAGTTTTCTATCAAGCCCACCAAATCGTCGAAGAAAATCAAATGATTGGAAAACTCGTCATACATTATTAAGCGAAAAGAAGCTAACGAATCTTAGTCGTTAACTTCTTTTTTTGCTTTTTTAAATTCATGATTGATCTGACGTTGCTTAGTAAATAATACGTAGATCATACCGATCAGAAATGGTAATAGATAGGTCGCATAACGATATAAGAGCAATGAAGACACTGCATCGACTTTGCCTACGACATTTCGGAACAACAAAACGTAAACGAATTCAAAGCCGCCGATCCCGCCTGGTGCCGGTAAAACACCGCCAAGAATTACGGTGAAGCTGATCAGTGCCACCGTTAGCCAAATGTCGATAGTCGGATGATCTTGGACCAAAATAAAAAATGGCAAAGAATACCAGACAACTAGTTTTGCCATATTCGAACAAAATACACGGACAACCGCTTTTCGGTCACGAATAAATGCTTTGATCGCCGCACGCAATGAATAGACTTGATTATTGATGCGGTCGACGATATCTCGCAGTTTTTGATGTTTGATCACGCGATTGCAAAAAATCACTAACAACACTTGCGCATTGATATTCAAACTCAAAATCAGCAAAGTTGAGACGATCAGTAAAGTTACCGCTATTCCTGCGATCACTAACAAAGTCCCATTAGCAACATATTGTTGGATCGCATCATTTTTCAGCACTAAAAAAAATAGTGCCCAAACGATCAACGCGATCTTATAAGTGATCATTCTTAACGCGCTGGTCCCTGTTCCTTCTGAAAACCGCAACTTCTTTTTATGGTAGTAAATCACCTCAGATACGATTGAACCGGTCCCAAACGTGATCACGCGATAAAATGTCGCATAGGCAGATGCAAAAAAACCATCACGAACAGAAAAATTCTGGTTAAATTCGTTTGCGATATTTTTAATGCTATAACCTTCGATCACTTGACTGATCAATCCAAGCGCGGTGACACCTAGAAGGACTGGCAGCGAAGTTCTGCCAAGCTCAGTAAAAATTTCGCTCAAAGAATCGCGAATAACAAAAATGATCACACCGATCATTACTACAAACAACAAAATATTTAGAATCAATTTACGATTGATAGATAAATTCATTTTTTAGCCTCATTTTTTCTTTATTAGTATAGCCTACCACATGCTAATGGGCAAAAAAAGAAAAAGCTTCAAGTTTCCTCAAAGCTTTCTCCTTAAACTTATTTTGCGTTATTTTCAATGATCTTCACGATCACGTCGACTGCTTTTTCCATTGTTTGCAATGAGACAAATTCAAAACGTCCATGCATATTTTCAGCACCGGCAAAAATATTTGGTGTCGGAATACCCATGAATGAGATTTTAGAACCGTCTGTCCCGCCGCGGATTGGTTCGATAATTGGTTTGACATCTACTTCTTCCATTGCACCTTTAGCCAGTTCAATGATGCTCATGTCTTTTTCAATGATTTCACCCATATTGTAGTATTGATCATACATATTGATCTCTACTCGTTCTTGATCAAATTGGCTATTCATTTTTGCTTGGATCTCTGTGATCATTTGTTTGCGGGCTTCGAATTTATCATGATCATGATCCCGAACGATATACGTCATTTTCGCTTCTTCTACGTTTCCATCTAAAGCTAATAAATGGAAGAATCCTTCGCGACCGTCTGTTTTTTCTGGGCGTTCATCTTCTGGTAATTGATTATGGAAATCGATCGCCATTTGCAATGCGTTGATCATCGTATTTTTCGCTGTACCTGGGTGAACATTTTTACCATGCATCGTGATTTCAGCTTGAGCCGCACTGAAAGTTTCAAATTGCAACTCCCCAATTGGTCCGCCGTCCATTGTGTAAGCAAAATCTGTATTAAATTCTTTTACATCAAATTTATCTGCTCCAATCCCGATTTCTTCATCCGGACCAAAACCAACCCGAACTTCACCGTGCTTGATTTCAGGATGAGCGATTAAATATTCCATTGCAGTCATGATTTCAGCGATCCCTGATTTATCATCCGAGCCAAGCAAGGTTGAGCCGTCAGTAGTGATCAGTGTTTGACCCGTGTAATTTTTCAAATTCGGAAAATCTTTTACGTTCAATGTATATTTTCCAGCAGCATCTAATTTAATCGTTGATTGTCCATCATAATTTTCAACGATTTGCGGATTAACATTCGCCGCATTGAAGTCGGCTGTATCCATGTGAGAGATAAATCCGATCGTCCGCGCTTCTTTATCAAGATTACTTGGCAAAGTCGCCATCACGTAACCATTACTCTCGTTATAAGCGATGTCTTGCATGCCGATTTCTGCTAACTCTTTCATCAGCTCATGGGCAAAGTCTACCTGTGTTTGAGTCGTTGGTGTTGTGGTGCTTGTCGCATCAGAACGAGTTTCTGTTTTAACATAGTGTAAAAAACGCGGTAATAAATTTTCGTACATAGTACTCTCTCCTTTAATGCTATTTATTTAAATGAAAAAGGTTCAGTAGAAACCTCAGATGTAAGGAATTCAACGTTCCAGCCTTCTTCATTTTTCCATTGTTCAAATAGAGCCACCATTTTCTCTTTACACAGCGACTCGATATGATGCCCTGGATCGATCACCAGCATCCCTGTTTCTTGCATATCATGCGCGGTATGATAGTAAACATCACCAGTAATATAAACGTCAGCGTTTGCCGCCAAAGCGTTGCGATAAAACTTCTCGCCGCTTCCGCCGCAGATCGCTATCCGTTTAACTGTCTCTTTAGTCGCCTGCGGATAGACCACACGCAGACCCTTCAAACCAAAAACTTTTTTTACTTTTGCGATAAAGTCTTCTGCAGACATTTCAGCTTTCAAATTGCCGACACGGCCGATCCCAAATTTTTCTGGCAAATTATCCAGCGGGTAAAGATCATAAGCAGGTTCTTCGTATGGGTGAGCTGCGAACATCGCCGCTAATACTTCAGCTTGCTTTGTCTCAGGAAAGATCACTTCAATTTTACTTTCTTGAACTTGTTCTGGAACATTTGCCGAACCGATTGCAGGATTTGCCTGACTTGTCGGTGTAAAGCGGCCCGTACCGTTCACTGTAAAAGAAGTCGCCTGGTAATTGCCTTGTTCGCCGGCACCAGCCGCCGCTAACGCTTGACGCATTTCTTTAGCATCCGTCTGTGGAATATAAACCGCTAATTTTTTCATCTGAACAGTATGCGTATGAATCAAATATTCTGTATCATAAACAGCTAGCGCTTCGCAAAACCAATCATTTAAACCATTATGGATGATGTCCATGTTGGTATGAGCTGCATAGACTGCAATGTCATGTTTGAGCAAATCAGCATACATTTTAGTCTGAACATCATCTGTCGTCAGACGTGAAACTGGTCGAAAAATCGGTGGATGCTTGACGATCAATAAATCGATCTTTTTCGCGATTGCTTCTTTGACAACCACCGGCCGAACATCTAAACTCATCATGATTTTTTTCACGTCTTTGTTTAGTGTACCGATATGCAGTCCGACTGGATCGCCCTCTTCAGCCAGCCACTCAGGACAATACTGATTAAAACGTTGGATAAATTCATTCCCCTGCATCTGCAAGTACCTCCTTGATCCATTCGATTTCTTGTGTGACTTCCTCGATCTTTTTAGCGACATCTTGATCGCTTTGATGTAAACTAGCTAAAATATTTTCACTCTTACTTAATTTGTGCTGCCATTTTTTAATAAAAATTGGGCTTCTTTCAACTAATAAAACCGGACCAAAAAAAAGTTCCTTCGCTGAATAATCAGGTGTTGCCGCAGCTTTTTCAGCCACGATGATTTCATAAGTTTTATGGTTTTCCTCAATCATTGCTTCATCGATGATTTGATAGTCTTCTGCAACTAACCATTGACGCAATTGACGTTCACCGACATTTGGTTGCAAGATCAAGCGCTCTTTGCCAGATAGTCGGTTTTGAGCTTTGCCTCGTTGCAAAATATCACGGATCAAAACACCGCCCATGCCGCAAATAGTGATTGCAGAAACTTGATCAGCTAATTCTACCGCCTCAAGTCCATCTGCTAAACGGACAGCGATTTTTTCTTCTAAGCCGTACTTAGCTACTTGTCTTTTGGCAGATTCATAAGGTCCGGCAACAACTTCGCCGGCAATCCCATACGATATTTTTTCTTGCAGCATCAAAGCGACCGGCAGATAAGCATGATCTGACCCAATATCAGCTAAAATAGCAGCTGACGGTACAAATTCTGCCGCTTTTTGTAAACGATTTGATAAATCTTTGGCGTTCATTTTTTCACATCCTAAAGTAGATTATAACACTCCTTAAAAAAAGCGCCCCTAAAAAAGAGCTAAATGACAGCGCTTTTTAATAGGGCGTTTGTTTTTTTCTAAGAGAATTTTCGTTTTTTAACCGTTCCGGCGATTTTCCCCGGTCATAAAAATTTCTTTGCTCAAATAACGGATACGTTCCATGATCCGTTGCGCTTTCAATGGTTCTTCATCCCCGCGCTGGGTGACAGATAAATGTTGTTCAAGTTGATCCATGTTGAAATTCGAAGAGAAAAACGTCGGCAATTGTTCTTGCATCCGATGTTGCAAGATCACGCCTAACACTTCGTCGCGAATCCAAGCACTCATCGAGTCTGCCCCGATATCATCGATCATCAGAATCGGCGCACGTTTGACTTCATTCAATTTAGGACCCACATTATCTTTAGAAATCGCTTGTTTCATTTCACCGGTGAATGTAGGGAAATGCAGCAGCGTCGTTTCGAACCCTTTAACAGCTAATTCGTGTGCGACCGCTCCAAGTAAATATGTTTTTCCGACTCCGAAACCTCCGACTAAATACAAAGCTTTATGAAACATCTTAGGATTTTCTTCGTATTGATTGATAAAGTCCAGTGATGCTTCGAGTGCCTCGCCGCGACCAGACGTGACTTCAAATGTCCGAATAGAAGCCTTACGAATATCTTTCGGCATATCTAAAGAATTTACGCGATTACGGATTTCTTCTTCTTTCTTTACTCGCAGCAGTTCATCTGTCGGAACATATGTCACATCGATAAAATGAAAGTTCAAACTTAATTGCGGTTCATAACCTGGTGCGATCATCGTAGGATCAGAAGCCAAGTACTTTTTCTTTTCTTGGACAAATTCATATAATTTCGCAAAAGATTTCTCGATGTCCTCTTGTGTCAGTTTTTCTTTATGTTCTTCAATAAATTGGCGAACATCAGGGTCAGCTAAAATTTCTTCCATCATTTGACGATAACGGCCATCGACCCCGCGACTTTTGATGATGCGATTCAATTCTTTTCCGACATCTTCCATCAAGTGTCACCTTCTTTGCTTAGATATTCCGCTAATTTGCGGTTTAGTTCTGCTTCTTTTTCTGGAGCTAATTTAGTTTCTTTTGGTGGCTGTTTGATATGCTCCGGCAATGTCTCTCTGCGAACAGCCCCACGCTTTTGATAGGCTGGTCGGCTTGTTTGCGGTTTGCGCACCAATTTTTGATTATTTTCCCGAACATGTGCGATCGCGCCTTCGGGGGTAACGATTTTTTTCTGCGCCCAGTCATTCGCGATCGCGTTTAAATAATTCGCGTTGATCACCGCTTGATCTTGGATCACTAAAATATAATTGATAATGATGTTGATGACACTTTTAGGCAGCAAGTTGCGCCCAATCAATTCTTCTAACAGCCGGACTTCTGTGTTTGTCTCAAATCCGCCTTTTTCCCGCTTGATTGCTCGTAAAAAAGTGACTGGCGCGATCTTTTTACTTTGTGCAATAATCTCTAATTCTTGAGATGAAAAATTACTTGTCGTTTCTGGATGCTCAATGGGGGCCGCTTGCTGTTTAGCAGCGACATTTGGCCGCTTTTCTTTATTGATCAGCTGACGCAAATAATCGAAGTTCAATCCCGATTTCTCTCCAGCAGCAGCTTTAGCCACATACTCTGCAAGATCCAATTCATTTAAACCGTACAGTGTCTGAAAAGTCTGCAGTTTCTCCCGCTCTTCAAGACTTAACAGCAGATTGAAACGTTTCAGCTGCTGGGCAAATAATGACCAATCAAACTCAGGGGTCTCTGTAAATACCTCTTGCGTTTGTTCCAATACTTCCCCTTGGCTAGTAAAAGCATTTTCATCCAATCGATAAACATCACGAAAACGTTTCGTAATGTTCTTCAAGTTTTTCTTATCAAACGCAGTCGCTTTAAAACGCTCAACTAACCGTTCGTAACGATTTTTTCCAACTTTATCTAATAATAAATAAGCCATTAAAGGATCTTGAAAAAATTTTTCGGGAGTCAGCGGTAAACGCAGCTGATAGATCAAATTCAAACCGATCTCATGATCAGTTGCTTGATAGCACTCCAGCAAGCCCATTCCTTCAAGTCGTTCCCGCGCCTTGATCAGATTCATCAAGCCAGTATCAACCGCCGCTAGCAGATCCGTATGCATCAGACTCGGACTTTTGCCTTCTATTGTAAGATCACTCGCTAAAGTCAAATATAAACTAGAAGCGGTACTGCCGACGATCGGCTGGTATAAATAAAGCAGTGACTCTTGTTTGCTTTGATCGAGTCGTGGTTTTCCGTAGACCGTGTAAAAGGTACTAGGTTTTAGTTCTTCTGCCACTAAAAAAGCCTCCTACTCTTCTTCCGTTGTCTTTGCTTTATCGACGATCTCCTGCAGTTCTTTTAAAAACACAGACATGTCTTTGAACTGGCGATAAACACTTGCAAAGCGGATATAGGCGATTTCATCGACATCCATCAAATCTTCCATCACAAATTCGCCGACTTGACTCGTTGGCACTTCATTTTCACCCATACTGCGGACACGATTTTCTACATGATCAACGATTTGTTCCATCTGTTCCATTGCTACCGGCCGCTTTTCAGCTGAACGGATCAATCCGCGTAAAATCTTATCGCGGCTGAATTCTTCACGATCGCCATTGCGCTTCACAACTAATAAGGGTGCTGCTTCGATTCGTTCAAATGTCGTAAACCGAAATCCGCAGCTTTCGCATTCTCTTCGCCGACGAATTGCTCGACCATCATCCGTTTGCCGACTGTCGATTACTCGAGAATTATTATGATTACATCTTGGACAACGCATGATTTCACCTGCACTTTCTTAAACTTGATTAAATTCACGTATCGCGAATAATTTTTTGTTATATAGAATAATTTTTTAAAAACAAATATTGTTCAAAAGAAAAAAAGTTATTTGTTTATATAACATGAGTTTACCATAACCAGCCCGCTAAAAAAAGCGTCGTAAAGCTACGACGCTGAATTCATTAAGAAACAAATTTGTTTTCTTTTAACCAGTCTGAAACTTGCTTGTGCGTTGTTTCTTGCAAACCGCAATTATCAAAGACGAGCGTCGCTCTTTTTTTCTTTTCTTCCAATGAAAGTTGGCTGTTGATCCGTTCTAATGCCGCTTTTTCAGTTAAATCATTTCTGGTCATCAAACGGCTTAACTGAATGTTCGGTGTCACATAAACTACAGCTACCGCATCCATCATCGCTTCATAATGCCCTTCGTATAAAAGCGGAATGTCCACAATCACTAAGTCTGCCGTGTTTTTCGCTGCTTGGATTTGACGTTTGATCTCACCGCGAATAAACGGATCGAGCGTTTTGTCTAATAGTCGGCGCTTTTTTTCATCCTGAAAAATTATGGCGCCTAATTTTTTACGATCTAAACGGCCATCGCTTTGTAAAATAGCTGGACCAAACGCCTGCTTCACTGCATCCAAACCGTCTGTGCCAGATTCCACCACTTCCCGCGCGATAATATCGCCATCTACGACTGGGAATCCTTTTGCTTTGAAAAAATTTACAACCGTTGTTTTTCCGCTGGCGATCCCACCAGTTATTCCTAGAATAAAGCTCATCATTACACCTTCTTTAATTTTTGACAGTGGGGACAAAGATGTGTGCCTCTTTGTGCCACTTTGATTTTAATGATCGGTGTTTGGCAGCGAGAGCAAGGTTTGTCAGTTTGACCATAGACATGCAGTTCTTGCTGAAAATGTCCCGCTTCACCCAAAGCATTCAAATACGTTCGGATCGTCGTCCCGCCGGCTTCTTTTGCTTTTGTGAGGACTTCAATGATCGCTTCGCGCAAACGCCGAACAGCTCGTGCATTTAGTGTATTAGCAGGCTGCTCAGGATGGATCTTCGCTAACCATAAAACTTCATCAACATAGATATTTCCTAATCCGGCAACTATCTTTTGATTTAATAATAAGGGTTTAATCATCGTTGAAGACTTTGCAAGCTGTCTTTTAAAATCAGCTAGCTCAAATTCTGTCTCAGTCGGTTCAGGTCCTAGCTGCGCCAATCCTTTGTATTCTTTTGCCGTTCCTTTTTTCAACAAAGCCATCCGACCAAATTTTCGTACATCACGGTACACTAATTCTGTCCCATCTGAGAAAATAAAACGTACATGGCTGTGTTTGTCTAATGGCGTCGGCTCCGCAAAGTATTCGTATTTCCCTTCCATCCGCAAGTGGGAGACCATTTCATAATGGGTAAATTGAAAGATCAAATACTTTCCACGCCGGTCAACTGTCTCGATTTTTTCTCCGACTAATTGTTGTTGAAAAATTTCTACTTCTGGAAACTCAATGATTCGCGGCCAATAGACGTCCACTTTTGCAATCGTTTTTCCTTTAACTAAAGAGACGAGCCCCTTCCTGACTGTTTCAACTTCTGGTAGTTCCGGCATCTTTATCATCCTAACTCGATTAACATTTTGGTTTTTTTGTCAACTTAATAAAAATTAGAAAAGAAGAAGCTGGAATGTTCTCCAGCCCCCGCTTTATTTTGCTTCGTACCAAGTTTTCCCCCAACTACTGTCGGTTAATAATGGTACATCTAATTGAACGGTGTTTTCCATCACTTCTTTGACTAAGTTGTCTAATTGTTCCAATTCACTTTCCGGGACTTCAAAGACAAGTTCATCATGCACTTGCAGTAACATCGTCGCTTGGAGTTTTTCTTCTTTTAAGCGTTTGGCCATTTCGATCATCGCCAATTTTAAAATATCTGCCGCGCTACCTTGGATCGGTGTATTGATTGCAGTCCGTTCTGCAAACGAGCGAAGATTGTAGTTACGGGCATTGATATCTGGTAAATAGCGTCGGCGATTGTATAAAGTCGCGGTATAGCCTTTATCTTTTGCTTCGCGAACACTTTCTTCCATGTAGCGTTTCACGTCTGGATAATTCTCAAAATAAGTATCGATGTACTCTTGCGCAGCTTTACGTGTGATCCCTAAATTCTGCGACAATCCATAATCCGAAATACCATAGACGATACCAAAATTCACAGCCTTGGCATTTCGCCGCATATTCGGTGTCACTTCTGCTTGCGAAACATTGAAGACTCGCATCGCCGTACTTGTATGAATATCCATTCCATCATGGAACGCTTGTTTCAAATGTTCATCGCCAGAAATATGCGCTAGGACCCGCAATTCGATTTGCGAATAGTCTGAAGAATAAATCAGCCAATTCTCAGCTCGCGGCACAAATGCTTGCCGAATTTTTCGTCCTTCTTCCAATCGAATCGGAATATTTTGCAAGTTCGGATCAACTGAGCTTAGTCGTCCCGTCTGTGTCAATGTTTGAATATAGCGTGTGTGGATCTTATTGTCACTTTGAATAACTTTTAATAAGCCTTCGACATAGGTCGATTGGATCTTAGCGATTTGGCGATAATTTAAGATATATTCGGCAATCGGTGCTTGTTCGCGTAATTGCTCTAAAACATCTACGGCAGTTGAATAACCGGTCTTCGTCTTTTTGATCACAGGCAGCTGCATTTTTTCAAACAAAATCACACCTAACTGTTTGGGTGAATTGATGTTGAATTCTTCGCCGGCTTCGCGATAGATTTTTTCTTCAATTTCTTGTAGCCGTTTTGAAAATTCTCCACGCATGGATTGAAGGCGCTGCGCATCGACCGTGATCCCGGCGATTTCCATCTCAGCTAAAATACGAGAAAGCGGCAATTCCATTTGATAAAATAATTTATCTTGCTGCTTTTCTTCCAGCTCTTTTTCTAATTTATCATTTAAGAAATGGATTGCTTTGATTTTACGCGCCAAATGGCCAAATAAAAGTTCCTCATCTTCTGGCAACCCTTTTTTAGCGCCTTTGCCGTAAATCTGCTCATCTGTTTGGATCTCCGTGTAACCATAATACTGCGCCACACCAGCGATATCATTGCTGTTATCCGTCGTATCTAACAAATAAGCGGCCAGTAATACGTCAAAGTTGATCCCTTCCGTTTTAGTAATATAACGATTCAACGCAACATACGTGCGCTTAGCATCATAGACTTTCTTTCCATTTGCAGTTTCCAGCCATTTTTTAAAGGCTTCATTTTCAAATAATGCCAATTCATTCGTTACATAGATCTTTTCACGGGTTCCCCAAGCAACACCAACAATATCTGAAAAATGATAATTCTCTTCCAGCATTTCAACATATAAAGCAGAATCTGGTTCAAACATGTCTGCACTGAATTCGGTGACGACTTCAAACTTGATATCTGCTAATTCGACTTCTTCTTCAACTACGTTTAACTTATTCAAGAAACCTTTGAAATCCATTTCTTTGAAGAACGGGATCAATTTATCTAAGTCTTTTCCCTCATAAACTAATTCATCGATTGAAATAGTTACAGGTGCGTCCAACTTGATCGTCGCCAGCTCTTTTGAAAGGAAGGCTTGCTCTTTGTCGTTGATCAAATTTTCTTTCATTTTACTTTGTTTTAATTCAGCAATGTTTTCGTAGATCCCTTCAACGCTGCCGAATTGTTTCAATAATTTGATGGCAGTCTTTTCGCCGACCTTTGTGACGCCGGGATAATTATCCGAAGTATCTCCTGCTAGGCCTTTCATGTCGATGATTTGATTCGGAGTCAGCCCGTCATATTTTTCAGCCACATGTTCAGGTGTATATGACTCGATTTCACTAACACCTTTGACCGTAATATCTACTTTGATCTTTTCTGTCGTCAATTGCGTTAAGTCGCGATCGCCTGATAAAACGACTACTTCAAATCCTTCATCAGCTGCTCGGTGTGCCAATGTCCCGATGATATCATCTGCTTCATAATTATCTAATTCATAATGTTTTACACCTAAGCCAGCTAATAAATCACGCAAATAAGGCATTTGTTCACGAAATTCTCCAGGAGTTTTCGAACGCCCGCCTTTATATTCAGTATACATCGCTGTCCGGAAGGTCGTATTTCCCGCGTCAAAAGCGACTAACACGTGTGTGGGTTTTTCTCGTTCCATTACATTTTCAAACATATTATTGAAAGCGTAGATTGCGTTAGTATGGAGCCCATTCTTGTTTTTAAATCGTTCTAAAGAGTTATGCAGGGCAAAAAAAGCACGGAAAGCGACACTGTTTCCGTCTACTAATAATAATTTATTCTCACTCATGTCCTCGACTCCTAATTCATATAAAGTATTTTCATTTTTCTCAGTTTCTCTAAATCGGCCGACGAATCGTTACCGATAGTCTTTGTTCAGCATTTTTCTTACAACAAGCCGTCTTCCGAGTTGAAGATAGTTGGTGTCTGTTTCAGTTATTTGCTGATTGATACAGCTGCTCTTCTTCCACCCCTCATTTTAACAAAGTATTTAATGAAATGAAAAGAATGGCGCTGATTTTTGCAAAATTATTATGATTACTGAAAATAAAAAAAGAGACGAATATTCGCCTCTATTTGCTGCTTCCAAAAATTCTTAAAAATGAAATAAATAAGTTGATGAAATCTAAGTATAATTGTAAGGCCATGAAGACCGCAACCCCATTTCCTGCTTCACCATTTGTCCCAAGATAAATCTTGCGGATCATTTGATTATCGTAAGCTGTGATTCCTGACATGATCACTACCATTAAAATTGAGATAAAGAAATCAACCGCGCTGCTTTGCAACAAGAAGACATTTAGCAGCATCGCAATAATGATTCCAAACAGACAGCTCAAAGCAGCTCGACCGATGCCTGAAAGATCACGTTTCGTGAAAGAGCCGATCAATGACATGACTAAGAATGTCGCTGAAGCTGTAATAAACGCTTGCGTCACAGTCCCTAGATCGTACATCGCCAAAGTGACTGCCAATGTCAACCCGTTCAATGCTGAGTAGACGATAAATCCGCCGATCGCTAATGCGGGATTTTTCTGTGCTTTGAATCCAAGAAAAACAACAAGGGCGATCTCAGCGATCCAGATTCCCCAGAATCCTAGCGGAAAATTATTAATAAAGTTTTGAACTTGGAATACCCAAGGTCCTAATGCCATATATGAAATTACAGCACTGATCCCGATCCCTAAAGCTAGAAAAGCATAGATCTTGCCATAGAAACGGTTCAAGCCGTATACGCGTGCTTCTTGATTATTCATTTAGATCATCTCCTATTTGTACTTGTGGCGGTTTTACCATGACCACAGCATCCAAGATGCGTTTTTCTTCGTTGTCAGTGGATTCTACCGCTTCAACAGAGATCGTTACGACATCTTTCATTTTATCTACTTTGATTACTTCAAACTCAAACGTTAATGTTTCATAATGAAAAACTGGATCAATAAAATTGATGGAGAAGTTCACTACGTGAGAACCCGGTCCTGGTAAATGTTTTGAAATCGCGCTTGTGATGATTCCCATCACCATGATCGATGGTACAAGCGGTTGTTCATACTCAGTTTCTTTTGCGTAATCATGTTGGATGTACAAAGGATTTGCATCATTTGTCAAACCTAAATACAAAAGAATCTGATTATCTTCGATTGATTCTGTTAACGACAACGAGTCGCCTTCCTCAATTTCATCAATCGTCTTGCCTATTTTCCGAGCCTTCATATTATACAAACTCATTCCCTCCGTATTGTGTTCTACCTCATCATTTTATCAGAAAGCAATGAAAACACAAGTTTGTGTATGCTTTGTGCTAAAGATTTTTAAAGTAAAAATCGTTGTTCTTCACCCGTTTAAACTTTGCTAAAAGAAGGGCTCTGACAAAAATTGTCTGAACCCTCCTTCAAAATTATAATACGTTGCGTGTTGTATTACTCAATAGATCTTCATATGCCCGTTCAAATTTTTGAACATCTCCGGCACCCATAAAGATGACTACTGCATTTTCATGATCCAATAACGGCGACATATTTTCTTCTTTGATGACTTGTCCACCCTTTTGGATCTTCGCGCCTAGATCTTCAATTTTTACATCACCAGCTATTTCGCGGGCAGATGAGAAAATATCGCAAAGATAAACTTTATCGGCACGATCCAACGCTTCAGCAAATTCATCCATCAATGCGATCGTCCGTGTGAACGTATGCGGTTGGAAAACAGCGACCAATTCTTTTTCTGGATATTTTTGACGAGCAGCATCAATAGTCGCTTTGATTTCAGCTGGATGATGAGCATAATCATCGACAATAATCATGTCGGCAACTTTTTTCTCAGTAAACCGGCGTTTCACACCAGAGAAAGTCAACATTTCTTCTTTGACCTTATCCATGTCCAGATTTTCAAAATAAGCAACTGCGATCACTGATAAAGCATTCAAAATATTGTGTTTGCCAAATGAAGGAACGGAAAAGCGGCCGATGAATTTTTCTTTATGATACACATCAAAAGCCGAGCCGTTCGTTGTTCGAACAATATTGCGTGCTTGGATGTCATCATTTTCAGATAGACCATAATAATAAATCGGCACATCTGCTTTTAATTTGCGCAAGTATTCGTCATCCCCGTAAGCGAAGATTCCTTTTTTGACTTGAGAAGCCAATGTTTGAAAGGCTTCAAAAACATCCTCGATGCTCTTGAAATAATCCGGATGATCGAAATCGATATTCGTCATGATCGAGTAGTCTGGAGCATAGGCTAAGAAATGACGTTGGTATTCACATGCTTCAAAAGCAAAGAATGTTGCATCTGGAACACCGTGACCCGTTCCATCACCAATCAAATAACTGGTTGGTGCTAAACCGTTCAACACATGTGCCAACAATCCAGTCGTACTTGTTTTACCATGAGAACCAGTCACTGCGATACTTGTGTAAGGCTGAATAAATTGACCGATAAAATCATGGTAACGCACGATTTCTAGTCCTAATTCTTTCGCTTGCGCGATTTCTTCATGTGTATCAGGAAACGCATTTCCTTGAATGATCGTCATGCCAGCTTTAATGTTGTCTTTATTAAATGGCAAGATCATGATCTTGGCTTTTTCTAAATCACGTTGTGTGAAAAAATATTTCTCGACGTCAGAACCTTGTACATTGTAGCCCTTTTCATGCAGGACCAATGCTAACGAGCTCATACCCGATCCTTTGATTCCAACAAAATGATAAAGTGTATCTTTATTATTCATTTAATCATCTTCCTTATATGTACAAAATTGTTTGCGGTTCACATTATCATATAAAACAGTAAAAATAGCAATCTTTTATTCTTCAGGAGATCGAACTTATGCTTCAATCGTCTTCAAAAATTTCAACTTTCCTTGGCAGCTTCCGCACACATACTTTTTCGTATCAATCTTGCGGCGGCGTTTGACCTCTTTTTGACACTGTTGGCATTGATACACTTGAAAAATCACTGGTGCTAAGAGCGGTGCAAAACGAGAACCGCCAGTCTTTTGCAGCAATTGTTTAAACTCTAGATCTTTATGCTGATAACCCCGGCCAGCTAAATGCAAATGGTAATGGCACAGCTCGTGTTTGATCACTTTGATCAATTCCGCCGTTCCGTATTTTTCAAAAACCAAACGATTAAAGTCAAGATCGTGGCTTTGCAAATGATAGCGTCCGCCAGTCGTTTTCAAACGTTGATTGAACCGAGCATTGTGACAAAACGGTTGTCGAAAAGATTCTTGCGAAACCTTTTCGACTAGCGTTTGTAATTCTTGATCAGTCATTTCTTTCACTTTGGATCATTGTCAAACTGATTCGACCTTTTTTCACATCGATCGCTTCGACCCAAACAGTGACCACATCGCCGACGGAAACAACGTCAGTTGGATGTTTGACATAATTTTTGCTCAATTTGGAAATATGGACTAGTCCATCTTGCTTGACCCCGATATCAACGAATGCACCAAAATCGATCACATTGCGCACCGTTCCTTGCAATTCCATTCCCGCTTGCAGATCTTCCATCGTCAACACATCTTGACGCAGCAAGGGTGCCGGCATTTCATCACGCATATCTCGCCCCGGTTGGACTAATGCTTGTAAAATATCTTTGATCGTTTCTTTGCCGATTTCAAGTTCTTGTTGCAGTTGCGCCATTTGCAGTGCGTTGATCTTTTCAGCGGCTTCAGCTGAGCCTAATGCTTTCAATTCGACTCCGGCTAATTTTAAAATCTCTTTTGCACTAGCGTAACTTTCCGGATGAATCGCCGTTGTATCTAAGATGTTTTTTGCAGCAGGAATCCGTAAAAATCCAATCGCTTGCTCATAAGCTTTTGGTCCTAAGCGCGGGACTTTTTTTAATTGTGGCCGTGAAGTGAATGCACCATTTTCTTCACGATAGTTCACGATATTTTTAGCCGTCGTTTTATTTAAGCCAGAAGCATATTGCAACAGTTGCGGGCTTGCTGTATTGACGTTGACCCCCACTTGGTTTACTGCTGTTTCAACAACAAAGTCTAATCGTTCTGATAAGCGTTTTTGAGCGACATCGTGTTGATATTGTCCGACTCCAACCGCTTTTGGATCAATTTTCACTAATTCAGACAGCGGATCTTGTAGACGCCGGGCAATGCTGACAGCACTACGTTCTTCTACTTGCAGATCAGGAAATTCCGTCCGCGCAATATCACTAGCTGAATAGACAGATGCTCCCGCTTCATTGACGATCACATAAAAAACTTCTTGTTGGACTTGCTTTAATTGCTCAGCAACAAATAATTCTGATTCACGACTTGCTGTCCCATTCCCGATGGCCACCATCTCAACGCCGTATTTTTTTATCAACGTTTGAAAAGCAGGTCCAGCCGCTTGCCGTTTTGCCTGCGAAGCGGGTTTATGAGGATAGATCACTTCGATTGCTAAAACTTTTCCTGTTTCATCAACTACTGAAAGTTTACAGCCCGTCCGATAAGCAGGGTCAAACCCTAAGACGACTTTGCCTTTCAATGGCGGCTGCAGCAATAGATTACGCAAATTTTCACCAAAAATATTGATCGCTTGTTCATCGGCTTCTTCCGTCAGCTCATTACGGATCTCCCGTTCGATCGCGGGTCCAATAAAACGTTTATAGCTGTCTTTGTACGCTTCTCGAACAAATTCAACGGTAATTGCGCGATTATTTTCCACTAATTGATTTTCTAAATACGCGAAGATCTTTGTTTCTTCCGCAACGATCGCGACTTTCAAAATTTCTTCTTTTTCACCCCGATTAGAGGCCAGCACTCGGTGTGAAACCATCTTATTGATTGGTTCAGTGAAATCATAGTACATTTCATAAACGCCTTTTTCATCTTTATTCGCATCTTTAACTTTACTTTGATAAACACCGTTTTTCTTAGTAAAATTACGGATCCAAGTACGATAATCGGGATTGTCACTGATTTGTTCGGCGACGATTTCATGCGCCCCTTGCAAAGCTTCTTCGGCATTTGCTACATTCTCATTGATAAATTCTCCCGCTTTCGCATAAACATCCCCAGTTTGCGGGAAACTCAGCAAATACTGTGCTAAAGGCTCCAAACCATTTTCTTTAGCGATCGTAGCTTTAGTCCGTCGTTTTTGTTTATAAGGCCGGTACAAGTCTTCAACCTTTTGTACTTTGACGGCTTGTTGAATTTTTTTAGCTAGCTCTTCAGTCAATTTTCCTTGTTCATCAATTAGACGCAAGACTTCACTTTTGCGCTTCTCTAGATTTTCTAAATAATTGTAGCGTTCCTCGATCTCGCGAAGTTGTACTTCATCCAGACTGCCAGTCATTTCTTTACGATAACGAGCGATGAAAGGAACCGTATTGCCTTCTGCTAACAAATTCAATGCAACTTTGATCTGTTTTGCACTATAATCAGTCAGTTCCTTGTTCAGTAGTTGAATGATCTCTTGGTTTAAATTTTCTGCCATTTTACTTCCTCATTTCATTCAAAATCCTATTTATTCTACCATACTTCAAGTAAGAATGCTTCTTCAGTAAAATCAAAACGCCTTCACATTATCAGTCGTGAAGGTGTTTGTTAGTCCATATTTTTCTTTGACGCAAAAAATTGGGTAGTTCTGATAATACTAAACCAGCCAGAGTTAACAAAATCCCGAAAAAGGTTTTACCGGTCAGCGGTTCTGCTAAAATTAAGACGGATGCTAACGTCGTTAACATCGGGATCGTATAAATATAAACAGCCGCCCGAACAGCTCCGAGATTTTTCACAGAAAAATTCCACGTAACAAAACATAAAGCCGACGCTCCCACTCCTAAAAAGATGAGATTACCGAAATTTGTGATTTGGGTGAATCGTGAAAAATCGAAAGTATCGATACTAAAGAATAAGACCGGTACCATCCATAATAATCCATAAAAGAAAATCCGTTGTGTCATAGCAATCGTGCCATGACCAAAAGTACTAATCTTTTTGACGATCAAGGAATAAGTCGCCCAACAAATCGTAGCCAATAGTGCTAAGCCATCACCAAGCGGATTCACGTTTAACGTTCCAGAAAGACTGATTAATGAAATGCCAATCATCGAACAAATGAACCCTAAAACAAAGACCCGTGGAATCGTTCCTTGTTTTAAAATGAATCGGCTGATCAATGCCGTCATAAATGGACTGACTGAGCCGATCACGCCCACATTCATCGCTAAAGTAAAGGTCAACGCAACATTTTCTAAATAATAATAAAGAAAGACCCCTAATAGGCCCGCTATTAAATAATACCTCTCTTCACGCCAGCTTTTAAATGGCAACATTTTTCGCGAAACAATCAACAAACTGATAAAGCCAATCAAAAAACGAATGAATAAAATTTCAATCGGCAAAAAATCTTTTAACAGGACTTTGGTCGAAATAAAAGTCAATGCCCAAATAGCGACCGTTAGTCCGGCAGATAAATGTCCTTTGACTGTCTCTGACATCTTTGCGCCTCCTAATAAATTCAAAAATATAAAAGTTATTCTATCATATTTTGTCGCTACGTAGATGTCGTTGCAAGAAAATTCAGAAAAGAGTTTCTGTAATAGAAGGATACTTATTGTGAGACGTTAGAAC
This sequence comes from Enterococcus pingfangensis, assembly GCF_005405205.1. Lineage (GTDB taxonomy): Bacteria > Bacillota > Bacilli > Lactobacillales > Enterococcaceae > Enterococcus_A > Enterococcus_A pingfangensis. Next base: position 64,439 of record NZ_BJDP01000001.1, on the reverse strand, counting down.
GCTGTTAACTTTCATTACAAAAAAATGGATGCGACAATTTGTCACATCCACTGCTTAAAAATCGGGTTGCCACGCGTTAGTATTCGGTAATTCATAATCCTGTACGATGCCATTTTCATCAAAGACAACCCCGTGGAGACTGCCACCAAAGACTGCGCCGCCATCGATCCCGATTTTTCCATCAGATTGCCAAAGAGCGGTCGTCTGCATATCGCCATACAGCATTGGCGTGATCGTGTGACCAAATACGATCGTCTTACCTGTCTGATTCTTGCCTTCATGAAACGGTTCGCGAATCCATAAAAAGTCTTGCGGTGAGCTTTCCTGCCAAGGCTTGGTTAAGTCTACACCGGCATGGACGAAGAGATAGTCGTTCCATTCATAATAAAATGGACGCTCAGCTAAGAATTCCAACAGCGATCGATACCGGCTGCGGATCATCATCGCAATTTCAGTGGGAGAATATTCCTCTGTCGCGCCTTTATGCAGCAAGCTTTCGATTGTTTCTTTTCCGCCATTGTACAAATAACTTGGAAACCAATCTTCTGGACTTTCCATAAATTCTAAGAAATATTGTTCATGATTGCCTCGTAAATAAATTGCTTGATATTTTTCGACTAGTTCCATGCCTAATAACCAACAATCTTTACTTTTCGGACCACGATCGTTTAGATCACCGATCAAAATCAGCTGTTGTTTGTCCGGCTGGGATTTTTTCAAAACTGCTTGAAATAACGTATACTCACCGTGAACATCGCCAATCACAAAAACTTGATCCATTTTCACTCGCTCCCTCCAGCCAAAAAACAAACTATTTACCGGATACTACAAAATAATTGCCGTCCGTATCCACAAAATTAAAGACATATTCTTCACCAATTTGAGTTAGATCTCCTAATTGAATACCTGCTTCTTGCATTTTTTTATATAAGTCGATTGTATTATCGCTGCCAAAGATCAAAGCTGGTGCAGGTTCAGTCGCTTCATCATCATTTTTTTCAATAAATGCCCGATCATAAATCACTAAATGCGTCGTACTGTTTTCACTCATTGCCACTTCCGCAACTTGCGACCCATCTAATTCTTCAAAACTAATCTCTACAAAACCGATCGTTTGCCAAAATAAACTGGCTTTTTTTACATCGTTCGCATATAAAATCACTTTTACTTGTTCATTAAACAAATTAGTCACTTTCCTCTCAAATTCCTGTATCTCAAAAAAAGTGTACCAAAAAAGGCTTGGTTGCGCTAGCCAAGCCTTTTAATTATTATGAATTCACTTCAATAGAAGCATTTTGATCACGCAAGATGTCGCGATCCAATTCATGAATGCGTTCGCTGGTCACAACACCGGCAACCATACTGCCGCTAACGTTAACCGCTGTCCGAGCCATATCAATCATTGGTTCAACAGAGATAACCAAACCAACGATTGCGACTGGCAAGTTCATCGCGCCTAGGACGATCAACGAAGCAAAGGTTGCTCCGCCGCCGACACCGGCAACACCAAATGAACTGATCGTTACGATTGCAATCAACATCACGATGAATTTCAAATCAAAAACATCCACGCCAACTGTTGGTGCAACGATTGTTGCAAGCATTGCTGGGTAAACACCCGCACAGCCGTTTTGACCAATCGAGATACCGAAACTACCAGCAAAGTTTGCGGTTGCTTCATCAACACCTAAAGCCTTTGTTTGTGTTTCGATATTCATTGGCAATGTGCCCGCACTTGAACGCGAAGTAAACGCGAAACTCAATGCAGGAAAGGCTTTTTTAAAGAAATTGATTGGACTGACTTTAACACCTAGAAGAATCAATGAATGCATCAATAATACAACGATCAATGCACTGTATGACGCCAAAATGAATTTCCCTAAATTAACAATTGCTTCGAAATCACTTGTTGCTAACACGTTTGTCATCAATGCGAAGACCCCATATGGTGTTAGACGCAAGACTAATGTCACGATTCGCATAACGATTTTATACAAACTGTCGATCAAGTTCGCAAAAAATTCTGCTTCTTTTGGCGCTTTGCGGCGTACTCCTAAAAAGGCGATGCCGACAAAAGCCGCAAAAATTACTACCCCAATCGTACTTGTTGGACGAGTGCCAGCAAAATCAGCGAAGACATTACTTGGGATAAATGATAAAATTTGTTGCGGAATTGAGAAGTTTTGAACCATTGATTGACGGTCTGCCAATTCTTTGATTCTAGCCGTTTCAGCTGCACCCTTAGTAAAGGTCGCCCCATCAAGACCAAAGACCATTACAGCTAAAATACCGATCAAAGCGGCGATTGCTGTTGTAGCCAATAAAGTTACTAAAACATTGGCACTAATTTTACCAAGTTTTTTACTAGATTTCATTTTGGTGAATGCACCAACGATTGAAATAAATACTAAAGGCATTACTAACATTTGTAATAATGAAATATAACCATTACCAACGATCCCGATCCATTCCATCGCTTGCGTAATAATCTTGCTACCATTACCTAAAAGAAGTTGTAAAACACCGCCAAAAATAATTCCGGCTCCTAATCCCGCAAACACACGATTAGAAAATTTTACATGTCTTTTTTGCATTTGGTAGAAAGCTACAAGCAATGCAACGAATACTAAGATCACTAATACAGTGAACAGAGTTGTCATTGTATTCCTCCTTATGTGATGTGCTGAATTAATTTTTCCAAGGAAAAACCAATCCGCTTAGAAAGTCGTCTATCATTCAACATTCTGCTTTTCCGCTCATAAATAATGATTTGATTTTTTAACGTAAAAACTCAAAAAGTTTTGTACGTATACGATTGCTAAAAACAAAAAACGAGCGAACAGCTGTGAAAAATTGAACGGATAGTCTCAAAAACTTTCTATAATGACAAGTCTGTCAAAGGAAGTAAAGGTTCCCGGTGCCCGTTCTTCAACGAACTACCCTAAAATATAGCTGCGCGACGCCTACACTTCAGTGACTTGAACATTATACCCTAGATAAAATAATCTGTCTTATATTTTGCATTGTTACATGAAAAATTTCAAAAATTACATCACAAAAAAATCCTCCAACTCGAAAAAGAGACTAAATCACCGTGTTAGACTCTCTTTAAATTGGAGGAACTAATTATTTAGCATTAGAAGAAAAATTAATTTTTACTCCTGGTTTATCCAAAGCAATTTCAGTAACTTCATAAACCATTCGTTCGATTAGTTTCAAAAGCGGGCGGATCATCTCGTTAGCTTCAGCTTCGGTCAGATCATTTTGTTGTCTGACTTTGCGTCCAACCACATGGACTACTTGGGAGAACACCCCGCCGATAATGAATTCTTCAAAAGGAATAACGCATTCGACTCGTACACCCATAATACTATTTTCAGCCGGATATCCCGGATCAACTGCTTCCAAAGGACTAAAATTAATCAATAATTTCTGTTTCACTACTTGATCTTTCGGTGGAAGACCGTAATTAAAAGACTCGACAACTTCTTGATCACGTTGTAATTCCATTTTGCATCTCCTTGTTTCTTATCTATATTTTGCAATAATCTGATCCCTTCATAAGACATACTTGATGCAAATAAAAAGCGATCTGATTCAGTGCATTTGCTGAAATCATTTACTGTCTGCCTCAACAGTTGCAATGAATCAGCGAGTTACCTAATTATAGCTTTCTGCACAAAAAATTTGTACCATTTCTTTTAAATTATTTATATAATGTGTCGCCTTGATTTTTTGACCAAAATGATCGATATCAAAAAATACTGTCTGGATGCCCGCATTACTGCCAGCCTCAATATCTAATCTGCGATCGCCGATCATCACCGTCTGAGCAGGATCTAGCCGATAGTCAGCAATGAAATAATTGATTGCTGCTGGATCAGGCTTTCGCGGAAAGTTTGAATCACTGCCGATGATTGCTGTGATCAAGCCGTCTAATCCGTCGCGCCTCAATAATTTCCAAGTCGACGCCACCGTACGATGAGTCAAAATAAAGTGCTGTCCGCCTTTTTCACGCAATATCTTTAGTGTCTCTTCCGCTTCAGTAAAAGGAAACGACGCTTTGTTTTGTTGCGCCTCATAGGCGTGATACTTCTGATCGAAAGTTGGTGCCGGTAGCTGCCAGTCGATGATCATTTGGCGAATCGATTCTTCTTTTATTTTTCGATAAACTGTTTCTTCATTTATTTCTAGCTCAAACTCGTTGAAAGTCGTCATCAGCGCCTTCAACATGATTGGATACGAATCATAGATTGTCCCGTCAAAATCCCAAATATAATTCATAACAAACCTTTCTAAGTTAACATAATAATTTTATAAAATTTCTTTTTTGCTGATTTTTAGTTGCGAATCAAATGTGTAGACTACTGGTGTTGCGTTAGGTATATCAATTTGATCAACTTCATCTGTAGGAATCGCTTCAAGGTATTGGACCCAGACACGTAAACTGTTGCCATGTCCACAAACTAAGACCGTCTTTTCATCCAATAAAGCGGGAGCAATTTTATCTTGCCATAAAGGAATCACTCGCTGTGAAGTCATTCGCAGACTTTCTCCTAGAGGAATCAAACTTGAATCTAAATTGTCATAGCGTCGATCAAAATGATTCTCTTCGACTAGCGGCGGTACTTCATCAAAACCTCTGCGCCATTTTTTTACTTGCTCCGCTCCAAATTCTTGCTTGATGATGTCTTTATTTTTTCCAACCAATGCCCCATAATGGCGTTCATTCAGCCGCCACGTTTTGTATTCAGGAACAAACCGTGCATCTGCTTCTTGTAAAATCATTTGTGCCGTTTTAATGGAACGCTTCAATACAGATTCATAGGCAACATCGATTACTAACCCTGCTGCTTTCAATTTTTTTCCGGCATTTTTTGCCTGTTCGATTCCTTTAGCTGTTAGATCGACATCCAACCAGCCTGTCCAATAATTTTCAAAATTTGCTTCACTTTCACCATGACGAACTAAAATTAATTTCATTTACTCTCACCCTCTCTTTTTAAGGATATCAGAAAAAGCCTAGTTTAAAAAACTAGACCTTTTTCACGAATTGCGTATGACAATTTTTACAAGTCACTTTGATTTTCCCGTGACCTTTTGGTGCCCGCATCTTTTGTTTGCATTCAGGGCATTTGAAATAGCGATAGGTCGCCTTGCCTGTGAAGAAATCTTTTACACGAGCGATCCATTGAATAAATTTTTGGTTCTCATTGCTTCGGGGATAGATTTTTTTTGAACAAAAGCGATAAAGAACCACTGCCAAAGCTGCTAACGCAATGACATTTCCAATATAAAAAGGGATCCAACGGTCAAAAATCAGCATGACCGCCCAAACAATTAGCAGCGCTTTATTGATCTGGTCCACTCTACCATAACGCCCGCGCATCAAATACGCATACTTTTGATAGAATTTCGTCAGTCGCTGCATCCAACTATTTCCCAATGAAATCGCCTCTCTTCTGTGATCTCTGCTTTATTTATTAAAAATCTTTGGTCCTTTACGCATGTTTTTACGATCATTTTTTGGCAGATCCATTTGCTTTGAGCGTCCGCCACCTTGTTTCTTTTTGATCAATTCTAACATTTTCTCTTTTTGATTCATTTTTACACCGCCTTTACTAATAAAGTAACGGATTCGACATGATAAGTTTGTGGGAATAAATCTACTGGCTGAACTTTCACAGCGTGATAGCCAAGATCTTCATATCTTCGCAAATCTCTAGCTAATGTCGCTGGGTTGCAAGAGATATAAACAATTTTTTCTGGGTTTGCGGCTGCTGAGACTTCGATAAATTTTTCGTCTAATCCTTTTCTTGGCGGATCAACAAAAATCACTGTTGGTTCGATTCCTTCGCGTGCCCAGCGTGACATGATCTTTTCAGCTTTGCCGACTTCATAATTGGCATTTTTGATTCCATTTGCTGCAGCATTCGCTTTAGCATCTTCAATTGCTTGTGGAATAACTTCTACTCCATAAACATGCTTCACTTTTTCAGCAAAGGACAAACCGATTGTTCCAATCCCGCAATACGCATCAACTACGACATCTTCTTCACTAAGTTCAGCAAACTCAATGGCAGTCTGGTACAACACTTCTGTTTGTTCGGTATTTACTTGATAAAACGATTGTGGTGAAATACGGTAAGTTTTTCCTAGCAAGGTATCATTGATCGTCGTTTTTCCGAAAAGGATTTTTTCTTCACGTCCCATAATCACATTGGTCTTTTCAGGATTGATATTTTGAATGACTGAAACAACTTCCGGCAATTCTTTTTTGATCGTTTCAGCAATTTCCATTCCTTTAAAGAAACGTTCTGTTCTAGTAACTAGGATCACCATCATCTCATGGCTGTAATGACCGCGCCGAATTATGATGTGACGAATAAAACCCGTATTTTCGCGTTCATTGTAGGCTTTCACATTAAATCGTTGCAAGACATCACGAACCGCGATGATTGCTTGATCGATTTTTGGTTCTTGAATGAAATAGTCTTCGATCGGTAACAATACATGGGAATTTTTACGATAAAAGCCCGTCGTTAATTGATCGTTTACTTTTTGGACTGGGATCTGTGCTTTGTTTCGGTAACCAAATGGCTGTTCCATCCCGATTGCAGGTGCTACTGGTAATTCTGGCAATTTCGCAATTGTTTTTAGAACTTTTTCAATTTGTTGTTGTTTGAATCGCAATTGATAATCATACGTCATATGGCTTAAAGGTGCGATCCCGCTTCTTAATAAATCTAAGTCTTTTACTTCTTGACGTTCAGGATTTGCAGTAAAACGTTCGATCACTTTTCCGTAACCAAATTTTTTGCCGACTTTGACTGCTTTGATCGTCATTTCTTCCGCAGGCAACGCATTTTCGATAAACAACGGATAACCATCGATATGAGCAACACCTAATCCTTCATGAGACAAGTCATCGATCGTAACGCTGTATGTTTGATTTTTTTCTACTGAGGTCATTTCATTCTCCTTCAAGGCTGATTCACCTATTCTAATGAATTCTAATCGAAAAAGCAAGATGGCACCAAGTGTTTGACCCTTAAGAGTTTTGTAAGAATGAACTCTCACCGATCAGTTTTACACAATTTTTTTGCTGTTGCTGAAAATATTTTTTTCAAAAGTACTTGGCTTATTTTTAAGTAGTTCGATAAAGTCACCAAGCCACAAAAAACGTTCCTGCCGTACGACAGAAACGTTTAATCTTACTCTTCTGAATCTTCTTCTTGGATCTTTTCGTATTCTTTGACAAGCTCAATCCCTGCTTCACGGGTTTGATCGTCGTCGCCCAAAATCGCATCATCATTGATTTCATCAGTATTTGCATAAAATTCAATGTGCTGATGAAGATTTTCAAAACGCATTGGCGCATCGCCGCCGTATTCACCGTCTAAATTGATCATCATCTTTTTATCGGTGTCAATTAAGCTGGCATCTAAGAAACTAGTTTTGACATATAAAACCTTTGAATCATTGACGTGTTTTCCGCCGTTCAATACTAACGTGATCAAACGAACGATTTCAAACAGATTGGCTGTTTTCACAACAATCAGCGAAAATTTTCCATCATCTAATTTGGCATCCGGCGCAATCGTTTCAAAGCCGCCGATAGAGTTTGTCAACCCTAAGAAAAACATCGAAGCATTGCCTTCGTACTCCCCGCCTTCATAGACTAGCCGCATCTTAGTCGGCTTGATCCGCGGAAGCATCTCGGCTCCTTTAGCTAAATAAGCTAAGTAGCCGAAAATGCTTTTCAATTCAGACGGAACCTCATAAGTCAGCTCAGTCAATGAACCACCAGCTGCGATATTGATGAAATACGTTCCGGCAGCTTTTCCGATATCCATTTTGACCGTTTGTTGTTTTTGAATGACTTCTGCGGCCGCTTTGACATTGCCACGCGGCACTTTTAATGCACGAGCATAATCGTTCGTAGTCCCCGCAGGAATAATTGCCATTTTCGGACGTTTTTTTAAACCAGCAATCCCGTTAACAACTTCATTGATCGTTCCGTCCCCGCCAGCTGCAATCACTAGTTCAAAGCCAGCTTTTGCAGCACGGGTCGCTTCATTCTTTGCTGAATCAGGTTCAGGAGTCGTAGCAAAGGCACTTGCTTCATAACCTGCTTTTTCAATGGCATCTAAGATATCCGCCAAATTATTACGCATGATCTCTTTTCCGGATACTGGATTATAAATCAGTCGTGCTTTTCTCATGATCGAACTCCTTACCGTTTTGCTAATTCCTCTTGAAGCAATTTATTTACCACACCAGGGTTTGCTTTCCCTTTCGTTGCTTTCATAATTTGCCCAACTAAGAAACCAACTGCACGGTCTTTCCCGTTTTTGAAGTCTTCTACGGATTGTTCGTTGTTGTCTAATACTTCATTGATCATTGGCAACAATTGTGCAGGATCAGATAATTGAACAAGCCCTTTAGCTTCAACGACTTCTTTTGCGTCGCCGCCGTTTTCGATCAATTCACGGAAAACTTTCTTCGCGATCTTAGAGCTGATCGTTCCATCAGCAATTAATTTGATCATGCCCGCTAAATTATTTGGTGTTAATTTTGTATCGGCTAGTTCTAGTTTTTCACTGTTTACGTATGCCGAAACTTCACCCATCAACCAGTTAGACGCTTGTTTGGCATCGGCTCCTTCAGCTAACGTTTCTTCAAAGAAGTCAGACATTTCACGGCTCAATGTCAAGACCATTGAATCGTATTCTGGCAAGCCTAAATCATTTACGTAACGTTCACGACGAGCCGCCGGCATTTCAGGTAATGATTCACGGACTTTTTCGACCCATTCACTATCTATTTCAAAGTGGGGAATATCTGGTTCTGGGAAGTAACGGTAGTCACTTGATCCTTCTTTTACCCGCATTAAGATCGTTTTGTTTGTCCCTTCATCATAACGGCGAGTTTCTTGTTGAATCGTTCCGCCAGATAATAAAACTTTTGTTTGACGTTGAACTTCAAAGGTCAATCCTTTTTTAACAAAGCTGATCGAGTTCAAGTTTTTCAATTCCGTTTTAGTCCCGAATTCTTCTTGACCATAAGGACGCAATGAAATATTCGCATCACAGCGCATTGAACCTTCTTCCATCTTCACATCACTGACGCCAGTGAATTGGATGATTGAACGCAATGCTTCCAAATAAGCATTGGCTTCTTCCGGTGAACGCATATCTGCTTCAGAAACGATCTCGATCAATGGTGTCCCTTGACGGTTCAAGTCGACATACGAATAGCCGCCGATCCCGTGCATGTTTTTACCGGCATCTTCTTCTAAATGAACCCGTTCGATCCGAATCTTTTTCTTTTTGCCGTTGACATCGATCTCGATCCAACCATCATGACCGATTGGTTCATCAAATTGTGAGATTTGATAAGCTTTCGGATTGTCAGGATAGAAATAGTTTTTACGGTCAAAATGCATATTTTGTGAGACTTCACAGTTTAAAGCAAGCGCAGCTTTCATTCCGAATTCAATCGCTGCTTTATTCATGACTGGCAAGACACCTGGGTAGCCCCAGTCGATAATGTTTGTATTCGTATTTGCTTCTGCACCAAAGTGAGCGGGCGCAGGTGAAAAGATTTTAGAGTTTGTCTTTAATTCCACATGGACTTCAAGCCCAATAACTGTCTCTAAGTTCATTATTTGTCCCCCCCTAAAATCACAGGTTTTTGTTTATGGAAATCTGTAGCTTGTTCAAAAGCATAAGCTGCTTTATACATTGTTGATTCATCAAAATGTTTCCCAATGATTTGCAAGCCCACAGGCAAGCCTTCTGAGAATCCTGCTGGAACAGACATTCCTGGTAAACCAGCCAAATTCACTGGAATCGTCAAAATATCGTTTAAATACATCGTGATTGGATCATCAACATTTTCGCCAATCCCAAAAGCAACGGTTGGTGAAGTTGGGCCAATAATCAAATCGTAGTCAGCAAAAATCTTATCAAAATCTTGTTTGATCAAAGTCCGGACTTGTCCAGCTTTTTTGAAGTATGCATCATAGTAACCAGCTGAAAGTGAGAATGTACCTAACATGATCCGGCGTTTCACTTCATCGCCAAAACCTTCAGTCCGTGTATTTACATAAACATCTTCCAAGTTTTGAACATCTTCTGAACGGAAGCCGTAGCGAATCCCATCAAAACGTTGCAAGTTTGAACTTGCTTCTGATGAAGCAATGATGTAATACACTTCTACACCATATTTTGAATGAGGCAAGCTGACTTCTTCGACTGTTGCGCCTAGAGCTTTGAATGTTTCTACTGCTTTGACGATCGCTGCTTTGACACCTGGTTCGATTCCTTCTGCCATGTATTCTTTTGGCAAAGCGATCTTCATTCCTTTGATGTCACCAGTTAGACCAGCCGCAAAATCAGGGACAGAAACACCGGCTGAAGTGCCGTCTTTTGGATCGTATCCGCTGATTGCATTCAGTGCTAAAGCATTGTCTTTAACTGTACGAGTAAACGGTCCAATTTGGTCCAATGATGAAGCAAAAGCGATCAAACCAAAACGTGAAACACGTCCGTAAGTAGGTTTTAATCCTACGATCCCGTTAAACGCAGCTGGTTGACGAATACTTCCGCCTGTATCGCTCCCTAAAGAAACCGGAACTTCACCGGCAGCGACTGATGCTGCTGAACCACCTGAAGAACCGCCGGGAACTTTTGTTTGATCCCAAGCATTTTTAGTTTTCTTGAAGTAAGAAGTTTCACTTGAACTACCCATCGCAAATTCGTCCATATTAAGTTTCCCAACTGGAATCAAATCAGCACTATAGACTTTCTCCATAACAGTCGCATCATAGATTGGTTGGAAATTTGACAAGATTTTAGATGCTGCTGTCGTTAAGATCCCTTTAGTCACAATATTATCTTTAATCCCAATCGGAATCCCAGCCATTGCATTTTCTTCAGTAATTCCTTTGGCATCGATTGCTTTCGCTAGATCCATTGCTTTTTCTTCATTTAATGTAATGAACGCATCGATATCTTTTTCTGTTTCTTTGATCCGAGCATACGTTTCACTCGTTAAGTCAGTTGCTGTGATTTCTTTTGAAACAAGCAGACTGTGTAATTCTTCAATTGATTTATCATATAACTTTTCCATTATGCACCAGCCTCTCCGTTGTCAATGATTGCCGGAACTTTGATAAACCCATCTTCGCTTTCCGGTACATTTTCCATTAACTCATCGCGTGACCAGCCTGGTGCAGCGACGTCTTCTCGCATGACATTGATCATTGCTGAAACATTAGAAGTAAAAGGTACACCTTCAGTATCCACTTCACCTAATTGTTCAACCATGTCGATTATTTTCCCTAATTGATCGGTAAATCCAGCCAATTCATCATCTGAGAAAGAAAGTTTCGCAAGTTTTGCCACATGTTTGACTTGTTCTTCATTGATTGCCATAATATCCCTCTTTCTTTTGTCAATTTTCAATTATTTTATCATAACTCTATTAGAATTCATGGTTTTTTCTTGAAATTTCTTGAAAAAATTGTTCAATTCAAACAATTTAAAATAGATAGATTTTAATAGAGCCGACGCTTTTTTATAATACTCGTTCGTTTATGGACTCGTCAACAATCTTCTATCTAAAATTAGCTAATCTAACCGACTTTCTTCGATTGCTTGGATCATTTGTTTTTCATTCCAAACTTCAATACCTAAATTTTGAGCTTTTGTCAGCTTACTGCCAGCTTCTTCACCCGCTACTACGATATCGGTTTTTTTAGAAACACTGCCGGTCACTTTACCGCCGAGTTTTTGGATCTTTTCTTTAGCTTCTTCTCGAGTGTAATCCACTAATTTTCCGGTCAAAACAATCGTTTTATCTTTAAAAGGTGATTCAACTGCTGCCAATTGACTTGCGCGCAGTCCTTTGTAATTCAAATTTACGCCACGTTCAGCCAACTCTTGCATCAACTCATGGACTTCCTCATTTTCAAAATAAGTCACAACACTGTCTGCAATTGTTTCACCAATCGTATTTAGACTGACGATTTCTTCTTTTGTCCCTTGGCTCATCGCCGCCAGACTGCCGAAGTGTTCCGCTAAAATCCCAGCAGCTTTTGCTCCAACATGGCGAATTCCTAAACCAAAGATCAAGCGTTCCACTGAATTTTCTCGGCTTGCATCGATCGCTGTTAAAATATTTTCAGCCGATTTGTCTTTGATTTTATCTAACGTTAACAACTGTTCTTTGTCCAATTTATACAAATCAGCTACATCCGAAACTAGTCCTTTATCAAACATCTGTGCCAAGACTCGCGGTCCCAATCCGTCAATATTCATCGCGTTTCGTGAAACAAAGTGGCTCAACCCTTCCTTGATCTGGGCTGGACATTTTGGATTGATGCAGCGCAATGCAACTTCTTCATCTAAATGGACCAACTCGCTATTACAAATCGGACAATGCGTCGGAATTGGATACGGTTGACTATCTGCCGGACGTTTTTCTAGCACCACTTGTGCGACCTCTGGAATAATATCACCCGCTTTATAAACCAAGACCGTGTCTTTTAAGCGGATATCTTTCTTCTCGATATAATCACTATTGTGCAAACTTGCTCGGCCAACTGTCGTTCCTGCTAAGCGAACCGGTTCCATGATCGCCGTTGGTGTCAAGACTCCCGTTCGTCCGATCGTCCAATCGATATCCAATAAGGTCGTTTGAGCTTCTTCTGGTGGAAATTTATAGGCAGTCGCCCAGCGTGGTGCTTTGACTGTGAAACCTAATTCATCTTGCAAATCAAATTCATTCACTTTAATTACGATACCATCAATTTCATAAGGCAGCTGATCTCTTGTCTCATGGAAATTTTCGATGTATTCCCACACTTCATTGATCGTCTCGCAGACGCGATGCTCAGGATTTGTCCGAAAACCTAAACGCGACATTTCATTCAGTGCGTGATCTTGAGTCGTTGATTCCAATGGTCCAAAATCAGCCAACGTATATAAAAAAGTACTCAAATTACGTTTTGCCGCAATTTTAGTGTCCAATTGCCGCAAGCTTCCAGCCGCTGCGTTTCGAGGATTTGCAAAAACTTCTTTGCCCTCCTCTTCTCGCTGTTGATTTAATTTAATGAATGAAGCTTTGGGCATGTAACATTCGCCGCGAACTTCAATTGTCAGAGGTTCTTTTAAACGTAACGGAATCGACTTGACTGTTTTTAAATTCTCTGTGATATTTTCGCCGACTGTCCCATCTCCGCGGGTTGCTCCTTGGACAAACTGTCCGGCTTCGTATTTCAAAGAGATTGATAGACCATCGATTTTTAATTCGCAACAATACGAAACTGGATACCCGACAGCTTTTTTAACTCGTTCGTCAAAAGCAATCAGTTCTTCCTTGTTGAATACATCGTTTAAACTATACAGCGGAATGTCGTGGACGACTTTTTCAAACCCTGCTAACACTTTGCCGCCAACTCGTTGCGTAGGCGACTCAGGGGTGATCAAATCTGGATATTCTGTTTCGAGCGCGACCAATTCTTGATATTTTTTATCATAAACAAAATCTTCCACCGAAGGCTGATCTTGTACATAATATTCATGCGCATATTGATTGAGTTCTTCGCGGAGTTCGATGGAACGTTTTTCCGCCGCTTGAAATGTTATTGGTTCCAAGAAAATCCCTCCTAATTTATATTAAAGGATACACACAACTTAATTTTGATAACTAACCTTGTAATAAAAGAAAGTTAAATTTTTTCGATTGGAGCAAAAGCCGCCAATAATCGTTTGATCCCTTGTTGCGGAAACGCGATGTCTAACTCGATGTCTTGGGCTTTGCCGCTGACTTTTACTACCGTACCGACACCCCATTTTCGATGTTGGACCTTATCGCCAGGATTCCAGTTTTCTTTATCGCCGCCAGAGGCCGTCTTATCCATCATCGGTTCGCGAGTCGCGTGTTGATATTTAGGTTTCAGCGGATTATTTTTAAATGGACTATTGAAACTAGCTTTTGGCTGCGGCTGCATTCCTACAGCATTCAGCAGACTGTCATCGATTTCAGCAACAAAACGAGAAGGCTGATTGTATTGCGTTTTTCCGTAAAGCGTTCGTGAAAAGGCGTTCGTCAAATACAGACGTTCTTCCGCACGCGTGATGCCCACATAGGCTAAGCGTCGTTCTTCTTCTAACTCCGCTTCTTCCATTAATGATCGCGACAATGGGAAGATTTTTTCTTCCATCCCAATCAAAAAGACGATTGGAAATTCAAGCCCTTTGGCCGCATGTAATGTCATCAAAGTAACTTGTGCACTGTCCTCTTGATAATCATCTAGATCAGACACTAATGCTAAGTCGTTCAAGAAGACTGCTAGTTTTTCTGCTGTATCAGTTTCCTCGTCTTGTACTACATTGCGTTTATCAAATTCTTGCGTAACAGAACGGAATTCTTCTAAGTTTTCCAACCGTGATTCAGCTTCTAACGTCCGCTGATTTTTTAACTCTGCTAAATAACCTGTTCGTTCCAATATTTGATCAACTAAATCCGTTACAGGAAGATAAGCGACCATTTCTTGGAACTGTGTGACCATCGTACCGAATTCTCCAATCATTCGACCGGCTTTACCGGAGATATTGGCTAGATCTACATTTTGAGCCGCTTCAACTAAAGACCAATCATGCATCGTCGCAAAACTTCTTAGTTTTTCAACTGACGCGGCACCAATCCCGCGTTTCGGCGTATTGACCACTCGTTCAAAACTGACACCATCTCGGGGATTATTGATAATATTCAAATAGGCGATAATGTCTTTGATTTCTTTCCGATCGTAGAATTTATGGCCGCCAACCATCGTATAAGGAACATTCGATTTCACTAACGTATCTTCGATCACCCGTGATTGTGCGTTTGTTCGATACAAAACAGCAAAGTCATTATAGCTGCGATTTTGGCTTTGGATTTCTTCCTTTATCTTGCTGACGATGAACTGCGCTTCGTCTCTTTCGCTGTCTGCCCGATAATAAGTAATCTGTTCGCCAGCTTGATTATCCGTCCAAAGATTTTTGTCTCGCCGATTGCTGTTATTTTTGATGACTTGATTTGCCGCGTCCAAAATACTTTTAGTTGAACGATAATTTTGTTCTAATAAAATAACTGATGCATCATGATAATCTTTTTCAAAATCTAAAATATTTTGCATATCAGCGCCGCGCCAGCCGTAAATGCTCTGATCCGCATCACCTACCACACACAAATTGTGGAATCGAGCGGCCAACATATTCACTAGTGTATACTGCGCATGATTGGTATCTTGATATTCATCGACATGCAGATAATGGAATTTATGTTGGTAATAGGTCAAGACCTCTTCATTTTCTTCGAATAATCGAATCGTATTCATGATCAAATCATCAAAATCCATACTTTGATTGTTTCGCAGCGCTTTTTGGTACGCATCATAACAGCGTGCCACGATTTCTTCAAAGAATGACCCTTGCCGCTCTGCGTACGTTTCTGGGGTCAACAGTTCATTTTTAGCGTTACTGATTGCACCTAAAATCGAGCGAGGGTCATATTTTTTAGGATCGATATTCAAGTCTTTTAAGATCCGTTTCATCAAGGTCAACTGATCTGAACCGTCCAAAATTGTAAAATTCCGATCATAACCGATTGCATCGACATCTCGGCGCAAAATCCGGACACACATCGAGTGGAAAGTCGAAACCCAAACATCCTGACCGCCTTGGCCTAGAATACTATTAACACGTTCTTTCATTTCTCGTGCAGCTTTATTCGTAAATGTAATCGCTAAGATATTCCATGGATTCACATTTTTTTCTTCTATTAAATAAGCGATTCGATGAGTCAGTACCCGTGTCTTCCCACTTCCCGCTCCTGCCATAATCAATAGCGGCCCTTCGGTATGAAGTACCGCTTCTTTTTGTTTAGGGTTAAGTCCTGCTAACAACTCCTGTTTGTTTGGCATGCAAAACGTCCTTTCTCTATTCAATCTTTTTTATTATAGCATCTCAGAAAGTTTCGCGACACTAGCAACAATTTAAAAAAACGGATTCATTGATTCGGTCTTGTTTTTATTGGAAATTCGCGCTAAATTGGATAGTGGTTATGGAGGAAAGATATGAAAAACGAACATGAAATCAAACGTTTAGATGGTACAAAAGTCGTTTTTATTTTAAAAGGTGTTTTGATTGGTGCTTTAGCCGGCGTAGTTGTCAGTTTGTTTCGGCTGCTGATTGAAAAAATGATGGAACAGATTGTGACGCTTTATCTCTGGTTTCGAATACATCCGTTGGGACTGATTCCGTGGAGTTTGGTTATGCTGGGCATCGCGTTTATCGTCGGTCTTTTGATAAAATCAGAGCCGAACATCAAAGGTAGCGGCATTCCTCAAGTGGAAGGAACACTGCAAGGAGATATAAAATTGAACTGGTTTTCCGTTCTTTGGAAAAAATTTGTTGGTGGAGTCTTATCTGTCGGTTCCGGTTTGTTTCTTGGTCGTGAAGGTCCATCGATCCAACTAGGTGCCATGGTCGGCCAAGGATTCAGTGAATACACCCATGCCTCAACTTCTGAGAAAAAGATTTTTATTTCCAGCGGTGCGGCTGCTGGATTAGGTGCTGCCTTTAACGCGCCAATCGCTGGCTTATTATTTGTGATAGAAGAAGTCCATCATCATTTCTCACCGTTGATTTGGTTAACTTCACTAACAGCAGCACTGACAGCAAACTTAGTTTCACTTAATTTTTTTGGTTTAAAACCCGTTTTATTTATTGCTAACGTCCCATCATTGCCGCTGAAATATTATGGATTATTAGTTCTGCTAGGCATCATCTTAGGTCTCCTTGGCTATCTCTATCAGGTCGTCCTTTTGTCATTGCCGCAATTGTATAAACGATCGTACTTGCCAGAATATCTTTATGGAATCATTCCTTTTTTATTACTCATTCCAGTCGCTTTCTTATTTCCGCATTATTTAGGCGGTGGAAACCAAATCGTTTTAGCGATCGGTGAAAAGAATTTTTCATTAAGTTTATTGATTCTTTTGTTTTTACTTCGCTTTATTTTTTCAATGATTTCATACGGTGCAAACCTTCCCGGCGGTATTTTTTTGCCGATCCTGACTTTAGGGGCGCTGATTGGTGGCATTTATGGCACTGTTTTACACCTATGGTTTGGGATAGATTCTGTCTTGATCAGTGATTTCGCTATTTTTGCTATGGCTGGCTATTTCACCGCAATCGGTAAAGCGCCTTTAACTGCTATTATTTTAGTCACCGAGATGGTTGGTAACATCACTCATCTAATGCCGCTAGCGGTTTGTTCACTGACTGCATACGTCATCAATGATCTATTAGGAGGAAATCCCATCTATGAATCATTGCTTGAACGTTTGCTGACTGGACATCTGCCTAGTATCACAGGAAATAAGACTGTGATCGAAATTCCGGTCACTGCTGAAAGTACATTAGATGGAACGATGGTCCGCGATTTCAATTGGCCTAAAGAAATGTTATTGATCTCGATTCGCCGCGGCTCAGCTGAGATACTTACCCATGGCGATACAGTCATGAAAATTGGGGACTTGCTGATGATTTTAACCGATGAAGGACACACGCAAAAAATCAAAAAACAAATCCGCAACCGCTCCAATGCCGCGATTGCGAAAAAACAAGACAAAGCAATCCGAGACTGAGTTAAACTCACCCTCGGATTTTTTTTGCTAACTTTTCATTTACATAGACTGATACTTGTCCGTCATTTACGGGGAATACTCCTTGACCATTTGCATCTAAGGTAACTTTTGCTTCGTTGTTTCCTAATAAATCGACAAAGGTCGCGCCTTCATGAATCGCGCTGACAGTCATCGTTTTTTCACCGCCTTGTGCATCGGTCATAATAATTGCCGCCCCTGAGTCCAATTGATCAAATTCTCCCGTTAAGGTCCAGCCGATCACACTGGGATCATCAAAGTAGTCTGTTTGATTTCCAAACTCTAATTCTTCTCGTAATTTAACCAAAGCATTCAAGCCGTTACCGACAGCCTCAACATTTTTAGTACCATAAAGGTCGCCCCAAAAAATCACGGGTATTCCTTCATTTCTCAATAAAATCAAGCTATAAGCTTGCAGTTTGAACCAGCCTTCAATCCAAGATTCCAAACTTTGTCCATGCTGGGTATCATGATTATCGACAAACGTTACTGCCCAGTCTGGTCGTGTCTCAATCAAAGTACCGGTAAAAATCTGCCGCATATCGAATTTTCCCAGCGATGAGGATGCTTGCAGCAAATTAAAGTGCAGCGGTACATCAAAAAGCGTAATCAGATTTCCTGATGATTCTAAATATTCCTGCAGTTTCTCTAGCTCATCGGACCAATACTCCCCGACAACAAATAGTTCTTCCCCCTTTTCTTTTCGACGATTCAACAGCCAATCGACAAATAGATCAAATCGAATATGTTTTACTGCGTCCAAACGATAACCATCCACATCCGTCAGCTCTTGATACCACTTCCCCCACTGATCTAATTGTTCGATCGTTGCTGGATTTTCCATATCCAGATTGCAGCCCATCAAATAATCAAAGTTGCCTTTCTCATCATCGACCTTAGTTTCCCAACCTTTGTTGTTAAAATTAAAAATTGCATGGTCCTTTTCACGAGCATCATAATCAACCCCAGAAAAATTTTCCCAATTCCATTGGTATGAATTGTATTTCCCTTGGCGACCTGAAAATGTAAATTTTGTCCAAGCTTCTATCTCTTCTTCGTCAGAACTCGGTTTAGTCCGATCGTCAAACTGATAGGAAACCGCTGAAACCATTTCCGTTTCATCCGCACCCATGAAGTGATCAAAAACAATATCCGCATAAATCTTTAATCCAGCTTTTTTTAACGCAGCGATACTGTTTAAATAGTCTTCTTTTGTTCCATACTTAGTGCCAATGCTGCCTTTTTGATCAAACTCGCCAAGATCATAAAGATCATACGTTCCGTAACCTGTATCTTCTGCTCCTGCCGCACCTTTATATGCTGGCGGCAGCCAAATCGCACTGATTCCTAAGCCACGTAACTCTTCTGCTTTTTCAGCTAAAGTATTCCAATGAGTGCCGTCAGCAGGAAGATACCATTCAAATCCTTGTAAAATCGTTTGTTTTTTCATCCCCCTCACCTCCATTTCTATCATACAGAAAATAGGAATCCCTTTAAACTAAGACGGACTGAATTTTCTTTTTTAACGTTCGTGAACGTTTATGACCGTTTTCGGTTGTATTGTAAAAAAAATTATGCTACTATTTCAGTTGAAGGAGGGTTTGAAAATGCTTACAGAAGAGCGACACAGAAAAATTATTGAATGGCTAGAACGTGACGGCTTAGTAAAATTACAAAATTTGATTCAATGGTTAGACTCGTCTGAATCGACAATTCGGCGAGATCTGCACGAATTAGAAGAACTTGGTTTGCTAGAACGTATCCACGGCGGTGCCAAACGCCCGCAACATTTAGAACAAGAGCTCGGCATGATCGAAAAATCAGCCAAAAACGTTCAGCAAAAGAAACTAGTCGCTGAATACGCAGCTGATTTCATCACCGATGGCGACGTTATCTATTTAGATGCTGGTTCGACAACTGCTGAAATGATCCCGTTTATGAAAAAGCGAACAGTTACTGTTGTGACAAATTCGGTTGGCCTTGCTGCACGTTTAGTCGAAGCTCAAATTGCCGTGATTGTACTTGGCGGACGAATAAAACTGACGACTGATGCCGTTGTTGGTTCTCAAGCGCTAGAACAATTAAAACAATATCGCTTCAATAAAGCGTTTATGGGAATGAATGGCGTCCAGATAGACAGCGGCTACTCTACTCCCGATCCAGAAGAAGCTATTTTAAAAAGAGCGGCAATCCAACAAGCTGAAGAAGCTTTTGTATTAGTCGATCACAGCAAATTTAATCAAACTAGCTTTGTCAGTGTCGCACCTTTATCAGCAGCTTCAATCCTCACCGACACCTGTCCTTTGATTATCCGTGATCAAATCACAGAACAAACTACCTTGAAGGAGGTTTATGTATGATTTATACAGTGACACTAAACCCATCGATCGATTATATCGTTCACGTCGATCAACTGACAATTGGCGCAGTCAATCGAATGAAAAACGATTTAAAATTGCCTGGCGGTAAAGGAATCAATGTTTCCCGCATTTTAAGACGAATCGATCACGACTCGACCGCTTTAGGATTTATTGGTGGTTTCACCGGAGACTTCATCAATGAATGGCTGGAACGTGAGACGATCAAAACAAACTTTACGACAGTGGCTGACGACACACGAATCAATATCAAATTGAAAGCCCACGAAGAAACTGAGATCAACGGTCAAGGCCCACGTGTTTCTGCTAACGAAATGGCTGAACTAAAAAAAGTTTTAGCAAACCTGACTTCAGCCGATATCGTTGTTTTGTCTGGCAGCAAACCCGCCAGTGTTCCAACTGGATTTTATCAAGAGTTGATTGAGATCATCAAAGCACAAGAGGCAGCTTTTGTCATCGATACTACGGGGTCTGATTTGATGGACGCTTTAGTAAAAGGGCCACTACTAGTCAAACCAAACAATCATGAATTAGCTGAGTTGTATCAGACAACTTTCAATTCTGTTGAGGATATTTATCCTTTCGGTCAACGTCTGCTGGATGAAGGCGCACAGCATGCATTAGTTTCTATGGCAGGTGACGGCGCGTTGCTATTTACTAAAGATGGGATCTATCGTTCGAATGTTTTAAAACGACCAGTTAAAAATTCAGTCGGTGCCGGTGATTCAATGATCGCAGGCTTTGTCGGCAATTTCACTAAGACACAAGATCCTGTCGAAGCATTTAAATGGGGCGTTGCATGCGGCAGTGCCACAACTTTTTCAGATGATTTAGCAACAGCCGACTTTATCCAAGAATTATTACCAGAAGTACAGATCACACAAGTCAAATAGTTTTCGCCTTGCTTTCTGTTAAAAATATGTAGCAATTTAGAAATCGGAGGAATTATGATGGATATTAAAGAGTTATTGATCAAAGATGCCATGATCATGGATTTGCAGGCTGTGACTAAAGAAGCTGCAATCGATGAAATGGTTCAAAAAATGTATGACGCCGGTCGAATCTCAGATATCGATGTGTATAAAGAAGGTATTTTAAAACGCGAAGCTCAAACTTCAACTGGACTAGGTGATGGCATTGCGATGCCTCATGCAAAAAATAGTTCAGTAAAAGAAGCGACCGTTTTATTCGCAAAAAGTCAAACCGGAGTAGATTATGAAGCATTAGATGGACAGCCAACTTATTTATTCTTTATGATCGCCGCTCCAGAAGGGGCAAATGACACCCATCTTCAAGCTTTGGCCGCTTTATCAAGACTATTGATCGATCCTGATTTTGTTACAAAACTAAAAGCTGCTGAAACACCGGACCAAGTTCAAGCAACTTTTGAAGCTGCTGAAAAAGCGAAAGCCGCGGAAGAAAAAGCCGAAGCTGAAAAAAGTCAAGAAGATGATACGAACCGACGCTACATCGTCGCAGTAACCGCCTGCCCTACTGGGATCGCCCACACTTATATGGCAGAAGACGCTCTGAAGAAAAAAGCCAAAGAAATGGGTATCGACATCAAAGTCGAAACAAATGGTTCTGAAGGCATCAAGCATCGCTTGACCGAAGAAGATATTGCTCGTGCAGAAGGCGTCATCGTTGCTGCTGATAAAAAAGTTGAAATGAATCGATTCAATGGCAAGGAATTAGTCAATCGTCCAGTCAGCGACGGGATTCGCAAACCAGAAGAATTGATCAATTTAGCACTAAGCGGTAAAGCCCCTATTTATCACGGAAACAGCGAAGAGGCTGCTGCCGAAGATGAGAGTGATAACGGAACACTCGGTCAACGAATCTACAAAGATCTGATGAATGGTGTTTCCCACATGTTGCCATTTGTTATCGGCGGCGGGATTATGATTGCTTTATCATTTATGATTGACCAATTCATGGGTGTTCCCCAATCTGAATTAGCAAATCTTGGTAATTACAATCAAGCCGCGAGTTGGTTTAATCAAATCGGCAGCGCCGCATTTGGTTTCATGCTCCCTGTCCTTGCTGGTTTCGTCGCTTCTAGTATCGCTGATCGTCCAGGTTTGATTGTCGGTTTTTCTGCCGGTGCTTTAGCAAATGCTGGCGGTGCAGGATTCTTAGGTGCTTTGATTGGCGGTTTCTTAGCTGGTTATGTCATTATTTTCTTGAAGAAACTCTTTAAAAACTTGCCAAAATCACTTGAAGGAATCAAAGCGATTCTCTTTTATCCTTTCTTCGGCTTATTGATTACAGGCTTCTTGATGCTTTTAGTCAATGTTCCGATGAAAGCAATTAACGATGGCTTAAATGGCTTCTTGACTGGTCTTAGCGGATCTAACGCTATTTTACTTGGTGCCTTACTTGGTGGGATGATGGCAGTTGACTTAGGCGGGCCGATCAATAAAGCGGCTTATGTCTTCGGTACAGCAACCTTAGCTTCAAGCGTCGCACAAGGCGGTTCGATCGTGATGGCCGCAGTGATGGCAGGCGGAATGGTTCCCCCATTAGCAATTTTTGTTGCTACACGTTTATTCAAAAATAAATTCGAAAAAAGCCAAGTGGATGCTGGTTTGACAAACATCATCATGGGATTATCTTTCGTAACAGAAGGCGCGATTCCATTTGCGGCTGCTGATCCAATTCGTGTCATTCCAAGTTTTGTTGTCGGTTCTGCTCTAGCTGGCGGTTTAGTCGGTGCAGTTGGGATCAAATTACTTGCACCTCATGGCGGGATCTTCGTAGTCTTCCTATTAAGTCATCCTTTGCTTTATCTTTTATTCATCGCAATTGGCGCAATCGTTTCAGGAATCATCTACGGTTTAGTTAAAAAACCGGTAGCTAAATAACTCAAAAAGATCCGTTCTCAAAATGAGGACGGATCTTTTAATTTAGTGAAATGGTTGCTTTTTTATTACATCCAGCGATCTTTTCTGCGAACACGGACCGGTTGAGGTTTTGGTTTGACCGCGAATAAAACGATACCGATAAAAAATACGGTAATTGATAATGGAATCGCCAATGTCGCAAGCGGCAACATAAATATCAGCCCAACAATCAATAAACAACTGCCCATAATCTTAATGTATCTTTGATCCATAATAAACCTCTCCTCTCAAATCTCAAGTATATCTAATTGATTTTTTAATGCGACTTTCTTTTGATCGATAAAGGAAACGATCAAGTGTTTCGACTCTTTCTCCAACGAAAAAGTGAGCGAATCATTTTTACGACTGATCTGGTGGATCGTAATGTCGTTTAAGGCTCGCCTCAATTCTTCCGAAGGAAAATCTAAGAAAGCTTTTTTCGGGATAAACAATTGCAAGATGGCGGTATACTCCTTGTAACGCTTGTCATGGATCTCAAATTCCATTGAATCACGAATATAATATTCAAAAGCCGCTAAGCCCTGATCCAACGTTAACTCAGGATACAAAATATGATAATTCATCATCCGCTCGCTTTTATCATCGATCCACGGAAAATAGGCCAGCGCATTTAACCCGCCCTTCATTCGGTTAACTCGGTACTGATCAGTTAAAAAATTATATGTGCGTGTCACAAAATAAGAAGCATTGCGCTTTTCAGTTGGTTGAAATCGTTCATTTTGATATTGGACTGTTTGGATCACTGTATCTTCAAAAGCAAATTCGATATATGGCTGTTTTAATAATCCGACTCCATTGGTATAAGATAGTTGCGGGATGCCTAATTGATCACGAAACAACTGCTGAAACTTTAAGTTTGCTGCTTCCTGCCATTGAAATGGATCTTTGTGCAATTCAAAAAAGACGCCTTCGCCAAGTTCTGCCACTTGTTCGACTTGCTGGATCTCTAATAACAGTTGCTTGGCAAACAATGTTTTGTAAGGCGCACCTAAAAATAACCGCCAGCAAGCTGTCAAACAAACACCTTTATAAAAGACATCGTACCCTGGAAAAACATTACAATCGACAACGATATCTCCGTTAAGCCCTTTCATTTTAGCCAACGTCTTAGTCTCTTCTGCCGTTTCAAATGAACGCCGTTTCGCTAATTCGCTCGTATTGTGATACAAATACTCCGCATAAGAGCGCATGTAAGCGAAAGAACCGTGTTCGATCAAGCGTGTTTTCAAGTAATCTAGATAGACCTTTTCCCAATAATAAAAATTAGTCTCATTGATGATACTTTTTTCAAATAGTCGATCCCCCATCAGATGAATAGTCGTTTCTTCTTCGTCATTTTGTAATTGAAGCCAATAATCTTCATTCAGACCAAATTCAGCAATCAGCTGTTGCAAAATTCGCTGATCAAACGCCTGATCTTTTCCGTTGATCGACATTTCAGCCGGTTCCAGCAATAGACGGCTCATAATTAGCCAGTCTTCCATTTTCAATCGGATATCTTCTTGTTTTAAATCATGCAGCTGACTAACACAGTATAATTGATTTTTTCCCATTGCCTTCCCCTTTCCTATTTATCTATTATAATTATATCGTAAAGATTAAAAAATCCCTATAAAATTGATTACTAAGTTTTAAAAAATTGTATACTATAATGAATTATGTTAAAACTTAAAAATGGAGGTGCTCAAATGGGCTTAAAATTTGAAAAAACCGATGATTTGGATAAATTATTTGAATCTTTTGTAGTTGATCCAGATAAAAAAGTACAGAAGGACGAAGATATTCAAAAGTTCTTAAAACCAAAAATAGAACCATCAGACAAAAAAAAGGACCGAGCTTAAGCTCGGTCCTTTTCGATTGCAGCTTCAATTGCTTGCCAGGCTTCTTCTTTCCCTTTTTTTGTTTCAGAAGAGAATAGAATAAAGGTATCATTGGAATCAAAATCTAGTTTTTTCTTGATCGCGCTCGTATGTTTGTTCCATTTTCCACGCGGGATTTTATCCGCCTTCGTCGCAACCACAATCACAGGGATATCGTAATACTTCAGAAATTCATACATCTGGATATCTTCTTTACTAGGATCATGACGCAAATCAACTAATGAGACCACTGCCCGCAGCTGTTCGCGAGTAGTAATGTAGGTCTCGATCATCTCGCCCCATTTTGCCCGTTCTGTCTTAGAAACCTTCGCGTAGCCGTAACCAGGTACGTCGACAAAATGCAAAGCATTCTCGATCAAATAAAAATTTAAAGTCTGAGTTTTCCCAGGTTTTCCTGAAGTCCGTGCCAGGTTCTTGCGATCAATCAATGTATTGATAAAAGAAGATTTACCAACATTCGAGCGACCCGCCAAAGCAATCTCAGGCAATTCAGTTTCAGGATATTGTTTAGGTGAGACCGCACTGATGACGATCTCTGCATTATGCACTTTCATTCTTCCACGCCTTTCAAAAAGGGTCCACAAATTACTTTGTGAACCCTTCATTCGTTAACCTGCTTTTTTTGTATCGTTGTGATACTTGATAATTGGTTTACCCGATCCCTCAACAGAATCTTTTGTAACGATGACTTTTTCAATCGATTCATCTGAAGGAATGTCGAACATGACATCCATCATCACATCTTCAATGATTGAACGCAACCCGCGTGCACCTGTATTACGAGCAATCGCTTTTTCGGAAATCGCGTTCAGTGCATCCGCATCAAAAGTTAATTCAGTCTCATCATAAGAAAGTAATTTTTGATATTGTTTAACCAACGCATTTTTTGGTTCTGTCAAAATACGAACCAAGTCTTCTGTCGTTAGTTTTTCTAATGCTGTCGTAACCGGCAACCGCCCGATGAATTCTGGGATCAACCCAAATTTCAATAAATCTTCAGGGATGATTTGCTGCATAACACTTTCGTTTTCATCAAGCTTTTTATTGTTTTGACCAAAGCCAATCGTTTTTTCGCCTAGACGGTTCTTAACGATTGTTTCGATCCCGTCAAACGCACCACCAACGATAAACAAAATATTTGTTGTATCGATTTGGATGAATTCTTGATGCGGATGCTTGCGTCCTCCCTGCGGTGGTACGCTGGCAATCGTGCCTTCAAGAATTTTAAGCAATGCTTGCTGAACGCCTTCACCTGAAACATCACGGGTAATTGAGACATTTTCACTCTTGCGGGTGATCTTATCGATTTCATCGATATAAATGATCCCTTTTTCAGCACGTTCAACATTGTAATCAGCAGATTGTAACAGCTTTAATAGAATGTTTTCAACGTCTTCACCGACATAGCCGGCTTCAGTCAAACTAGTAGCATCTGCGATCGCAAATGGTACGTTCAACGTTCTTGCCAAAGTTTGCGCTAAAAATGTTTTACCCGAACCAGTCGGCCCGATCAAACAAATATTGCTCTTTTGCAATTCAACTTCGTCAACTCCATCATTTTCAGCATTTACTCGTTTGTAATGATTGTACACAGCAACGGACAATGCTTTTTTCGCACGATCTTGTCCAATCACATATTGATTTAAAACATCTAATAATTCTTTAGGTTTTGGTACATCAATAAACTCACGAATAGCTTCTTCATGGAATTCTTCATCTATGATCTCTTTACAAAGGTCGATACATTCATTACAAATGTAAACACCCGGACCTGCAACGACTTTTTTTACTTCTTCTTGGGTCTTTCCACAAAATGAACAGCGGACTGTTTCACCTGCGCCTGTGCTCTCATACATGGTTTTCACCTCTTGTTTCTTTCTCTACAAGTGTTTCCACGATTGCAGTCTTTATCTATAATAACATAAAGCCCTAAAAAGACAAAGAATCCGAAGAAATTTAGAAAGAATTTCTAAAGAAAAAAGTTCTCGAAAAACCGAGAACTTCTCTGATTATTTTGCGTACCAAGCTAAACCTTCATATTTCCAGCACTTTTCGGCCAAATTATCTTTGCCAAAAGAGTATAAGACATAAAAAAGTATGCAGCATAGTTTCATGCTGCATACTTAAAAATTTATTTAGTCTTCGCTACTAAGAGACAAAAAGTCTAGTCGCTAAACTTATTTTTCTACGGCTGTTCCAGTTACTAGTTCAACTGCTTTTTTCATTTTGATGTCATGTTCGATCATGTCTTCTGTTAGGACACGACGGATTTGTTCTTCTGGCATTTGATACATATCTGCTAATTCTTTGATTTCTTTAGCGATATCTTCTTCTGTTGCTTCGATTTTTTCCGCTTCAACGATTGTTTCCATTACTAAGTTTGTCTTCACACGGTTTTCAGCTTCGCCTTCAAATTGTGTATGAAGATCTTCTTCAGTAGAACCAGTTAATTGATAGTACATTTCTGGTGAGATTCCTTGACGTTGCATGTTGTTTAGGAATTCATCCATTGAACGATGAACTTCGTCATGAACCATTACATGCGGAAGGTCTACGATTTCAGCATTTTCAACGGCTTGTTTGATTGCTGCTTCGTCTTTTGCTTCTTTTGCGGCTTCTTCTTTTTGTTTTGTTAATTCTTCAAGATATTTTGCTTTTAATTCGTCTAAAGAATTTACTTCTTCATCAACATCTTTAGCAAAATCATCGTCTAATTCAGGTAATTCTTTTGCTTTTACTTCATGGATCGTTACTTTGAAGATAGCTTCTTTACCTGCTAAATCTTCAGCTTGGTAGTCTGCTGGGAAAGTAACTGTTACGTCTAAGCTTTCACCTGCTTTGTGACCAACTAATTGTTCTTCAAAGCCAGGAATGAATGAGCCAGAACCTAATTCAAGTGAATAGTTTTCACCTTTACCGCCTTCAAATGCTTCGTCTCCGACAAAACCTTCAAAATCGATAACAGTTGTGTCGCCATTTTCAGCGGCTTCGTCTTCTTTGATGACTAATTCTGCTTGAGATTCTTGTTCTGATTTCAAACGAGCATCTACGTCAGCTTCATTTACTTCTACATCTTGTTTAGGAACTTCAAGTTCTTTGTAGTCGCCTAATTTTACTTCAGGTTTTACAGTAACTTCTGCTTTGATGACCCAAGATTCGCCTTTTTCCATGCTGTCTACGTCAATTTTTGGTTGAGCGACTGGATCGATCCCAGCTTCTTTTACAGCAGCTTCATAAGCAGTTGGCAATACGTCGTTTAACGCATCTTCATATAATGCTTCTTCACCATACATCCGGTTAAATACTTGACGAGATACTTTTCCTTTACGGAAGCCAGGTACATTAAGATTTTTTTTCACTTTGTTGAATGCATTTGTTAATCCTTTTTGAATCTCAGTTTGTTCAATTGAAAATGTTAACACACCATCATTGGTGCCTGTTTTTTCAAAATTTACAGTCACGTTTGTTCCCTCCGAATACTAATATACTTGCATTTTGCATACCATTAAATATTACACTACTGATTATAAAATGTAAATATAAAGCTTTTACTATCGGCATTTTTTAATGGTAATCAAACATCAGCTGCTTGATTTTTTCACGGATTGCTTCGATCGTTTCGTCAAGCGCCTCTGCTTCATCCAAATAATCAGCTAGATAACTGGAAGCCCAAGCTTCTGGCTTTAGATAAGCCGGCTGCAATGGATATAAAAAAGCCATTTCTAACTTGACTTGTTCTAATATGTTAGCTAAAAGAATCGGATCATTATCACTCAGCTTTTCATCCAGCCGCGTTTCAATCTCAGTTTGTAAAGTTACATCAAATCCAGTCTCTGCTGGTGACAACTCCACGATCTCAGCCTGAATGGTCAAATAGCGGACTTTATCAGCAACCCCCACGCGTGCCAAGCTTTCAAATAAATAGCTGCGAACTAACGGAGCTACTTTAGGATCAATCATGAATGCTTCAGCTAATGATCTCAAACGTTCTTCTGGAAGCTGTTTGATTTTGCGGACCAGCATCAACTGCTCCATCGGCATTAATGTTGGTAATTGACTAAGTTGCTCCTCAAGTTGTTTAAGTAACGTTTGCTGCTGTCTTTGATAAAACGCTTCTTGATCATCGATCCGCAGCAGCCAAAGTTCGTTTTGTTCTTCGGTCAGCAGCTGATCCTTTTGCGCCCGCCATAAAAATTCACGCGCAGCAAAAAAATTTTTTGAATATGCTTGGACCTGCAAATACAAATCGACTGTTTCAGCATTTTCAAGATAACTGTCGGCTGCTTCATTTGCATATTCTAATGCCTCAGCAAATTCACCTTGTTCTAGCGCCAAACTTGCGATCAAACGATTGAGTTTCGGCGAAGGATTTTCTTGATAAGCAAGTTGATAATTTTCTAACGCTTGCTGATAGTTGCCGGCTGAAAATGCTTCTTCGGCCAGCGCTAAATAATATTGATCATTATTGGGAAATTCTATCGGATTCATTCTTTAATAAAGCCCTCTCTAGCTGCTAATAAGTTTATGGTTACCACACTGGTATCGGAAAAGTAATCGCCGATGTGCTGTTTGTTCGCTGTAAAAATCGTTACAAGATACCCAATCATAAAAAATGATCCACGCAGAACAAATCGGCAAGCCCCTTCTCTGATCAAAACTGTTTGCCAACTTAATTCTTCTTCAGTAAAGCAGATGACTCGGATACCAAACACCATTTTTCCAATCGTTTGTCCATGATTTAATTTTGTCAACAAAATAAAATACGCCAAATAAATCAGAAGTGTCAACGATCCGTATACACTTAACAATTCAGTGCTTTTTGTCAAACCAAATAAATTCGCGGGCAAACCCAGCAAAAGCCCTGTCACCGCAGAAATACATAGTAAATCTAATAAATAAGCAAACAACCGAATCAAAAAACCGGCATAGAAATAATTAGGATAATCATGAAACTGCGGCCGCCGATTTTGTTTTTCCAGTAAGCGTGTCACCGGTCCAACTGCCGGTTTTTGGCTGGTTTCTTCGTTCATACTTACTCACCTCCGTAAAGATACATTGCTTTAGGCGCTTGAGGCGTACCGACACTTTCAACGATATTTCTGACTAATTCTTCTTGTGAAGGTTTGATTCCTTGAAGTTCTGCCAAACTATTGCCTAGCCAAGTATTCATAAAATTGGTCGATCCGCTAGTATAAGAAACAACTTTTGCATCACTCAAATTTTTATCTTTCTTCAGTGCTTTTAGCGCTTGATCGGGATAACCAAGTGTATCGACTAAGCCGTTTTCGACCGCTTGTGCCCCATCATAAATTCTGCCGTCCGCCAACTTGCGCACATCGGCTTCATTCATATCGCGTCCTTCCGCGACTGTTTTTACAAAACGACCATACATGCTGTCAACAAAAGCTTGCAAGACTTCTTTGTCTTCCTCTGTTTGTGGACGCGAGGAGGAACCAATATCTTTTAACGCACCGCTCTTGATTGTCGTATCGCTGATACCGATTTTTTCCATTAATCCGGAATAGTTCATACTAGACATGATAACCCCAATCGAACCGGTCATCGTGTCTTCAGTCGCGTAGATTTTATCCGAATTGGCCGCAATGTAATAGCCGCCGCTTGCTGCTTGGCTTTCCATCGAAGCATAAATTGGGATCTCCTTAGATGCTTGAAGCTCCTTCAACGCACGAGTGATCTCAGCAGTCTCATACACAGATCCTCCTGGAGAATTGATTTCCAACAAGATTCCTTTGACTTTAGAATCATTTTTGATCTTCGCCAATTGTTGCATGAAGGATTCATGGTTGTATCCGCCAGTCGAGAACAGACCACTGGTTCCATCATCAATAATTGCACCTTCTACTACTAGTTTGACGATTTTTTGATTATTTGAGCCAGTTTCTTCTGTTTTTTCTTGTACTTCGTTTGTCCCATACAATAATTCATTGACTTGACTAAGTTCTTTTTTTTCGTCTTTTTTGCTGCTGACTGCTGACGCTATCCCAGATAAAATCAATAAGATTACTGCAATACCAATAGCAGCCCACCGTCTTTTATTCATCGTTTTCCTCCTCATTCGTACGAATACTTTTGAATGCACCTATTTCCGATTTTTTTGGACATATCTCTTTAACGTACAGCTGTTTTTTGCCGGAAAATGACCTTGAATCCGAATTTTAATATAAATTGCGGATAACTAAAACTTTTTCTATCGGGCCTTCGCCTTTCATCTTTTCAGCTTTCTCCAATAAAGAATACCCGCCGAAAAATTCATGGGTCAAAGGATCTTCAATTTTAAATGCTTGTGCGGCTTCAATACTCAAAGCATCTGGACTGATTTCTTGGATGCTATCCCAGCCGGTATCTAAAAAGATTTTGGTTTCATCCGTGACTTCTGGATCATTCGTCAGCTGTGCTAAAAATTTACGTAATTCTCCGACCGTTAAATTCTCTAGTTGATTCATTCAAATTTCCTCCTCTTTTGTGCCAAACTCCTTACAACTCCGCCTATCAAGCAGAATCTCTGTAAATAATACTCTTCCATTCTAACCTATTCTTCTAATAGATGAAACGCAGAAACAAATCAACCTTCTTAGCTTTTTTCACAAATTACATATATACCAATTCGATAAAAATAAAAAAATATTTGACTAGTCGGAAAGTTTATATTATATTAGTCCTTGTTTCCGATAATAAAACAAAAAAATCTTAAACGTACCAATAAGATAGCGCCAGACCCCTTTCAAGGGTGACGAGGAAGAAGTTAATCGAAGGATTCGGCGGGTGGCTTCAGGGCAGCTGTGCTCTACAGATCATTACAAAAACTTTATAAAAGAACAAAAAAATGGTCAGACAGCTCGGAAACATATAATGCTAGGAAAGTAGGAAAACATTATGTGTGGAATTGTAGGAATCGTAGGAAATGCGCAAGCAACAAGTATTTTAGTTAATGGATTGGAGAAATTAGAATATCGTGGATACGACTCTGCTGGTATTTTTGTAGCAGATCAAAACGAAGATTTCTTGATCAAATCACAAGGACGAATCAAAGAGTTAGCCGGCAAAATCGGCGAAGACGTTCACGGTACAATCGGAATCGGTCATACACGCTGGGCAACTCACGGCGAACCAAGTGAAGAAAACGCTCATCCTCACACTTCACAAAGTAAGCGCTTTGTATTAGTTCATAATGGTGTGATTGAAAATTATGATGATTTAAAAGAAGAATATTTAGCAAATGATACTTTTTATGGCGAAACCGATACAGAGATTGCTGTTCACTTAGTCGAATATTTTGCTGATCAAGGTCTTTCGACTAAAGACGCTTTTCGAAAAGCGTTGAAAGAGATCCACGGTTCTTACGCTTTCGGTTTGATCGACAAAAATGATCGTGAAACGATTTACGTCGGAAAAAATAAAAGTCCGTTATTGATTGGATTAGGCGACGGCTTCAATGTTGTCTGCAGCGATGCAATGGCTATGTTAGAACAAACCAATCAATTTGTTGAGATCAATGATGGCGAAATGGTCATCGTAACAAAAGAACATGTTGAGATCGAAGACGAAAACGGCAATGAGATTCAACGTGCCCCTTACGAAGCAAAAATCGATCTTTCTGATATGGAAAAAGGTACTTATCCTTACTACATGTTGAAAGAAATCGATGAACAACCTGCAACGATGCGTCGGATCATCAGTGAATATACTGATGAAACAGGAACCGTCGTAATCGACAACGACTTATTACAAAGCTTATTAGCGAGTGATCGTATTTACATCGTTGCTTGCGGTACAAGTAACAACGCCGGTTGGGCAAGCAAACAAATCATTGAAGGCTTAGCAGATATTCCAGTTGAGATTCATCTGTCGAGTGAATTCGGTTATAACATGCCGCTCCTTTCAAAAAAACCATTCTTCATTTATTTAACTCAAAGCGGTGAAACAGCAGACAGCCGTCAAGTGTTAGTTAAAACGAACGAATTAGGGCATCCTGCACTTACAATAACGAATGTCGCAGGCTCTACCTTATCGCGTGAAGCAAGCTACACGATGTTATTACACGCTGGACCTGAAATCGCGGTGGCTTCAACTAAGGCCTATACGGCTCAAATTGCAGCACTAACTGTCTTAGCTAAAGCTGTTGGACAAGCAAAAGGAATTGTAGCAGCCAAAGAATTCGATTTAACGAAAGAATTAGGGATCGCAGCCAACGCGATGGATGTCATGATCTCTGAAAAAGCAATGATCGAAGAATTGGCGAAAGAATACTTAGCAACGACTCGGAACGCTTTTTATATCGGACGTTCAGAAGATTATTATGTTTCGATGGAAGTTGCTCTAAAATTAAAAGAGATTTCTTACATTCAAGCAGAAGGTTTTGCAGCTGGCGAACTAAAACATGGAACAATCGCCTTGGTCGAAGAAGGCACACCGGTTATCGGAATCATCACTGAAGCAGTGACTGCTCCTCATACTCGTGGAAATCTGCGGGAAGTAGAGAGCCGCGGTGCTCATACATTGGTCATCGTTTCAGAAGAATTGAGCAAAGAAGGCGATCAAATTATTTTACCGATCGTTCACCAATTCTTACGTCCGCTTGTTTCTGTTATCCCCGGACAATTGATTGCTTATTACGCAACCTTATTACGCGGCTATGATGTCGACAAACCACGTAACTTAGCAAAATCAGTTACTGTAGAATAAATCAAAAAGCGGACACTTGCAAAAAATAGTCTAATCTATTTCGCAAGTGTCCGCTTTTTTTGGAAACGTCATTATTAATAAAACAGAGGGATGACAAAAGTTTGTCATCCCTCTTCTTTTTCTGAATAAACGTTGTGACAGAAGCAGTTTTAAGTAATAAGCCAAAAATTTCTTAAAACTGTTCACTTCCATCATAACCTCGTTTAGCTAGTCTAAACCGATTTCTTCACGGACAACCGCCGCGATTTTTTCAACGTAGTATTCAACTTTTTCATCGGTAGGCGCTTCTGCCATTACTCGCAATAATGGTTCTGTTCCTGAAGGTCGAACTAAGATACGGCCATCGCCATTCATCTCAGCTTCTGCTTCTTCAATCGCCTTTTTAATAGCTGGAACATCCATTGCACCATATTTATCGCTCACACGAATATTGACTAACTTTTGCGGATAGATCGTTACTTCTCCCGCAAGTTCAGATAGCTTCTTGCCAGTTTGTTTCATGATATTCAATAATTGAACGCCAGTCAACATGCCATCACCAGTCGTATTATAATCCAAGAACAAGACATGACCAGATTGTTCGCCGCCAAGATTGTACTCATTTTTGCGCATTTCCTCAACGACATAACGGTCGCCAACTTGAGTGATGACATCCGCTAACCCAATTTCTTCGATTGCTTTGTGAAAACCTAGATTGCTCATAACTGTCGTCACTACGGTATCTTTTTTCAACCGTTTGCGTTCAGCTAAATATTTAGCACAGATAAACATGATTCGGTCGCCGTCAACGATATTTCCTAACTCGTCCACCGCAATCACTCGGTCGCCGTCGCCATCAAAAGCCAGACCGACATCTGCACCTTTTTCAACTACCATTTTTGCCAATGTTTCAGGATGGGTCGAGCCAACGCCGGCATTGATATTCAAGCCGTTTGGTGACGTCCCCATCGTATAGAAGTCTGTTTCTAAATCTGCAAATAAACGATCGACACTTGTCGAAGTCGCACCATTTGCTGCATCGACACAGACAGTCAGACCTGATAGATCACCTGAAATTGTTTGGACCAAAAATTGTGAGTATTTCAATAAACCTTCATGAAATTCATCCAATGTTCCAAGTCCTTCAGCAGATGGACGAGGCAATGTATCTTCAGCTGCATCGATCAACGCTTCAATCTCAGCTTCTTGTTCATCGACTAATTTGAAACCGTCGCCGCCAAAAAATTTGATGCCGTTGTCTTCTGCGGGGTTATGAGAAGCAGAGATCATGACACCTGCCGAAGCTTTTTGTAGTCTTGTCAAATACGCCACACCTGGCGTTGAAATAACACCTAGTTGGAATACTTCGATCCCAACAGATAACAATCCAGAGATCAACGCTGTTTCTAATAATTCCCCAGAAATACGTGTGTCGCGCCCGACTAAAACCCGCGGACGTTCTTCACTTGTATGATGTTGGCTTAATACGTACCCGCCGCATCGTCCTAATTTAAATGCTAATTCCGGCGTTAATTCCTTATTCGCGATTCCGCGTACGCCGTCCGTTCCAAAATATTTACCCATTAAATTATATTTCCCTTCTCCATCTAGTTCGTTGATTGGTCTGTCGCCGCTTCTTGATCACTCGTCGTTTGAGTGGTACTTGTTTCAGAAGAGCTTGAAGCTTCACTTGAATTTTTGGATGCTTCTGTCGATGCGTCAGACTGATCTGTACTACTAGTTTCTGTTTCTTGTGATTTCTTGAATACCGGTGTCACTTGCGCGTTCACCGTTTTAGGATTAACTTGATAATTTCCAGCGACTGGTATATCGACCAATTTTTTAACGGTCCCTTGTATTTGACTGACATCGACTGGTATTCCGATACTGTCTATTTGATCAATTACTGATTCTGCACCGGCAATCGTTGCTTTTGAACGATTCAAGGTGATCTTGACACTTTCGATCGTTGAAGGCAGCGCTCCTTCTTGGATCGGATAAAGTGATACTTCTTTGCTTGGTGTCTGAATCTCAAGATTGATCGTAACATTTTGCGGATCGGACTGGATCGGCAACGCTTCTCCGCTGGCATTCAACGCTTGAACAGATGCGCGAATGCTCTTTTGATCCGCAGTCAGTTTGCTGCTGTCTACTGACGCGACTACACGATCGATTTCTTTCATCGTACTTTCGCCGGTCGTGATCTTGACTTTCGTTGGCTCGACAGACATCTGGCCAATCTCTAAACCGGAATTATTAGTTGTGCTGCTTAAAATCGGCGACACATCAAATTGCTTCGTCACTTTTTTCTCGATCGTAACCGAGATAGTCTCTGGTTCGATCGTTGCAACAAGCGAGCTGGATAAGTTCTTTGTTTTTAAGCGAACTTCATGTGTTCCTGTCGATAATTTCGTTAAATCAGCTACGACACTAAAATTATGCGTATCCGGGTCAACTTCCCGATTTAGCTGAATTCGATTTGCACCGCTCAACTTAACTGAAACAGTTGACGAGAAACCGTGGACAAAATATTCATCCGAATCATACTCAACGTTGATTGGTACATTTTGAAGTGCTTCTTCATAATTGGTTTCAGATGA
Source organism: Enterococcus pingfangensis (assembly GCF_005405205.1). Lineage (GTDB taxonomy): Bacteria > Bacillota > Bacilli > Lactobacillales > Enterococcaceae > Enterococcus_A > Enterococcus_A pingfangensis. The sequence continues at coordinate 28,274 of NZ_BJDP01000001.1, read as the reverse complement.
GATCAAACGGCTGAAGCTTTGGCTGTTCACATTAAAAAACAGAATCAAACTAAACAATAATGAGATCAGCATATACGGTACATTGCTTTTTTTAAATTTAATTCTCATTTCTGGCCTCCTTTAGTCAATCCTTCCAAAAAGGTTTGCAAGAGACTCTTTTTACCAATATTTTTTTCATCCGGCAATAATTCTCGCCGCATCACAGCTAAATATTCTTCTTGAGATAGATCATGCAGAAATTCATTATTCAGTGTGATACTAACGCCGCCAGTCTCCTCAGAAACAATAAAGGTCAGTGCGTCGCTGACTTCGCTAATCCCTACCGCAGCCCGATGGCGCGTTCCAAATTCTTTTGGAATAAACATGCTGTCTGAAAGAGGCAGATAGGCTGAAGCAACAGCGATTTTACCGTTTCTAACGATCACAGCGCCATCATGCAAAGGCGTGTTCGGTATAAAGATATTGATCAATAATTCACCGGTGATATCTGCGTCCAGATCGATTCCCGTTTCAATGTATTCTTCCAATCCAGTAAAACGTTGAATCGTTACTAATGCGCCGATTTTCCTTTTGGACATGTATTGAATCGCTTTGTCAAAAGCCAGAATCATCCGCTCATCGTCGCGTTCTTCTTTCTTTGTCGTTTTAAAGAAAGAACTCCGCCCTAAATGTTCTAGTCCGCGTCGAACTTCTGGCTGGAAAATTACGATTGCCGCAATCACACCGTATGTAATGATTTGGTTCATCAACCACGACAATGTGTGCAACCCGATCAATTCCGCCACGATTCGGATCCCAATAAAAATCGCCACACCTTTGATTAATTGGACGGCTTTTGTTCCGCGAACAAGTTCAAACAAACGATAGATCAAAAACCAAACGACAAATATATCTAAAAGGTTGACGATAATATCCCAGGTTGAAAGATTCTCAGAAAAAAAGCTAAGCCAATATTCCGGTTTGAATAATTCAATTAGACGATTAGGCATAGATAACCTCTCTTTCTATCCAAAATTCTCTACAATTATACCACAGTGGTACAGTTCTGGCATAAGAATTGAACAGAAAAAGAGCCCTAGTAAACTAAGGCTCTTCAAAACTTTCACTACTTGTTGCGTTTCTCAGCTCGAGCGGCTCTGCGGGCAGCACGGCGCGCTTCCGCTTCTGGATCCACTGTACGTTCGCGAGTTGGTTTCGCCTCAGCAGCGACGCCAACAGCGACTTTCGTTCCTTCCAATTTTGCACGGATCTTTTCTTCCTGTCCAGCTAATCGTGCATAGTTGTAAAAACGAGTCTGTGCATCATCGACCGTCTTTTGGTATAGACGCTGCGCATCATCAGGCTGGATTCTTTCTAATGCTGAGAAGCGAGTCTGTTGCTTCATGAAGCTGATCATGTTGGCAAAATCAGGTTTTTTATAATCCAATGACATCGGATTTTTTCCTTTTTCGCGTTGTGTAGGATTAAAGCGATACAATGACCAATAACCTGAGTTGACAGCCTCTTTAGCTTCTTTCAATGTTTGACTCATCCCGCCGCGCAATCCATGATTGATACATGGCGTATAAGCGATGATCAATGATGGTCCAGGGAATTTCTCTGCTTCTTCTAAAGCTTTGATTGTTTGCATTTGGTTTGCACCTGATGCGATTTGCGCGACATAAACATTGCCGTATGTCATCGCCATCATCCCTAGATCTTTTTTAGACTGATATTTACCGCCGGCAGAGAATTTCGCAATAGCTGAAGCCGGTGTTGCTTTAGAAGTCTGACCGCCAGTATTTGAATAGACTTCATTATCCATGACTAAAATGTTCACATCCGCACCACTTGCCAAGATGTGATCGATCCCGCCAAAGCCGATATCATATGCCCAGCCATCGCCACCGAACATCCATTGACTCGTTTTGACGAACAAATCGCGGTTATCATAAATATCTGCTAATTTAGGATCAGCAGTGCCTTCTGCTTCAAGCGCTGCTGTCAATTTCGTTGCCCGCTGCTGCGTTCCTTCTGATTCGGACATATGATCCATCCAGTCCTCCATCAGATTGCGTAAAGGTTCAGAAACAGTATCTAAGACATCACTGATTTTATCAGCCAACTCTTTTCGCCGCGTTTGATTTGCTAAAAACATACCGTAACCATATTCAGCATTGTCTTCAAATAATGAATTAGACCACGCAGGACCTTGACCTTTTTCATTCGTTGTATAGGGACTGACTGGTGCTGCTGCGCCCCAAATAGATGAACAGCCTGTCGCGTTGGCGATCATCATTCGAGCACCAAACATTTGTGTCATCAATTTAACATACGGTGTTTCGCCGCAACCAGAACATGCGCCTGAAAACTCAAGCAGCGGTTGATTGAATTGCGATCCGATAACAGAATTTGTTTTTGCAGGGTTAGCTTTTTGTTTCAGCGTCATCGAAAAGGCCCAATTGATCGCTTGTTCTTTTTCTTCTTCGTAAGGTTTCATGACCAATGCTTTGTCTTTTGCAGGACACGCTTCAACACATAATCCACAGCCTGTGCAATCTTCAACTGAAACTTGGATGCGGTATTTCATCCCGTCAGCACCGCGCATTTCGCGAACGATGTAGCCTGCTGGTGCTTCTTCCATTTCCTCGTCATCTGCTAAAAACGGCCGAATTGCCGCATGCGGACAAACAAAGGAGCACTCATTACACATCGTGCAGCGATCACTGATCCAGTGAGGAACTTCTAGCGCAACACCCCGTTTTTCAAATTTCGCCGTCCCAGTTGGAATGCTTCCATCCGTCATCCCATTTGCTACAAGATCATTTACAGTCAAATCATTTCCTTGCTGTGAATTGATCGGTTCGACAATTTGTTCCACGTATTGAGAAACTGGAGTTTTACGAACTTTTTCAGGTATTTCAACGGTCCGCCAAGTCGCAGGAACTTGTACTTGGTGCAGCAATTCGACCGTTTGATTGATTGCCGCGATATTTTTTTCTACGATTTCCAACGATTTGCGACGATAGCTTTTATCAGCTTCAGCTCGCAAGATCGGCAAAATCTCATCAAATGGAATGATCCCTGTCAAACTAAAGAATGCGGTTTCCATCACAGTGTTGATTCGTGAACCAAGTCCGACTTCCATCGCCAATTTTGCGGCATTGATTGTATAAAATTTAATGTCATTTTCAGCGATGTAACGTTTCATCTTCGCAGGCAGTAATTTATCGATCTGGGCATCGCTCCACATAGAATTCATCAAAAAGATCCCGCCCGGTTTCAAGCCTTTCAATAAATCATAAGTATGAATATATGCTGGCGTATGACACGCGATAAAATCAGCACTTTCAACAAGATACGTTGAACGGATCGGTGTGTCACCAAAGCGCAAATGAGAAACCGTTAGTCCGCCGGATTTTTTTGAATCATAACTAAAATAGCCTTGAGCATATTTATCCGTATGGTCACCGATAATCTTGATCGCTGATTTGTTCGCGCCAACTGTCCCATCAGAGCCAAATCCCCAGAATTTTGCTTGGAACGTATTTGGATTAGTTAAATCAACAACTTCTCTTTTTTCCAATGACATATTTGTCACATCGTCAACGATTCCAATCGTAAACCGTTTTTTCGCTGTCTTCTTGTCTTTTGACAGTTCATCATAAACGGCGATGATTTGATCTGGCGTCACATCTTTTGAGCCTAAGCCAAAACGTCCGCCGATAACTTTCGGCCGAACATCTGCCTCATACATCACACTTTGAACATCTAATAAAAGAGGTTCTCCATCTGCTCCAGGTTCTTTTGAACGATCCAACACCGCAATTGATTTGACTGTAGCTGGCAATTTTTCTAAAAAGTTTTCCGTTGGGAACGGACGATACAGATGGATATTCAAAAATCCGACTTTACGGCCATTCGCATTTAAATAATCCACTGTCTGTTCGATTGTTTGAGCAACAGAACCCATCGCAACGATAACTTCTTCTGCATCTTCTGCACCATAATAAGTTACTAGATCGTAGTTGGTTCCACGAAGTTTATTGATCTCAAACATATATTTTTGTACGATCGCCGGCAACTCATCATAATAACGATTGACCGTTTCCCGCTGTTGGAAATGAACGTCAGGATTTTGATTGGTCCCGCTGATCATTGGGTGATTAGGATTCATGCTGCGTTTGCGGAAAGCGCGCAGTTTTTCTTGATCGACCAGGGGAGCCAATTCTTCATAATCAAGGACTTCCACTTTTTGAATTTCATGGCTCGTCCGAAATCCGTCAAAAAAGTTCATGAAAGGAAGGCTGCCTTCAATTGCGGCTAAATGTGCTACGGCGGACAAATCCATCACTTCTTGCACACTGCTTTCTTGCAGCATCGCAAAACCCGTTTGACGTGCCGCCATGACATCGCCATGGTCGCCAAAGATATTTAACGCGTTGGTCGTCACTGCTCGGCTCGCTACATGAAAAACGCCCGGCAATAATTCTCCGGCAATTTTATACATATTAGGGATCATCAACAGCAAGCCTTGTGATGCTGTATACGTTGTAGTCAGTGCACCCGTTTTCAACGCACCATGGACAACTCCAGCCGCACCAGCTTCTGATTGCATTTCTGTAATCGATACAGGTTGACCAAATATATTTTTCTTGCCCTGTGACGCCCATTGGTCGACTAGTTCGGCCATCGTTGAGCTGGGGGTGATTGGATATATTGCGGCTAACTCCGTGAATGCATAGGAAATATAAGCTGCTGCTGTATTTCCATCCATCGTTTTTTTCTTACGCATGTTTCTCCTCCTCATATATAGTAATATCCGGGTATTTCTTGCTGGAAATCCCTTCAGATTCCTCTGTTTGATACGCTCCAATTTTTCTAGGTGCTTGTAATTCATTGCAGAAAACTTGTCATTTTTTTAAATTTGGCAAGCGTAGAAAAATTAAAGTACTTTCCATATAACTATTGCTATAACGCTTTAATTATAAACCAACCTCGCACAATTTCAAACCTAGGTTTGAAGCTTTTTCATTTATTTATACGAAAAATTTTGTTTTCTAATCTTTTTTTTGTACACTATTAAGAGAAAGGACGTGTCTTTTTTATGGATATTTCGATTATTAACACAAAGCTAGTCAATGACTTCAATGGAATAAAGATTGGTTCCGATACTGCCCCTAAACGGTTAATTGAATTTATCAATCTGCGGTGTCCGTATTGTAAGCAATGGTTTGAACAATCTGATACTACTTTGAATCAGGCAGTTGCTGAAGGAAAAATCCAGCGAGTCATCAAATTATTAGATAAAGATAAAATTAGTTTGCAACGCGGAAATGTGATGCATGAATATATCAGCGCTGATCCTAAAAAAGCCTTGATCCAGATCCAACAAACCTTTGAGACTCAAGAGATTTGGAAAGACTTTGAATTAGAAGCGGTTGCTCAATACGCTGAAAAAACATTGCACTTTGCTCAACAGGCAAATCGAAGTTTGCAACAAGAAATTCGGAATGAAGCCGAACAAGCCAATATCACGTTTGTTCCGACGATCATTTTAGGTGAGCATATTTTTGATGAAGCGATCGATGACGCAACATTAAACTCCTATATTGCTGAATAAAAAAATACCGTCCCTCAGAAGTTAGCTTTTTGCGCTAGCTTTTGAGGGGCGGTTCTATTTTAAACGGTTCTTTTTCGCAAATTATCAGCAAAATCATTGATCTTTCGAATGCGATGGTTGATGCCTGATTTAGAGATTGCGCCTGAAGGAATCATTTCACCTAATTCTTTTAAACTGATTTCAGGGTTTTGAATTCTTAATTCAGCAATTTCTTGCAATTTTTCCGGCAATGATTGCAGTCCGACAGTCGCTTCAATAAAATGAATATTTTCAATCTGCCTTGAAGCGGCATCGATTGTTTTATTCATATTAGCAGTCTCGCAATTAACTAAACGATTCACCGAGTTGCGCATGTCGCGCACGATCCGCACGTCTTCAAATTTCAGCATCGAATTGGTCGCACCGATCAACGTCAAGAAGTCGGCGATTTTCTCTGCCCCTTTTAAATAAGTGATAAATCCATTACGCCGCTCCAACGTCCGTGCATTAAGTTCGAATTGATTCAACAAATCACAAATATCTTGATTGTGTTCTTCATAGATCGAAGAAATCTCCAAATGATAGCGACTTGTTTCAGGATTGTTGACTGAACCGGAAGCTAAAAACGCGCCGCGCAAATAGGCTCTTGTCTTTTCATCAGACTGTTTAATCTCATTGGCGATATGGGCTTGGAACATCATTCCATCCATGATATCTAAATCCAATAGTATATTTTGAGTCCCTTGTTTCAGCCGAACAATGTAAACATTGTTTTTCTTCAACTTCATCTTCCGACGTACCAGTAATTCACTGCGCACACCGTAATGTTCCTTCAACAAAGTAAAAATCCGACGAGCGATCGCCGCATTTTCAGTCTGGACATTTAAAACAAATTGATGATTGCTCAAACTAAGTGAGCCATTCATTCGAATCAAAGCAGCCAGCTCAGCTTGTGCGAGATTCTTTTGGACTGTCAGACTCGTTAATTCTTTTTTTACTTCTGCTGCGAAAGACATGACGAGCCCTCCTTTTTTAAATTGGTAAAATTATTTTTATATAGCAGAACCTGCTATTTTTTTTGCTAAACACTTCTGATTTTGAGGATTGCACTGCTTTGGCAAATAATAGAAGCAGTCTGCCTTGTTTAAAGTTTTGCCCCAAAAACAATTCGGAACAATTCATCTACGACTTTTTCACCATCGTGGAACACACCGCCGTCACGCAGTTTCAAAAAATCCGTTGAAACGACGCGGCAGCCTTCTTCTCTTAATCCATTAAAATCATGTGTTACTTGCACCAAATATTCATCATAGATCTCAGGATCCATGTAACCTGCTGGAACTTTTTCAGTATTGACCAAGACAGTGTCAATAAAATGGCTGCCTAAATGTTTATGCAGTACACGAATGTGATCCGCGTCGCTAAAATGCTCGGTTTCACCTTTTTGTGTCATGATATTGCAAATATAGACTACTTCCGCAGCCGTCGTCCGAACGGCTTCGCCTAATTCTTCAATCACCAAATTCGGCAAAATACTCGTAAATAAAGAGCCCGGGCCTAATACGACCATATCCGCTTCATTGATAGCATTCACAACTTTACGCGCCGCATGAACCGCTTCTTGACCATTTTTTTCAGTGACGTAAACTCTTTCGATCGTCTTGCGATCAAGAGCGATTTTTGATTCGCCGATTGCACTGGTCCCATCAGTAAAATCCGCATGCAAGATCAATGGCGTTTCCGATGAAGGATAAATATGCCCATCCACATGCATCATCTTAGAAAGCAACTGGATCGCCTCATAAGTACTGCTGCGCATCTCTGATAAAGCCGCGATCAATAAATTCCCGATCGTATGGTTGGCTAAAAACTTATCGTCTTCATGAAAACGATATTGAAATAGATCTTCATACAATTTAGGCATATCAGATAATGCCGCCAAAACATTGCGTAGATCCCCGGGTGGAGCCATATCGATCGAATCGCGTAATTCACCACTGCTGCCGCCATCATCTGCTACAGTCACGACTGCTGTGATCTCTGCACTTTGGTTGCGCAGGCTTTTTAGAATGACCGGCAGTCCCGTTCCGCCGCCGATCACAACGATTTTAGGCTTGCGGATACGGTATGTCTTCATTTTCATGAACGATTCACCGTCTCTTTCCGCTTGTCCTTGTCGCGGTGAGTAATATTCACTCGGTAATCCGCCTCAGCGATTGCTTTGCCTATCCTCTCGGTCAAGGCAACTGAGCGATGTTGGCCGCCAGTACAGCCGATTGCAATCGTCAACGAGCTTTTGCCTTCTTTGATATAACCTGGCAAAATATCCATGATCAAGCGGACAAAGTTCGTATAGAAATTTTCCGTTTCAGTAAAAGACATTACATAATCATAGACAGGCTTGTCTAACCCAGTCTGCGGACGCAGTTCTGGAATGTAGTGGGGATTTGGTAAAAAACGAACATCCATTACGATGTCAGCATCGATCGGCAATCCATATTTGAAGCCGAAAGAAACGACTTCGACATGGAATCCTACATCGTCTTTTTGTTTAAAGGATTGATTGATCTTTTCGCGTAATTGTCGCGGCGACAATTCAGTCGTATCGATCATCAGCGTTGCACGATTTTTTAAGTCCTCTAAGATTGCACGTTCCTTGCGAATCCCTTCTGTGATCATCCCGTCCATTGCTAACGGATGGGCGCGGCGAGTCTCTTTGTATCGAGAAACAAGCTCCTCGTCTGAACAATCTAAAAATAAAATACTCGTATCGATGAAGCCAGTATTTTCGATCTCTATCAACATCTTTTGGATATCTTCAAAAAATGAACGCGAGCGTAAATCCACTACCAACGCGATTTTAGTTACCTTGCCTGATTCACGGATCAATTCCCAAAATTTTGGAATCAGCCCCGGAGGCATATTATCTACACAAAAATAGCCCATATCTTCAAAGCTTTGAATTGCGACGGTTTTCCCTGCGCCGCTCATACCAGTAATGACAACTAAATGTAAACTATCAGTCATTTGTGTCACTCCTTTCACATAATTAGAGAATCATTTTGCAAAAAATGATTCTGATGGTTGAACCCTTGATTTTATTCCCAAGATTTTTTTAATTTAATCCAACTAGATTGCTTCTTTAGCAACTATTCTTGGATTACTTAAATTTCTGACCACACAAAAAGATGCTAAAGAAACTGAACGTTAGCTTCCTTAGCTATCTATAAAAATTATAACACTCCTGGCGTGTCTTTGCTACTTATTTATAATTCTTTACCTTTTCCTAATTCTTCTCTTTTTATTCATTTTACTGATTTCTTGATTGTCCTTCTAGTTATAAAACTAAAAAAACAGACCTCCTACTTGGAAGATCTGTTTTTTAATGCATGCTCGATCGTGCGATCAGCTAAAATCGATTGCGCATCGATGACAGGATATGGAACGTCTTCTGTCAACTCTTGGACCAAAGAAAGTTCTGTACAACCTAAAATAGCATTTTGACAACCATATTTTTCAAAAACATCTGAAAGAATCTCTAAATACAGTTCACTATTGATGAAATCATGTTCTTTTACATCATGATAGATCAAATAGTTGACCTTGTCTTGCAGCTCTTTTTCAGGAACCAGGACTTCAAAACCGCGCGCTTCTAGTTCGCTCTGATATACTTTCGCAGTCATCGTACCAGCCGTCGCCAACACAGCGATTTTCTCGCCGGGTTGGTGGTGCCGAGTGACTTCATTTACCGCTTCGCGCGGCATATGCAAGATGGGGATTTTTGTTGCCCCTTGTAATTGTTCAAAGAAATAGTGCGCCGTGTTGCACGTCAGCACAATAAAATCAGGTTGCAATAAATTTTGCTTCTCAATATCATCTAACAAAAACGGCAACGGATTCGCCGCTTCATGATCCAAAATATACGCCGTCCGATCAGGAATGGTGGCATGGTTGAACATCACATAATTCAAATATTCTTGATCATTGTGTGCCTGCGTCCGCTTATTCAAGATGCGAATAAAGCTTTCGGTCGCCATCGTTCCCATCCCACCAAGAATACTAAAGAAATTTTCCATGCTTAGCCTTCTTTCTCTTTAAAGAATAAATCGAAGCGTCCTTTATATTTGCTGAACATATATTTCATTAAGATCCAACGCATTAAGGACATATCTTTTTTATAAAAGACCGTTGTTCCCCAATGATCCTTTTTGATCAATGCTAGAGCTTGTTCTTTATCTGAATTATTTCGCGCAAATTTTTCAAACACACTTTTTGGTACACCCATCCACAACATCGCTGTTTCAGGTTCTGCTTTGCCATAAAGTGTTTCGGTAAATGGTTTTTCAAAGACGCGATCTTCAGTCACAAATCGGGCCAGATTAAAGCCGTTTAATGTCGCAAAGAAACTGCTGCGGCCTTGACGCAAATTGATCTCGAATAATTTATACTCGCCATCTCGAGGGTCGTATTTCATATCAAAGTTTGCAAAACCAGTATAATTGATTTTTTCTAAGAACCCTTTGATCGTTTGATAGATTTTCTCATTATATTCCGGCATGATCGCTACATAGTTACCGATTGCTTCTGGCGAAGGGTCTTCCAGCAGCGGATGCCCTAGGCACATCATTCGAACGTGATGATTTTGATCAACATAAGCATTTAAAACCCGCATATTGCTGTCATCACCAGGAATAAAATCTTGTGCAATCATTTCGCTCGTGTAACCCGCTTGATAAATTCGTTCAATGATCGTATCAAACTCATCGCGTGTATCTAAAATAAAGGCTTTTTTACGTCCTTCAAAATCGATTGACAACCATTCGACACTATTCGCAGGTTTCAATGCGATTGGAAAATCAAATGGCAAGTCTTGTTTCAATTTGCCGGCTTCCAGCATATCTTCTGTAATAATGAACGTATTAGGATAAGGCAAATCATATTTTTCGCAGATGTCATAAAAGCTGACTTTACTGATCAATTGTTGCAGCAAATCAAACTCAATGTATGGGCAGACAAACCATTCAGAAAGTTCTTCTTTGTGTTGGGAAACCAATTCCGCATACCCATCGCCGCAAGCGATCACTAAATATTTTGTTGCAGGGTCATTATAAGTGTTTTTTCCCAGTTCACGCATTTGTTCCATAAATACAGGATCTTTGTCGAATCCCGGAACAACGTGGACATTCACGATTTTACTGTACTTTGTCGGTGCCAACTGCAAACCGGCATAAGCTTCAGAAACGATTCCGTAAGCTTCGTGAAAAGAGCGTGCCATCCCATACACATTGATGTCGCTGCCTAATAAAATCGGTACAAATTTTTGTTTTTCATTCATATTCTCTTACACCTTCTCATTCTAAATCCTTGATAATCATACCATAAAGAAAAATGCAAGCAAAGGAGAATCCTTTACTCGCATTTTTACTTATCAGTTATTTATTTTTTGAGTACGCGGTTTAAATAATACCCGGTATAACTCTCTGGTACTTCAGCGATTTCTTCCGGCGTCCCCGTTGCTAAAATCGTGCCGCCGCCATCGCCGCCTTCTGGACCAAGGTCAATGACATAGTCGGCAGATTTAATGACATCTAGATTGTGTTCAATCACTAAAACAGTATTACCGGCATCAACAAACCGTTCAAGGACTTTTAACAGCCGTGCGATATCATCGGTATGCAAACCAGTCGTCGGTTCATCTAAAATATAGAAATTTTTACCGTTCGAATTTTTATGCAATTCGCTGGCAAGCTTCATCCGTTGCGCTTCTCCGCCAGACAAAGTCGTCGCCGGTTGCCCCATCGTAACATAGCCTAGACCGACATCCACGATTGTTTGCAGTTTGCGGTGGATCTTCGGAATGTGTTTGAAGAATTCAACCGCATCTTCTACAGTCATTTCTAAAATGTCTGCAATATTTTTACCTTTGTAATGGACATCCAATGTTTCTGAATTGTAGCGTTTGCCATGACAAACTTCACACGGAACATAAACATCCGGTAAAAAGTGCATTTCGATCTTAATAATCCCATCGCCGCGACAAGCCTCACAACGACCACCTTTGACGTTGAAACTGAATCGACCCTTCTTGTATCCGCGAATTTTTGCTTCATTCGTTTGAGCAAATAGATCACGGATATCATCAAACACACTCGTATACGTCGCTGGATTGCTTCGCGGTGTTCGACCGATTGGACTTTGATCGATATCGACTAATTTCTCGATATGTTTATAACCAGTGAGTTTCTTGAACTTCCCGGGTTTATTTGAATTACGATTTAATTTTTGCGCCAGCGCCTTTTTCAAGATCTGATTAACTAGCGTTGATTTTCCTGATCCTGAAACTCCGGTAACTGCAACAAATTTTCCTAGCGGGAATTCTGCATCAATATTTTTCAAATTGTTTTCAGCTGCGCCGGTAACTTTGATTTTCTTACCATTTCCCTTACGGCGTTCTTTCGGTACAGCGATTTCTCGTTTTCCTGATAAATACTGACCGGTTAGTGAGTTAGGATTTTCTTCGACCTCTTTAGGCGTTCCGGCCGCCACGATCTCGCCACCTTGATCTCCCGCGCCAGGCCCTACATCAATCAAATAATCTGCCGCACGCATCGTGTCTTCATCGTGCTCTACTACGATCAGAGTGTTGCCAAGATCACGCATTTTTTTCAATGATTCAATCAAGCGGTCGTTGTCTCTTTGATGTAGACCGATTGACGGTTCATCTAAAATATACAGAACCCCCGACAAGTTTGATCCGATTTGTGTTGCTAAACGAATCCGTTGGGCTTCTCCACCAGATAAAGTTCCAGCGGCCCGACTCAATGTCAAATAATCCAAGCCGACATTTCGCAAAAAACTTAAACGGTCTTTGATTTCTTTTAAGATCGGTTTAGCAATGATTTTTTCTTGTTCACTCAATGCAACTGTTTCAAAGAATCCCAACGTGCCATTTATCGAAGCTTCACTAATTTTCCCGATATTTTCACCGTTGATTTGAACGGATAAAGCTTGCGGATTCAAGCGATAACCATGACACGTTTGACAAGTCAATTCTGTCATGTACAAACGCATTTGATCGCGCGTAAAGTCGCTATTTGTTTCTTTGTAGCGGCGATCGATGTTGCTGATGATTCCTTCAAAAGGAACTTCCACATCGCGAACCCCGCCAAAATCATTTTCATAATGGAAATGAAAATTTTCACCATTGGAACCATTCAAAATAATTGCTTGATGTTCTTCAGGCAATTCTTCAAAAGGCGTATCCATATCGATTCCAAAACTCAAACAAGCTTGTTCCAGCATTTGAGGATAGTATTGTGAGCTGATCGGATTCCAAGGAACTAACGCGCCTTCACGTAAAGTTTTGCTTTGATCAGGAATCACTAGATCCATATCGACTTCCAATTTTATTCCTAAACCGTCACAATCCGGACAAGCACCAAACGGCGCATTAAATGAAAACAAGCGCGGTTCAAGTTCGCCAACAGTAAAACCGCAATAAGGACAAGCGTAATGTTCGCTAAACAACATTTCCTTCTCACCGATCACATCAACGATCGCATAGCCTTCTGCTAAGCGCAATGCCGCTTCAAATGAATCAAACAACCGTGAACGGATTCCTTCTTTAACAACGATCCGGTCGATAATGATCTCGATGTCATGTTTTTTATTTTTAGTCAGCTCTGGTGCTTCTGTTACATCATACAATTCACCATCAACGCGCATGCGGACATAGCCTTCTCGCTGGATCATTTCGAAAACTTTTTTATGTTGCCCTTTTTTCTTCGCAATGACTGGCGCCAAAATTTGAAGCTTCGTCCGTTCAGGCAATTCTAAAACTTTGTCGACCATCTGCTCTACAGATTGTGAAGTAATTTCAATGTGGTCATTGGGACAAATCGGATGTCCGACGCGAGCATACAACAACCGCAAATAATCATTGATCTCAGTTACCGTACCAACTGTCGATCGAGGATTTTTGCTCGTCGTTTTCTGATCGATAGAAATCGCCGGACTCAGACCATCGATACTGTCGACATCTGGTTTATCCATTTGGCCTAAAAATTGACGGGCATATGCAGACAAACTTTCTACATAGCGGCGCTGACCTTCCGCATATAGTGTGTCAAAGGCCAACGAACTTTTCCCCGAACCCGATAAACCAGTAACAACTACCATTTTGTCACGAGGAATCGTGACATCTACATTTTTTAAATTGTGAGCACGCGCTCCGTGAATTACAATCTTATCATTCGCCATTTATATCTCCTATTTCAATTCAATGTATTCATTTTTTAAAACTAAAAAATGAGTCTTATTTTCATTACGTATACCATTCTGCTAAACCGCTGGTCATCAATATTGTTAAAAAGCTGAATAGTCGCTCTTTTGATTCTGTTATCTACAAAAAGCAGAACTGGCATCCTATTTCAATTCAATGTATTCATTTTTTAAAACTAAAAAATGAGTCTTATTTTCATCACGTATACCATTCTGCTAAACTGCTGGTCATCAATATTGTTAAAAAGCTGAATAGTCGCTCTTTTGATTCTGTTATCTACAAAAAGCAGAACTGGCATCCTATTTCAATTCAATGTATTCATTTTTTAAAGAAAAAAATGAGTCTTATTTTCAATATCTTTTTATTCTGCTGCTTTTAATTCTAAAATGGTATCACGTAAGGTTGCCGCTGTTTCAAAATCAAGGGTCTTGGCTGCTTCACGCATCTCATCTTCAAGTTTTGCAATAAGCTCTTTCCGCTCTGCTTTTGACATTTCTTCATAAGAAGTCGTGTCGTAAGTTCCGGTCTCTTCTGCCACTTTGCTGATAGAGATCAGATCACGAATCTCTTTGATGATCGTTTTTGGTACCATCCCATGATCTTCGTTATACTGCTGCTGAATAGTACGTCGACGGGTTGTCTCATCCATTGCGCGCTGCATTGAATCCGTCACTTTATCAGCATACATGATTACTCTTCCTTCAGAATTCCGCGCTGCCCGACCAATCGTTTGCACAAGTGAACGCTCACTGCGCAAGAATCCTTCTTTATCTGCGTCTAGGATCGCTACTAGCGAAACTTCAGGCACATCCAAGCCTTCACGCAGCAAGTTGATTCCGATCAGTACATCAAATTTACCTAATCGCAGATCACGAATAATTTCCGTCCGCTCCAATGTTTTAATATCGCTGTGCAAATACTTGACTTTGATTCCCAACTCTTTGAGATAATCCGTCAAATCTTCTGACATCTTCTTCGTCAGAGTCGTGACAAAGACACGTTCATTGCGTTCGGCCCGTTCATTTATTTCGCCGACAAGATCATCGATCTGCCCCATGATTGGACGCACTTCAATGACCGGATCTAATAAGCCGGTCGGACGAATGATCTGTTCTACTACCGTGTCAGTTTGTTCATGCTCATAGGGGCCAGGTGTTGCCGAAACGTAAACGATCTGGTTTACCCGTTCTTCAAATTCTTTCAACTGTAATGGACGATTATCTAATGCTGATGGCAAACGAAATCCATAATCCACCAACATTTGCTTACGTGCTCGGTCTCCATTGTACATTCCTCGAACTTGAGGCATTGTTACGTGCGACTCATCGACTACTAATAAAAAATCTTCAGGGAAAAAGTCAATCAGTGTGTAGGGCGGTTCGCCTTCTTTACGACCGTCCATGTGCCGCGAATAATTTTCGATCCCAGATGTATAGCCCATCTCACGCAACATTTCGATATCGTAATTGGTCCGCTGTTCTAACCGCTGCGCTTCCAATAATTTATTGTCATTCCGCAGTTCGGTCAATCGCTCAGCCAGTTCCGTTTGGATATTGCTGATTGCCACTTCCATATGGTCTTCATTTGTTAAGAAGTGAGTGGCCGGGAAAATCGCAACGTGTTCGGTTTCTCCGGTAATTTCTCCCGTCAACGCGTCAACTTCCCGAATTCGTTCGATTTCATCCCCAAAAAATTCCACGCGCAAAGCTCGTTCATCGCGTGAGGCAGGAAAAATTTCTACTACATCGCCGCGAACCCGAAAACGGCCCCGCTGAAAATCAATGTCATTGCGTTCAAACTGAATATCGATCAAATTTCGCAGCAATTGATTTCGATCCATTTCCATCCCGACCCGCAATGAAACGACTTGTTCCAAATATTCTTTAGGTGAACCCAATCCGAAAATACAAGAAACTGAAGCAACAACGATCACATCGTTGCGCTCAAGCAATGCACTAGTTGCCGAGTGCCGCAATTTGTCGATCTCATCATTAATACTCGAATCTTTTTCAATATAAGTATCACTAGAAGGCACATAAGCCTCAGGTTGATAATAATCATAATAACTAACAAAATACTCCACCGCATTGTTAGGAAAGAATTCCTTGAACTCACCATATAATTGGCCCGCCAATGTCTTATTGTGGGCGATGATCAAAGTCGGTTTGTTGACTTCCTTGATTACATTAGAAATTGTATAAGTCTTCCCTGTACCGGTGGCGCCTAAAAGTATTTGTGCTTTTTTTCCATCGACGATTCCTTCGGCTAATTGTTTGATGGCCTCAGGCTGATCGCCAGCAGGCTGATATTTTGAATGAAGGTCAAACGCAGTATCCGTTACTCTTTCAATCACACAAAAATCCCCCTTTTTATATTCACTAAACAAAGATTTTCCGTTTTAAAATTATAGCATACCGAACATATTTTCGCCATTTTTTGTACTTGTTCCAAAAAATTTCCATAAACTCTAATGTCATATTTTGTTACATGACGTGTCATTAAATTACGATTTTTTTTGATCTAACGCTAAACTCCCTTGTATTTTAAGCTTAAACTAACATATAATAAACAAATGATAAGTACTTAGGAGGATTATTATGAGAAAAAACAAATTAATTCCATTCTTCGTTTTCTTAATGGCAAGTATTTTCACACTAGGCTTTGCTAGCAAGACGAACGCTGCAGAAAAAACATATAAAATCGGAACGGATCTGACTTTTGCGCCTTTCGAGTTTCAAAATTCTGATGGCGAATACATAGGAATCGATGTTGACTTACTTAACCAGATAGCTGAGGATCAAAATTTTAAAATAGATTTACGTCCCTTAGGTTTCGACAGTTCAATCCAAGGCGTACAATCAGATCAACTTGATGGCATGATCGCCGGTATGAGTATCACCGACGAACGAAAAAAGACTTTTGATTTCTCTGACCCTTATTTTGACAGCGGCATTCAAATGGCCGTTAAAAATGATAATAAAGATATCAAAGACTACAGCGATTTAAAAGGAAAAACGGTTGCTGCTAAAATTGGCACGGAAAGCGCGACTTTCTTAAATAAGAACAAAGACAAATATGGCTACGAGATCAAACAATATGAAGCTGCCGATGCCATGTACAACGCATTGACAAATGGCAACGTTGAAGCAATTTTTGATGATTACCCCGTTTTAGGGTATGCCGTAACAAATGGCCAATCCTTTAAAATGGTCGGTGATCCAGAAAAAGGCAGCTCGTATGGCTTTGCTGTAAAAAAAGGCGAAAACAAAGAGCTGCTGAAAAAATTCAACCAAGGCTTGAAAGATTTAAAACAAAACGGCAGTTATGATAAAATCGTCAGCGAATATATCTCTACCGGTTCAAATGACTCTGCTGCTTCAAGCGAAATGAAAAAGATCGAACCGAAAAAAGATGTCTATGTTATTGCTAGTGATTCAGCGTTTGCTCCTTTTGAATACAAAGACAGCGATGGCGAATATAAAGGGATCGATGTGGATCTGTTAAAACGGATCGCAGAATTACAGGGCTTCAAAATCGACTTCAAATTTATCGGGTTCTCTTCTGCGATGCAAGCCCTAGAATCTGGTCAAGCAGATGGCATGATCGCCGGCATGACGATCACTGATGAACGAAAAGCAAACTATGATTTTTCTGACCCTTACTTCCAAAGCGGTATCCAATTAGCCGTTGCTAAAGACAATAAAGACATCAAAGACTATGAAGATCTAAAAGGAAAAACGGTCGGTGCCAAAGTTGGAACGGAAAGTGCTGATTTCTTAGAAGCGCATAAAAAAGAATATGGCTACACTATCAAAAGTTTTGATGCGGCCGATCAATTATATGATGCATTAAAAGTCGGATCGATTGACGCGATGATGGACGACTACCCTGTTATCGGTTATGCGGTGAAACAAGGGCAAGAATTAAAAACGCCGATCAAGCGTGAAGTCGGTGGCGAATATGGTTTTGCAGTCAAAAAAGGGCAAAACTCTGAACTTAGCGAAATGTTCACTGAAGGGTTGAAAGAATTAAAACGTACAGGCGAATACGATGAAATCGTAAACCAATACATCGGTTCAGGCAGCGAAGAAAAACAATCAACGGTTGATGAATCAACAATTACCGGTTTATTAAAAAACAACTATAAGTCATTATTAGACGGTTTATGGAAAACGATCATCTTAGCATTGGTTTCCTTTGGACTAGCATTAGTCGTTGGTGTTATTTTCGGTCTATTCCGTGTTTCTCCTGTCAGCAGCTTGCGGATCATCGCTGGGATCTATATCGATATCATCCGCGGAATCCCGATGATGGTCTTAGCCTTCTTTATTTTCTTCGGTCTGCCAGGGATCACAGGAATCAAAATTCCTGACTTTGCAGCCGGGATCATCACTTTAACTTTGAATGCTAGTGCTTATATCGCTGAAATCGTCCGCGGTGGGATCAATGCAGTACCCGTAGGACAAATGGAAGCTTCCCGCAGTTTGGGACTTTCATATAATCGGACAATGCAAAAAATTATTTTACCGCAAGCCGTGAAGATCATGATCCCTTCTTTCATCAATCAATTTGTTATTAGTTTGAAAGATACAACGATCATTTCTGCAATCGGTGTGGTCGAATTGTTGCAAACAGGGAAAATCATCGTTGCTCGGACTACCCAAAGTTCTTACGTATATTTGATTATCGCGATCATGTACTTGATCTTGATCACGATCTTAACCAAGTTAGCAAACCGTTTAGATAAGAAGGTGAAATAAGATGGATAAAAAAATTGTCGTAAATCATTTAGTAAAAAAATTCGGAGACAACACCGTTCTGAATGACTTGAATATCAGCATCAGCGAAGGCGAAGTTGTTTGTATCATTGGACCATCTGGTTCAGGGAAAAGTACCTTCTTGCGTTGTATGAATCGTTTAGAAGAACCAACTTCTGGTGAAATTATTATTGACGGGCAAGATTTGACGGATAAACATACAAATATCAACTTAGTCCGCCAACACATTGGAATGGTTTTCCAACATTTCAATTTGTTTCCCCATCTGACTGTTTTAGAAAATATTACATTGGCTCCGTTAGATTTAAAAAGTGGAAAAAAAGATGCCGCTGAAAAACGAGGCGTCGAATTACTCACTCAAGTTGGACTGGCTGAGAAAAAAGATGTCTACCCTGACAGCTTATCTGGCGGACAAAAACAGCGTGTCGCGATTGCGCGGGCATTAGCAATGGACCCTGACATCATGCTCTTTGATGAACCAACTTCTGCGCTTGACCCTGAAATGGTCGGCGATGTCTTGAAAGTTATGAAAGACTTAGCTTTGCAAGGCATGACGATGGTCATCGTTACGCATGAAATGGGCTTTGCTAAAGAAGTTGCTGACCGAGTGATCTTTACTGATGGCGGAAAAATTTTAGAAGACGGCACACCTGAACAAGTCTTCAATAATCCCCACAACCCACGAACACAAGATTTCTTGAATAAAGTCTTAAATATCTAACAGCAAAAAACGTGAAATCTTTTTAGATCTCACGTTTTTTTATGCTTGTCTGCTGAATAATAAACTAACTCAATCCTCCTAACCATAAAAAAAGAACACCGCAAAAATTGCGGTGTTCTTTGCTAACTCATTAAGCCTCGATTTCAGTTACGATACCTGAACCAACAGTCCGTCCGCCTTCACGAATTGAGAACGTTGTTCCTTGTTCTACAGCGATTGGGTGGATCAAGTCAACATCGATCGTTACGTTATCGCCGGGCATTACCATTTCAGTACCTTCTGGTAATAAAATGTTACCCGTTACGTCAGTTGTACGGAAGTAGAATTGAGGACGATAGTTGTTGAAGAATGGTGTATGACGTCCGCCTTCTTCTTTTGTCAATACGTATACTTCAGCTTTAAATTTCGTATGCGGTGTAATTGAACCTGGTTTAGCAAGTACTTGACCACGTTCGATTTCATCACGAGTGATTCCACGTAGCAATACGCCAACGTTATCACCAGCTTCACCGTAATCCAATGTTTTACGGAACATTTCAAGTCCAGTTACGATTGCTTTTTGAACTTCTGGTTTGATTCCGATGATTTCAATTTCGTCACCGACTTTTACTTCACCACGGTCGATACGACCAGAAGCGACAGTCCCACGGCCAGTGATTGAGAAGACATCTTCCACTGGTAATAAGAATGGTTTGTCATTGTCACGTTCTGGTGTTGGAATGTATTCATCCACTGTATCCATCAAATCAAGGATTACTTGTTCTTGTTCAGGATCACCTTCTAAAGCTTTCAAAGCGGAACCTTTAAGAACAGGAATATCGTCACCTGGGAAACCATATTCAGAAAGTAATTCACGTACTTCCATTTCAACTAGGTCGATCAACTCTTCGTCATCCACTAAGTCGATTTTGTTTAAGAAGACGATCAAGTGTTTAACACCAACTTGACGTGATAGCAAAATATGTTCACGTGTTTGCGGCATTGGACCATCCGTAGCAGATACAACTAAGATCGCACCGTCCATTTGAGCAGCACCGGTGATCATGTTTTTCACATAGTCCGCGTGTCCTGGAGCATCAATATGGGCATAGTGGCGTTTTTCTGTTTCATATTCTACGTGAGCCGTGTTAATAGTAATTCCGCGTTCACGTTCTTCTGGTGCAGCATCGATACTAGCATAGTCTTGAGGGTTTGCTAGACCTTTCTTACCTAATACCGTTGTGATTGCTGCCGTTAATGTTGTTTTACCGTGATCGACGTGACCAATGGTACCAATATTAACGTGTGGTTTACTTCTATCATAATGTTCTTTTGCCATAATAAACAAACCTCCTAAAATATAAAAAAATTCTTACGGATATAGTGTAAAACATTTTTAGCTAAATGAAAAAGATTTACACTTTTACTTTTTGTAAGTAACTATCCGAGATCATAATACATCAGAATTGGTCAAACTCCAAATGATTCGTCTCCTATCTACTGGACGAATGATTTTAATTACGCAATAATGAAGATAGCCTCTGATTTCAAGAAATTTTTAGCTAGGAGTGAGTGAATGAAAACCTTTGAGGAAAAGATTCAACAATTCCCAGAAAACATAAGAAAAGCCTGGAGTATCGGCTTTGTTTTTATGTATAACGAAAAGACCTTTCAACATTTTCCAGCCCGCCAATGGACGGATTCGCAAATTAAAGCGTACTTTAAAGAGACCTATAGCAGCTCTTCAATCATTATCGCTCATCCTGAATCCAGACTAAAAGAAGTTCAAATTGATAACCATCCCGCTTGGATCGTTGTCGTTCCCTACTGATCAATTTTTTTGCCTACTACGATACGATAAACTTTTCAGACTTGATTGAAGAAAAAAAGACGATGACCGTTTAATGTCATCGTCTCGTTTTAGTTTTAAACCAATAAATCGTATAATGTTTTGTTTTGACTTAATTCAATATAGGTTGAATCGAATTTTTCCAATCGTTTTAACAGATTTGGCAAAGTTTTCGGCTCTTTTAATAATACACCGATCACAACTGGCCCCTTGCCACGATGACTCTTTTTAGTATATTCAAAACGAGTAATGTCATCGCCTTTGTCTAAAACTTCTGAGACAAATTCTTTCAACGCGCCCGGTCTTTGCGGAAAATTCACAACAAAGTAATGTTTTTGTCCTTCATAGATCAACGAGCGTTCTTCGATTTCGGCCATCCGATTGATGTCATTATTCCCACCACTGATGACACAGATCACTGTTTTGCCTTTGATCTTTTCTTTCATAAGATCTAACGCAGCGACACTTAATGCCCCAGCTGGTTCAACAACGATCGCTTGTTTGCCATATAATTCTAAAATCGTTGAACAGATCAAACCTTCATCGACTGACATCAATTCATCGACGTATTCTTTACTATGCAAATAAGTGATATCACCGACCCGTTGAACCGCCGCACCATCGACAAATTTATCGATTTCTGTTAACGTCACCGGCTGATCTTTGGCAAAGGCTGCTTGCATTGAGGCAGCCCCTTTTGGCTCAACACCGATTATTTTTGTATCTGGTGAAGTGTTCTTCACATAAGCAGAAACGCCGCTGATCAATCCGCCGCCGCCAATTGCTGTGATCACATAATCAGGTTTATACCCTTCGCTTTCTGCATCAGTCATCATTTCTAAAGCCAATGTTCCTTGTCCAGCAATGATGTTTCGATCATTGAAAGGATCAATAAAAGTCATACCGTTTTCTTCGCAATACTTTCTCGCAGCAGTCGCAGAAGCATCAAACGTATCGCCGACTAAATGAATATCAGCAAATTCGCCGCCAAAGAATTGAACTTGAGAAACTTTTTGTTGCGGTGTCGTTGTCGGCATGAAAATCGCAGCTTTTGTCTTTAATTCCTGACAAGTATAGGCGACTCCTTGCGCATGATTGCCCGCGCTCGCACACACTACACCTTTTTTCAGTTCAGACTCCGGAAGTTTCTTAATGGCATAATAAGCGCCGCGTAATTTAAATGAACGGACTTTTTGCAAGTCTTCACGTTTCAAAAGAATCGTTGCTTGATATTTTTCAGATAAATAACGATCATATTGTAACGGTGTATGATTTACGGAGTTCTTTAGTAATTGATACGCACTTCGAACTTCGGTATCTTTGATTAATCCCATCAGCTATCCCCCCATTAATCCTTGCGACTTACAAATGGCATCATTTTTCTTAATTCGCTGCCGACTGCTTCGATCTGATGACCGGCACTTTCCGCGCGCATTTTCTTGAATTCTGGGAAGCCATTCGCATTATCTTCAACAAAGGCTTTAGCAAATTTTCCATTTTGGATATCCGTCAAGATATCTTTCATCCCTGCTTTAGCTTGTTCAGTGATTACGCGTGGACCAGAAACGTAGTCGCCATATTCAGCGGTATTAGAGATTGAGTTGCGCATTTTTCCGAAACCACCTTCATAGATCAAATCAACGATCAATTTCATTTCATGACAAACTTCAAAGTAAGCCAATTCTGGTTGGTATCCGGCTTCAACTAATGTTTCAAATCCGGCTTCGATCATACTTGTCAAGCCGCCGCAAAGAACCGCTTGCTCACCGAATAGATCGGTTTCTGTTTCTTCTTTAAAGGTTGTTTCTAACACGCCTACTCGAGTAGCCCCAATTCCTTTTGCATAGGATAATGCCAAATCTTGAGCGGCTCCTGTAGCATCTTGATGAACAGCGAATAAAGCAGGTACCGCGAATCCTTCAGCAAAGGTACGACGAACTAAATGACCTGGGCCTTTAGGAGCAACTAAGAAAACATCCACGTTTTTAGGTGGTTTGATTACGTCAAAATGAATATTGAAGCCATGAGCAAAGGCAACGGCATCGCCTTCTGCCAAATTTGGCGCGATTTCTTTTTCATATAAAGTTCCTTGGATTTCATCTGGAGCTAAAATCATGACCACTTGGGCTTTTTTAGTTGCTTCATTTACAGAAAATACATCAAATCCATCATTACGAGCTGCCTCAGCGGATTTTCCTTCACGGATACCGATTACGACTTGATGGCCTGTGTCTCTAAGGTTTTGTGCGTGTGCATGGCCTTGTGAACCATAACCTACCACAGCGATTGTTTTTCCTTCTAAAGCATCCTTTTCTACTGCATTATCATAATAAACTTTAACCATAATTTTTTTCCTCCATTTTTTTAAACTATATTAAAAGCATTTCTGCTATTAACCTCTATTAAATCCGGTTACCCCGGTTCGAGCCAATTGTTTGATACCATAAGGCCTCAATACATCGATACAAGCGTTGACTTTTTCAGTAGAACCCGCAACTTGAACTACGATCGTTTTTAATCCCACATCCACGACATCTGCGCGAAATGGATCGATCATTGCTTGAATCTCCGAACGGGTTGCCGCTGGAGCGTTGACTTTGATCAATGCCAATTCTCTTTCTAGATGCGGTTCATCGGTAATATCAGATACCTTAACAACATCAATTTGTTTATTTAGTTGTTTGGTAACTTGTTCCACATCGGCTAAGGTATCTGCTTGGATAATGATCGTCATTTGCGACTCCCCTGCTCGTTCTGTTCGGCCGACGGAAACACTATCCATATTTACTTGTCGTCGATTCAAAACACTTGTGATTCGACTCAGCACCCCTGCTTGATCATGAACCATTGCCGTAATCATTCGCCTCATTTAATCAACCCCCAACATTTGATCATTTGGCATTCCAGCCGGAATCATTGGTAATACGTGTTCACGATTGCTAATCATCACTTCGATCAGCATAGGTCCTGGTGTGGCAAAAGCTTCTTGCAATTCTTTATCCAAAGTAGCTGGATCTGTGATTTTTTTACCGCCGATTCCATAAGCTTCAGCCATCTTCATAAAGTCAGGCTGTTCCTGGAAAACGGATTGAGAACGCCGCTCATTGAAGAATTTTTCTTGCCATTGCCGAACCATCCCAAGTGATTGATTGTTCATCAAGACAAACTTGATATCCAAATTATTTTGATTCAAGATTGCTAACTCTTGATTCGTCATCTCAAACCCGCCATCTCCAACAAAAACTACTACAGAATCATTTGGTTTACCAAATTTCACACCGACTCCAGCAGGTATCCCGTATCCCATCGTCCCAAGACCGCCGCTTGTAATCAGCTGTTTAGGGAATTGGAATGGATAAAATTGAGCTGCCCACATTTGATGTTGACCAACATCAGTGACTACATACGACTTGCCTTCAGTGATCCGACCGATGATCTCAACCACTTCTTGCGGTTTGATGACTTTTTCATCCCGTTCATATTTCAATGGATGCTTCCGTTTACGTTCGTTACAAAGTTCCCGCCATTCGTCATAGTCAGGCGAACCGATTTCAACTGCCAACATTTGCTGCAAAGCAATTTTTGCATCACCGACGATCGGTACATCCGTTGGAATAACTTTTCCGATTTCAACTGGGTCAACATCGATATGAGCGACTTTTGCATATGGCGCAAAGGCTTCCGGCGAACAGGCTAAACGATCATCAAAGCGGCTGCCGATGTTGATCAACAGATCTGTCTCCATCAATGCCATATTGGCTGCATAAGCTCCATGCATCCCGCCCATCCCAAGAAAATTAGGATGCTCATGGGGCAATAGCCCTAAGCCTAATAATGTGTTAACTGTTGGCAATTGATATTTTTCAACGAACTGTCGCAACTCTTCTCCGCCATTAGCGGCAACTACACCAGCGCCAGCCAAAACAAGTGGTTTCTTTGCTTGTTTCAATAGATTCATCAATCGTTCGATCTGTAAAGTTGAAGGTGTCGTCGTAGGCTGATAACTTTCCAGCTGAACAACATTTTCAATTTTAGGATTAGACTTCAATGTCGTAATATCCTTTGGCAAATCGATCAATACAGGACCCTTTCTGCCAGTCGTCGCAATGTGAAAAGCTTCGCTGACAATTCGCGGCAATTCTTCAATATCTCGAACCTGATAATTATTTTTAGTGATTGGGACTGTGATTCCTAATATATCAGCTTCTTGAAAAGCATCTTTGCCAATTCCTGCCCGCGATACTTGTCCTGTGATAACTACTAACGGTACTGAATCGATCATTGCGTCAGCAATTCCAGTCACCACATTGGTCGCGCCAGGTCCGCTGGTAACGATCACGACTCCTGGTTTGCCAGTGGCTTTAGCGTATCCCTCTGCAGCATGAACTGCTCCTTGTTCATGACGAGTAAGAATATTCGGAATAGTTTCATCATAAAGTGAATCATATAATGGCAAGACGGCCCCGCCAGGATAACCAAAAATCAATTCTACTCCTTGATTTTCCAAACATTTGATTAATATGTCTGCACCTGTTTGTAGGTCTTCAACTTCCACCTTTTGCTTCATTTCTTCCATCCTCATTCCTCCTATACTTCAGACACATTCATTAGGCTGTTCGTGTCCGCTAAAGCTGTTACTGAGTAACTTTTGTCTTTACTGCCAATATCTGAGTCACCCGTAATAGCACCATACCGATTTCTTGCTTGATCAGTAGAAAATAACCTTCCAACTGCCCCCGCATCGATTCTTTTTTTTAATTGAATATTTCTCACTACTCACATCTCCTACCTTCAAAAAAGAGCATCCCATCAAGAAATGGGATGCTCTTGCAAGAGTCCCATTTCTTAACGCAAACAGGACTCAAACTAACGGTTGTTTCTCCGCGTTCTAAGCCCTGGACATAATAATTAATAAGACGATACCGTCATAGTTATTGTATTTTCTTGTATGCATAATAATCGTCTCCTTGTTTTTTAATGATGTTTTAATCTTTTCAATACTATACCTCCCATTAAATTAAAAGTCAATGAGTTTTCAGAATATTTTCTAAATAATATTCTCCAACTTATTTCATAAAGGTTTTCTGACTAATTGTGTACTTATCTAATTTCTATCGACTTGAAAGAAGCTTCAAATTCAAGGTACAAAAAAAGCCCGACAAAAATTGTCCGACTTAATTAATAATTTGATTGATAGAAAAGGTGATCAAAACAGCCTCACAATTGAATTATCATTTATTTAATTGAAAAGATACAAAAGAATTGATCTTTAATCTCTTCGCTTGACTTGGAGAAAGATTCTTGCGTTTTGTCTCAGCAAAACCTAGCTTGCGATATAACGACATAGCTGCTAAGTTAGTGTCTGCCACCTCTTCAATGACGTAATGTGCATAAGGAGTCTGTTCAATAATATATTCGATTATATTTGAAGCCACCCCCTGCTTTCTAAATTCCGAAGCGACACCAACAAATTCAATCGAACCTGTATTATTTGGCGGATTTTTAAACGGGGCTTCGAATTCTTTTTTTAATACTTTAGCAGCAATCGTTCCTTTAAACCAGCCAAAATGCTTTTTCAGCTCCTCTTTTTCTAAGACTAGACTCTTATCATAACAATTGGTGCAAGCGACAAAGCCTGCAATTTTTTGATCCACTACAGCAACATAAAATTGATCCAACTGAAAAGAGTGACTGAATGCTTTTGCTATTATATTCTTATCCTTTGAAAAAAATCCTAGCCATTGAGTAAAACCATCTGCAAAAATAATTCCTAATTCTTCACGGCAATCAAATGGCGATCTATCCGCCCGATAAATATCCATAATCACACCTCCTTCGTATTCACTAGTCTCAAGTATATCGATAGACTGATGCCGCTGTAAATGGGCCTTGAGTCCCATTCTATGGATATAATTACATATTGTTATTATTTATCAAGAATTCGGTTAAATGCTGCGTCATTCCAGATTATTCAATATTTCTGTATTTCTGAAAATGGCTTATAGCCCCACATATTAAATCATATCATCTAAAAAAAGAATCACCAAAAGAACTCACCTATCAAAAGATTCTTATTTTCAATTTCTGCAATTCATAATCAAAACTATCAATCATGCTATGAAACCCAATAACAGGTGATTTTCAGAACATGCAAAAAAAAGAGACCAGACACTTGTCTCTGATCTCTTTTCGTTTTAGGGCGAGAGATGGGAATCGAACCCACGCGTGTCGGAACCACAATCCGATGCGTTAACCACTTCGCCACACTCGCCATGTTGCTATTCAATTTCAAATAAAAAACCAAGATGATTGAGCATCTTAGTTTATACCGGCGGCCGGGGTCGAACCGGCACGCCCGTGAGGGCACTGGATTTTGAGTCCAGCGCGTCTGCCAATTCCGCCACGCCGGCATATCAATAATACTATTTTAGTACTAAGGCGGTAACCGGATTTGAACCGGTGATGAAGGTTTTGCAGACCTCTGCCTTACCACTTGGCTATACCGCCATTATACTATTAATTTTTTCTCAGAACAAGCTTATCAATAAAATTTCTTGATAATTTCTGAAAAACTGGGGTAGCTGGATTCGAACCAACGCATGAGGGAGTCAAAGTCCCTTGCCTTACCGCTTGGCTATACCCCAATAATACAAGGGCGAACGATGGGAATCGAACCCACGAGTGCCGGAGCCACAATCCGGTGCGTTAACCACTTCGCCACGATCGCCATATTAATAAAAACAGGGGCAGCAGGAATTGAACCCACACTAACGGTTTTGGAGACCGCTGTTCTACCTTTAAACTATGCCCCTGAAACAAATGGAGGAGAGTGGATTCGAACCACTGAACCCTAAGGAACGGATTTACAGTCCGTCGCGTTTAGCCACTTCGCTACTCCTCCATGGTGGCGCGGGACAGAATCGAACTGCCGACACATGGAGCTTCAATCCATTGCTCTACCAACTGAGCTACCGAGCCATACTATTTTAAAATTAATTTTTTAATTAAATGGCGGTCCCGACGGGATTTGAACCCGCGATCTCCTGCGTGACAGGCAGGCATGTTAACCCCTACACCACGGAACC